>NZ_JASMRU010000019.1 GCF_030462585.1 Pseudomonas sp. CAN1 | reverse complement strand
CGTGTGCGCTCGGGCAGCTGCAGCCACTGGCCGACGTATTCCTCGATGCGCACCGGCACGCCGAAGTAGTCCTGCAGGATGGCCTTGAGGCCGTCCGGGTATCGGGTCTGTGCGGACAGGTGGCCGCTGTAGTGCAGCTTGGCGTTGTCGTCGATCAGCCCGACGCCGCGCAGGCTCGGCTGGCCGCGTCCGCTGAAGGCGGCCAGGCGTTCGGACCAGTAGTCGTCGTCCGGGCGGTCGTGGCTCACGGTCGGCCGGGCCTCGGCCCAGGCGCGATAGAACAGGCTCAGCAGGCGGTGGTGGAAGACGTCGAAGAACTGCTTGCTGGTGTCGTCGCCATGGTTGCGCTGGCGGTCGCGCACGTACTCGGTGATGTGCAGCGGCAGCGGGCCGTTGGGGCCGCCGAGGCCGAAGAAGAACTGCTCCAGGCGCCCCGGCGCGCCGTCCTCGGGCGCCTGCGCGGCGGCCAGGGTCGAGGGCGCGAAGCTGCCTTCGGGTTGCTGGCCCAGGCGCAGCGGGTCGTCCGCCAGCCGTCGCGAGTGGCCCAGGCGGGGCAGCTCGGGGTGTTCGCACTGGATGCGCCGCAGCGCCTGGAAGAAGTCGAACTCCCAGGGCTCGGCCTGCATCGCCTGCAGCGCGCTCAGAGGTTCGGACGACGTCCGGGTCGGGCTTTCCATCGCATGATCTCGCCACGTTCGGTGCTGCGAAGCACGGTTTCGGTGAAGCTGTTCAGGGACACGTAGCGCGCCAGGAAGCGCTCGAACACGGAGCCGAGGAGGAACACGCCGCTGCCGCGGAAGGCGTTCTCGTCGAACTCCAGGGTGATCTCCAGGCCGCGGCCGAAGACGATCGGGCCGGGCATCGGCAGGCGCCGGGTGATCGGCTTGCTGGACACCTCGCGCAGGCCCTCGATCTGCAGTTGCAGGGCCGGGTCCTGGTTGTCGCCGTACAGGCGCAGCAGTTCGCGCAGGGCGGCGGCGCCCTGGCCGTTCTCGGCCAGCGACAGGTAGTTCAGCGACAGCTGGCTGATCAGCCGCCAGGCCTCGCGCTCGTGGGCGCGGCTGGGGCGCGGCCGGCTCGGCCCGGCGAGGCAGCGCACCGCCTGCACCGGGGCGCTGTCGGCCAGGGTGAAGTCGCTGCTGCCGCTGCCGGGGTTCATGAACAGCGGCAGGTCGCGGTTGCTGCACATCGCGCCGAGGCCGAGCTGGCGCAGGTCGTGGCGGTAGGGCGCCTGGCGGCTGTCCACCAGGCTGATGAAGGTCTCGCTGCCGACGTAGCTGGAGCGCGCGCCGCTGCGGCGCTGTTCGCTGGAAAGCACACGCTGCTCGCGACGGAGGATGTAGTAGGCCTTCTCCTGGCCATAGCGCGATGGGTCGCGCACGGCATAGAAGGGCAGGAAGGTCTGGTCCGCGCCGGTGCCGTGGCCGCTCACCGAGGTCAGCGAATGAATCTCGAAATCCATCGGCCGGGTACGGTCGGCGATGGCGTGGTGTTCGTGTACCCGGTCGCTCAGGTGGATGCGGTCCAGGCGCCGGGGGAACAGGTTGATCGCCGGGGTGCAGAAGGGCACGAACTGCTCGGCGCCGACTTGGCCCTGCAACTGCTTGTCGAGGCGGTCGAAGAGTACGATCAGCTGCAGTTCCTCGCCGTCGCAGCGGCGCACCGCGCGTTGCAGGCCGGCGATATCGACGAACAGGTAGCGCTGCGGCAGGGCGAAGTATTCCTGCAGCAAGCGGTAGCCCTGGAACGCCTGCGGCACCACCGGCAGTGCGGCTTCTTCATCGTCGAAGCCACGCGGGCGCAGGGCATCGGCCGGCAGCCGTTCGACCCAGTCGCGGCCGCTCTGGCAGGCGTAGACCGCGCAGGCGTTGCCCAGCAGTTGTTCGTAGAGGCGCACCGGCACTTCGTCGACGCCGTTCAGGTAGAGMGGCAGGTTCTCCAGCGCCAGGCTGTTGAACGGCACTTCCGTGCCGCTGCGCAGGGTCAGGCGCAGGGCGGCCTTGGCGCGTGGTTCGGCGGCGGCCAGGCGGCCGAGTTCGGCGGCCGGGTTGGCGATGTACTCGGCCTGGGCCACGCGCAGCGGCCACAGGGTCACCTCGTGGGCGGTGCGGAATTCGCAGGGCGTCTGGCCTTCCTTGCCCAGCGGCGCGCGCAGCACGCTGTGGCGTGGCAGGCGGAAGCCGCTGTCCAGCGAGCCGTCGTCGGGGTTGGTCTGCATCTGTACCACGCACATCGACGGGGTCGGCGCGAGGTAGTGCGGGTAGGCGACTTCCAGCAGGTTGTGGGTGAAGGTCGGGTACTCGGCGTCGAGCTTGAGCTGCACCCGCGCGGTCAGCCAGGCGAAGCCTTCGAGCAGGCGCTCGACGTAGGGGTCGGCGCATTCCATGCCGGCGAGGCTGAGGCGGCTGGCGATCTTCGGGTAGTCGCGGGCGAACTCCGCGGCACCCTCGCGAATGTGTTGCAACTCCTGGTTGTACAGCTCCAGCAGACGCGGGTTCATGAGCGCCTCCGCTGCTCGGCGGGCACCACGGAAACATGCCCGGATTCCAGGTCCATCTCGGTGCGCAGCAACAGGGGCAGCGGCACGGGCTGGGCCCAGAGATCGCCCTCGATCTCGAAGCTCAGGGCGTTGTGATTCATCTCGCCGGCAGCCCTGTGTGCGCGCACCCGCAGGGTGTGGCGCAGGATGCGCGGCTCGAAGGTGGCGATGGCCTGGTGGATCAGTGCCTCCAGGGCCGCGACGTCGATGCTCGATGCACTGTTGCCGGCCAGCGGCGGCAGGCCGTAGTTCAGCACCGAGGTGCCGGCGGCGGTCTGCTGGCTGCGCTCGGGGTCGAGCAACGCCGTGGAATTGAGCAGCCAGGCAAGGTCGCGCAGTACCGCGGCGCGCAACTGGCTGTGCGAAAACACGCGCCGGTCCGGCGCTTCCTGGAGGTTGCCGGGGGCGTCATCGGTGAGGCGGTCGAGCAGCGATGGCTGCAGGCGCTCGCGGGAAGTCAGGTCGGCTACCAACACAGGGGTCCTGTATGCAGAGGCGGGAGGAGGGGCCTTGCGGCCCCGGTGCCCGCAGGCAGGCCCCCGGCCGCTGGGCGGCGGGGGCGTGCAGGCTTACTTCTTGACGTTCTGGCGGATGTTCCAGCCGTACTTGATCGGGCCGCCATCCTTGCCGCCATCGACTTTCTGCGGCTGGTAGTCGACCGCGACCTGGCCGAAGTTCAGCGAGATGGTCTCGGTGATGCGGTCATCGCCGCCCGAGCCGCCGGTGTGCATGGAGGTGACCAGCACTTCTTCCAGGGTGATGATGAGGTACTCGACCTGGTTGTCGCCGCCGGCCTTGCGCACCGTCAGCACCGCCTTGTCGATGTGCTTGCCGCTGGAGCAGTTCATCATCAGGTTCGGGGTGGATTTGTCGACGTACTTGGTCAGGGTCAGGTCCTGGATAGTGACCTTGCCTGCGCCACCGCCACCGCCGACGTGCATGTTGCCGGACTGGGTCATGCCCCAGCTCCAGTTCAGTACGTCGATCTCGTCCTTGTGAGTCTTGTCCATCGACTCGCCCTTGATGTCGCCGATCTTGATGAAGATATCGACAGCCATGTTCTCTCCTGTGGTGCAGTGACCGATTTGAAGGTGTCAGGGACGGCGCCAGTCCGATGGCGCCGCTGGGCATCGCCCGCGTCGCGCCCGATCAGGCGCCCTTGGCCGACGGCAGTTTGGAAACCAGCCGCAGCGACACTGTCAGCCCTTCGAGCTGGTAGTGCGGACGCAGGAAGAATTTCGAGTTGTAGTAGCCGGGGTTGCCCTCGACTTCCTCGACCACGACTTCCGCGGCGGCCAGCGGGTGCTGGGCCTTGGTGGTCTCGGTGGAGTGCGCCGGGTCGCCGTCGACATAGTTCAGGATCCAGTCCTGCAGCCAGCGCTGCATTTCGTCCTTCTCCTTGAAGGAGCCGATCTTGTCGCGAACGATGCACTTGAGGTAATGCGCGAAGCGGCAGGTGGCGAACAGGTACGGCAGGCGCGCGGCCAGGTTGGCGTTGGCGGTGGCGTCCGGGTCGTCGTACTCGGCCGGCTTCTGCAGGGACTGCGCGCCGATGAAGGCGGCGAAGTCGGTGTTCTTCTTGTGCAGCAGCGGCATGAAGCCGTTCTTCGCCAGCTCCGCCTCGCGGCGGTCGGAAATGGCGATCTCGGTCGGGCACTTCATGTCCACGCCACCGTCGTCGGTGGGGAAGGTGTGCGCCGGCAGGTTCGGCACTTCACCGCCGGATTCCACGCCACGGATGCGCGAGCACCAGCCGTAGTGCTTGAACGAGCGGTTGATGTTCACCGCCATGGCGTAGGCGGCGTTGGCCCAGGTGTACTTGCTGCTGTCGGCGCCGTCGGTGTTCTCTTCGAAGGCGAAGGCTTCCACCGGATCGGTCTTCGCACCGTACGGCTGGCGTGCCAGGAAGCGCGGCATGGTCAGGCCGATGTAGCGCGAATCCTCGGACTCGCGCAGCGAGCGCCAGCCGGCGTATTCGGGGGTGGTGAAGATCTTGGTGAGGTCACGCGGGTTGGACAGCTCCTGCCAGGAGCCCATGCCCAGCACGGTGGGCGAGGCGGCGGAGATGAACGGCGCGTGCATCGCCGCGCAGACCTTGGACAGCTCGCCGAGCAGCTCGACGTCCGGCGGCGACTGGTCGAAGTAGTAGTCGCCCACCAGGCAGCCGTAGGGCTCGCCGCCGAACTGGCCGTATTCCTCTTCGTAGAGCTTCTTGAACACCGGGCTCTGGTCCCAGGCGGTGCCCTTGAATTTCTTCAGGGTCTTGTGCAGCTCGGGCTTGGCGATGTTGAGCACGCGGATCTTCAGCTGCTCGTCGCTCTCGGTGTTGTTCACCAGGTAGTGCAGGCCGCGCCAGGCGCTTTCCACCTGCTGGAAGTCCTGGTGGTGGATGATCTGGTTGACCTGGGCGGTGAGCTTGGCATCGATGGCGGCAATGATCGACTCGATGGACTTGATCGCATCGTTGGAGATCAGGTTGGTCTGCGCCAGGGCCTGCTCGGCCAGGGTGCGCACGGCGGTTTCCACCGCTTCGCGGGCACGTTCGGTCTTGGGTTTGAATTCCTGCATCAGCAGGCTGGCGAACTCGCTGGTCTGCTCGCCGGCCGCTTCGATGGCCTGGCCATCACGCAACATCTCGCTCATGGGATCTTCCTCTGATCAGGCCTGGGGCTCGTTGTCCTGGGGTTTCGGCGCGCTGGCCAGGGCCTGCAGCAGGGCAGGGTCGGAGATGGCCTTCATGATGATGTCCTCGGCGCCGGTCTTGCCGTCCATGTAGGTCAGCAGGTTGGCCAGCTGGGTACGCGCTTCCAGCAGCTGCTTGAGCGAGTCGACCTGGCGCGCCACGGCGGCCGGGCTGAAGTCGTCCATGCTCTGGAAGGTGATGTCGACGCTCAGGTTGCCTTCACCGGTCAGCTCGTTGGGTACGTTGAACGCCACGCGCGGCTTCATGGCCTTGAGGCGCGAGTCGAAGTTGTCGACGTCGACCTCCAGGAACTTGCGCTCGGCCACCGGCGCCAGGGGCTCGGCGGGCTTGCCGGTGAGGTCGGCCATCACGCCCATGACGAACGGCAGCTGGACCTTCTTCTCGGCGCCGTAAAGCTCGACGTCGTACTCGATCTGCACCCGCGGGGCGCGATTGCGCGCAATGAATTTCTGGGAACTGCTGTTGCTGGACATGGCTTCTCTCCTGGTCGCCTGACGCGACGCTGCGTGTCGGCCCGCGGGCCTTCATCGATGTAGCGTGATCCCGTTTCCCTGGCCGTCAGGCCTGGTCCGCGTCGGGGCCGCGCAGGTTTTCGAACTGGCTGATGCCATCGGGAATCAGGTTGCGCACGATGCTGGCGAAATCCGCATCGACCAGCGTCCGCGCACGATTGAGCAGCACCGGCAAGGGGCTGGACGGTTCGTGGCGGGCGTAGTACTCCAGCAGCCGGTCGAGGCTGCGGCGCACATCGTCGCGATTGCGGATTTCACCGTTGCTGCGGGGCGCGGCAACACCAACGGCAGTGCCGCTGTCGGTGTCGTCGGCCACGGATTCGCTGTGCATCTGGGCAGTGGCGCTGTCGGCATTGGCCGGGGCGCTTTCGCCGAGCACCTGCAGGGCCAGCTTCAGCGGCTGGCGCAGGGGCTGCAGGTCGACGCCACGGTTGGAGCCGACCTGTTCGGCGACCTGGCGTTCGATGGCCTGGGCAGCCTCCAGCGCAGCGCTGATGGCGGCGCGGGTGGCGGCGAGCAGTTCGGGGTCGCTGTCCTGCAGGGCGCCGTGCAGTTCGTCGGCGCCGAGGGTTTCATCGGCGGACGGCAGCAGGCCGGCGGCGTTGAGCGCGGCGCGCAGGGTCACCGTGCCGAATACGCGGGAGCGCAGCAGCACGGCATTGCGCAGCAGGGCGAGGTTGGTTTCGCAGGTGAGGCCGGCGAGGGTGTTGACCCGTACGGTGGGGTCGTTGTCGTCGTCGGCATCCAGGCGCGGATAGAGTTCGGCCCAGTAGCGCGAGAGCAGTTCGCTGACCAGCGTCAGGCGTGCCGCAAGGCCTTCGAGGCCTTCCAGCGCGAGGCTGCTCTGCACTAGGAAATGGGTGATGCGCAGGTCTTTGCTGCGCTGCAACAGGGCGCTGCTGGCCTGCTCGATCGCACGCCAGTCCGGCGGCTCGGCGGCCTGCACCACGTCGCCCATGCTGCGCTCGGGGCGCCCCTGGGCATCACGTTCCAGTTGCAGGAATTCGCTGTCGTATTCGAGGTCGTCGCCACAGGGCGAATTGTCCGAAATCGAGGCGAGCAATAACGATCCATCCACAGTAATCGATCTCCCTATCGTCGTGGACTTGACCGACAAATTCCTCAGAAGTTTCCAAATTACTTCTGTCGGAAGTTGCCCTCAGCTTAATATCACTGAGCCATCACATATTTGCGATGAAGTCGCCATTTTTTGTTCAGTAGTTGCTTTTGTCAAGGTAAGCTATTTACGAGTTAGTGCAGTTGTGATCGACGCCAAAGAGTCGGAAAGTTCTTCGGCGATACGTGCTTGACGGTCACAGGACGAAGGATAAGATCGCGCGGTTTCCGCCGTTTGCCCTTCAGAATCACGGGTTCACGCTTGTAGGAAAAAAGTGTTGAACCCCCGTGGGGGTTGCGTTGTCCGTGGATGGACGACGGAAGGCGGAGCAGGCAGGGAGGCGACATGGCGCTGCGTTTGACCATCACCAGTTATCACAAGATCACCCCCGGCCAGTGCCCCGAGATGACACTGGAAAGTGGAGTGATGGCAATTGGCCGTAACTCCGACAATGATTGGGTATTGCCTGATCCTGCACGGCTGGTCTCTTCGCGACATTGCCTCGTTCAATATAAGGACGGGCGCTACTACCTCACCGACAACAGCACTAACGGCGTCGAGCTAGTCCACGCCGGAGTTCGCATGCGCCGTGGCAGCAGTGAACTTCTGGAAGATGGCGAAGTTATCCGCATCGGTGATTACGAGATTCAGGCGCGCATCGAAAGTGCTCTGGGCCAGGGCTCTTCGCCGTTCGTCGCGGCAGAGTCGGCGAACAGTTTCGAAGCGCTGATGGCCGCCCATCAGAACGGCCCGGCGGCGATCGCGGAAACGCCATTCAGCCCCTCGGCTTCGGCACATCTGCAAGGCGTTTCGCCGCAGGAAACCCTGCCCGATCTGTTCGATTTTCTCGCCCCGACAACGCCGGCCCCGGCGCCGGTTTCCGACCATGTTCCGGCCGAGCGCCACGACTTCCGACCGCCGGCGCCGACCCTGCCGCCACCGCCGGCCATGCCCAGCGTCGTCACCCCCGAAATTGCTCCGCCGAGCGCTGGCGCCGGGCTGATTCCGGCGGACTGGGACCTGCTCGGCGACACGCCGCCGGCCGTCGATCCGTTCGCCACAGCCAATCCGTTCGCCCCGGTCGAGCCCCCGGCAGCGCTCAGCGTGCAGTCCACGCCCATGCCCGTGCCTATGCCCGAACCGTTGCAGCCGGCAGTCGCACCGACAACCGAGGTGCCGGCAGCGCCCCGCGAACAGCTCGCAGCGCCCCGCGAAGCACCGCCGCAGCCGCCCCGCGCCGTAGAGCCCGCACCCTCCGATGAACTGCTGCAAGCCTTCCTGCGCGGTGCCGGGCTCGAACGCCTGCGCCTGGACCCACAGCAGGCCGCCGCGCAGATGGAGTCCATCGGTCGTAGTTACCGGCTGATGGTCGAGGGGCTGATCGACGTGCTGCGCGCCCGCAGCAGTCTCAAGGGCGAGTTCCGCATGCAGCAGACCCTGGTGCGCCCGGTGGAGAACAACCCGCTGAAATTCGCCCCCAATGCCGATGAAGCGCTGCTCCTGCTGCTGCGTGGCGGCAGCCCGGCGTTCATGGCTGCCGACCAGGCGGTGGGCGATGGTTTCAACGACCTGCGCGCCCACCAACTGGCGGTGATGGCCGGCGTCGAGGCGGCGATCAAGCACCTGCTGGCGCGCTTCGAACCGCAGGCGCTGGAAGCGCGCATGGGCAAGGGCGGCGGGCTTGCCAGCCTGCTGCCCGGCGCGCGCCAGGCGCAGAGCTGGCAGCAGTTCGTCGAGCTGTACGCGACGCTGTCGCGCGAGGCCGAAGAAGATTTCCAGGACCTGTTCGGACGTGAGTTCGGCCGGGCCTACGAGCAACACATCGTCCGACTGCGGCAACCCTAGGCCGACCGATCAGGGATGAGACAAGAGCGTTACCGAGGAACAAGGATGATTCGACAGGTCTTACTGGCAGCGGGCTTGGCCCTGCTGTGCAACGGCTGCTCCAGCGATGCCGCCAGCCCCGCGCCGGCGCCCGAGGAGGGCACCCGCGTGACCCTGCAACTGCAGGCCGACAGCCGCTTGAACCCCACCCCGGAAGGCTACAGCGCCCCGGTGCGCGTGCGCCTGCTGGAGCTGCGCAGCGCTGCCGGCTTCGAACGCGCCGATTACTTCAGCCTCGCCGAACACGCCGCCACGGTCCTGGGCAACGACCTGATCGCCCAGGACGAATGGCTGCTGCAACCGGGCGAGCAGCGCGAGCTGACCCGCCACCTCGATCCCGCTACCCGCCAACTGGCGCTGATGGTCGGCTACCGCGACCTCGACCGCGCGCAGTGGCGCAGCGTGCTGCAACCGGTGGCCGGGCAGGCCGCCAGCTACCGCATCGAACTGGGCGCCAACGCCGTGCACGCGGTGGCCCTGGAACAACCCTCCCGTCCTGACTCTCGCTAATCGGAGCCCCCATGTCCTGGAATAATCGCGTGATCTGGTCGGAAGGCATGTTCATCGGCACCCAGCATTTCCAGCAGCACGACCGCTACCTGGAAAGCCTCATCGACTCCCGCAGCCGGCCGCTGTCCGCCGCCGGCTGGGGTTTCTCCGAACTGCAGATCGACCCCGGCCTGCTGGCCCAGGGCAAGCTGGCCATCGTCTCGGCACGCGGCCTGCTGCCCGACGGCACGCCGTTCAACATCCCGCAGGAAGACGTCGCCCCCGAACCGCTGGAGATCGAGGACGGCCTGCGCGACGGCGTGATCCACCTGGCCCTGCCGCTGCGCCGCCCTGGCGTGCGCGACACGGTGGAGGCGGGCGAGAACGCCGGTGGCGCGCGCTATCGCAGCCAGGTGCGCGAGGTGCGTGACGACAATGCCGCGTTCGAAAGTCGCGTGCCGGTGGCTGTGGGCGATCGCGCGCTGCGCCTGCTCACCGCCGCCGACGGCTTGCACGATTACGCCGCCCTGGGGGTGGTGCGGGTGCGCGAGAAGCGCGCCGACCGTTCCCTGGTGCTGGACGAGCAGTACATTCCGCCGCTGCTCGACGTCAGCGTGAGCAAGCCGCTGGCGGCGTTCCGCAGCGAACTACTGGGCCTGCTGCACCAGCGCGGCGAAGCCCTCGCCGGGCGGGTGGTGGCCTCCAGCGCCGGCGGCGCCTCGGAGATCGCCGACTTCATGCTGCTGCAGCTGGTCAACCGCGCCGAGCCGCTGGTGGCGCACCTGGCGCGGATCAGCCCGCTGCACCCGGAGCGGCTGTACAGCGAGCTGCTCGCCCTGGCCGGCGAGTTCGCCACCTTCTCCAGCGCCGAGCGGCGCCCGGCGGCGTTCCCGGTGTACCAGCACGACGACCTGGTCACTAGCTTCACCCCGCTGATGCAGGCCCTGCGCGAGGCGCTGTCGATGCTCATCGACAGCAAGGCAGTACCGATCCCCATCGTCGAGAAGGCCTACGGCATCCACGTCGGCATGCTCGCCGACCGCAGCCTGCTGGACAACGCCAGCTTCGTCCTCGTGGTGCGCGCCGACATGCCCGCCGAGACCCTGCGCGGGCGCTTCGGCCAGCAGAGCAAGATCGGCTCGGTGGAGCACATCCGCGACCTGGTCAACCTGCAGCTGCCGGGCATCGGCCTGCTGCCGTTGCCGGTGGCGCCGCGGCAGATTCCGTTCCACGCCGGCTCCACCTACTACGAGCTGGACCGTGGCAGCGAGCACTGGAAGCAGCTGGCGCAGTCCGGTGGCTTCGCCTTCCACGTCGCCGGTGAATTCCCCGGCCTGAACCTGGCCTTCTGGGCGATCCGGGGATAAGCGATGAGCGTCAACGACGATTGGCCGAGCAGTAACGCCAGCCCCAACCCGCTGGGCAACGACCGCACCCAGTTCATGCCGCGCCCCGGTGGCCGCGCTCCGCAGCCGGCTGCCGAAGCCCCGGCCGCGCCGCTGCCGGTAGCTGCTGCGCCGCTGCCGGCCGGCCAAGCCCAGGGCATGAACCCGCTGGAGCAGGCCGCCGGCTCGCTGCTGAGCCTGCTCACTCGCCTGCGCAGCACCCTGGCGCACCCGGCGCCGGCCAGCCTGCGCGCTCAACTGCTGGGCTACCTGCGTCAGTTCGAACAACGCGCGGAAGCCGCCGGCGTGCCGCGCAACGAAGTACTGCTGGCGCGCTACGCGCTGTGCACCGCGCTGGACGAAGCCGTGCTCAGCACGCCCTGGGGCAGTGCCAGCGAGTGGGGCAAACAGAGTTTGCTGATCACCGTGCACAACGAAGCCTGGGGCGGCGAGAAGGTCTTCCAGCTGCTCGAACACTGCCTGCAGAGCCCGCGCGAACGCCTCGACCTGCTGGAGCTGCTGTACCTGTGCATGAGCCTGGGCTTCGAAGGCCGCTACCGGGTGATGCACGACGGCCGCAGCCAGCTCGAAGCGCTGCGCGAACGCACCGCCGCGACCTTGCGCAGCGTGCGCGGTGAACGCGAGCGCGAGCTGTCGCCGCACTGGCGCGGCGTCAGCGTGATGCCCGATCGCCTGTCGCGCCTGGTGCCGCCGTGGGTCGGCCTGGCCGTGGCGCTGGCGCTGCTGTTGCTGCTGCTGTTCGGCCTGCGGATGAAGCTGGCCGCCGACGCCGAGCCGGTGTTCCGGCAGATTCACGCCCTGGGCGAAGTGCCGGTGCAGAGCATCGAGCCGGCGGTGGTCAAGCCGCGGGTGGTCGAGCGTCCGCGCCTGGCGACCTTCCTCGCCGACGACATCCGCGCCAACCGCGTGGCGGTGCAGGACGGCGTCGACCGCTCGGTGGTGACCATCCGTGGCGACGAGCTGTTCGCCTCCGGCAGCGCCAGCATCAAGGACGACTTCCAGCCGCTGCTGGGGCGCATCGCCGACGCCGTCGGCAAGATCCGCGGCCAGGTGCGCATCACCGGTCACAGCGACAACCGTCCCATCGCCACCCTGCGTTTCCCGTCCAACTGGGCACTGTCGCGGGCACGCGCCGAAGAGGTACTGCAGATGCTCGCCGCACGCACCGGCCAGGCCGAGCGCTTCAGCGCCGAAGGCCTCAGCGACACCGAGCCGGTGGCTTCCAACGCCACCGCTGACGGGCGGGCGAAGAACCGTCGGGTTGAAATCACCGTGCTGGCGKAGGGCGTGGAGTGAAGTCGTTGTTCGGATTCGTCACCCGCTGGGTGATTCCCGTGCTCGGGCTGATCGCCCTGAGCCTGATCATCTGGTTCATCGGCCCGCTGCTCAGTGCGCTGGTGCCGGAATGGCGGCGCTGGGCGCTGATCGTCCTGCTGTTCGCCCTGTGGCTCGGCTGGCGCGCCTGGCGCCTGCTGCAGGCGCGCCGGCAGGAACGGCGGATGCTCGCCAGCCTCGCCGCCGAGACTCCGCCGGATGCCGCCAGCGTGGCCACCGCCGAGGAGCTGGCGACCCTGCGCCAGCGCATGGACGAGGCCCTGGTGCTGCTGAAGAAGGCACGCCTGGGCGGCGAGGAACGGCGCAACCTGTACCAGCTGCCGTGGTACGTGATCATCGGCCCGCCGGGTTCGGGCAAGACCACCGCGCTGGTGAATTCCGGGCTGAACTTCCCTCTCGCCGCGCAACTGGGCGCCGGCGCCATTCGTGGCGTCGGTGGCACCCGGCACTGCGACTGGTGGTTCACCGACGAGGCCGTGCTGCTGGATACCGCCGGCCGCTACACCACCCAGGACAGCCACGCGCAGGTCGACAAGGCCGCCTGGCTGGGCTTCCTCGACCTGCTCAAGACCGAGCGTGCGCGCAGGCCCATCGATGGCGCCTTCATCGCCATCAGCCTGGCCGACCTGCTGCAGGCCAGCGAGGCGGAGCGGGCGGCCCACGTGGTGGCGATCCGCGCGCGGGTGCAGGAGCTGTACAGCCAGCTGGGCGTGCGCTTCCCGGTCTACGTGATGCTCACCAAGTGCGACCTGGTGCCCGGCTTCATGGAGTTCTTCGACGACCTCGACCGCGAGGCCCGCGCCCAGGTCTGGGGCTTCACCTTCGCCCTCGACGACGGCCAGCAGGCCGGCGGCCCGCTGGAGAATTTCGCCGGCGAATTCGCCGCCCTCGAACAGCGTCTCAACCAGCGGCTGGTCGAGCGCCTGCAACAGGAACGCGACCCGGCGCGGCGCGACCTGATCTACGGCTTCCCGCAGCAGTTCGCCGCGCTCAAGGCGATGCTCGGCGAGTTCCTCGGCGGCGTGTTCAAGCCCAATGCCTATGAAGAGCGCCCGCTGCTGCGCGGCGTGTACTTCACCAGCGGCACCCAGGAAGGCAGCCCTATCGACCGCCTGATCGGCGCCATGGCGCAGAGCATGAACCTCGACCGCCAGCACCTGGCGCGGCAGAACGGCACTGGCCGTAGCTACTTCATCCATCGCCTGTTCACCGATGTCGCGTTCGCCGAGCGCGGCCTGGTCGGCGTCGACCCGAAGGTCGAGCGGCGGCGCAAGTGGCTGGCCATCGGCGCACTGGCCGCCAGCGTGGCGCTGGTGCTGGTGGTGGGCACACTGTGGCTGCTGAGCTTCCGCGCCAACCAGGCGTACATCGCCCAGGTTGGAGAAAAGACCGCGCCGCTGGACCAGAGCGTGCGCAGCCTGAGCCCGGCCCAGCGCGACGTGCTGGCGGTGCTGCCGCTGCTCGACGCGGTACGCACGCTGGCCGGCGACCCGCCGGGGATGGCCGAGGGCCTGGGCCTGTACCAGGGCGACATGCTCGACGAGGAGGCCGGGAACGTTTACCGCCGCCTGCTGGTGGCGACCTTCGCCCCGCGCCTGGTCAGCCGCATCGAGGAGCAGCTGCGCAGTGGCGGCGGCTCGGACTATCTCTACGAAGGGCTCAAGGCCTACCTGATGCTCGGCGACGGTTCGCACTACGACCCGGACTTCCTCAAGGCCTGGATCGGCCTGGACTGGGACCAGAGCCTGCCGCGCGACCTGCCGGCCGAGCAGCGCCTGTCGCTGAACACGCACCTGCAGGCGCTGTTCGAACGCCGCCCGCCGGACGCACGCCTGGACCAGCGCCTGATCGACGACCTGCGCCAGCAACTGCAACGCCTGCCGGTGGCGCAGCGCGTCTACGACCGGGTCAAGCGCCAGAAGCTGCCCGAAGGTGTCAGCGACTTCCGCCTCAGCGACGCCGCCGGCCGTGATGCCGCGCTGGTCTTCGTGCGCAAGAGCGGCAAGCCGCTGGCTGATCCGCTGAGCGGCTTCTTCACCCTGCGCGGTTACCGCGAGGCCTTCCTGCTGGCCAGCGTCAACCAGGCCGGTGTGCTGGCCGAGGAACAGTGGGTGCTCGGCCGCGAACTGAACGATGCCCAGGACGCCCTGGCGCTGGCCGCCGAGGTGCGCCAGCTGTACTTCCAGGACTACGTGCGGCAGTGGGATGCGCTGCTCGCCGACATCGACTTCGTGCCCATCACCAGCGTGGCCCAGGCCGCCGACGTGCTGCGGGTGATCTCCGGGCCGACCTCGCCGCTGAAGAAGCTGCTGGTGGCGGTGGCCCACGAGACCGACCTGCAACAGGCCGACCCGGCGCTGACGGCGCAGGTGAAGAAGGCCGACGCGGGCGTCGACCAGCTCAAGCAGAAGCTCGGTTCTCTGCTCGGCCAGGCGCCGGAAACGGCGGGCGCGGTAGCGCAGTCGACGGGGCAGGACCCGGTCAGCGCGCACTTCGCCGAGCTCGCCGGGCTGGTCAGCCAGGAGGGCGGCTCGCCGATGGCGCTGGATGCGCTGCTGGCGGACATGAATGCGCTCTACGTGCAGGTCAGCGCCATGGTCGGCGCCAGCGGCGATGCGCTGCTGGGCGAAGCCAAGAACCAGGCCAGCGCTGCCGCTGCGCGCGTCAGCCTGGCCGCCGAGCGCCAGCCGCCGGTGGTCCAGGGGCTGGTCAAGTCGGTGGTCAGCTCGACCACCAACAGCATGATGGGCGGTGTGCGCAGCCAGCTCAACGCGGCCTGGTCGGCGGAGGTGGTGAACGTCTGGCGGCAGTCCCTCAGCGGTCGCTATCCGCTGGTACCGGGCAGCTCCCGCGACGCCACCCTGGACGACTTCGGCCAGTTCTTCGGTGTCGGCGGGGTGATGGACAGCTACTTCCGCAAGTACCTGCAACCCTACGTCGACACCTCCGCCAGCACCTGGCGCTGGCAGCCGGGCGCGGCGCAGAAGCTGGGCATCGCGCCGGGCGTGCTGCAGACCTTCCAGCGCGCCGCGCTGATCCGCGACGTGTACTTCCGCAGCGGCGGCCTGCAGCCCAGCGTGCGCTTCGAGTTGAAGCCGGTGACCATGGACGCCTCGGTCAGCCAGTTCCTCCTCGACCTCGACGGCCAGCAGCTGAGCTACGACCACGGCCCGAGCCGGCCGGTGGCCATGCAGTGGCCCAACCCCAACAGCATCGGCGCGGTGCGCCTGTCGGTGTCGCCGCCGGCCAATGGCGGGCGCTCGGCGCTGACCGTGGAAGGCCCCTGGGCGTGGTTCCGCCTGCTCGACCAGTCCGAGCTGGTCGGCGGCGGCTCGCCGGATCGCTTCAACCTGCGCCTGCGCGTGGACAGCGCCAGCATCGCCTACGAGCTGCGCGCCAACAGCGCCTTCAATCCCTTCAAGAGCCGCGCGGTTGCCGGCTTCAGCCTGCCGGAGCGGCTATGACGGCAGTGGGTTTCTACGGCAAGATCGCCAGCCGCGGTGACTTCGTCGGGCGCGACCTGCCCGCTGGCTTCCAGCAGGGCTGGGACGCCTGGCTCGCCGCCAGCCTGCAGGCCAGCCAGCGGCAACTGGGCGAGGCGTGGCTGCAGGCCTACCTGGTCAGCCCGCTGTGGCGCTTCCTGCTCGCGCCGGGTGTGTGTGGCGAAGCGGCGGTGGCCGGCGTGCTGATGCCGAGCATTGATCGCGTGGGCCGTTATTTCCCGCTGACGGTCGCCAGCGTGCTGCCCGCCGGCCAGGCGCTGGCGGCGGTACAGGCGGCCGATGGCTGGTTCGAAGCCATCGAGGCGACGCTGCTGGCGAGCCTGGAGGAGGGCGCCGGTTTCGACGCCTTCGAGGCAGCGGTCCAGGCGTTGCCGGCCTTGCCGGAACAGGCGCCTGCCGCGTGCGAGTCGACCATTGGCGTGCAGCGCGTGGCCGCACTGGATGCAGCGGCGCGCACCACCGCGTTGGCCGAGCTCGCCTGCGCAGGCGCCAGCCTCTGGTGGGGCCAGGGTTCCGAGCAGGTCGCCGCGGGCCTGCTGCGCTGCGCCGGGTTGCCCGCCGCCGAGCGCTTCGGCGCCTGCCTGCTGGGTCGGGAGGCGCTGTGCTGATGCTGCCGCTGTTCTATCGCTCGGCGGCGCACAGCCATGTCGGCCTGGTGCGCCAGATCAACGAAGACGCCTACCTGGATCGTCCCGAGGACGGCCTCTGGGTGGTCGCCGACGGCATGGGCGGCCACGCTGCCGGCGACTACGTCAGCAGCCTGATCGTCGACAGCCTGCGGCGCATTGCGCCGCCCGATTCGCTGGAAGACTACGACGAGATTCTGCGCCGCGGCCTGGCCCAGGTGAACGACGCGGTGCGCGAGGAAACCCGCGTGCGCGGCGTCAGCATCATGGGCAGTACCGTGGTGCTGATGGCCGTGCGCGAGGACCGTGGCCTGTGCCTGTGGGCCGGCGACAGCCGCCTGTACCGCCTGCGCGACGGCGAGCTGAGCGCGGTGTCCCGCGACCACAGCTACGTGCAGGAGCTGCAGGACAGCGGCCTGCTCAGCGAGGCCGAGGCGCGCGTGCACCCCAGGGCGAACATCGTCACCCGCGCCATCGGCGTGCAGGACCAGCTGGAACTCTCCGCGCTGCAACTGGACATCCTCCCCGGCGACACCTGGCTGCTGTGCAGCGACGGCCTCACCCGGACCGCCGAGGACCATGAAATCCGCGACGTGCTCGGCCACGCCGACCCCTACCAGGTGGTCCGCAGCCTGGTGCACCTGGGCCTGACCCGCGGCGCTCCCGACAACATCACCGCCATCGTCATCAAGGCAAGCGAACCCTCGTCATGGACCTGAAGATTCCCGGATTCGACATCGACAGCGTGATCGGCGAGGGCGCCATGGCCACCGTCTACCTGGCCGTGCAGCGCTCGCTGGAACGCAAGGTGGCGCTGAAGATCATGGCCCCGGCGCTGGCCGCCGACGCCTCGTTCTGCGAGCGCTTCCTGCGCGAGGGCAAGACCCTGGCGCGGCTGTCGCACCCGCACATCGTCACCGTGCACGACATCGGCAATGCCGGCGAGCAGTACTACATGGCCATGGAGTACCTGCCCAACGGCACCCTGCGCGAGCGCATCGCCGCCGGGTTGAGCCCCGAGCAGGGGCTGGCCTACATCCGCCAGATCGCCTCGGCGCTGGGCTATGCCCACGCCCAGGGGCTGATTCACCGCGATGTGAAGCCGGCCAACATCCTGTTCCGCGCCGACGGCACCGCAGTGCTCTCGGACTTCGGCATCGCCAAGTCGCTGGATGACCGCACCCAGTTCACCCAGGCCGGCTTTGCCGTCGGCACGCCCAATTACATGAGCCCCGAGCAGGCGCGCGGGATGGACATCGACGGCCGCGCCGACCTCTATTCGCTGGGCGTGGTGCTCTATGAAATCCTCGTCGGCGAGCTGCCGTACATGGGCACCGACGCGCTGTCCACGGCGCTGGCGCACCTGACCCAGCCGCTGCCGGAACTGCCGCTGCACCACGGGCGCTACCAGGGGCTGCTGCAGCGCCTGCTGGCGAAGGAGCCGAACGAGCGCTTCGGCAACGCCGCCGAACTGCTCGCCGCCCTCGACGCGCTGTCCGCCCAGGACCCGGACGCCACCGTGGTGCGCCCGTTGCCGTTGCCGCTGCCGGTGACGACGCTGCCGTCATACCCGGCACCGCTGGCCAAGCCGACACCCACCGAACTGGGCGGTTTGCAGGCGGTGTCCATTGATATTCCCCAGGCGGCGCCGCCGGCAAAACCGCCGCTGCCCCCGGTCACGCCGCCGCCGGCTGCCGGCGCACGCAAGCCGCAGCCAGCCTCCGGGCCAGCGTCGTCGGGCCAGCGCAAAGGCCCGGTGCTGGCGCTGCTCGCCGTGGCCGTCGCGGCGGCACTGGGTGTCGGTGGTGCCGGCTACTGGTGGCTCGGCCGTCCGGCCAAGGCGCCGGTCGTTGTCGACCACAAGGACACGCAGGACAAGGCGCCGGTTCAGGCTCCGAGCCAGGCGCTGGCCAGCGACAAGCCGCAGACCGCCGGCCTGCCGACCCAGGCCAAGGCGGGCGACGACTCGGTGGCCGGCGAACACCCGCTGCTGATCCCCGGCAAGAAGACTCTCTACCAGCGCGTGTTGGCCAAGCCCGGCGCGCAGCTGCACAGCGAGCCGGGGCAGGGCGCCGTACAGCCGCTGCCGGCGTTCTCGGTGCTCTACGTCTATGCCCGGCGCAATGTCGCCGGCCAGGACTGGCTGCAGGTCAGCACCGCCAGCGACGGCCGCGCGCTGGGCTGGCTGGCGGCCAGCGAAGGCGCCGACTGGAAGCAGAGCCTGGTGCTCAAGTTCACCGAACGCTCCGGCCGCGCGCCGGTGATGTTCCTGCGCCAGGACAGCCTGCTGGAACAGTTGATCGCCGATCCCAAGGCCGCCCGCACGCTGCTGCAGAAGGCCCAGGCCAATGCCGCCGACAACAGCCAGGTGCTGGCCCTGGAACCGGCCGCCAGCGCGGTCGCCCAGGAGCGTTTCTACCTGCTGCCGATCTTCGATTCGCGCGAGAGCATGGATGACAACGGGCAGATCGTGCAGATGCTCAAGGTCGCCTCCATCGACCCCGGCAGCCAGGCCGCCAGCACGGTGGCGGGCAAGCCGCTGAAGGCCGCTGCCACCGATTCGTTCCGCACCGGCATCGTGCTGGTGGTGGATACCTCGGTGTCCATGCAGCCCTACATCGACCAGATTCGCGACGTGGTGCAGAGCCTGCAGGGCAAGCTCGCCGAGCGTGGCGAGCTGGACAGCGTCAGCTTCGGCCTGGTGGGCTTCCGCAACAACACGCAGAAGACGCCGGGGCTGGAGTACCTGAGCAAGACCCTGATCCCGCTGCAGGAAGGCCGCGACCCCGCGCGCTTCCTGCAACTGGCCGGGCAGATCAAGGCCACCACGGTGTCCAGCCATTCGTTCAACGAGGACGCCTTCGCCGGCATCATGCAGGCGGTGGATGGCATGGACTGGAGCGGCTACGGCGGCCGCGTGGTGCTGGTGGTCAGCGATGCCGGCGCGCTGCGCAAGAGCGACCCCTACAGCTCGACGCGGATGAACGAGGCCGAGGTCCGCCAGGCCGCGCTGAACAAGCAGATTCACCTCTATGCGCTGCACCTGCTGACCCCGGCCGGGGCAAAGAACCACTCCGCCGCCGAGCAGCAATACCGCACCCTGACCAGCGACGCCAACCCGCGCATCGGCGACCTCTACGTGCCGGTTCCCGGTGGCGACGTGCAGCGCTTCGGCCAGCGCCTGGACGAGATCGGCACGGTCTTCGCCGACCTCGTCCACCAGGTGCGCGGCAACGCGCCCAGCGCCGCCCCCGAGCTGACCAGCGCGCCGAGCCTGGCGCAGAAGTCGGCGGCCATCGGCTACGCCATGCACATGGACTTCCTCGGWCGCAAGACCCAGGCGCAGAGCCCGCAGCTGGTCAGCGCCTGGACCGCCGACCGCGACCTGAGCAACCCGGCGCTGCCGGCCTTCCAGGTCTGCGTGCTGCTCACCCGCCTGCAGCTCAACGAACTGCAGCAGTCGCTCAAGCTGATCGTCGATGCGGCGCGCAAGACGCAGACCTCGCCGCGCGACTTCTTCCAGGAAATCGCCAGCGCCAGCGCCTACATGAGTCGCGACCCTTCCGCCCTGCGCCAGGGCGGCAACCTGGCCAAGGGCGGCCTGCTCGGCGAGTACCTCGAAGGCCTGCCGTACCGCAGCAAGGTGCTGGGCATGACCCAGGACCTCTGGCTGTCGCTGTCGGTGGCTGAGCAGCAGGACTTCATCGACGAGCTGGAATCGAAGATCCGCCTCTACGAAACCTTCCACAACGACACGGCCAACTGGGTCCGCTTCGGCGCTGCCGAACCGGGCGACGCGCTGTACCGTGTGCCGCTGGCGACGCTGCCATGAGCCTGCTCAGCCTGCGTGGGGTCAGCAGTGTCCGCGGGCAGGGCGCGCAGCGCTTCCGCCTGGACGTACCGTGCCTGGACCTGGCTGCCGGTCAGCGCCTGGCGCTGGTGGGCGCCAGCGGCAGCGGCAAGAGCACGCTGCTCGACCTGCTCGCCCTGGTGGCGGAGCCGCAGCAGGCGGAGCGTTTCGACTGGCGTGCCGGCAACGCGGTGTTCGGCATTCCCGCACTCTGGCGCGGCGGCCGCCGCAGCGCCCTGGCCGAGCTGCGCAGCCGCCATTGCGGCTACGTGCTGCAGACCGGCGGGCTACTCGGTTACCTCAGCGTGCGCGCCAATATAGAACTGTCGCGGCGCCTGCTCGGCCTGGCCGACGACGGCAGCGTCGAGCGCCTGGCCGAACGCCTGGGCATTCGCGATCAGCTGGAGAAGAAGCCCGCCGAGCTGTCGGTCGGCCAGCGCCAGCGCGTCGGCTGTGCCCGCGCCCTGGCCCATCGCCCGGCGCTGCTGCTGGCCGACGAGCCGACCGCCGCGCTGGACCCGCTCAACGCCCGCCAGGTGCTCGCGCTGTTCCTCGAACAGGTGCGCGAGCAGCAGGCCTGCTGCGTGATCGCCACCCACGACGAGGCCGCCGCGCGCGAGGCCGGGCTGCGCATCCTGCGCCTGGATTGCCGGCGCGAAGCCGACGGCGGCGTCTGCGCGACCCTGGAGGAGCACGCCTGATGCGCCTGCCCCTGGTCGCCAGCCTGGCCTGGCAGGACTACCGCAATGACTGGCGCCTGTCCGCCTGCGCGGTGCTCGCGCTGGTGGCGGTGCTGGCGCCGCTGCTGGTGCTGTTCGGCCTGAAGTTCGGCCTGGTCGGCAGCCTCACCGAGCGCCTGCAACGGGATGCCGGCGTGCGCGAGATCATCCCCCTGGGCGGCGCGCGTTTCGACGCCGCCTATGTCGCCGCGCTGGCCGCGCGCCCGGACGTGGCCTTCGCCGTGCCGCGTACCCGGCAGATCGCCGCCAGCGTGCAGCTGTCGCTGCCCGGCCGCGAGGCGCTGACCGCCGAGATGATCCCCACCGCGGTTGGCGATCCGCTGCTCGGCGGCCTGCCGGTACCAAACGACCTGCAGGACGTGCTGCTCAGCCAGACGGCGGCGGAGAAGCTTGGCGTGCGCGCTGGCGACTCGCTGCAGGCACTGCTGACCCGGCAGAACGCCGGCCGCGACAGCTCGCGGGCGCTCAGCCTGCGGGTGCTTGGCGTGTTGCCGCTGGAGGCTTTTGGTCGCGATGCGCTGTTTGCCGCACCGGGTCTGCTGGAAGCCGCCGAGGACTTCCGCGACGGCCTCGCGGTGGACGCCTTCGGCTGGCCGGGCGAAGCCCCTGGGGAGCGGGCGCAGCGCATCTACCCGGCGTTCCGCCTGTATGCCCGTGGGCTTGACGACGTCGAGCCGCTGCGGCGCTATTTCGCCGGGCAGGGCGTGGAGGTGTTCACCCAGGCTGCTGCCATCGAACGCGTGCAGTCGCTGTCGCGCAACCTGACCCTGGTGTTCTGGCTGATCGCCGCGCTGGCCCTGGCCGGCGCCTTTGCCGCGATCTGCGCGGGCGCGCTGGCGGCGGTGCAACGCAAGCGCCGCGAGCTGGCGGTGCTGCGCCTGGTCGGCTTCGGCACCTCGGCGCTGCTCGCCTTCGTAGTGCTGCAGGCGTTGTACAGCTCGGCCTTCGCCGCGCTGCTGGCGGCCGCGCTGTACCGCCTGGCCCAGGGCGGGCTGAACCGCCTGTTCGTGGCGCAGCCGGGCGAGCACGCCGCGCAGCTGCTGCCCACCCATTACCTCGTCGCCGTCCTCGCGGTGCTCGCGGCCAGCCTGCTGGCGGCGCTGCTGGGCGGCTGGCGGGTCTGTCGTATCGATGCTGCGCAAGGAGTCCGTGATGTCTGAGTGGCGCCGAGCTATGCTGGCTTGCAACCCTGTCGCCCTGGCCATCGCCGCGGCCCTGCTGGCGGCCCCGGCGGCGCACGCCGAGGATGACGGCGACAAGCTGAACAATCCCAAGCCCCTGGCCGACGACGTGACGCTGCCGCTGCCGTGCGGCGGCGAGATGGTGTTCCGCTACGTCTACGTGCTGGCCAAGGGTTCGCTGGACGACCGCGAGGTCAACCTCGGCTACCCCTTCAGCGAAGGCGAGCCGGGCTACAAGCAATCGTTCATCTCCGGTTACCGCCGCGAGTACATCAACGGCCAGTTCAGCCTCGGCGACCTGCCGGCGGCCTGGAACAAGACCATCGCCGGGCAGCTGCCCAAGCCGGGCAAGGGCGAGCCGCTGAAGCCGATGTTCTATTTCCTCGGCAAGTACGAGGTCACCGCGCGCCAGTACGCCCAGGTCATGGCCCAGGCGCAGTCGCTGGCCGAGGGCCAGGAGGCGCCGGCCTGCGAGACGCTGAACCTGCCCGACGGCGTGCCCGGCCGGCTGCCCAAGGTGAAGCTGTCGCGCTTCGAGGCCGAGCGCTTCTCGGCGGTGTACAGCGCCTGGCTGATGAAGTACCAGCGCGACCGCCTGCCGGTCAGCGGCCGCGGCAAGAATGCCGAGGACGGCGGCTTCGGCTTCGTCCGCCTGCCCACCGAGGTGGAGTGGGAATACGCCGCCCGCGGCGCCCAGGCGGTATCGCGGCAGGAGCTGGAAGCGCGGTTGTTCCCGCGGCATGTCGAGGGCGGCGAGGGCGACGGCCCGCTGGGTGACTGGGCGGTGTACAACCAGGTCTCCGGCGGCACCGGCCAGGCCGCGCGGCTGATGCCCATCGGCACCCGCCAGCCGAACCCGATCGGCCTGTTCGACGTGCTCGGCAACGCCGCCGAGATGGTCCAGGAGTCCTTCCAGATGGTCCACGCCGGCCGCCTGCAGGGCGCCTATGGCGGCTTCGTGGTGAAGGGCGGCAACTACCTGGAAGGCGAGGGCACGCTGTTCACCGGCATGCGCCGCGAGTACCCGCTGTTCGCCCCGGACGGGACCGAGCAGCGCAACGAGACCACCGGTTTCCGCGTCGCCATCGGCGCGCTGTCGGCGCCGCGCTCGCGCTACCAGGAACTCTTCGAACAGTGGAAGAAGGAAGGCCGCCTGGCCGGGCTCACCGACGCCATCGACGAGACCCAGGACCCGACCCAGCGCCTGGACGGCATCATCGCCGCCACCACCGATCCGCAGCTGCAGGCGCAGCTGGGCACCATCAACGAGGAGCTCAAGCGCAACGTCTCGCTGATCGCCCGCCAGCGCGAGGAAGCCGCCGGCAACCTGATCCAGTCCTCGGCTCTCGTGGCCGAGACCATCAACAACTACAACATCCGCCTCACCAACCTGCGCAAGAACCAGCAGCAGGCCGAGCAGGCCAAGGATGCCGCCACCGCCAAGCTGTTCGGCGTCGCCATCCAGAACGGCAGCAGCGCGCTGGACGGCGCGGTGGCCATCTACATCGACAACCTGGCCACCGGCACGCGCTACACCGACGCGGTGATCCAGGCGCAGTTCCAGCGCATCAAGGAAGAACTCAATCGCAAACCGGTGATCGGCAAGAGCCTGGTCACCCGCGCGACCCTTTTCGTCAGGCACGTCAGCCAGTACCGCCAGCAGCAGCGCGCGGACCCGGCGGCGATCCTGAAGGAATTGCTTGCATCGGCAGTACCGAAGCCATGACCACCGATGCCAGGCATGTACAGAAGGAACCCGGCCGGCGCGTTGCCGTCCCGGGGTGGTCAAACCCAAGCAGAGAGCCCAGACATGCAATCGTCCGCTAACCGTGTAAACCCGCAATCGCGCCGCCGCGCCCTGACGCTGGCCACCGCCGGCTTCACCTGTGTCGCCGTGTTCCTCGGCGGCTGCTCCAGCTCGCCGGTGTCCCAGGTCGGCAAGAGCACCAAGGTCGAGTACTACCCGACCTGCTACGAGCCGGTGCAGCACCTGCGCGACTCCGACTCGAACATGACCAAGTCGGTCGCCACCGGCGCCGTGATCGGTGCCGTGGGCGGCGCCCTGACCGGCGCGCTGGTCGGCAACAAGGACGACCTTGGCCGCAACGCCGCCATCGGCGCGGCCGGTGGTGCGCTGGTCGGCGGTGCCGCCGGTTACTACACCGAGAAGCAGAAACAGATCACCGACGACCATCAGCGCCTGGGCTCCTACGCCAGTGACGCCGACAAGAGCGCCGCCGACATCGACCGCAGCGTGGCCTACGCCCAGGCTTCGCAGTCCTGCTACCAGAGCCAGTTCAGCTCCCTGCTGCAGCAGCGCAAGGCCGGCACCATCAAGGAAGACGAAGGTCGCAAGCGCCTGGCGGAAATCGTCGCCGGCCTGAAGGAATCCAATGACCTGATCAGCGCGGTCAACGGCAAGACCGGCGAAGACCTGAACAACTACACCCAGGCCTACGAGAAGGACCTGCAGACCGTGGGCGTCAAGCGTACCGACGTCGCCACCGTCGCCCAGGCCAGCAGCACCACCACTTCGCCGACCAAGACCAAGACCAAGACCCAGACCAAGAAGAAGCTGCCGAGCGTGCCGAGCGAGGCCGTGGCCTCCGAACGCGCCCTGCGTGATGCCCAGGCCAAGCAGCTGAAGAGCGTGCAGGTGGCCTCCCAGGGCACTACCCAGGTCAACGGCATGTGCAAGAACCCGGACATCGGCGACTGGGCTCCGGTGCCCTGCCCGAACGTCTGACCCACGAGCGGCCGGCGGATGCCGGTCGCCAGCTGTTCTGCACCGGGCCGCGCGGCCCGGTGCAGGGCGCAATCCACCAGCAAGGATGAACCCCAGCGATGGCAGATGTTCCCGACTCGCGAATCGCCCAGGTCCTGCGTGGCCTGCTGTTCGGCGTCATAGGCCTGGGTTGCCTGGCGCTGGTCACCTACGAGGCGCTCGATCGCCTGCAGTTCCTGCGCGCCGCGCAGGTCGCCGAGGGTCAGGTGGAAAGCCTCAACGCCGGTGGCTCGCACCCCCAGGTGGCGTTCACCACGGCTGCTGGTCAGCGCATTTCGTACCCTCAGGGTGGCCTGATCTTCGGCTACGAGACCGGCCAGCCGGTGCGGGTGCTGTACCTGTCGGAGCAACCCCAGCTCAGCGCGGTGGTCGACGATCTCGGCGCGCTGTGGGGCATGACCGCCTTGCTCGGCCTGCTCGGCGCGGCCTTCGTCGGCGCAGGCGCGAATCTTCTGCTCAAGCGCCGGTAGGGCGCGTTCATTCGTTCAAAGGAGTGTGAACCATGGATAACTCGATCATCCCCATCAGCATGCGCCGCAGCCACTGGGAATACACCACCGGCACCAGCGGCGGCGCGAGCTTCATGTTCGTCGCCGGTGGCGGCGGCCAGCTGAAGCTGAAGAACCCCCAGGGCCAGGAAGAGAAGTTCGGTTTCGGCGGCATCGGCGTGGGCGCCGGCTTCGGCGCGCGCCTGCCGAAGATCGGCAAGGTCAACCTGAACATCCGCGGCAAGAGCGTCGGCGCCACCGGCGCGACCGAGGATTTCCCGGCCACCGGCGTGGTGTTCGTTTCCGACGCGCTGCGTGACCGCGACCTGACCCGCGACGACATCACCGGCGCCTGCGCCTATGTCGAAGTGGGTGGCGGCGTCGGCATCGGTTACAGTGGCATGGTCATGCTGCTGGGCCTGGACGCCCGTCTGCTGGCGCTGACCCTGGCGATGATGTCCACCGGCGGCGTCCACCGCTTCCTGCCGGACCTGCTGAAGTCGGCACGCGGCGCGCTGCACATGCGCGGCGCCAACGTCGGCGTGCAGGCGGGCGGCGGCGGGGCGATCTACGTCGGCGGCCTGTTCTGATCCGTGCATGGGGCGGCCTGGCCGCCCCATTGCGGTTCCTTGCTTGCCAGACTGCCTGACCGCCTAGCTGACCGCCTGCTGCGGCTCGCAATTGCGTCGGGCAGGGGAAATCCAGTATTGTTGAGAACGATTATCATGTTTAACAAAGCTGGAATTCCATGGACAGCGAGCGGGCATTCGAAAGGGATGTTGAACGGCTTTACCTTGCCCACCACGGCTGGCTGAAGGGCTGGCTGCGTCGTCGCCTCGGCGAGCATGCCGACGCCGAGGACCTGGCCCACGATACTTTCGTGCGGGTGATGCGTTCGCGCAGCGCCATCGCCGACCTGCGCCAGCCACTGGCCTACCTCGCCACCATCGCCAACAGCCTGCTGATCAACCGCTGGCGTCGCCAGGCGGTCGAACGCGCCTATCTGGAGGCCCTGGCCGCGCGCCCCGAAGCGGTGGCGCCGTCGGAGGAAGAGCGCCTGCTGCTGATCGAGGCGCTGGTGGAGGTCGACGAGCTGCTGCACGGGCTCGCCCCGCAGGTGCGCGAGATCTTCCTGCTGTCCCAGCTCGATGGCCTGACCTACCCGCAGATCGCCCAGCGCCTGGAACTGAGCGTCAACCAGGTGCAGAAGGCGATGAGCAAGGCCTTCGCTGCCTGCTATGCGAGCCGCTTCGAATGAGCGCTTCCCGCGACGGCGATGCCCGGCCGATTTCCACGGTCATCCGCGACCAGGCGATTGCCTGGTTCACCCTGGCCCAGTCCGGTTGCATGAGTGCTGCCGAGCAACGCCAACTGCTCAACTGGCGCGAGGCGAGCAGCGAGCACGAGCGCGCCTGGCAGCGCCTGAGCAGCATCCCGCTGAGCCTGCAGCGCCACGCCGGCGCGCTGGCCGACCCGCTCGGGCGGCAACTGGCCGGGCATCGTCACTACAACGAGATGGACCGGCGCAAGGCGATCAAGCTGCTGGTCGGCTTCGGCCTGCTCGGCGGCCTGGCCTGGCAGGGGCGCGACACCCAGCTGATCCAGGGGGCCATGGCGGACTACCGCACCGGCACCGGCGAGCGCACGCAGCGGACGCTGCCCGACGGCACCCGTATCTGGCTCAACACCGCCACGGCGGTCGATCTGCACTACAGCGACAGCGCGCGCGAACTGCGCCTGCGCTATGGCGAAATCGAAATCCTCACCGCCAGCGATGGGGCAGGGCGGCCGTTCCGGGTCATCAGCGGCGATGCGCTGCTGCGCCCGCTGGGCACGCGCTTCCGCGTCCGCCGCGAGGAGGATGGGCGCGGCACGCTGCTGGCGGTCAGCCAGGGCCGGGTTGCCGCCAGCTCCCTGGCTGGCGGTGAGGCGCGGGTGATCGAAGCGGGCTGGCAGGCGCGCATCGGCGCAGCCGGTGTCAGCGCACCCAAGGCGCTGGAGAAGAACGCCGGTGCCTGGGTCGATGGCTACCTGGTGGCCGAGCGCATGCGCCTGGCGGACTTCCTCGCCGAGCTGGACCGCTATCGCCCCGGCCTGCTGCGCTGCGACCCGGCGGTGGCGGACATTCGCCTGAGCGGCAGCTACCCGCTGGGCGACACCGAACAGGTGCTGGCGATGCTGCAGGACAGCCTGCTGGTGACGGTACAGCGGCGTACCCGCTACTGGGTGACGGTGGCCCCGCGCTGAAACCTTTGGCGCAGCAAAAATGCGCCAATGAAAATAATTCTCGAAAAGTCGGCAGGTTTTCCTTTCTCGCGTGGCCTAGGGAGAAATCCCTGCTCGCAACTGCGGGCCAACAACGAGAAACGGACCCTCTGCCCATGACGCTTCACCCCATCACCCGCGCCCTGCGCCAGTCCCTCGGCTGCGCCCTGTTGTCCTGTTCCGCGCTCACCGTGCTGCCGGCCATGCCGGTGCAGGCTGAAACTTCCACCGCCCGCACCCAGCACTACGCCATTCCCGCAGGCCCGCTGGACCAGGTGCTCGGCGAGTTCGGTCGCCGCGCCGGCATCCCGATCTCGGTGAACGCCGGCCTCACCGAGGGCAAGCGCAGTGGCGGATTGAATGGCGAGTACGGCATCGAGGACGGCTTCAGCCGCATCCTCTCCGGCACCCGCCTGAGTGTGCGGCGCCTGGACAACGGCGGCTACGGCCTGGTGCCGGCGGCGACGGACGCGGTACTGGAGATGGACTCCACCACCGTTTCCAGCCAGGCCCTGGACCCGACCAGCGAAGGCACCAACTCCTATGGCGCCCGCGCGGTGACCATCGGCAAGGGCGTGCACAGCCTGCGCGAGACGCCGCAGTCGGTGACCGTGCTGACGCGCCGCTACATGGACGACCAGAACGTCACCACCATCGAGCAGGCCATGGAGAAGACCCCCGGCATCGCCGTCTACGAATCGCCCATGGGCGGCAAGTACTTCTACTCGCGCGGCTTCATGATGCAGGGACAGTACCAGTACGACGGCGTGCCGCTGGATGTCGGCGGCGAGTACGTGCAGGCCAACAGCTTCTCCGGCGACATGGCCTTCTACGACCGCGTCGAGGTGCTCAAGGGCGCGGCGGGCATGCTCAAGGGCTCGGGCAGCAGCACCGGTGGCGTCAACTTCGTGCCCAAGCGCGGCCAGGCCGTGCCGGAGACCAAGTTGTCGCTGTCGGCCGGCAGCTGGGACAACTACCGCGGCCAGGTCGACGTGGGCGGGCCGCTCAACGAGTCCGGCACCCTGCGTGGCCGTACCGTGGTGGCACTGCAGGATCGCCAGTACTTCTACGACGTCGGCAAGCGCAACGACCAGATTCTCTATGGCGCCCTGGACTACGACCTCACCCCGGACACCACCGTCGGCCTCGGCGTGGCCTACGAGAAACTCGATGCAACTCCCTGCTGGCACGGCCTGCCGCGCTACAGCGATGGCAAGGACCTGAAACTCAGCCGCTCGACCTGCCTGGGCGCTTCCTGGAACAACTGGGAAAGCGAGCGCACCACGCTGTTCGCCGACCTCTCGCAGCAGCTGAACGAGGACTGGGCGTTCAAGTTCGCCGGGGTCTGGAGCCACAACGACCAGAACATGAAGTACGCGCTGTCCGAGACCAACGGCGGCGTCACGCCGGGCGCGACCAGCGCGCCGTCCTCGGTGTACTCCGGCCTGTTCGACTACGACCAGACCGACTACGGCTTCGACGCCTACCTGGATGGCAAATTCGATGCCTTCGGCCTGCAGCACGAGCTGACCGTCGGCGCCAACGCCAGCCGCGCCAAGACTCACGACCGCTGGGCGCTGATCAACATGTCGAGCCTGCTCGGCGCCAGCCAGGACCCGTTCAACCCCAATCCGCACATCCCCGAGCCGCCGGATGATTTCTACCCGCCCAATTCCTACCGTGGCGGCTCCGTGCCCACCGATTCGGACACCCGCCAGTTCGGCACCTACGCCACCCTGCGCCTGAAGCTGGCCGAGCCGCTGACCTTCGTCCTCGGCTCCCGCGTCAGCTGGTACCGCAACAGCCGCGACTCCTACACCCAGGCCTGGGACTACTGGCAGCACGACCGCAGCCAGGAAAACGGCCAGGTCACGCCGTTCGCCGCGCTGATCTACGACCTCAACGATGAGTGGTCGGTCTACACCAGCTACGCCGATATCTTCCAGCCGCAGAGCACCTACACCGACGAATCCGGCAGCCCGCTGCAACCCAAGACCGGCGCCAACTACGAGCTGGGCATCAAGGGCGAGCTGCTCGATGGCCGGGTCAACACTGCCTTCAACCTGTTCCGCACGGTCGAGGAGCATCGCGCCGAAGCCAACTACGACACCACCTGCCTCGGCTCCTCCGACGGCTACTGCTACACCGACGTGGGCAAGGTGCGCGCCCAGGGCTTCGAGGCTGAAGTCAGCGGCGAAGTGCTGGAGCGCCTGCAACTGCTGGCCGGCTACACCTACACCCAGACCAAGTACCTCAAGAGTGCGGAAGACAACCCGCAGTCGCCGACCTTCACCACCAGCTATTTCCCGCGCCACCTGTTCCGCGCCTGGGCCGATTACCAACTGGCCGGCGAGCTGGATCGCTGGAGCCTGGGCGCAGGCGTGACGGCGCAGAGCGATACCTCGGTGACCAGCCGCAACGTCACCTCGACGCAGTCCGACTACGCCATCTGGAGCGGCCGTGTTGGCTATCGCATCGACGACCACTGGAGCGTCGCGCTCAACGGCAACAACCTGTTCGACAAGAAGTACTACCAGAGCGTGGGCGCGGTTTCCTGGGGCAACTTCTACGGCGAGCCACGCAACTTCATGGTCACCCTGCAGGGCACGTTCTGACGCTTGGCTGCTGCAGCGAGCGCCCCGCCTGGCGGGGCGCTCGCCAGACGGCGGGTCAGCGGGCTTCTTCCACCAGCAGGTCTTCGTAGAAGGCGCCGAACGGGCGGGTCTTGTGGCGGATGTGCATCTCCAGGATCCACAGGCCGGAGGTGGGGTGGATGTCCACTTCACTGAGCAGGCCGTCGAAGCAGGGCTCGTGGGGGAAGTCGCCGATGCGGTGCCCGGACATGCGCTTGAGGTTGAGTTCCCAGCCCATTTCCTGGGCCTGGCGCTCGGCGAAGCGGTACAGCTCCGCTCCGGTGATGTGCTCGCTCTGCCACAGCGCGCGGACGTCGTTCCAGAGGGTTTTCACATCCGTGGCGGCGCGCAGCATGTCCGCGTCCTGGCCGACCACGAAGGTCTTGCCGGCATCTGCTTCGGCAGCGCCGAACACCGGGCCGATGTCGACGAAGAACAGGTCGTCCGCACCCAGCACCACATCCGCCTCGGACGGATTGCCGTACTCCTTGAGCGTGTTGCGGCCGACGCGGACCACCGCCTCGTGCCAGCCGCGCAGCAGGCCGTGGGCCTTGAGGATGGTGCGCAGCAGGGCACGGCAGTCGGCCTCGCTCATCCCCGGCTGGACCCTGGTGCCCAGTTCGTCGATCACCGCCCAGGCGCGCGCCCGTGCTTCCAGCATGGTTTGCGCGTTGTAGCTCAGGCCGGTCTTTTCAATAGCGTGCATCGCGGTTTCCTTCTCAGAGTTCGATGGTGCTGTGTTCGAGTCGCGAATCGATCACCAGCTGGCAGGCCAGGCGGCTGTCGGGGGTGCTGTCGGGCAGGCATTCGAGCAGGTCCTGCTCTTCGATTTCCGCCGCTGGCAGGGGCTGCGGCCCGCGCAGTTCGACCCGGCAGCTACCGCAGGCCAGGCGTCCGCCGCAGACCTGCTGGATCGGCAGGCCGAGGCGGTTCAGTTCCTGCAGCAGTGGTCGGCCGGGCTCCAGGGCAACCTGCGCGCAGCTCCCTTTACCGAGCTGGATGCTGGCGCTGACCAGAGCGGGGGCGACGTCAGGGCTGCCGGGCGCGGTGTCGAAGGGGTCGGCGAAGAAGCGTCCGCTGCGTTGTTCCTGGCGCAGCCGCGTGACCACGGCGGGCGCGCCGCAGGCGTAGATGTCGAGGTCATCCAGCGCCGGCAGATGGTCGAACAAGTTGCCGTGGAGGAAGCCTTCGCCCTGCACCAGCTCATCACTGAGCACCACGCGGAAGCGGAAGTCGGGATAGGCGTCGGCCCACTGCCGGAGCGTCGCCAGGTCATAGACGTCGGCACTCTGCCGGGCGCCCCAGAACAGCTCGATGGAGGTGCCGGGCTGCCGCGCCAGCTGCTCGCTGAGCAGCGCCTTGATCGGCGCGAAGCCGGTGCCGGTGGCGACCATCAGCACCTTCTGCCCCTCGCGGGATTGCCACTGGAAGTCGCCGAACGGCCCTTCGATGCCCAGCAGGTAACCCGGCCTGGCTGAGTCGAACAGCCAGTTGCCGAACTCGCCGTCGCTGTTGCGGCGGATGTGCAGTTCGAGGCGGCCATCGGCGGCGGGCGTCGCCATGGAGAACAGCTTGCGGCGCTGGCCGCTCCAGCGGACGGCGAGGTATTGCCCCGGCTGGTAGTCGAACGGCTCACCGTCGCGGGTGCGCAGATGAACCACCGCAATGAAGGGTGTGCGCCAGTCGATGGCGTCAATGATGAAGGTGCGTGTCGGCAGCGCGGCGCCGGTATTGAAACTGACTTCAAGATCACTGCAGGCGCGAGTCTGGCAAAGCAGTACCGGCGTATTGTTCGCGTTCAGAAGTTCATTGTTCTGGCGTTCGGTGAATTGCCCGCTGATAACTTCCGCACGACAGGCGCCACAAACTCCGCTGCGGCAGGAGTGCGGTATCTTTATATTGGCGGAGAGCCCGGCGGACAATAGATCGGTATCGGCGTCGACAATGAATGTGTCGCCTGACTGTATATGGGTAACTTGCATCAAGTTGGCTCGGTGAGTGTGGCTGTACACTTGCGATGGCTATATCATCATTGCCAACTTGTACCGGCAATATTCATAAGTCCGGGCTGTCCTGCATAAGGGGAATTTATCGATGATCGATTCGCGACTGGTCGAGGCGTTCCTCGCCGTGACCGATCTGGGCAGCTTCGAACTGGCCGCGCTCAAGCTCAATCTCACCCAGCCGGCAATTTCCCAGCGCATCAAGGCGCTGGAACGCCTGCTCGGGCATGTGCTGCTGGAACGCACCCGACCAGTGCTGCCGACGGCCACCGGGCAGCAACTGGTGGGCTACCTGCAGCGCTCGGTGCTGCTGCAGGAAGAGGCGCTGCGCGAGCTGGCGCCGGAGCCGGGGCGGACGTCGCGGATCACCCTGGGGGTCAACCTCGACAGCCTCGCCACCTGGTTCCCGCAAGCGCTGGCCCAGGCGCTCAAGGGCGAGGACTACCTGATCCACCTGCGCCTGGACGACAAGAGCCATACCCACCACCTGCTGGAAAAGGGCGACGTGATGGGCTGCGTGAGCAGCAACCCGACCAACCTCAAGGGCGTGCGCACCACGCCGATCGGCGAGATGGAGTACGTCTGCGTTGCCACCGCGGAGTTCGCCCGCCAGCACTTCCCCGAGGGTGTGACGCGCGAGGCGCTGCTGCACGCACCGGCGCTGACCGGCGGCGAGATCGACGACCTGCACCACCTGTTCATCGAGGAAAGCGGCATCTACCGCTCGCAATACCCGCGCTGGTCGGTGCCGTCATCCAACGGCATCTTCGACCTCTGCTGCCTGGGGCTGGGCTACGCCTGGGTGCCGGCTGTGCAGGCCGCCGCGCGGCTGGCTGACGGGCATCTGCAGCTGCTGCTGGAGGAGACCCGCAAGGCGCCGCTGTACTGGCTGAGCTGGGAGGTGATGCCCGACGGAGTGGCGGCGCTGTTCAAGCGCCTGATCCTGGAAGGGCGGCGGCTGATCGCCTGAGCTGATTGTCTGAAGAAGGGCGGGGCCTGAGGAAAAGAACCGGCGTGGGCACCCGGCCCACGCCGTTGGCCAGATGGCCTACTTACGCGGGCACGCCCGCGCTACGCCGGGAAAACAGGCTGACCACAACGAAGCTGAGGGTGCCGACGATCAGGCTGTAGTAGATCGGCGAATTGGCGTCGAAGCCGTCGCGGATCATGAACGTCAGCACCGTGCCGAAGCCCAGCGCCATGCTGGCAATCGCCCCGCTGGTGGTGGCGCGTTTCCAGTAGATGGCGCCGATCAGCGGGACCAGCATGCCGCCCACCAGCATGTTGCAGGCCAGGGTCAGGGCGCTGATCACGTCGTTGACCAGCAGCGCCACGCCGAGTACGGCAACCCCAGTGAGGCCGGTGTACAGACGGCTCAGCCACAGCCCGCGCGGCCTCGGGCCGATGACGGCGGGCAGCAGGTCCTCGGTGAGGGTGGTGGAGGCGGCGAGCAGGCCGGCGCTGGCGGTGGACATCATCGCGGCCAGGGCGGCGGCGATCATCAGCCCGCGGATGCCGTCGGGCATGGTGCTCTGCACGATGCTGGCGAACGCCGTGTTGGCGTTGGCCAGGTCCGGCAGCAGCACCTTGGCGCACATGCCGATCAGCGCACCCACCAGGCCGTACAGCAGGCAGTACAGGCCGGCCACACTACCGGCGTAACGGGCGACGTTCTCGCTGCGGGCAGTGAACACCCGCTGCCAGATGTCCTGGCCGATCAGGGTGCTGAAGAAATAGATCATGAAGTAGGTGATGATCGTGTCGTAGCCGATGGCGGTGAAGCTGAAGGAACTGGCCGGCAGCTTCGCCACCAGCTCGTCCCAGCCGCCCACGCGGTACAGGCACAGCGGCAGCAGCAGGAACATCATGCCGACCGTCTTGATGATGAACTGGGCGATGTCGGTGAGCGTCAGCGACCACATGCCGCCCAGGCTGGAATACAGCACCACGACGCCGCCGCAGAGCAGGATCGACAGCCAGAACGGCAGCCCCAGCAGGACTTCCATCATGGTGCCCATGGCCAGGGTCGAGACCACGCCGATCATCAGCGCGTAGGCGAACATGATCACCGCGCTGGCCTGGCGCGCCAGCGGGCTGTAGCGGCGCTCCAGCACCTGGGTCACGGTGAAGATGCGCAGCTTGAGCAGCGGCTTGGCTAGGAACAGGTTGAGTGCGATCAGCCCGGCGCCGATGGCGGTGCACAGCCACAGGCCGGAGATGCCATGCACGTAGCCCAGGCGCACGGTGCCGACGGTGGAGGCGCCGCCCAGCACCGTCGCGGCCATGGTGCCCATGTACATGGTCGGGCCGAGGCTGTGCCCGGCGACGAGGAACTGTTCCTTCGAATGCGCCTTGCGCATGCCGTACCAGCCGAGCAGCAGCATGCCTGCCGCATATATGACGACAACGGTGATATCCAATAACATTCCGGGTGCCTGCTGTTTTTATTCTGGGAGTGGGGTGGTTGTAGCCTTGTCACGGTTCTTCGGAGTGAACTTTCAAACTGGCTCTTGTGCGTTCTCTGGTGGTGGGGAAGTGGAAGTCGCTATCTTCGTTACTGCTGTCAGGGAGTCAATTTCGATCAATTTGCGGAGTGCCGGATAACGGCGGTTTATACAAGTCTCCGGAATTTAATTTTCAGCGTATGGGGTGGTCGCAGGGTAGTGATTGAAGTTTGTTTTCTGGATTGTTCAGATCCCTGAACAATGAGTTCGTGGCGGCGGCGTATATCGCCGAGTGCGGCCTGGGTAGAGTTTTTCGGCGTAACGACCGAACTCCCAGGAGTATTTCCCCATGACAGATTCCCCCGCTTACAGCCAGCCGACGGATTACCAGCCGGCGAAGGTGTGGACCCCGAAAACGGCCCACGGCGGCCAGTTCGCCTCCATCAACCGCGCCGAGTCCGGTGCGCGCTTCGAGCAGCCGCTGCCGGTGGGCAGGCACCCGTTGCAGCTGTATTCCCAGGGCACGCCGAACGGGCAGAAGGTCACCATCCTGCTGGAGGAGCTGCTGGCCGCCGGGCATGCCGGCGCCGAGTACGACGCCTGGCTGGTCGATATCTTCAAGGGCGAGCAGTTCTCCAGCGGCTTCGTCGGGATCAACCCCAACGGCAAGATTCCCGCGCTGGTGGATCGCAGCATCGACCCGGCGACGCCGGTGTTCGAAAGCGGCTCGATCCTGGTCTACCTCGCCGAGCGCTTCGGCGCCTTCCTGCCCAGCGAGGGCCGGGCGCGCACCGAGACCTTCAACTGGCTGATGTGGCAGATGGGCTCGGCGCCCTTCGTCGGCGGCGGCCTGGGGCATTTCTATGCCTATGCACCCAGCAGGATCGAGTACGCCATCGACCGCTACGCCATGGAAACCAAGCGCCAGCTGGACGTGCTGGACAAGCACCTGGCGGCCCATGAGTTCCTCGCCGGCGACACCTACAGCATTGCAGACATGGCCGTCTGGCCCTGGTACCCCGGCAGCCTCTACGGCGTCTACAACGCCCACGAATTCCTCGGCGTCGAGCAGTACACGCACCTGTTGCGCTGGTACCACGCCATTGCCGCACGCCCGGCGGTGGCGCGTGGGCGGGTGGTCAATCGCACGTCCGGCGCGCCCGGCGAGTTCCTCCGCGAGCGGCATGCCGCCACCGATTTCGATGCCCTCAACTGAAGCCCTGAACGAACGCCCCGAGCGAAAGGTGACGATGATGATGAAACTGTATTTTTCCCCGGGCTCCTGCGGGCTCGCCCCGCAGATTGCACTGCGTGAAGCCGGGCAGGCGTTCGAGCTGGTGCAGGTCGACTTCGCGACCAAGACCACTGTGGAAGGCGACTATTTGCAGGTGACCGCCAAGGGCTGCGTGCCGGCGCTGCGGCTGGAGGACGGCGATGTGCTCACCGAGGGCGCGGTGATCCTGCAATGGATTGCCGACGCCCATCCTCAGTGCCGCCTGCTGCCACCCTTCGGCAGCCGCGAGCGCTACCGCGCGCTGGCCTGGGTCAACTACGTGGCGACCGACCTGCACCGCGGCATGGCGCTGATGTTCTCGCCGCTGGTGGATCGTGAGTCGAAAGCGCGCTTCGCCGAGGGCAACCTGGCCGGCAAGTTCGACTACCTCGACGCGCACCTGGCGGACCACGACTACCTGATGGGTGCGCAGTTCTCGGTGGCCGATGCCTACCTGTACAACGTGCTGTGCTGGCCGGTGCGCGTCGGCGTGGATATCTCCGGCTACCGCTTCATCGAGGCCTTCATGGCGCGCATGGAGCAGCGTCCCAGCGTTGGTGCTGCCCGCGAAGCGGAAGGCCTGGGGCCACGCTAGCCAAAGTGCGGAATGGTGCCGGGCTTCAGCTCAGGCTGGGATGCGTGGCGATGAGGTGCGCGACCCAGTCGATGAAGGCCCGTAGCTTGGCCGGCTGGTGCCGGTTCTGCGGGTACATCACGTAGATCGGCAGCGGCTCGTTGGCCCAGTCCGCCAGCACCGGCAGCAGGCGAGCGTCGCGCAGCAGCGGCGCCACCAGTTGCTCGGCCATCTGGATGATCCCCAGGCCGGCAAGCCCCGCCGCCGTATAGGCGGCGCTGTCGTTGAGGGCGATGCGGCTGGGCAGCGACACCTGGATGCGCTCGCCGCCGCGGACGAAGTACCAGTCGAACAGCTTGCCGGTGCGCGCGGAGAAGTAATTCACGCACTGGTGCTGCGCCAGTTCGTCAGGGTGCTGGGGCTGGCCGTGGCGTTCCAGATAGGCCGGCGCGGCGCAGGTGAGGTAGCGCATGCTGCCGATGCGCCGGGCGATCAGCCGCGAATCGGCGAGCTGGCGGCCACCGCGGATGGCGCAGTCCACGCCTTCCTCGACGAGGTCCACGGGGCGGTCGCTGCAGCCCAGCTCCAGGTGGATGGCCGGGTAGGCGGCGAAGAACTCCGGCAGGGCAGGGACCAGCACCTCGCTGGCGAGCCAGGCCGGAACATCGACCCGCAGGCGCCCCGAAGGCGCTTGCAGGTCCTGGGTCAGCGCCTCCTCGGCATCGCGCACCTCGGCGAGGATGCGCAGGCAGCGCTGGTAGTAGGTGGCGCCTTCGGCGGTCACGCTGACGTGGCGGGTAGTCCTGATCAGCAGCTTCGCCGCCAGCTCGTTCTCCAGCGCCTGCACCAGGGTGGAAACCGTCGCCTTGGGCAGGTTCATGTTCTGCGCCGCGCGGGTGAAGCCACCGGCGTCGACGACCTGGACGAACACTTCCATCGCTTGCAGCTTGTTCATCGGCGGCCCCCGGCGCAGACAGTCTTCAGTAGCCGGGCAGTGTGGCGGATGGCGGGGCGGGCTGTCTTGTTTCCTGTGTTCGGTACTCGCGAGGGCAATCGAGAACGCTGTGTATCGACGGCGATACACGACAGAGACCGAATGTGCTGGGAAATATCAAATAGGATGTATTACCATTTGCAACAAATAATCAGTACCTGCCCGTTTCTCCCTACACAAGTCTCCCTACACAAGGCCGTCCTTCATGAAACCCCGTCTTTCTGCTCTGTTGCTCACCGGAGCCTGCAGCGCCATGCCTCCCGCTTACGCCGCGGACGATGTACTCAACATGTCCGACAGCGTGATCCAGGCTCCCGACCGCTCCGACGGGCCGAGCGAGGGTTACCAGACCCGGCCGGCGAGCAGCACCACCAAGATGAAGCTGACGGCCCAGGAAACCCCGCAGGGCGTGACCACCATCACCCGCGACCAGATCGACGACTTCCAGCTCAACGACGTGCGCGATGCGCTGCGCTCGGCGCCCACGGTGACCGTGGAGCAGTTCGAGACCGACCGCACCATCTTCACCTCGCGCGGCTACCAGATCGACACCTTCCAGTACGACGGCATGGGCCTGCCATTCGCCCAGACCCTGATGGGTGGCGGCCAGGACATGGCCGAGTACGAGCAGATCGATGTGCTGCACGGCGCCAACGGCCTCATGAGCGGCACCGGCAACCCCTCGGCCACGGTCAACTTCGTGCGCAAGCGGCCCACCGATACCTTCCAGGCGAAGATCGGCACCAGCGTCGGCTCGTGGGACAGCCGCCGCCTCGACGTCGACGTCGGCGGCCCGCTCACCGACAGCGGCAATGTGCGCGGGCGCTTCATCTACGCCCACGACAAGGGCAACTCATGGCTCGACCGCTACAGCAACGAAACCAACGTCGCCGCCGGCCTGCTGGCCTTCGACCTGAGCGACGCGGACACCCTGACCGTCGGCTTCTCCCAGCACAACACCGACTCCAACGGCACCACCTGGGGCAACCTGCCGCTGGTGGACAGCAGCGGCAACCCGATCCACTACAGCAGCCGCAGCTCCAGCGTCGGCCAGGACTGGACCTACTGGGACCTGCACACCCAGCGCGCCTTCGCCGAGCTGAACCACGACTTCGGCAACGGCTGGAACGGCAAGCTGACCCTGACCGGCATCACCCAGTACCAGGACACCCAGCTGTTCTACCTCTACGGCATCAACGGCGACGCCGGCACCGCCTACGCCAACCAGACCGCCAGCACCCAGCACCAGATCATCGGCGAGGGCCAGCTGTCCGGGCCGTTCCAGCTGCTGGGCCGCGAGCACGAGCTGACCCTGGGCGTGAACTACGGCCGCACCCACCTCAAGGCCGGCGCCAACACCATTGCCGCCAACGGCTACTACAGCGCCAACCTCTCCGACGCGCTGGCCGGCAACCTGGTGCGCCCGGCGCTGCCTTACACCAACGACACCACCAACGCGCAGAACTTCGAAGACACCCAGAAGAGCGTCTACGCCGGTGCGCGTTTCAGCCTGCTGGACGACCTGCACTGGATCGTCGGCGCGCGCATGCTCAGCGCCGATGGCAGTGGCGAAAGCTACGGCGCCGACCACGACACCCGCGAGCACGGCAAGGTCACCCCGTACACCGGCCTGGTCTACGACCTCAGCCCGGAATGGGCGGTGTACGGCAGCTGGACGCGGATCTTCTCCCCGCAGTACGTGATCGCCACCAACGGCGGCCTGCTCGATCCGCTGGAAGGCACCAGCAAGGAAGTCGGCATCAAGGGCAACCTGCTCGACAGCCGCATGAGCGTCAGCGCCGCGCTGTTCAAGACCGAGCAACGCAACGTCCAGGAATACGCCGGCCTGGTGGACGGCCACTACGTCTACAACGGCGTCGACAACAAGAGCAAAGGCATCGAGCTGCAGGCCTCCGGCGAGGCGCTGCCGGGCCTGGAACTGCTGGCCGGCTACACCTACGTGCGCATCGACGACGACGACGGCGACCGCACCCGCAGGTACGTGCCCAAGCACACCGTGCGCGGCACCGCCACCTACCGCCTGCCGATGCTGCCGCAGGTCAAGGTCGGCTCCCGTGTCAGCTGGCAGAKCGGCGTCGAGAGCGACACCTACAGCGCCGTGCGGCAGAACGCCTACGCGCTGGTCGACCTGATGACCAGCTACGACATCGACTCGAACTGGAGCACCTCGCTCAACCTGAACAACCTCACCGACCGCAAGTACCTGCTCTCCCTGGAAAGCGGCAGCACCTCCAACTACGGCGCGCCGCGCAACCTCACTGCCTCGGTGACCTGGAAGTACTGATACCTCGTCCGGCACATGCCCGGCGGGGCCTGAGCCAATCGCCGACGCCTGCCGCCGCAATGGCGGCAGGCTGATTCGCCCGATAGACACCATGGTGCAATGTCCGCACCGCCAGTGCCCATGGTGTCATCTGCCTCGCGGGCATCCTGACCCTGGCTTGCGCGTCCCGCAGCCCGGCACTTCCAGTCCGGGTGTTGGCAAGCCTGTCCGTCGAATCGCGAGGTTCCCATGCTCCTGCCCCTTTGCACCTGGTCCGAGATCGAACAGTTCCTCGGCCGCAGCCGCACCATCGTCATTCCCATTGGTTCCAACGAGCAGCACGGCCCCATCGGCCTGCTGGGCACCGACTGGATGTGCCCGGAAATCATCGCTCACGAAGCGCAGAAGGCGGCGGACATCCTCATCGCGCCGACCTTCAACATCGGCATGGCGCAGCACCACCTGGGCTTCCCCGGCACCATCACACTGCGCCCCTCGACCTTCATCGCCGCCATCTGCGACTGGGTGAATTCCCTGGCCGCCCACGGTTTCGAGAAGATCCTCTTCCTCAATGGCCACGGCGGCAACGTCGCCTCCATCGAGGCCGCCTTCTCCGAGCTCTACGCCCAGGCCAGCTTCGCCCGGCGCCCGGCCGGCTTCGCGCTGAAACTGTGCAACTGGTGGGACCTGGAAGGCGTTGGTGAGCTGGCCAACCGGCAGTTCCCCAAGGGCCACGGCATCCACGCGACACCCTCGGAAATCGCCGTCACCCAGTGGGCCTATCCGCAGCACATCAAGGCCGCCGAGTACTCGCCGGCGATCGCCAACTGGGGGCCGATCCGCGAGGCGGCGGACTTCCGCGCACGCCATCCGGACGGCCGCATGGGCTCCGATCCGGGCCTGGCCACGCCGGAGAAGGGCGGCGAGCTGGTGATGCTGGCGGCCCAGGGACTGGTGCAGGCGGTCGCGGCGTTCAGCGCGGAACCTTCGCCGTTCTGAGTGCTGCCGCCCGTAGCGTCATCCTCACGGAAACCCGAGCCTGGCTCGGGTTTCTGCTTTTTGCGCCGAGCACAATCCAGGCGGCTAACAGGAGCTAACAGCAGATAACTCGCCTGATTGCGCCGGCCTTGCCACTCTGGCAGCCGGGTGTCATTGGCTAACCAGGGAGGCCTCCATGACCCAGCATGATGGCTGCATGAATCTGGCGGGGCGGCGCAGCAATGCCGAGTTCGGTGCGTTGATCCTCGGTTCCGGCGAGCCCGGCGAGGCCGCGTCGCGGCAACTCTACATGGCCGTGCTGCCGCTACTGATCGCCTTCTTCGAGGGCCAGGCGCAGGCCGGCCGCATCGGCCAGCAGGACATCGGCGAGCTGCTGCGCGCCACGCTGCGCCAGGTAGACCGGCAGCGCGCCAGCTATGACCCGGCGGTGCCCTTTCGTGCCTGGCTGCTGGAGTTGGCCCGGCACGAGCTAGGTGCCTGCCGCCGCCTGCCACCGCTCGACGCGGCCGAGCCGAAAAGACCGGCACGCCGCAGGCGTACCGTCGCCGCCCATTGAATTCAGGCTTTCAGGAAGACCCGATGCAGTCGATCGAGAAGGTTCTCTACACCGCCCGCGTGCAGTCCCGCGGCGGCCGTGATGGTGAAGCACGCAGTGATGATGGTCGCCTGCAGGTCCGGCTGACGCCGCCAGGGGCGCCAGGGCAGGGCAGCAATCCCGAGCAGTTGCTCGCTGCCGGCTGGTCGGCCAGTTTCATCGGCGCGCTGAGGCATGCCGCCAACGCTCGCAGGCTGGAGTTCCCGGCGGACACGGCGGTGGACGCCGAGGTCGAACTGATGCATGGCGAGCTCGGTTTCTTCCTGCGCGCGCACCTGGCGATCCAGCTGCCGGGCCTGGACCCGGAACTGGCGCAGCGGCTGGTGGATGCCGCGTACCAGAGTTGCCCGTATTCGAAGGCCCTGCGCGGCAACATGCTGGTCAGCGTCAGCCTGCGCTGAGCGATTTCGCCAGCGGCCGTAGCGTGATGGCCCGCATAAAAGCCCGCTGACAAGGCTTGATCGCGCGCGCGAAACTCCTATCCTTCCAGGACTTGCGGGCCAGCCTCGCGCCCACTCCAACCTCCGAAGAGACACCCCGTGGAGTCCGCAGCGGACGATTCGCCCCCAGCCTCGATGACGCCGATCGAATTCGGTCCTTTCCGCGTCCTGCCCGACAAGCGCCTGCTCACCCGCGATTCGCTGCCGATGGACATCGGCGGGCGGGCCTTCGACCTGCTCCTGGCGCTGCTGGAAAAGCCCGGCCGCGTGCTCTCCAAGCGCGAGCTGCTCAAGCGCGTGTGGCCCGACATGGTGGTGGAAGAGGGCAGCCTGCGCTTCCACATGACCGGTCTGCGCCGCACCCTGGGCGATGGTGAGGACGGTGCGCGCTACATCGCCACCCAGGTTGGCGTCGGCTACGCCTTCGTCGCGCCGGTCCGGCACGGCGTCGAGGCGCCACCGCCGGCCCGGCCGGTGGCGATCCTCGGCGAAGGCGTCGGCAGCCTGCCACCGCGGGTGAAGCTGATCGGCCGCGAGGCCGACGTGCAGATGATCCTGCAGCGCCTGCGTGAGCCACGGCTTTACACCATCGTCGGCACCGGCGGGGTCGGCAAGACCAGCCTGGCCAACGAGGTGGGCCATCGCCTGGCGCTGGAGCGTCGGCAGCGCGTGCGCTTCATCGACCTGGCCCAGGTCGAGGACGAGCAACTGGTGGCTTCGGCCCTGGCCGCCGCGCTGGGCGTTGCGGTGCAGGCCGAGGACCCGCTGGCGGTGCTGCTGGCGCACCTGCAGGGGCAGGACCTGCTGCTGATCGTCGACAACTGCGAACACGTGGTGGACGTGGTGTCCGCCCTGGCCGAACGCATCCGCGAGGTTGCCCCCGGTGTCGGCCTGCTCGCGACCAGCCGCGAGCCCCTGCGTGCGCGGGACGAAGAAGCGCACTGGCTGGGCCCGCTGGACTTTCCCGAAGAACCCCACGGCCTGGCGGTGGAAACCCTGCTGCAGTTCCCGGCCGTGCGGCTGTTCGTCGAACGCGCCCAGGCCGCCAACGCTTCGCTGCAACTGCAGGACGGCGACCCGCTGCTGATCGCCGACATGTGCCGGCGCCTGGGCGGCATGGCGCTGCCCATCGAGCTGGCGGCGGTGCGAGTGGCCATCCATGGCGTGCAGGCCACCCACGGCCTGCTCGGCGAGCGCTTCTCCCTTGGCTGGGCCGGCCGGCGCACGGCGCAGCCGCGCCACCAGACGCTGCGCGCGATGCTCGACTGGAGCTACGGTCTGCTGGGCGAGAACGAGCGGCTGGTGTTCGACCGCCTTTCGGTATTCGTCGGGCCTTTCTCCCAGGAGGCTGCCGCGCAGATAGTCGGTGACGCGCGAATCGATGCGCTGGAAGCCGCGGCGATCCTCGACGAACTGACCTCCAAGGGGCTGGTGGCGGTAGATCGCAGTGACACCGCCACGGCCTACCGACTGCTGGAAATGACCCGCGCCTTCGCCCGCGAAAAGGCCGCCGCCCATGGCCATGAAGAGGCCCACGCCCTGGCCTTCCGCCATGCGGCGTACTACCTGTGGCTGCTGGAGCAGCTGGGCAGCGTGCCGGAGGTGAGCTACCAGGGCTGTGCCCGCCTGGCCAGCCAGCTCGGCAACGTACGCAGCGCGCTGGAGTGGAGCTTCGGCCCACAGGGCGACCCCGGTCTGGCGCTGCCGCTGGCGGCAGCCAGTGCGCCGCTGTTCCTGCACTATTCGCTGCAGGTGGAATGCCGCACCTGGTGCGCGCGGGCCACCGAGCTGCTGGAACTGGGCTACTTCGGCACGCCCACCGAAATGGAGTTGCAGGCGGCCCTCGGCCTGGTGCTGATGTTCACCCGCGGCAACAGCGAAGCCGCCGGCAAGGCCCTGCTGCGCGCACTGGAAATCGCCGTGGCGCTGGGCGACCACTGGGCCGAGCTGCGTCTGCTGGGGTTGCTGCAGATCTTCTACGAGCGCATCGGCGACTTCGCCTCGTCGCTGGCCTGGGCCGAGCGTGCGGTGCTGGTCGGCGACACCCTGGGCGAGCCGGAAGCGGTGGCAGTGGCGGCTTCGCTCGCCGGCATTTCCCACCATCTGCTGGGCGACCAGGAGCGGGCGCGCGAGGAGTTGGAGAAGTCCCTGCGCAACAGCCTGCCCTCGGAGCGCAGCCGCACGCTGCACTATGGCTTCGACCACCACAATCGCACCGGCCTGGCCCTGGCGCGCACGCTCTGGCTGCTCGGCTGCGCCGACCAGTCACGTCGCTGGGCAGACCAGGTGGAAGCCGAGGCGGCCGAACTCAATCATCCCACCACCCACTGCATCGCCCTGGTGTGGACGCTGTGCATCCATATCTGGACCGGTGAGCTGGACAAGGCCGAGCGCAGCCTGGCGACCTTCAGCCGCCTCGCCGAGGCCAATGCCTTCGGCCCCTACCAGGCCGCGACCGGCGGGCTGCGCGCGGCCATCGCGATCCGTCGCCGGCAGCCCGGCGACGCCGTGCGCCTGCTGGAGGAAAGCCTCAAGCGCCTGCACGGCATGCGTTACGAGCTGCTCACCACCTCCTTCGAGATCGCCCTGGCCGAAGGCCTGATCCTCGCCGGTGAATTCCGTCGCGCAGCGGTGGTGGCGCAACGCTCGATTGCCCACTGCCGCAGCAGTGGCGATGCCTATGCCTTGCCGGAACTGCTGCGCATCCAGGCGCAGATCATCGAGGCGCTGGGCGAGGAGGGTGATCGAGTGGTGGAAGGCGTGCTGCAGGATTCGCTGGCCCTGGCCCGCGAACAGGGCGCCCGTGCCTGGGTGCTGCGCTCCAGCCTGGACCTGGCGCGGCTGCGCGCAAAGCAGGGGAAAACCGCCGAGGCGCTGGCGCTGCTGGATGCCTGCCAGCCGGGCGAAGGTCTCGACACGCTGGACGTGCGTCAGCTGGAAGCGCTGCGTTGCACCTTGAGCAGCGCCTGAGTCGAGCTCAGCGCGCTGCGGAAGTAATGGCGAGCAGCGCTGCCATGTTCACCAGGTCCGGCAGGGTGCGCGCCTGCATCTTGCGCATGACCCGGCCACGGTGCGCCTTGACGGTGATCTCGCTGATGCCCAGGTCAGCGGCGACCTGCTTGTTCAGGCGACCGGCCACCACCATCTCCAGCACTTCCCTTTCGCGCTGGGTCAGCAGCGCGTAGGCCTGGCGCAGGGCGTCGAGGCGCGTCTGCTGGCCGAGGGCGGCGCGGCTGTTTTCCAGGGCATCGGCGATGGCCTGCAGCAGCGTGTCGCTGTCGAACGGCTTAGTGAGGAACTCCACGGCGCCGGCCTTCATGGCGCGTACGGTGAGCGGTACGTCGCCATAGCCGGTAATGAAAATGATCGGCAGCGCCGGGCGCGCGCCGGCCACGCTGCGCTGCAGGTCGAGGCCGTTGAGGTCCGGCAGGTTGACGTCCAGCACCAGGCAGCAGGGCGCAAGGCTCGGCGGCTCGTCGAGGAAGGCGCTGGCGGCGTCGAACAGTACCGGCCGCCAGCCGGCCGAGCGGATCAGCAGCTCCAGCGACTCGCGCACCGAAATGTCGTCGTCGACCACGTAGACGATGGGCGTCGTCTCTTGCATCGACCGGTTCTCCGTTCGCTTGGCTGGGCCGGGGTGAGGGGGGTAGGGATGCAACATGCCATGTCCTCCGAGTGGCGTCGACCGGCCTGTCAGCCGACCGGCAGGGCGGCGCTGAGCGCCTTGAGCAGCTCCGCTTCGCTGAACGGCTTGAGCAGGCAGGCCACTGCGCCCTGGGCGATCAGCCGGGGGCAGGTGGTGGCGTCGCTGTAGGCGGTGATGAAGATGATCGGCACGGGAATCGCCTGCAGGGCCAGTTTCTTCTGCAGTTGCGGCCCGCTCATGCCCGGCATCGACACATCGAGGATCAGGCAACGGGTACTCAGCAGCGCGTCGGAGGCGAGGAAGTCCTCGGCCGAGGAGAACGCGCACACCTCGAAGCCGAACTCGCGCAGCAGGTCCGGCAGGGATTCGCGCACCGATTCGTCGTCATCGACCACCGACACGAGCAGGGGCGTGGCCATCAGCGATTCTCCGTCGGTTGGTCGTGGGTGCCTTGGTCGTAAACGCCCTGGTCGTAAGCGCCCTGGTCATGAGTGCCTTGGGCGTGCGACTGCGCCGACGCCTGCGGCAGCGCGAAGATGAAGGTCGAGCCCGGCCCGTCATGGGTGGTGGCCCAGACCCGCCCGGCGTGGTGCTCGATGATCGAGCGGCTGACCCACAGGCCGATGCCCATGCCCGCCTGCTTGGTGCTGAAGAAGGCATCGAACAGGCGCCCGGCATCTTCCGCGGCGAAGCCTGCGCCATTGTCGCGCACCGCGAGGAAGATACTCGCGTCCAGATCATGGCCGGTGCTGATGCGCAGCTGCCGGGGACGGTCGTGTACCTCGCCCAGCGCGTCGATGGCATTGAGGATCAGGTTGACTATCACCTGTTGCAGCTGCACGCGGTCGCCCACCACGGTCGGCAGGTGTTCCGGCAGTGCGGGCAGCACGTTCACGCCGTTGCGCTGCAGCTCGTTGTGCAGCATGGCGATCACCTCCCGCGTGGCCTCGTTGAGATCGACTGGCTCGCTGACCGCCTCGTGACGGGTGAACAAGGCGCGCAGGCGCTTGATCACGTCCGCTGCACGGTTGCCGTCGCGGATGGTGCGCCGTGCGGTCTCCCGCGCGCCCTCCAGGTTCGGCGTCTGGGCCCCGAGCATGCGCAGGCAGGTGCTGGCGTTGGTGATGATCCCCGCCAGCGGCTGGTTGACCTCGTGGGCGATGGAAGCGGTCAGCGCGCCGAGGCTGGCGACGCGGGCGACATGGGCCAGTTCGGCGCGGGTGCGGTTGAGGGTTTCCTCGGCGCGGCGGCGCTGGGTGACATCCTGCGCCGTGGCGATATACAGCAGCGCACCGTCGGCTTCGCGAGTGGCCTGGGCGACCAGGTGCACATGCCGCACGCTGCCATTGGGCAGCAGCAGCCGGTGTTCGTGCTCGAAGTCGCGGCCGTCGCGGCGCTGGCGCTTGAGCATGTCCTCTACCGTGCTGCGGTCATCCGGGTGGATACGCGAGAAGATCAGCGCGAAGCTCGGCGTCAGGCCCGGTTGCAGATCGAGCAGGCGGTAGATTTCCTCCGACCAGGCGATCTCGTCGTTGTCCACGCGCCAGGAGAAGGTGCCGGTGAGGCTGATGCGCTGGGCCTTGGCCAGGAAGGCTTCGCTCTGGCGCAGGGCCGCTTCGCTGCGGGCGCGGTCGATGGCGATGCTGGCCAGGTGGGTGAACTGCGCGATCAGCGCGTGCTGGTTTTCATCCGTGGCATGGGGCTGCTCGAAACACACCGAGAGGATGCCGCTCACCTCGCCAGCGGTAGACACCACGGGCGTCGCCGCAAGGGCCTGGATACCGGCTTCGCGGGCCTGCCGGCACCACTCCGGCCAGCGCACCTCGCCGGCCAGGTCATCGACCTGCACCGTGGCGCCCAGCAGCACCGCCAGCGCCTGGGGGCTGCTTTGCGCGCCGACCGGCTGGCCGTCGGCCGTACCCTGCAAGGCCACCGGCAGATGTGGCGCGGCGCCGGCTTGCAGGCGCAGTGTCGCCTCCGCCACGCGGCCATGGCGGGGCGCGACCAGGGTAATGGCGCAGCGGCTGCCTTCGAGGTTGTCCTGCACCAGCTCGCATAGGGTCTGCAGGACCTGGGGCAGGGCGCAGCCGCCGGCCATCAGGCCGAGGAGGCGTTTCTCGCCGGCCAGCAGCAGTTCGGCGCGCTTGCGCACGTGGATATCAGTGTTGCCGCCGTACCACTTCAGCACGCGGCCGGTGGCGTCCAGCTGGGGTACCGCGCGGATCAGGAACCAGCGGTAGCTGCCATCGACCCGCCGCAGGCGGGCCTCGAACTCGCCGGCGCTGCCGGCTTCGAGCAGGCCTTGCCAGTAGACGCCCAGCGCCGGCGCATCGTCGGGGTGGACGGCGGTCATCCAGCCCACGCCGGCGGCGCTTTCCGGGGTCATGCCGGTGTAGTCGAACCAGCGCTGGTTGAGGAATTCCACGCTGCCGTCCGGGCCGGTACGCCAGACGAAACCGGGCACGGCATCGATCAGCGTGCGCAGGCGATCTTCGGAGACGCTCACCTCCTCCAGCGCGCGGGCCAGCGACTCGCGGGCCTGGGCGATCAGCGCCTGGTCGCGCTTCTGCTCGTCGATGTCCACCTTGAGCACGAACCAGCGCTGGATCTGCCCGCGGGCGTCACGGTGGGGCAGGGCACGCACGTGGAACCAGCGGTAGATGCCGTCCGCACCGCGCACCCTTTGCTGGAAGTTGTAGGGCTCGCCTGTGGCGACCGAATGCTTCCAGGCTTTCAGCGCATGGGGCAGGTCTTCGGGGTGGATGGTGTCGGAACTGGTCCAGCGCCGCAGCTCGTCGAAGCTGGCGCCCAGGTACTCGCGGTTGTGGCGGTTGACGCACTCCAGCTCGCCCGCAGGCGTCATCAGCGAGATCAGCGCGGGAATGCTGTCGATCAGCTCCTGCGTCTCGCGCGTCACGGTGACCGGCGGCGCGGGCAGCAGGTCGTCGATATCGATGTGCTGGCCGCACCAGCCGGCGGGCTCGCCGCGGTCGTTGGTGAGCGGGCGGGCGCGCAGCAGGAAACGTCGGTACACGCCGTCGTGCCGGCGCAGGCGCGCCTGCAGGTCGCGGGCAACGCCGGACTGGCGGCTGGCTTCCCAGCCCCGCCGCAGCGCAGGCAGGTCATCGGGATGCACCAGCGCCTGCCAGGCGTGTTCGTCGTGGGCATCGAGGTCGCGGCCGGCATAGTTGCGCCAGGCCTGGTTGACGCTCTCCAGGCGGCCCTCGACGCTGGCGGTCCACGCCATGTCGGGCAGCTTGTCGACGACTTCGTTGTGCATACCGCTTCCTCTTCCGGCGCTGGCCGAGGGGCGAGCATGCGCCTGGCTGGCAGGGCTGCCAATGATACCTAGGTGTCGCCTGCGGCACTGCAGGCGCGTGGTCGAGTAAAGCCGATACCAAGGTATCGACCGACACCATGGTGCAATCGCCGCAACTGTCGGGCTTTGTTGAGATCGCTGCAGGTCGCCGATCCGTCGGCCAGTGAATCAGGGAGATCGACCATGCCAGCCGCCACGCTATCGCCCCAGTTTCGTCGCCGCTTCAGCCGCACGCTCATGGCCACCGCCGTGGGCCTGTTCCTGCTCGGCGACGGCCAGCATCACCTGCTGCAACAAACCTTTGCCGCCACCGTCAGCAGCACCGCCAGCGCTGACGACAGCGTGCGGCCGCTCCACATCCAGGTGCCCCAGGAGCAGCTGGACGACCTGCGCCGGCGCATCGCCGCGACGCGCTGGCCGGACCGCGAAACCGTGGGCGACGCCTCCCAGGGCATCCAGCTGGAGAAGGTCCGCGCGCTGGTGGACTACTGGGGCAAGGACTACGACTGGCGCCGCGCCGAAGCCAGGCTCAACGCGCTGCCGCAGTTCATCACCCGCATCGATGGCGTGGACATCCAGTTCATCCACGTGCGCTCGAAGGAGCCCCACGCCATGCCGTTGATCCTCACCCACGGCTGGCCCGGCTCGCCGCTGGAGTTCCTCAAAACCATCGGCCCGCTGACCGACCCGGTGGCCTACGGCGGGCGTGCGGAAGACGCTTTCGACGTAGTGATCCCGGCCATTCCCGGCCACGGCTTTTCCGGCAAGCCGACCGCCACCGGCTGGGGCCCGGACAGGGTGGCCCGCGCCTGGGACGTGCTGATGCATCGCCTGGGCTACAGCCACTATGTGTCCCAGGGCGGCGACCACGGCTCGGTGATCTCCGATGCCCTCGGCCGCCTGGCCCCGCCCGGCCTGCTCGGCATCCACCTGAACATGCCGGCGACGGTGCCGCCGGAGCTGGTCGGGCCGATCAACAGCGGCGCCCCGGCGCCCGCCGGGCTGGGCGCGGATGAGCGCCGCGCGTTCGATGCGCTGAGCAGCTTCTTCGGCCGCAATGCCGCCTACGGCGCGATGATGGTGACCCGCCCGCAGACCATCGGATACTCCCTGGCCGACTCGCCCGCCGGGATGGCCGCCTGGATGTACGAGAAGTTCGCCGCCTGGACCGACAGCGGCGGCGAGCCCGAGCGCGTGCTGAGCCGCGACGAGATGCTCGACGATATCTCGCTGTACTGGCTGACCAACACCGGCGCGTCCTCCTCGCGCTTCTACTGGGAAAACAACAACAACAACTTCAGCGCCGCCGCGCAGAAGACCGCGCAGATCAGGGTGCCGGTGGCCATCACGGTCTTCCCCGGCGAGATCTACCGCGCACCCAGGAGCTGGGCGCAGCGCGCCTATCCGTCGCTGGCTTACTTCCATGCGGTGAGCAAGGGCGGCCACTTCGCCGCCTGGGAGCAGCCGCAGCTGTTCAGCGAGGAGCTGCGCGAAGCCTTCCGCCCGCTGCGCGCCAGCCTGACCAGCCACTAGATCGCCGCTTGCCGGCAACCACCGGGCGGGCCGCGCGCCTGCCCTGGAGACCTGTGATGACCCTGTTCAAATACCCGACTCTCGGCGCTTCGGCGCTGGCCATCGTCCTCGCCCAGGCTGTAGCCGGTGCCCAGGCGCAAGCCGCCACGGCGCCGGCAGCAGACCCGGCCTTCGGCGCGCTCAAGCACGTCGATGCCGGCCTGCTGAATGTCGCCTACGCCGAAGCCGGCCCGGCCGATGGCCCGGTGGTGATTCTGCTGCACGGCTGGCCCTACGACATCCATAGCTACACCGAAGTGGTGCCGCAACTGGCTGCCAAGGGTTACCACGTGCTGGTTCCCTATGCCCGTGGCTATGGCGACACGCACTTCCTCTCCGCCGCTACCCAGCGCAATGGCGAGCCGGCCGCCCTGGCGGTGGACGTCATCGACTTCATGGATGCGCTGAAGATCAAGAGCGCCGTGCTGGCCGGCTACGATTGGGGCGCGCGCTCCGCGGACATAGTCGCGGCGCTGTGGCCGGAGCGGGTGAAGGCGCTGGTGTCGGTGAGCGGCTACCTGATCGGCAGCCAGGAAGCGGGCAAGGTGCCGCTGCCGCCGGCCGCCGAGTTGCAGTGGTGGTATCAGTTCTACTTCGCCACCGAACGCGGCAAGGCCGGCTACGAGAAATACCGCCACGAGTTCGCCAGGCTGATCTGGCAACTGGCTTCGCCGCAATGGAAGTTCGACGACGCCACCTTCGAGCGCAGCGCCCAGGCCCTGGACAACCCCGACCACGGCGCGATCTCCATCCACAACTACCGCTGGCGCCTGAACCTCGCCAAAGGCGAGCCGCGCTACGCGGAGTTGGAGAAGAAACTGGCCGCCTTCCCGAGCATCAAGGTGCCGACCATTACCCTCGAAGGTGACGCCAACGGTGCACCGCATCCGCCGGCAGAGGCTTACGCCAAGCGCTTCAGCGGCAAGTACGAGTACCGCCTGATCACTGGCGGCATCGGCCACAACCTGCCGCAGGAGGCGCCGGACGCCTTCGTCAAGGCGGTGGTCGACGCCGATCACCTGTGAGCCGGAGAGCCGCCATGAACCTCACAGCAACCCCGCTGCGGCGCATCGCCCTGGCCGGCTTCGCCCTGCTGGTGACGGCAGGCGCCAGGGCCGACGGCGATGCCTCGCCGATCTACGGCGTGCGCATGCCCGAGGGCTACCGCAACTGGCAGCTGGTGGCGCCGGCCCAGGAGGCGGCGCCGCTGAACGAACTGCGCGCCGTGCTGGGCAACGACATCGCCATGAAGGCCTACCGCGCCGGCACGCTGCCGTTCCCCGACGGCAGCGTGCTGGCCAAGCTCGCCTGGAAGCACGTGCAGTCGCCGGAGTTCGAGCCGGCGTCGATCCCCGGCGCCGCCACCACCGTGCAGTTCATGGTCAAGGACTCGAAGAAGTACGCGGCCACCGGCGGCTGGGGCTTTGCCCGCTTCATCGACGGCAAGCCCGCCGACGAGGCACAGCACCAGACCTGCCTGGCCTGCCATCAGGCGCGGGTGAAGGACCACGACCTGGTGTTCACCCGCTACGCACCTTGAGAGCCGTACCTTGCGAACCGTGGAGGTTCCCATGAACCAACGATGGCTGATCACCGGTTGTTCCCGCGGGTTGGGCCGGGCGCTGGCCGAAGCGGTGCTGCAGGCCGGGCACCGCCTCCTGGCCACCGCCCGCGACCCGGACGCCCTGGCCGATCTCGCCCGGCTCTATCCGCAGACGTTGAGCCTGGCGCCGCTGGATGTCACCGACCCGGCCGCCGCGCAGGATGCCGTGGCGCAGATGGTCGAGGAGTTCGGCGGGCTCGATGTGCTGTTCAACAACGCCGGCTTCGGCAACGTCAACTCGGTGGAAGACACCTCGCTGGAGGAATTCCGCCGGCAGATCGAGACCAACCTGTTCGGCACCATCATCGTCACCAAGGCGGCGATTCCGCTCCTGCGCCGCCAGCGCAGCGGCCACATCATCCAGCTGTCGTCGGTGGGCGGGCGCATCGGTGCGCCGGGACGCGCCCCTTACTCGGCGGCGAAGTGGGGCGTGGAGGGCTTCTCCGAAGTACTCGCGCGGGAGATGGCGCAGGTCGGTGTGCGGGTGACGATCATCGAACCCGGCGGCCTGCGCACCGACTTCGCCGGCGCCTCGACAACGCTGGCCGAAGGGCGCTTCGAGTACGACGCCGTGGTCGGTGCCGTGGCACGCCGGCAGCGGGCCTATGACGGCAACCAGCCGGGCGACCCGCAGCGCGCCGCGCAGGCGATCCTCGCGGTGGCCTGGATGGATCGTCCGCCGTTGCGCCTGGCCCTGGGCAGCGACGCGCTGGTGGCCATCGAGAACGCCGACAAGGCACGGCTGGCGGAGCTGCGCCTGTGGCGCGAGCTGAGCCAGTCCAGCGATTTCCCCGCACCTCACTGACCCTGTAGGAGCGAGCTTGCTCGCGAACCCGCTTCGCTCAGTGACGTCCGGTGACAGGCGATCGCGAGCAAGCTCGCTCCTACGAAAAGCAGACGAGATTCCCTCTGAATCAGGAGAACCACCATGAACAAGACCCTCACCGCCCTGGCCCTCGTCAGCGGCCTGCTGACCGGCGGTGCTTGCGCGGCCCCGGTGAAACCGACCGTGGTGCTGGTACACGGCGCCTTCGCCGATGCTTCCAGCTGGAACGGCGTGACCCGCATCCTGGAAAAGGACGGCTACAGCGTGATCGCCGCCGCCAACCCGCTACGCGGCGTGGCCAGCGATGGTGCCTATATCGGCAACATCGTCGGCAGCATCAAGGGCCCGGTGGTGCTGGTGGGCCATTCCTACGGCGGCAATGTGATCAGCGCGGCGGCCAGCGACCGGCCCAACGTCAAGGCGCTGGTCTACGTCGCCGCGTTCGCCCCGGAAAAAGGCGAGAGTGCCGCCGAGCTGGCCGGCAGGTTCCCCGGCAGCACCCTCGGCCCGACCCTGGCGGCCCCGGTGCCGCTGGCCGATGGCGGCAAGGACCTGTACATCCAGCAGGACAGGTTCCACGACCAGTTCGCCGCCGATGTGTCCGCCGGTGAAGCTGCGCTAATGGCAGCGGCGCAGCGACCGGTCACCGAAGCGGCGCTGAACGAGAAGGCCGGCGCGGCCGCCTGGCAGGCCATTCCCTCGTGGTTCGTGTATGGCGACCAGGACCGCAACATCCCGCCGCAGGCCCTGGCTTTCATGGCCCAGCGCGCCCATGCCAAAGGTGTCGAGGTGGTCGGCGGGGCGTCCCATGTCGTCATGGTTTCGCACCCCGACGCCGTGGCCCGCTCCATCGAGCAAGCCGCGGTCGGGTACTGACCCCAAGGGTGGCGCCGGGCAGTGCTGCCGGCCCGCCTGCGGCGGCCTGTCGCAGCGAAGGTGGCGGCGACGCGTCGCCTGGCGTTAGAATTTTTCGCTTGTGGACGGCGTCCGGCGCTCTGGCCGGTCGCTGGTCCCCGTGGCCCCTCGGCACGTCATCGCGGGGCGCTGTCACGAAAGCGGAGTATTCATGGAACATCCGGTCTTCACGTTCAGCACCCAGCCGTACCCGCAGAAGTCGCGTTTCGAAGTCTGGCGCGAAGAGGTCAACGCCATCTTCGACATCAACATCGGCGCGCCACAGTCCTCGGCCTTCAACTACCACCTCGCCACCAGCTACGTCGGCTCGCTGCTGATGGGCTGCGGTACCTGGCAGGGCGAAGGGCAGCCGGTGCACTACGACGTCAAGCGCCCGCTGCAGATGATCCGCCGCGACGGCCTCGACCACTATTACCTGTGCCTGAGCCTGTCCCACTCCATCAGCGGTTCCGCCGGCCGCACGACGCTCAGCGCCGGCAGCTCGCAGATCTACGTACTCGACCTGGCCCGCGAGCTGGACAGCGTCATCGCTGCCGGCGACACCATCATCCTGACCATTCCCCGCGATCTGCTCAGCCCCCGGCTGGGGCACAAGGGCTTCCACGGGCTGGTCCTGCAGGGTGGGCTGAGCGAGCTGCTGGGCGATCACATGCGTGCCCTGCGCCAGCGCCTGCCCAGCTTCACTCCCGAGGAAATCCCCCACGTGCAGCAGGCCACCCTGGCGCTGGTCGCGGCGGCGATGGCGCCGGGGCTGGCGAACCTGGAAAGCGCCGAGGCGGAGATCGACCACAGCCTGTTCAACCGCGCCCGCCAACTGGTCGAGCAGCACCTGCAGAGCCCCGAGCTGACGCCGGACTTCCTCTGCCGGCGGCTGGGCATCTCGCGGGCGCGGCTGTACCGGCTGTTCGCCCAGGAGTCGGGAGTGGCGGCCTACGTCCAGCTGCGCCGGCTGAGCAAGGCCCGCGAACTGCTGCAGGCCGACCTGGGCCGGCAGTACCGGGTATCGGGGCTGGCGTTCCAGTTCGGCTTCAAGAGCGACGCCCACTTCAGCCGCACCTTCCGTGCTGCCTTCGGCTACTCGCCCACGGAAGCGCGTGACCTGGCGCTGGCCGGCCAGCAGGGCGAACGCCCGCAACCGGCGCATGCCCGCCATCGCGCCTCGTTGCACAGCGTGCTGAGCCAGATGAAGAGCGGCTGAGACGCTCAGGCAAGAGTCCGAGACGCCCAGGCAAGAGATTTCCATCCGCGCAAAAGCCCGCTCCCTATAATCGGTTTCAGATTATTTCAGGGCCGTCCGGCGGGCTTTTTCCGGGCGATCCAGGCAATTCCCCGAACCTTCCTGCCCCGGACCAACGCCCGGCAATGGGCGGTGCCTGGGAGTTGCTGAAGCAGGTTGAAGGATTATCCCTTGCGCAATGGATTGCACCTTTTCTTCGGTATTTCCTGTCTGGCGTTCCTCTCGGGATGCAGCAACGGGAAATTCGACACGGCCAACCTCTTCCCGAGCATTCCGGACGTGATCAACGCCCGCAACTGGGAAGGGCAGCCGCTGCAAAGCGCCGTGGCCGAGTTCGGCGAGCCGACCGATATCGTCGAGGATTCCAGCGGCCATCCCGTGGCGCGCTGGCGCTACATCCGTACCTGGTCATCGAGCACCAGCTACAACACCCTCTCCGCCGGCCCTGGGCCCGGAGGCGTAACCGTCACCCCCAACAGCGTACAGAGCACAAGAACTCTGGAATGCCGGCTGGAACTGACGTACGACCAGAGCAACACCATCACGAACTTCAAGACGTGGAAAAGCTACCCGGGTGGCTGCAACGACTATTCGTTCGCGCGGCCCGGCAGCTGATGCCATTCCCTGTTCGACGACCCAGCAAAACCATGGAGTTCAACATGCCCGTGCCTTTCGTGAAATTCAGCTTTCTCGCCATCGCCCTGCTGACGGCCGCCGGGTGCAGCACCCTGGGCGGCGGCGAAGACAAGTTCAACGATGCCTACGTGCGCTCGCACGTCATCCCGCACAAGACCACGCTGAACGAAATCCAGGCCCTGTACGGCTCGCCGGATTCGCGCAACAGCCGCAGCGACGGCAGCCTGTCGCTGGTCTATCACAAGCGCAGCGCCGGCGATGACCTGAACTCGCTGTACAACCTCGCCGGCAGCATCCCCGGCGGCGACAAGGTGGCCTCGGCGCTGTCCGAGGCCAAGGGCAAGGGCTACAACAGCACCAACGTGGACCGTGCCAGCACCTCCCTCGGCGAGCTGACCGGCAAGCCGCAGGGCAACAGCGCCAGCAACTCCCTGTCGTTCGAGTTCGACAAGGACAGCGTCGTTACCAACTGGTCGTTCTGAAGCGGCTCGGTTTGAGCTGAGTCGGTTTTAGCCAGGCGTGCTCCCGCCCGATGGCGGGTGGGAGCGCGTGTCGCGCAGGGTAGGGCGGGGTATCAGTGCAGGGTCGGGAAACGTTCCTGCACCAGTTGCTGCGCTTGGTAGGTCATCTGGTCGAGCAGGCGGTCGCGCTTGCGCTCGGCATCGCTCATGGCCTTGGCGCCGTTCTGCTTGAGCAGGTAGGCGTGGATCTGCCGCACCTCCCTGGTCTGGTAGATCGGCGCCCAGTCCTGCACCGCCACCATGCCGTCGGAACGCTGCTCGCGGGTATTGAGCAGCACATGCGGCCCCTGCGCCGCCAGCACGCGGAACCCCAGCAACTCGAAGACCGGCACCTTGCCCGCAGCGCAGGCCAGCTCCGCGTGTGGCCGGTGTTCCAGCATGCGCTGCAGCAGCGCACGGGCGATACCCCGGCGCCGGTGGCTGGCGCTCACCGCCAGGTAGGCCAGGGTGCATGCCTGCTCGTCGTCCTGGCTCGGCAGGTACAGGGCAAAGCCCAGCACCTGCGACGGGTCTTCGTCATCCAGCGCCAGCAGCAGGCGCGTGCCGCTCGGGTTGGCGCTGTCCATGCCCTGCAGGTACAGGTGCACCTCGAAGCCGATCACGTACTGGTACAGCTGGAACAGCGGGTTGCTGGGCGTCAGCGGCACCGGGCTGATATCGCTGAAGTAGTCCACCACCATCTGCAGCACCTGGCTCTTCAGGGACTCGGGCGGCGGGTTGTCGAGGAGGGCGAGGGTGAACATCTGAAACGGGCTCCGGGCTTGCCCGACCTCAGTGGGTCGGCAGGGGCGTCATTGTAACCCCTGCCGGCGCGAACCTTCAGTTCCTCTCCACCAGTCGTACCGACTGCGAGCCTTCCAGGCTCAGGTGGATCACCCCGGCGCGGCTGGGGAAGTTCGGCGAGTCGTCGTCGGTGTTTTCCATCACCGGCACGTCGAAACGGGTCGCACCAGTGGACGAGTCGCTGACCAGGCGCGCGTCCAGCTTGTCGATGGAGCGCCAGCCGCCGCCACCGATGGCCAGCGCATCCAGCAGGGTGTAGTGGATCACGCCTTCCTCGTTGGCGCTGGGGGTGAAGGCGGCGAGGTACTGGCTGTAGTTGTTGCCCATGTCGAAGCCTTCGATGGTGAACACCGCCAGGATTATCTCGCTGTCCTTGCCGATCTTCAGGGTCTGCACCCGGGTCGCCTCGGGGTAGCCGGTGGCAAAGCCGTCCTTGTACAGCTCCACCAGGCGCGCGACCTGTTCCTCCAGCGGCTTGGGAATCGCCGGCGCATCGGCGGCGTGGGCGAGGGTGCAGGCGAACAGCAGTTTGACGGAGAGCAGGCTGGCGCAAAGCAGGCGCAGTTTCATCGGTAACGTCCATGTCTGAGAGGGAATCGAGCGGCCGAGAGTATTAGCCGCCGCTGCCGAAATTACCGCCGAAGCGTTGGCAGTTCCAGCTCAGCGCAGCGCGTAGATTTACGCCTGGACCTGCTGCCCGTCGGCCAGGGTGACCGCGGTCAGCACGCGCTGGTATTCGGCGCCTTCGAAGCGGTCCAGCGCGTCCCAGTGTTCGGCGAGGTGCTCGGACTGGAACCCCCGGCCACTGTCCGGAAAGGGAGCAGATTTATTTTCTGCTCTAGGACTGGTTGGTGCAGGCTCAGGAATGGGGATTGGAAATAAATCAGTTCCCTTTTCTCCTGAAGATTGGATATATCTTGGATTACTGGCATTTTAGGTCTTCTGGAGAGTGTCTGAACTTCGCAGAGGTTGAAATGTAGTTTTCCCCATTCCATTTGAATGTGTATCTCTCTTTGCTTTCGGAGTCTATACGCTCCTCTCCGGTTATTACGTAGTGGTCGTTCTTAATGATTTTTGTTATGCATAGGTATGAACCGAAGAAAATGAACTGCTGGTTTGGCTTGTTGTTTTGGATTAGATAAAATCCTATGTAGGAGTTTGCCGCCTTATTTATTGTGGTCGCAAAACAGCCTGTTAAGTTATTTCCGAGGTCTATGGCTTCTATGGATATTCTTGCGGAGAAGACATCTGGTGTGCATTTTTTCTCGCCGCAGGTGAAATTTCTATATTCATTGCTCTCATAGAGATTGGTGGATATTAGTTCTTTGGCGGATTGGCATGAGTCCGCCAGAGAGGTTGATGAGAATACTATGCTGGCTATAAGTGGGAGCAGGGTCTTCACGAGATGTTTTGATCGCTGTCGGATGGCTATTTTTTCTTATAGCTTTGTGTGGCAAGTTTTCGGGGTGTTATCTTCAAAGATTGTGCTTGCGATTGTCTTTGTTTTTTTATCTATGTTCACGTTTATAAATTCATCTCCACATTTCGATTGTGCTTCGACGAATGTTTTGGTTTTTTTGTTGTACAAGAAAATTCTGTATATGTCGTACACTCCCTTCCCATCGTCGGAGTGCCATATGGAGAAGTCTAGATTTTTGTCAAAGTCATAGTCAGAGATTTCTATGTTTAATGTTTTTTCTGTGTCGAATTCTAATTTATTTTCTAGCGCGTCTCTGTTGATTATCTCTACTTCGTTGTTGTTTATTCTGATCGTAACCTTGCTGTCGTCTGACGGAAAGAAGTTAATGATCTCTGCTCTGGCAGGGATCGAAATTGGCAAGAAGCAGATAGAGATTGCTAAGATTGCTAAGATTGCTGATCTTATTTTCATTTTTTGCCTGTCTGCTTTTCTTCGGTATTTATCTGGAGTTATAGGATAGGATTTAAATGTGAGCAATATTGAGGGTGCTAAAGTAGATCTTGATAAAACTCCTTGGTTTATGCCGGATATTCGCTCTCGCTTATCAGGAGATATCGTTGTGTTTTTTCAGTTGTTGCTTTCAACTGTTTCGAATTGGAAGCTACTTAGGATTTTCTTTAGCCTTGTTATTTCTTGGGCCTCAGTGACTGGGATGTTACCGTCTCCACACAGTGCTTGGTAATTTTGTACCATGCAGAAGTGAAAGTTGTAAGGCGCGGTGCTCTTTGTTATTAGATAACCATAGGGATTTTTTGATTTTATATTGTAGAGCTTCGTGTTGCTTTTTTTGGCGCTATGCGAAGAGAGTTTCCATGATTTGACTTTGTAAGAATAAGTAATTTTTTCATCGTCTGTGTCGTATCCGTACTGAAGTGCTTCGCCTGCATTTACACAAGACCAAGATTTTACTGGTGAGTAGGTCTTTATATATTCATCATTTGTCTGGTTGTTGTGTTTAGTGTCTAGAAAAGTCACCCTGCAATCTTGGCTTGCTGAGGAAGTGTGTTCTGTTGGAGAGCCTTTTGTTATAAGCCTTGGGGTGTAATTGGGCGGATATATATTTTTTGCCTCACAGGTGGTTATTTCTGTGGCTGCAAAAGCCACAGATGATTGAGTCGTGATCGCTATGAGTAATGTTTTGAAGTTATTCAACTTTATCATTTGGTATTTTCCAGATATTACTGGATGCTTGAGTCCTTAGGTTGTTCTCCAGTGGCGTCTCGTTTTGATTTTAAAAGTTCACAATAGAGCCAGATTTTTTCGTTTTTTATGCGTTGGCTAGAGCGTGACCTGTAATGATGTCTAGAGCAGTTATGGTGGTGCCTCACAAAACGCACATGTCTTTCTCCAGACTGATTGCTTTATGGTTTTATAGATATATCTTTCATGGCATTTATGATTTGTATTGAATCTCCTTTTGATAGTTGCGTGGGAGTGGATATGTGTATGTAAAAGCACGGGCTGCGAGGCAGGTTCGGGCATGTAAGGAATTGCTGGGGGATAACACTCCTCTCTCCATCGCCAAATATTGAGCTAACGTAGGCCATGGTTCCTAGCCAGTTTTTGCCTCGTACTTCTTTCTCCCAGTTTACTATCCGATAGTATCGGCCCCCTGAGTCTTCGAGCTCTATTTCTGACTTGGCGCCTCTTGGTTCAGTGGATGCGGGTGATGATGTTGTGTAGCAAGATATCTCGATGTCGGTCTTGATGAGATTTTTTCCTGCTTTTATTGTTGTGGTTATTTTGTTTTTTTGTATGCCGTTGTTTGTTGTTGATTCAATATTTTTTATATTTCTTGATAGATTTCCATCGATGTAGTAGTTACAGAATTTTCTGGTCTCTGGTTCTACAGTTGACGGAGATTCACCTCTGCTAGTGGTGGAGGTAACGGCTGTTGAAATGGCCACGAATGCGATAAATTTTTTCATGGCAGAGTCCTTCTTTGGAAATCCTCGGGAGCGTCGATGTACGATCCGTTAGGTGCCTCGAATCTAGGCGTAACCGATAGCACTATAATTGCATTTTTGTTTGCAGTGGATCGGTCTGCCAATCCGTTCATGTTGGGGCCCTTTATTAGGAAAGGGGACAGATTTGTTTTCTGCCCTAGGGCTGGGGTGTAATATTTCATAAATTGAGTTTGTAAAGAAAAATTGTCAATTTTTTAATCTAGTTTTTTTACTTGCTTTTTAAATACTTTCCCGTTTTCATAGGTTTCGGTGTAGCTGAATGCGTCTCCGGTAGTCGGATCGCAGTATGTACCTTTGGTCTTTGTGATCTGCAATCTTCCATTGGGCTTGAATCTATACTGTTCTATCCATTTATCACAGTTGCTTGATGAAAAGCAGGTTCCAGAGATTAGCTTCTTGGATTTATCTATTTTCAAACAAGGTAACTTGCTTAACTCTTCATTTTTCTTGAATTGTTCATTTCTATTGTCGTATATGAATACAGACGATAATTGAATCTGCCCTGACGGTGGGTGAGTTACGATGATGTCTTGATATCCGTCAAAATTTACATCGATGCAAGCAATGTTGTCTTCGTCTGATATTTTTTGGTCGACTATACTTTTTTTTTCATTATTTATGACGCATAATTTTTGATCCTCACATTTCAGGACTTGATAGGTTTTTTGTTTTTCCATGCACTCCAGTGCTAGTGTTGTTTGTGGGAGGGTAAGTGCGATAGCAATTATAGGTAAGTGCTTCATGGTGTTTGCCTGATTATTATTCCTGGGTACATTGAGTTGCTATTTCCGTCTGGGAAGTTCATTTCGGTTAGTGTTAATAGGCAGCTTGCAAAAACCACTCGGCGAGGGACTAATCCATTTACTGTTCCGGTGCTGTTTGGGTTTCCTGTGTTTACTCCTCTTGCAACTGTCTCTAGCTGTTGGCATGTGTAGTATTTGGTGCTGCTGAGTGAAACTGAGCATGTCTTAGTTGTGTAATTGTAATCTGTGCAGACGTTTTGAAGTGTTTGCTGAATTAAAATAGGTGGAGTGTCCGCGAATCTGTTCAGACAAACTGCAAGGTTAGGTCCTTTTGCCACGCTTACCCAGTAAAAGCCCGCACTTTCCGAGGCGTGAACTAAGCTGCTCTCCAGTTCTGCTCTGAAAGTTGGAGTTTGGTGGCCGGTACGGAACTCAGTATATAGTTTGTAGTTTTTCTCCCATGTTAGTTGCATCATTCCTCGTCCATACCATGGTGCATATGAGAGTGAAGGCCCGCCACCCTCTGCGGTTCTTGAGAGATATGTGGTTTCTTGGATGGAGTTTTCTAAGAAATAGCACATCCTTAGCTTGCTTGAGGATATGGTGTATTTTCTAAAGATATTGTTGGTGGCGATCTTGAATCTATCTGCTCTGGATAAGGCGGTTGCCCAGTTTATTTTTGATTTTGGATAGACAATCTGTCCTTCGCTAGTCGTTTGCTCGACGACATGCCTAGGGATGCACTGCGCCAGTTCTGGGGAGCTCAGCCATCCACATTTTCTATAGATGGAAATGAAGTTGTATGGTGGAAAGTGCCAATGCTTTGTTTCTATATCCGCTAAATTGGCTTCTTCCCAAAACGCCAACGCTTTGTGATGCTCCTCAAGCTCCTTGAAGTCATCCTCCGACATTGGCCCATCCGCCGCGACCTTCTTTAACCAGCCATAGCGCGTGTCGAAATCATCGCGCGCCCATTCGGTGGGGAATTTGCAGATCAGACGCCTGAGTTTTTCCTGATTTCCCGCATCGGATAGCCGGGTTGCGTTTCGCTCATGGTCAAGCACGTACTGTTCGGAAAGCCGCCGCTGATCTCCTGCGGTCATCGTGTCGTACGCAGGAGAGATGGCAATGCTGGCGGCATCGGGTTGGCGAGGCGGTGGGTTGGTATAGGGGCTTGGCGGTTCGAGTAGCGTGCGGATGTATTCGGATTGGCAGTGGCTGTCGGAGTCGTCGTCGTCATCGATCAGGCGCCAGCCCATCCAGTGCGGGAAGTCGGCATCGCTGAAGCGGGTCACGCCGGGGGCGTTGAGGTTGAACCAGGCGTGACGCTCCGCTTCGCCTGTCTCGGTGCGCGGCGGCAGGCTGATCCTCCGCCAGTGTGCGGCGTTGGCCGGTTGGAGAGCGTCTGGCCCCAGGATGCGGCCAAAGCGCAGCAGTTCATAACCGGCACTGGGGCAGGCGGGATAGCGTCGGGTGGCGGTGGTGTAGAGGTTGTATTCGAAGTCCGTGTCTTCGTTCTGGCTACCGATGAGTTCGCCGGTCAGGTGGTAGGTGGTGAGCTGGCACTGGCCTCTGTCGTAGCGCATGCGAACGATTAGGCCCTGCTGCATCTGCTTGACCATTTCCGGGCGGTAGCCATCGATCTGGGTGGTGGTGATGGCGAGTCCGCTGGGACTTCCGCTTGGCGTCAGCCAGCCTTCCGGCAGGGTGGGGAAGCTGAAGGCAGCGGTGCCCGTGGTGGTGGGCGAGGCGAAGTTGGTTGGCGGCGCGGCGAAGCCGTGCAGGGTGCTGGGCACGTAGAAGTACATGTCGCCCCAGCAGCTATCGGTGCGGCCATCGCCGGTGCGGTAGTCCAGGCCCCCGGTGCTGCGGCCGGTCAGGTGCTCGACCTGGGTGTCGCTGGCGATGATCTCGAAGTGAATCTTGCCGGCACTGCCGTAGATTTCCCCGACCTCGCCGATGCTGTCCTTGCGGTAGATGCGCTGCTTGAGCTGCGGGTTGGCGATGTTGATTTTCGACAGGTGCATGTAGATCGAATAGAACACCACCTGGCTGCGTGCGCCTTCACCGATTTCGGTTTCGTGGCGTAGGACGATGCAGCCATTGTCGGTCCAGCCGTCGCCGACACTCCTGTCCGTGCGGTAGTTCAGCGCGTGTGTTTCTTCGGTGCTCTTGGCGGTTGGGGCGCGGAAGTACGCGAGCGTTCCGTCAGCAATCGCGCGGACAGGCAGGTTCTTTCCGTTCTCCTGCGGGGCGCGCAGATGCAGGCCGCCATGCCAGTTGAGGTCGAAGCTCAGGGGGAAGGCGCCATCGCCCAGGTTGCCGCCGGGCATGGCGCGCTCAACGAAGGCTTCGTCGGTTTCCCCGGCCACCGGGGCGGGGATGAAGGGAGGACTGATGATCATGTGCAGGCTTCCTTTGCCCAGGTTCAGAGTGACAGCGGGTAGCGGGATTTCTTCTTCGCTTCGCCCGTGGATTCGCGCGGCAGGAACGGGATGTCCGGATGCAGGCTGGCCGGCCCTCGATACTCGTAATGCGCCGACTTGATCAGGTGGTCACCCTGGGTTCCGTATTCGATGCTGTGCTGATCCATGCGCAGGTAGCTGCCGCCGGCGTTGATGACGATGCGTTTCTTGGCGGTGATGTGGATTTCGTTTTCGGTGCTGACGATGTCCACGGCCTGGCGGGCGGTGAGCTCCATTTTGTCGTTCTGCGCCTGGATGCTGACCGCGCCCTGGTTGGCAAAGAGCTTCATGCCGAGCTTGCGGACGAACAGACTCATGCCTTCGCCGATGCCGGCGAACAGGCGCTTGGCCACGCTGATATCCGCCTCGGCGCCGGCGTTGAGCATCAGGTTCTGCTGGGCGGCCAGTTGCAGGTGCTGGCCGCTGGTAAGGGCGATGCCTTGTGGGGCGCTGAGCAGGGCGACGGCGCCTTCGATCTGGTTGAGCTGTTCGTTCATGAACGCGATCTGTGCCAGCACATTTGCCGGATCGGCCTTGGCGGTTTCGGCATCGGCAGAGAGCTTCTGTATCTCCGCGCCAGCCTGCTTGAGCCGGTCGAGCGCTTCCTGCATGGCCAGCACCTGGCCCTGCGCGCCGGGCTGCACATCGGCACTGATGAACACGCCTTTGCCGGCTCGCACCGAGCCCCAGCCATCGGTGCGCAGCTCGAAACCTTCCCCGCGCTGTTCGCGCTGGGCGTCCACAAGATGCCCGAGGTTGAGCTGGCTTTTGCCGCTGTATTCGGTGCTGAGCTTGATGTGCTCTTTTCCGCGCGAATCGTCCAGGCGCAGCTTGTTGTTGGCCGGCGTGCGCAGGACGTTGCGCTTGTAGTTCTTCAGGGTGACGTGGTCAGGGTGCTGGCTGTCGTGAATCGCGTGGGCGATGTAGGGGCGGTCGGGGTCGCCATTCTCGAAGGCGATCCGTACTTCGGTGCCCTGGATCAGTGGGAAGTGCAGGCCGTAGGTATCACCGCCATAGGGCCTTGCCAGGCGTAGCCACATGCTTTCCCGTCCGGCCGGCCAAGTGTCGCGGTCGAACAGGAAGTGGCATTTGTAGCGGCCTTCCATGTCGATATGGCCGTACAGGTCGTTGGGCTCGGGACTGGTGACGCGGGCGGGGATGGTGCCGGCGATGACCGGCCGCGCCGGTACTTCGGGGCGGAAGCAGATCTGTTCGTCGTAGGGGATGGCTTCAAAGCTCACCTCGAAGCTGCGATCACGGGCGGCACTGCTGCGCAGGCGGACGATGACCGCGCCGGGCGCGAAGCTTCTTTCTGCGCCATCGACCTTCAGTACGTGGCCGGGGAGAAGCGTAGGGCTGCTCGTGGAGCCGCTCAGGCGCGTGCGCTGGTTGAGGTAGCGCTCGTGGGCGAGGCGCGCGTAGAAGTAGCCGCTCTCGCTTTCCAGGTCTTCATCCTGGGCGTAGGCGTCGCCGAGTTTCTGGTGCGGCTCGCCGTAGTGATAGGCCTCGCCGTAAGTGGTTTTCGGCGACTTCAGCAGGTCCACATTGGCGTCCAGTTGCGCAGCGGCATCGCGGTAGTAATAGGCGCGATTGCTGACCTGCTGCTGTACCAGCTCATGGCTGCTCTGCAGGTTCCACACGGCATCCTGGCCGGTGGCTTCCAGCGACGACAGCGAGCGCAGGGGCAGCAGGGGCGCGGGCTGGTAGTGGCGCTGGTCATCGTGGAATTCCAGCACTTCGATGCGCAGCCGCTCGTCCATGCTGAAGCAGTACCAGATGCCTACTTCGGCGGCGAGGCGCTGGATGAAGGCGAGATCATCCTCGCCGTACTGCATGGTCTGTTCGCGCTGCGGGTAGTCGCGGGTCAGCTGGAAGAGAAAATCCTGCCCCTCGAACTCGTTGCGCCGCAGTACCTGCTCGACGATCTGCGGGACGCTCTGGTTCTGGTAGATACGGAACTGACGGCCGCGGTCGAGCAGTTTGACGCGGGGCTCCAGCAGCACTTCGTAGCGGGCCTCATCTCGCGAAACGGACAGCAGGGCGAAGTGGCTGATGGTGCCGTACAGGGTGCGCAGGGGCGGGGCAACCGCAGGCGTGTAGCCGGGGATGCCCAACTGCTCAGGCGCCGCGCGCAGGCTGAAGCTGGCGTCCTTGCAGAGGAAGGCGTTGGCATCGAGGTCGCGGTCGGTGCTGGTGAATTCGATGCGATAGGTGAAGGGCTGGCTGAGGGCTTCTTCACCAGCGAAGGCGAGCACGTCGAGCGGTGCGTCAACGTCCCTGACCTTGAGGCTGTGGCGGCTGTGATCGAAGAACAGGTGGGCAGCGTTGATGAGCATGGCGGGCGTCCGTTCCAGAAGAACGACGATCCCACCAGTTAGGCCGCCGTCCTGTCATTCAGACACGTCTGGAAAGTCCGTCCGATCTGTCGCCAGACCGGCAGAGCTGCGTGGATCCAGCTCAGCGCAACGCATAGACGTACGCCTGGACCTGCTGCCCGTCGACCAGGGTGACCGCAGTCAGCACACGCTGGTATTCGGCGCCTTCGAAGCGGTCCAGCGCGTCCCAGTGTTCGGCGAGGTGCTCGGACTGGAATACGTGGCCGCGGATGATCTCGCCGTCGGCGTCGATGACCAGGCCGGGAAAGCCCATGCCGGCGCCCCAGCCGGCCTGGATCAGTTCGCCCTTGAGCTGCGCTTCCAGCCAGGTACCGCCGATGCGCGCCAGCACGTGTTCGTTCGGGCGGCCGGGGCCGAGGGTGCCGTAGACGAAGAGGCGGTCGGTCATGCTGGGCGCGGCTCCTTGCAAGTGGGGAAGGGGGATTCAGCCGTTGGCGGCCTGGCTGTCCGGCGCCGGCTGCTTGGCCGGGGCTGGAGCCTTGGCCTTGCCGCCGGACAGGCGCGACACGCCGAAGAGCACCAGCGCCAGGCCGGCGATCTGGTAGACCGAGATGGCTTCGTTGAGCAGCGCCCAGGAGGCGAACACCGTCAGCACCGGGCCGAGGTTGCCGAATGCCGCGGCGTGGGTGGCGCCCATGCGCTGGATCGCCAGGGCCATCCAGTAGATCGGCAGCACGGTGGAGATCAGCGCCATCAGGCCGCCGTACAGCCACACCGAGCCGGGCAGGGTGGCCAGTTGGTGGAAGTCGCCGCTCACCGCGTAGTGCATCAGCACCATCACCGAGGAGGTGATGCCGGCCAGCCCGGACAGGCGCATGGAGCCGACGCGCTGGATCACCGCGGCGGTGCCGATGTAGTAGATCGCGTAGGTGACGGCGCTGGCGAAGACCCAGATGGCGCCGAGCATGATCTGCCCGCCGCTGCCTTCCACGCGGATGTCGTGGACCAGCGCGATGCCCAGGCCCAGGTAGCACAGCGCCATGGCCGCCAGGGTGCGCGAGCTGGGGCGTTCGCGGGTCATGGCCATCTGCAGCAGCAGGACCAGCGTCGGGTAGGTGAACAGGATCAGCCGCTCCAGGCCGGCGCTGATGTATTCCAGGCCGTAGAAGTCGAACAGGCTCGACAGGTAGTAGCCGACCATCCCGAGCAGCAGGATGCGTGCGCCATCGCCCAGGGACAGGCGCGCCTGCTCCGGGCCGCGGCTGAACCACAGCAGCCAGAGGAACAGCGGCAGGGCCAGGCCCATGCGGATCGCCAGCACGGTCACCGCGTCCACCGAAGCGGCGGCGTAGGACAGCTTGACGAAGACGGCCTTGAGGCTGAAGCCGGTGGCGGACAGCACGGCGAAGAGCACGCCGTTCTGCAGGCTGCGCTGGTACAGGGAGCTGAGTTTGTTCATGGGACAGGCAGGCAAGGCAGGGGAAAGGCTTTATTCTAGAGAGAAGGCCGCGCCGCTAGAATCCCAGTTTGGCGAACATGGCTTTCACTTTCGGAGAACGCCAAGTGCATTTCGATCTCGCCGACCTGCGCCTCATCGCGGCTATTGCCAGCACCGGCAGCTTGAGCAAGGCGGCGGCCTCGGTGCCTGTGGCGGTTTCGGCGGCGAGCAATCGCCTGCGCCTGTTCGAGGAGCGCTGCGGGCTGGCGCTGTTCGCCCGGCACAGCGACGGCATGAGCCTGACCCCGGCCGGGCGCCTGGTGCTGGAGGCCGGCCAGCGCGTGCTCAAGGAGGCCCGTCAGCWCACCGACACCCTGCAGGAGCTCAAGGGCGAGCGGCGCATTACCCTGCGCCTGGGCGCCTCGACGGTGGCCAACAGCACCTTCCTGCCCACCGCGCTGGGGCCGTTCCTGGCGGACTACCCGGAGGTGGACCTGCAACTGATCGAGCAGAACAGCCGCGACGTGCTGCGCGCGGTGCAGGACGGCGCCATCGATATCGGCGTCTACGACGGCAACCTGCCCACCGCCGGCCTGCTGTCGCTGCCGTTCCGCCAGGACAAGCTGGTGCTGCTGGTGCCCCAGGACCACCCGCTGAGCGAGCAGCGCCTGCCGAGCCTGCGCGACGCGCTGAGCTTCCCCTTCGTCTGCCTGCCGGCCGAACGTGCCATGCAGCGCTTCGTCGAGGCGATGGCGGTGCGCAACTCCATGCCGCTGAAGGTGCGCGTGCGCGCCCCGAGCTTCGACGCCATCGCCCAACTGGTGGCGCAGCGGGTAGGCGTGGCGATGTTGCCGGAAGCCGCCGCCACCCGCATGGCGCAGGAGCTGCCGGTGGCGGTGGTCGCCCTGGAAGATGCCTGGGCCACCCGCGAACTGCGCATCTGCGTGCCGAGCTGGGACGCCTTGTCTTCCCACGCCCGCCAACTGGTCACCTACCTGATCGGCGAAGGCCGCTAACGCCTTCTCGACCTTTCTCCCCGGCGCAACCGCTCCAGCTCTTCGCTCCGCTCCTCGCTGTTCACTTGCAGCTTGCCGCCTGCAGCCTGCCGCTACCTCCTTCATACATTTGTACAGCGCCACCCCTCCCAGCTTGGATTTGGTCGATGTTCAGCCCGGCTGGGCGTCCCTAATCTCCGGGCTGGCGGCGTTGATCACTAATAATAAAAGGAGACAGCCAGTGCCTATTCAGACAGAGCACGACCCGCGCTTGAAGCGTGCCCTCAAGACGCGACACATCAGCATGCTGGCCCTGGGCGGCGTCATCGGTGCGGGGCTGTTCGTCGGCTCCAGCGCGGTGATCGCCTCCACCGGGCCCGGCGCTTTCATTACCTATGCCATCACCGGAATCATCGTTGCGCTGGTGATGCGCATGCTCGGCGAAATGGCCGCCGCGCATCCGGCCAAGGGTTCCTTCGTCGATTACGCGCGCATGGCCTTCGGCCGTTCGGCCGGCTACATGACCGGCTGGCTGTACTGGTACTTCTGGGTGATCGTGGTCGGCTTCGAGGCCGTGGTCGGCGGGCAGATCATCAACGGCTGGCTCCCCGATCTGCCGGTGTGGGTCATCGCCCTCGGACTGATGGTCGGCATGACCTTGCTCAACCTGATGTCGGTGCATTCCTTCGGCGAGGCCGAGTACTGGTTCGCCGGCATCAAGGTGGCGGCGATCATCGTCTTCCTGATTGTCGCCGGGGCCTACGCCCTCCACCTCTGGCCGAACTCCACCGCCAGCTTCGGCAACCTCACCGAGCACGGTGGCTTCCTGCCCCACGGCGTGTCCTCGCTGTTCACCGGCGTGGTGGTGGTGATCTTCTCGATGACCGGCGTCGAGGTCGCGACCCTGGCCGCCGCCGAGTCCGAAGACCCCTCGCGCAATATCCGCAAGGCGGTCAACACGGTGATGCTGCGCATCCTGGTGTTCTTCGTGCTGGCGACCTTCTTCATCGTGGTGGCGCAGCCCTGGACCGAGATCAAGGCCGGCAAGTCGCCGTTCGTGGCGACCCTGGAACACATCGGCATCCCCGGCGCCGGCCATATGCTCACCGCGGTGATCCTGGTGGCGGTGCTGTCGGTGCTCAACGCCGGGCTCTACACCTCGTCGCGCCTGCTCTACGTGCTGGCCTCCAACAACGAGGCGCCGCGCTGGATCGCCGGCGTCAGCAGCCGAGGCGTGCCGGTGCGCGGGGTGATCGCCTCGACCCTCGTCGGCTACGGCTGCGTGGTGATCGCCGCGCTCTGGCCGGACACGGTGTTCCAGTTCCTGATCAATTCCTCCGGCACCGTGTTCCTCTTCGTCTACCTGGTGATCTGCCTGTCGCAGCTGAAGCTGCGCCGGCGCTGGGTGGCCGAGGGCAACCTGAAGTTCGCCATGTGGGGCCATCCCTGGCTGCCGCTGCTGGTGACCGCCTCGATCATCGCGGTGCTGGTGAGCATGGCCTTCGACCCGGGCATGCAGATCAGCCTGCTGCAGTGCCTGATCGCCATCGCCGCGATTGCCGCTTCCTACGCGTTGGTGCGCCTGTCCCGCAGCCGCCAGCCGGACGCAACACTGCCGGCGCGCAGCGCCGCGTAACCCGCCGCGCAAAGCCCGTTCGCCGCCGATCCAAACCCTGTTCCATGGCCGTCAACCGGAAGCCAACCTCATGAACGCAAGAATCGATCTGACCCAGCTACCCAACAAGCCCCTGTGGTTCGAGCAGGGCCCGTCCCGCGCGCCGCTGGAGGGCGCCGGCGAGGCCGATGTCGTCATCGTCGGCGCCGGCTACACCGGTCTGTGGACGGCGTACTACCTGCTCAAGAGCGACCCGTCCCTGCGCGTCGTACTGCTGGAGAAGCGCGAAGTCGGCTTCGGCGCCTCCGGGCGCAACGGCGGCTGGGCCTCGGCGATCTTCCCGATCTCGCTGGATCGCGTCGCCCAGATGTATTCCCACGACGCCGCCCTGCAGCTGCAGCAGGCGATGAATGAAACCGTCGACGAGATCGGCCGGGTACTGGCGCTGGAAGGCGTCGAGGCGGACTACGCCAAGCAGGGCTTCCTCTCACTGGCCCGCAGCGCACCGCAGCTCAAGCGCGTGCAGGCGGCGGTGGCGGCTTCCGCGCGCTTCGGCCTGCCGCAGCAATGGCAGGCGCTGGATGCCAGCCAGACCCGCGCGCGGGTCGGCGCCGAAGGCACCCTCGGCGGGCTCTACACCGAGCATTGTGCGCTGATCCATCCCGGCAAGCTGGTGCGTGGCCTGGCGCGGCTGGTGGAGAAGATGGGCGCGACCATCCATGAACATTCCGCCGTGATCGAGATGGCGCCGGGCGTCGTGCGCACCGAGCGCGCCTCGCTCAAGACCGGCTTCACGGTGCGCGCCACCGAGGCCTTCACCTCGCAGCAGGCCGGCTACTCGCGCTTCGTCATTCCGCTGTACTCGCTGGTGCTGGCCACCGAGCCGCTGCCGCTGGAACTGCGCCGCCAGCTCAACCTCGACCACCGCCTGGCGTTCAACGACATGCGCCACCTGCGCGTCTACGGCCAGGTCACGGCCGAGGGCCGGCTGGTCTTCGGCGGGCGCGGCGCGCCGTATCGCTGGGGCTCGCGGATCACCGAGGACGCCGACCTGGTGGACAGCATCCACGGCAAGATCCACCAGACGATGCTGGAGTTCTTCCCCGCGCTGCGTGACGCGCGCATCACCCATCGCTGGGGCGGCGCGCTGGGAGTGTCACGCGACTGGTGCCCGACCGTGAGCATCGACCGCACCCGGCGCATCGCCTGGGCCGGCAACTACGTCGGCGACGGCGTCGCCACCAGCAACCTGGCCGGCCGCATCCTGCGCAACCTGATCCAGGGTCGCGACGAGGCAATCAACCACCTGCCGCTGGTCAACCACCGTTCGCCGTCCTGGGAGCCCGAGCCGCTGCGCTGGCTGGGGGTCAACAGCGGCCTTGCCGCCGCCTCCCTGAGCGACATCGAAGAACGCATCACCCATCGTCCATCCCGCACCGCGATGCTGCTGGAAAAGCTCACCGGTGCGCATTAACAGGAGTACGCCGTGACCACTTTCACGATCATCAAGTCCGCCGCCATCCACTCGCTGCCGCTGGTCAAGGCCGGCCAGCGCGCCGGCGCCGACCGCGGCGATCCGCAGATCGCCATCCAGCAGCTGGCGCCCGAGGCCACCGGCAACCTCGGCGTCTGGGAATGCCAGCCCGGCGGCTGGCCGGTGCTGAACCGCCCGGACACCGAGTTCACCTACATCATCTCCGGCCGCGCGCAGCTCACCGACGACGCCACCGGCGAGAAGGTCGAGGTCACTGGCGGTGACCTGATCATCCTGCCGCCGGGCTGGAGCGGTCGCTGGGACGTGCTGGAAACCGTGCGCAAGGTCTACGCGATCTACTGATCGAGGCCGCTTCACCGGCGGGGGAACACCTCCGCCGACCCTGATAGTCCGGGCGCCACGCTGTGCGCCCCCTGATCGAGACATCGCAATGACCCAAACCATCCTCAACTGGATTTCCGGCGCCCAGGTCGCGTCCACCAGTGGCCAGCAACTGCCGGTCTACAACCCGGCCACCGGCGTGGTCACCGGCCAGGTACAGCTGGCCAGCCATGCCGATGTGGATTCCGCCGTGGCCTCGGCCAAGGCCGCGTTTCCGGCCTGGAGCAACCTGCCGCCGCTGCGCCGCGCGCGCATCCTCAACCGCTTCCTGGCGCTGCTCAACGAGCACCGCGACGACCTGGCCCGGCTGATCACCGCCGAGCACGGCAAGGTGTTCACCGACGCCCAGGGCGAAGTCACCCGCGGCATCGAGATCGTCGAGTTCGCCTGCGGCGCTCCGCAGCTGCTGAAGACCGACTTCACCGACCAGGTCAGCACCAACATCGACAACTGGACCCTGCGCCAGGCGCTGGGGGTGGTGGCCGGTATCACCCCGTTCAACTTCCCGGTGATGGTGCCGATGTGGATGTTCCCGGTGGCCCTGGCCACCGGCAATACCTTCGTTCTCAAGCCGAGCCCCATCGACCCCAGCCCGAGCCTGTTCATCGCCGAGCTGCTCAAGCAGGCCGGCCTGCCCGATGGCGTATTCAACGTGGTGCAGGGCGACAAGGAGGCGGTCAACGCGCTGCTGGAGCATCCGGACGTGCAGGCGATTTCCTTCGTCGGCTCCACGCCGATCGCCAACCACATCTACGAGACCGGCGCGCGCCACGGCAAGCGCGTGCAGGCCCTGGGCGGGGCGAAGAACCACCTGGTGGTGATGCCCGACGCGGACATCGATCAGGTGGTAGATGCGCTGATCGGCGCAGCCTACGGCTCGGCCGGCGAGCGCTGCATGGCGATCAGCGTGGCGGTGTTCGTCGGCGACGAAACTGCCGAAAAAGTGATGCCGAAACTGATCGAGCGCACCCGCAGTCTCAAGGTGCTCAACGGCACCAACCTCGACGCCGAGATGGGCCCCATCGTTTCCCGCGCGGCCCTGGAGCGCATCACCGGCTATATCGAGCAGGGCGTGAAAGAGGGCGCAACGCTGCTGGTGGACGGGCGCGGCTTCAACGGTGAAGTGGCCGGCGAAGGCTGCGGCGACGGCTTCTGGCTGGGCGGCACGCTGTTCGACAACGTCACCCCGGCCATGCGCATCTACAAGGAGGAAATCTTCGGCCCGGTGCTGGCGTGCCTCCGCGTGAAGGATTTCGCCGAAGCGGTGCAGCTGATCAACGACCACGAGTTCGGCAACGGTGTCAGCCTGTACACCCGCGACGGCCACGTCGCCCGCGAGTTCGGCCGGCGCATCCAGGTGGGCATGGTCGGCATCAACGTGCCGATCCCGGTGCCCATGGCCTGGCATGGTTTCGGCGGCTGGAAGAAGAGCCTGTTCGGCGACATGCATGCCTACGGCGAGGAGGGCGTGCGCTTCTACACCAAGCAGAAGAGCATCATGCAGCGCTGGCCGCAGGCGATTGCCAAGGGCGCCGAGTTCGCCATGCCGACCAGCAATTGATGCAGTTGGCGGCTAACTGACAGCGGCCCCGTACCTCGGTACGGGGCCGCTGTGCATTCAGCCCAGGCTGTCGAACAGCTCGGTGTTCTTGCCGGCCTGGATGGCGATCCACAGGCGGGCGATGCCCTGGGTGGTGGTGGGCTTGATGCCGATGAGCTGTTCCACCAGCTTGAGGCGATAGACCAGGGTCTGGCGGTGGATGCCCAGGTCGAAGGCGGCAGCCTTCCAGTTGCGTCGTTCTCCAGGAAGGTCAGCAGCGTCTTCAGCAGTTCCGCGCCTTGCGTGCGGTCGTGCTCGATCAGCGGGCCGAGGTAGCGGCCGACCAGCGCGCGGGCTTCGGCCAGGGATTTGGGCGCCATGATCAGCCCGGTTTCCGCCTCGCCGTAGCGCAGCACGCCGGCCTCGACTTCTTGCGCCTGGGTCAGCGCCAGGCGCGCCTGGCGCACGCTTTCGCGGAAGCCCGTGGCCGCTGCGATAGCACCGCTGACGCCGATCACCGTACCTTCGCCGAGGTTGCTGCGCAGGGCGTCGAAAATGGCGCTGTCGTCGCGGCTGATCGCCAGCAGCAGGCCGTTGTCGCTAAGCAGCAGCGGGCTGGCCCGTTGMAGCGCGGGCGCCTGGTGCAGCTCCTCGGCGCTCCACGGGCCACGGCTGCCCGGCCTGATCGCCAGGCACACCAGGCTGCCGACCAGCCCGCGCTGTTCCAGCAGCGGGCGCGCCAGGGTGAATTCGGTTTCGCTCGCCAGCAGGCTGCGCAGCAGCGCGGCGCCTTCTTCGCGCTGGGTGTCGCGGTGGATCATCAGGCGCTCCAGCTCGACGCCCAGCAGGCCGACCAGCGAGCGCACCAGGATGGGGTCGTCCAGCGTGCGTTCGCCCTTGCGCGCGAGCACCAGATTGGCCCGTGTGCGGCCGCCGATGGGGATGCGTTCGACCTGCTGCGCAGCCGGTTGCCGTGCCGTGCGAGACTCGACCACGGTCTGCCCGCTGACCGCATCCTCGATGGCCAGATTGAGATCCAGGGTCGCCGCGAGGATCGACAGCCGCCCGGCCATTTCCGGCTCCTTGCGCAGCGCCTCGGCGTAGGTCTGGAACAGCCGCTCGCTGGCATTGAAGCGCTCGCGCTGGGCCTGCAGCACGCTCTCGATGACGTGGTGGGAAAGCTTGTTGAACTCCAGCTCGAAGCTGCCGCGCAGGATCGGGAAGAGCAGGCGGTCGGCGGCCTTCAGCAGCTTGGCGGAAAGCTTCGGCGCGCCTTCGCGGGGGGCGTAGACCAGCGCGCTGGCATTGCTCTGCACCAGCTGTTCCAGCCAGCTCACCTGATCCTCGGCGCCGGCAGGAAGGCCAAGGCCGGTGGTCATCACCAGGTCGCCCGGAGAGATCCAGCGCCAGGGGTCCGGCAGGTCGACCGCATGCGCCCAGGTGATCAGCCGGCTGGTGCCGCTCTGGCCGGCAAGCGCCTGCAGTTTCAGCGCTTCGATGTCGATGAGGTCCTGTACCGTCAGCATGGGCAAAGCGTCCGCGATTGTTCCGTCGCCCATGCTACTGGCAAACGCTGCGGCTGGATCAAGGGACGGAAAAAAAGCGCCGGTCGTGGAACCGGCGCAAGGGCCGCCCGCCACATCGCTGGCGGGCGGCGGTGGAGCTTCAGCTTCAGGGCAGGTGCGGGGCAGCTTCAGGGCAGGCGCTGGATGGCCGGCGGAATCCACTGCTTGTCCAGCGCCGCCTGCTGCGGCCAGTACAGCCGCAGGAACAGGTTGAATCCCTGCTCCGGCGCCGGCAGCCAGTTGCTCTGTTGGGCTTGCTCGGGCTTGGCGTGCTGCACGTAGAGGTCGAGGGAGCCGTCGGCGTTGTAGTGCAGCGGGTCGCCGTCGCTCAGGGCGTAGCGGTTGAGCGGGTTGTCGGAGAGAAACTGCTTGGCGTTGTACAGCGTCAGCGACCAGAAGCCCTTCACCGGCGGCAGCTGGTCCTTGGCGAAGTGCAGCACGTAGCGGTGCTCGCCGCTGAGCGGCTGGCCGTCCTGGTCCTTCCACAGGTTGGGGTAGATGGCGTCGGCGGCGAGGTTGGCGCCCAGGCCGATCTTCGCCACCACCGCGCGCTGGTCGTAGCGCGTGCCGTACTGGCCGATGTCGTAGGCGATGCGCCAGCCGTTCTGGGTCGGCAGGCGTTCGAGGAACTGCTGGCTGTTGTCGATGGCCTCCACCACCTTGCGGTAGCCGATGGCGCTGCCGAGTTTCTGCAGCGGCGAGAGGTCCTGCTTGCAGTCAGTGCCGAGCACGCCGATGGCCTTGATGCGTTCCATCATCGGCGCGTCGGCGGCGGCCGGCGGGTTGTCCTTGAGCAGTTGGCAGAAGGTGTTGAAAAACTGCTCCTGACTCCAGGACGCCACCTGGCGATCCGGCGCGGGGCTCTTGCCCAGGGTCGGCAGGTTGACCAGCGCCACCGCCGCAGCCTGGGCGCCGGCCTTGCCTTGCCAGGTGCTCAGCGGGGTCAGTTTGAAGCCTTCCTGCAGCGCGGTGACCTGCTGGTACTGCGCCTCGCCACTGCTGCGAATGCGCCCGATCATCCAGGCCAGGCGGGTCGGCACGTGCACCAGCTCCATGCCGGCGGGGACTTCGCCGCTCCAGCCGGGGCCGGCGATCAAGTAGGTTTTGGCGTGGCTGCCGATGGTGCGGGTGCCGGGGCTCAGGGTGACGTTGGTCCAGGCGTCGAGGATCTGCATCATGTAGAACTGCCCGCTGGTGTCGGGGATTTCCAGGACCAGGGGTTCGCTGCGCAGGTCGAAGTGGCTGATGCTGTAGAGCGTGTCGACGTTGGGCGAAACCACGCCGTTGAAGCCGGGGTCGGGAAAACGCTTGCTGTGGTTGAAGTGGTTCATCGCGCTGGTGCCGATCAGCATCTGGTGCTGCTTGGTCACCTCCATCATCACCAGCGGGTAGCCGTACAGGTAGGCCTCGGCGGTCTCCTTGGCCTGGTGGATGACAGTATTGGCGGCGAGCCCGCCGGCAACAACCAGGGCGGCGCCGATGCCCAGGGCCAGGCGGGTTTTCTTACTCAGGGCCATGCGTTTGCTCCTTGTGCGGATTCTTCTGCTTGTTCTGCTGCTTTTTTTCAGGGAAGGGGGGCATCACTTGCCCAGGCGCTTGAGCTGCGCCGAGGTGAATTCGGACTTGGACAGCGGCATGCCGAACTCCGCCTTGCCGCGCACCTCGTTGCTCAGGTAGCCCACTGCATAGCGGCCGGAGATCAAGTCGTAGGTGGCTTCGGCGACGGTGATCGGCAGCTCCACGTCGTGGTAGTTGGCCAGGTGCGATTCATACAGGCGCCACAGCTCGCCACGGGTGTCGTAGATGTCGGAAACCATGATCTGCCAGGTGTCCTCGTCGATGTAGAAGCGACGCTTGGCGTAGACGTGGCGCGCGCCGGGCTTGAGGGTGGCCTCGACGACCCACACGCGGTGCTTCTCGTAGCGGGTCTGCTCGGGGTTGAGGTAGCCGGGCTTGAGCAGGTCGGCGTACTTCAACGACTTGCTGGCCAGGCGGAAGGCGTTGTAGCCCACCAGCAGTTCCTGCTTGCCGACCAGCTTCCAGTCGTAGCGATCCGGCGCGCCGTTGTAGCCGTCGACGCTGTCGGTCACCACCTGGCCGAAGCTCTGCCGCGCGCTGCTGTCGTAGGCCAGGGTCGGCGCCCGGCGCACGCGGCGCTGGCCGGGGATGTACTGCCAGGCCGAGCGCGGTTCTTCCACCTGGTTGATCGGCTCCTGTACCACCAGGGCTTCGCCGGCATAGCGTGAGGGCGAGGTGGTGAGGATGCGGTTGAAGAACAGCAGGTTCTCGCCGGCATCCAGGTCGCTGACGCGCTCGCGGAAGGCAGTCAGTGCGTCGTTGGTAACCACCGTGAAGTCGCCTTTCTCCTGCACCGTCACCGAGGCGGTGGAGCGCCGTGCGGAGCCGCCGCGGTAGCGCGTCAGGTGGTTCCACATGACTTCCAGCGCCTGGTTCGGCTCGGGGAAGGGCACGCCGAAGTTGTAGCCCAGCAGGCCGTTGCCGCCCTCGGCCAGGGTCACCCGGGCCAGGTTGGCGCGGCTTTCGTCCTGGTAGGCCTTGGGCAGTGTGCTGGTGCGGTGGGTCGGGTAGACCGGCATGCGGTAGTCCGGGTAGCGCTTGAACATCGCCTGCTGGCCGGGGCTGAGCAGCTTGGCGTACTGCTCCAGGTTGCCGCGCTCGACCACGTAGAGCGGCTTCTCGCCGGCGAACGGGTCGGCATAGTCGCCGTTGGCGCTGATGGCGGCGGCGCCGGGCTTGAGGCCACCGTTCCACGCCGGGATGCTGCCGTCGGCATTGCCGGCGCGCTCGGCGCCGACCACGGTCAGCGGGCCGTCGAGTTTCGCCGCGTCGGTTTCCTTGGCCAGGGTGAAGGGGCTGGCAATCACCAGGGAGAACGCCAGGGTCAGGGCAGGAACCAGGTCAGAAGAGAGCACTTTGAAAGTCATGGTCAGAAGCTCGCTTTGAGGGTGACCGAGGCGAAGTCGCGGTCATCGATGGTGGAGTAGTCGTTGGAGCCGAAGAACGTGTTGTAGGCCAGCTCCAGCGAGTAGTTGTTGCGGTAGTCGAAGGTCAGGGCGAGGCCGGCGGCCTGCTGGCCTTCCTGGAAGTTCGGGCTGTTGCCCTCGACGTCATGGCGCCAGGTCAGCGAGGGCGTGACCACGGTGGCCGGCAGCAGACCTTCGTAGTTCAGCGCCAGGCGCAGGCGGTAGCCCCAGGAGAAGTCGGTCATCAGGCCGTCGGTGTTGCAGTTGTCGGCGTTGTAGGCGGCCAGCTCGGTGTCGCTCAGCCCGCCCGGATTGCCCAGGGCGGTGCCGGGGTTGCACAGGCTGCCGTCGCTGGGTGGCGTGCGGCCGAAGCTGCCGGCGCGGCCGAAGCGCTCGTGCAGGCCACCGATCCAGTTGGCGCCCACTTCCCCGGCCCAGGCGAAGCGCTCGGCACCCAGCACGTTGGAGACGGTGTCGATGGCGCCCAGGCTGAGCTGCCAGAACTCCTTGCGCGCGTAGCCTTCCACGGTGCTGCCGCGCGCGGCGGTGAGCTGGTCGGCGGTCATCGGCAGGATTGGCGTGTTGGCCTGGCCGGCGAGCAGCGCGCCCATGTCCACCGGGTTGTAGCCCAGTGGCATGTTGGGCCGGTAGCTCAGCTCGCCGAACACCGCGGTGGTGTCGAGCACGGTGCTCAGGCTGACGCCGAACAGGCGGATGTCCTCGGGGTAGACGGTGAAGTAGTCGCCGGTATTCAGGTTGGCGCCGAGGTTGCCGCCGCTGTTGGGCGCCTGCCGGGCGATGACGCCGGCCAGCTGCGGGGTGCGGCTGTGGTAGTTGGCGTAGTAGAGGCCCAGGTCGGCGTCGCCCAGTTGCTCGATCGAGTAGTGCGCGGCGAGGCCGTACTGGCCGGTGTCGCGGGCCCAGTCGGTGGAGGTGCGGCGCAGGTAGCGCTCGGCGTAGGCGGCCTCGCCGGGAGCGGCGTCGAGGGCATTGGGCACCAGGCTCTGCTGGGTGGTGCCGATGCCGCCGACGATCAGCGCGTCGAACTGGCAGCCTTCCTGGATGTTGTCGCCCAGGCTGAAGAAGGTGCCGCAGCCGTCCAGCACGGTGGGGCGGAAGTTGTACTGCCAGAAGCCTTCCAGGCTGAGCTTGTCGCTCAAGTCATAGTTGAAGCTGAGCATCTCCACCGGCAGCTGGCCTTCCTTGAGCTCGACGCCGGGGCGGTTGAACGCCGAGGCGTCCAGCGGGTTGATGGCGTTGATGCCGTTCTGCAGGAACAGCGCCTCGCCCCAGCTGAGCACCTGCTTGCCGGCACGCACGCCGAGCTTGTGGCCGTCCACGTCGAAGTCCTTCCAGGCATAGGCGTCGAGGGCTTCGAAACCCTTGAATTTGGCCAGGTCCTGCCAGCCGGAATCGTCGAAGCGGGTGAAGTCGCCGTCGCCGTTTTCCAGGGCCTGGTCGTACCAGTATTTCAGGCGCAGGAATGCGCCCTGGCTGCCGTCGTTGAGGTCGAAGTCCGACAGGCCCTTGAACACTGTGGAGATGGTGTCGCCCTTGTCGAAGTTGAGCTTGCCGTCGTCGCCGTTGTAGGCGACGCCGTGGCCGGACTTGCCGATGCTGTTGGCGTCGGCGCGGGTCAATTGGCCCTTGTCGGCGTCCTGCAGGGACCAGCTGGTGCCCAGCGACAGCGTGGTGTTGCTGGTCAGGCTCCAGTCGTCGTTGAGCTGCCAGGTGGCGGCCGGTGCATTTGTCGCAGAGATGGCGAGGGCGAGCACGCTCAGCCGCAGGGGCTGGCGCAGGTGTGGGCGTTGCATGGGATCACCTTTTTTTATTGTGTTGGTGAGGTGCTGCTGGCAAGGCTTGGGGTGTCCGCGGTCAGCGGCGGCATGGGGTCATAGGCGGATTTCCATGGCGTCCTCCCCGAGGGTCAGCTCGCCCGAGAAGCGCTCCTGCATGCCGCGCAGGAACAGCTGGCGGCTGACGAAGTTGGTCGGGCTGGGGATCAGGTGGGTGAGCACCAGGTGGCGGACCTTGGCCTTCTCGGCGAGCCTGGCCAGGCCGAGGGTGTCGGCGTGGTAGTCGAGCACCCGCACCGCCTGCGCCGCGGCGGCGGTCTGGCCGGTGCGCTGCAGGGCGGCGGCGCCCATTCGGATCAGGTGGCCGTTGATGGCTTCGTGCACCACCAGGTCGGCGTCCTGCAGGGCGCCGAAGTAGCGTTCGGTGACGCGGGTGTCGCCGCTGATGAAGACCTTCTTGCCGTTGTAGCGCAGCACGTAGCCGAAGGCCGGGTCCACCGGGCGGTGGTCGACGCGGAAGGCGTCGATGGTCACGCCGTCCTGCTCGAACACCCGCATCGACTCGGCGTCGTCGGCCATCTCGACCACATGGGCCTGGGCATAGGCCAGTTCGGTGGAGATCGCCGGCAGCGCGTGCAGGTGGCGGAACTCGACGTCCTCGGCATAGGCCATGGCCAGGCCCTTGACCACCTGCTCGACGCCGCGCGGGCCGTAGACCTCGAAGGGCGTCTTGCGGCCGTTGATCCAGGTGTGGTTGATCAGCGCGCCGAGGCCGTTGAAGTGGTCCGAATGCCAGTGGGTGATGAACACGCGGTTCAGCGCCGGCAGCGGCACGTGGTTGTCCTCGATATTGCGCATGGCGTTCTCGCCGGCGTCGAAGAGGAACAGCTGGCCGCCGGCCGCCACCAGGGTGCAGGCCTGTCCGCGCGGCGCGTTGACCTGCGGCGTGCCGGTGCCGCAGAGGATCACGCGGATGCTGCCGTCGGCGTTGGTCAGGCTGTTGTCGGTGCGGTCGCGTACCTCGGCATCGAGGATCGCCTCCTGGATGCGCTGGCCGTTGAGCACGACGCCAGCGGCCACGGCGGCGAGCAGCAGGGCGGGTAGGGCAAGTTTCCACTTCAGTCGCATGTCTCTTTTCCTTTCTTGTTTTTTCTTGTCAGGGATATCGACGCGCAGGCAAGGGTGTCGGGCGGGTGTCGGTCACCCCGACCAGTCGGTCTGGAAGCTGTAGCGGCCCAGGGCGCGGGCCAGGTTTTCACGCTGCGCGCCGCCGGCCACCTGGGCGACCAGCCCGCGCCGGGCGTCCTGCACCACCTCCACCGACAGCTCATGGATGCCCAGCGCGCGAGCTTCCTCGCGCACCACGCGGGCGATCTCGCGCTGTTGCAGGGCCGGCTTGAAGATCTTGCCCACCGCCGTCAGTGGCAGGGCGTCGAGCACTTCGATGCGCTTGGGCACGGCGGCACGCTCGCTGATCTGCGTGCTGGCGAAGTCGAGCAGTTGCGCCGGGCTGCAGGCCTGGCCCGGAATCAGTTGCACATAGGCCACCGGCAGTTCGCCGGCGTGGGCGTCGGGGCTGCCGACGGCGGCCACCAGGGCTACCGCCGGGTGGGCCTGCAGGGCTTCCTCGATCACCTTCGGGTCGATGTTGTGGCCGCCGCGGATGATCAGCTCCTTCTTGCGCCCGGTGAGCCAGAAGTAGCCTTCGTCGTCCTGGCGGCCGAGGTCGCCGGTGTTGAGCCAGCGCTGGCCGTCGATTTGCAGCCAGATGCCGTCGTTGTGCCGGGGTTCCAGGTAGCCGTCGAACAGGTTGGGGCCGTGCAGGGCGATGACGCCGACCTCGTCCACCGCGGCATCGCGCTGGTAGTTGCCATGCTCGTCGAGGATCACCGCGCGCATCGCCTGATAGGCCAGGCGCAGGCCGATGGAGCCGATGCGTCGCTCGCCCTCGGGCGGGTTGGTCGAGGACACGCAGGCGCCTTCGGTAAGGCCGTAGCCTTCGAGCAGGCGCACGCCGGTCTGCTTTTCGAAGTCACGGAACAGCTCCACCGGCATCGGCGCCGCGCCGCACAGCGCGTACTTCAGGCTCGACAGGTCGTGGCGTTCGGGCTGCTGGCGGAGCAGGGCGGCGTACACCGTCGGCACGCCGGAGAAGAAGTTGATGCCGAAGTGCTCGACCATTTCCCAGAAGCGTTGCACCACGCCTTCGCCGCGGTAGCCCTGGGGCGTGCCGAGGATCACCCGGTCGCCGTGGGTCCAGGGCATCAGCCCGGTGACCAGCTGGCCGTTGACGTGGAACAGCGGCAGGCCGCAGAAGATCACCTGGCCGGGTTCGCGCGGCTGCATGTTGGCGGCCATGGCCCAGGCGTTGAACACCTCCGAGCCATGGGTGCGCGCAGCGATCTTCGGCAGGCCGGTGGTACCGCCGGTGCAGAAGTAGGAGGAGCGTTCCTCGGCGCGGATGCGCCGGCCGCTGTTCAGCCGCGCGCCGTCCTGGCGCTTCATCAGCGCGCGCAGGTCGTGGATCGGCAGGTGCTTGTGGCGGGCTCTCTCGCGCCGCGCCAGCCAGCGCAGAACCAATGCCTTGGGTAGATTGACGTAGGGCGCCAGGCTGACCCAGACCACCTGCTGCAGGTCGGGCAGGCTGGCGAGCTGGGCGGCCAGGCGCGGCCACAGGTCACTGCCCGGCGTCGGTGCCAGGGTCACCAGCACCTTCACTTTCGCGGCGCGCAGCAACTCGGCCATCTGTGCGGCGTCGAGCAGCGGGTTGATCGCCATGACGATCCCGGCCGCCTCGCCGCCCCAGATGGTGAAGTGGGTTTCCGGCAGGTTCGGCAGGACGAAGCCGACCACATCGCCCGCCGCCACGCCCAGGTCATGGAAGGCATTGGCCGCGCGGGTGATCTCGGCGAACAGCTCGGCGTAGCTCCAGTCGTGGGTGCGGGCGAAGTCGCCGGCATCGAGGAAGAAGCTCAGCGCGTTGGCATCGGCGTGCTCGCGGGCGCTGTGCCCGAGCGCCTCGTAGGTGCTCTGCGGCAGACCGCGTGCGGCCAGCGGCGTAGTCTCCAGGAAGTGGATGTCGGCGAGACTGCGAACGGCCATCAGGCTTGCTCCACCACGCGGTTGCGCTGCACACCCAGGTCGATCACGCCGTCGGCGCTGCGGATGCTCGCCTCGACCACGTCGCCGGCCTTGAGGTACTGGCTGCGCCCCGCCTGGGTCTTGAGGAAGGCTTGCCACTTGATGCGCTCGGGGAGGAAGGCGGCGATGCGCTGCTTGGCCGGCGAGGGGACCGACAGCGCGCAGCCGGCCGGGGTGCCGGTGGCGATCAGGTCGCCGGCGGCAAAATCCTGCACGCCGGACAGCTCGCTCAGGGTCGCTGCCGGGCCGTGTACCAGGTTGGCGGTGCTGTCGCTCTGGCGCACCTGGCCGTTGACCGTCAGGCGCAGCTGCAGCTCCTTCAGGTAGCGCATGTCGGCCGCTTCCAGCAGGCACAGGTAGGGGCCGACCGGGCCGAAGGTGCGGAAGCTCTTGCCCTTGTAGAACTGCATCTGCGGGATCTGGATGTCGCGGGCCGAGTAGTCGTTGACGATGACCACGCCGGCGATGAACTCATGCAGGTTGGCGTCGCTCACCGCGACCTTGCCGGTGATCTCGCGGCGCAGTACCAGGCCCAGCTCGATCTCGTAGTCGAGGAAGCGCACCTGGCGCGGTTTGATCAGGTCGCTGTCGGCGGCGACGATGCAGCTCTGCGCCTTGGTGAAGATCATGTTGAAGTGCTTGGCGTCCGGGTCCATGCCCGACTCGATCATGTGCTGCCGGTAGTTGGCGCCCTGGCAGACGAACTGCTGGTCGCGGGTCACCGGGCTGAGCAGCGTCACGGCAGACAGTTCGAGCTCATCGCCCTGCAGCGCCTTGAGCTGCTCCGCGGTGGTCCCCTGGATCAGCGCGCCGGTGCTGGCATAGTCGCCGGGGACCGGGGTGATCCGGCCCTGGCGCAGCACGCCCCAGCGGACGGCATTCTGGTGTTGGTAGCGGACGAGGTGCACGGGCATGGCAACGACTCCTGGTACAGCGGTTGGCCGCATCGAACGGCGTGGGTCTTCTTGTTGTTGTCGCCGGCTCAGCCGAACATCCGCGCCAGCGTGATGAGCTTGCGCAGGGTCAGGTCCGGGCTGTGCCGCAGGTTGTGCAGCAGGGCGCGCACGGCGGCGAGGTTCATCACCGGCTTGGTGAAGCTGCGCGGCATGCGCTGGCCCCACTGCGCCATGGCCTCGGGGCTGATGGCGTGCAGGCCGGTGGGGCGTTCGGCGGTGAACAGGTCGCCGTCGCAGTAGTGTTCGTGCTTGTCGCCCCAGGGGTCCTGCCAGTAGTCGAAGATCTGGCTGCCGAGGATGTGCCGGCCCATGCCCCAGGCATGCTTCCAGCCGCGCTCGCGCAATACCCGCTGGCCGATGCCGACGGCGTCGGCGTCGACCACCTCGTAGGCGCTGTGGCTGTAGGCGGCCATGAAGCCCTGGGCGAGTGCCAGGGTGTGGTGGTCGGCGGGCGTTTCGCCCAGGTCCAGGCGCAGGAAGGCCACGGCGGGCGAGCCGTCGGGCAGCACCTGCACGTCGCTGGGAATGAAGCCGAAGTGCTCGGTGTACCAGCCGGCGGTGGCCTGGTAGTCGGCGACTTCGAGCACCACGTGGCCGAGCTTGATGATCTCCGGCGGGGCGATGGGCGGGCGCTGGGTGGCATTGATCCGCGGTGCCTCGTCGACCTGATTGAGCGGCAGGGCGCTGCGGTGGGGCAGGGGCGCCACCGGCTGCCGGCCGTACACGGCCTCGATGAGAAAGCCGGACGGGTCGCGCAGGCTCACGCGCTGGCCGTTGCCGGGGACGTCCGGCGATTCGATGGCGCTGGCGCCGGGCAGGCGGGCGATGCGCGCCAGGTCCGCGGCGCTGCCCAGGCTCAGGCCGAAGCCGAGGAAACTCGCCTGCTCGCCGCGCTGCACGCGGTAGCAGTAGGGCGCGCTGCCGGTGCCGCGAAAGTACAGGCAGTCGCGATCACGCCGCGCCAGCACCAGGCCGAAGTCGCCGAGGAAGCGCTCGGCCTGCTCCAGGTCCGGGCGCTGGAAGATCAGGTAGGCCAGCTCGCGGGCCTTCACCGTCGGCTGCGGATGGCGCGCCGGCTGCGGTGTGGCCAGGGTGGGGCTGGTGGTCTGACGGCTCATGCTTGTTGTTCTCCGTGGCTTTCGTCAGGCAAGGCTTCGCCATCGCCCCGGAAATGGAGCGTTGGCAGGTACGGGTGGATCAGTCCGCTGGCGGTAACACCGGCAGCTCACCGGTGGCCAGGCTGCGCGCTTCCTCCGGCGCCACGCCGAGCGCGCGCAGGGTCAGCTCGGCCGAGTCGCTGCCGGCCTGGCGCCAGGTCCGGTGGCCCTCCAGGACCAGGAAGATGGAGCTGAGCACGGAGCCGGCGATCATCGAGATCACCGAGGGCAGCTGCTCCTGGCGGAAGCTGTAGCGGCCGCTGGCGAGCCCGCTGAGCAGGTCGGCGGTGGGCGGGCCGAACCACATGCCGCGCAGCGATTCCTCGCTCATCGAGAAGCGGCTGATGAAGGCGCCCCAGTGCTGTTCCTCGTGGGCCCGGCGGATGAAGAAGCGGATGCCGTTGGCCAGGCGCAGGGCCGGGTCCGAGGTCTCGCCGAAGCTCTTCACCACGCGCTGGTGCATCTCCGCCGCCAGGTGGCTGGCGACGTGCTGGAACAGGTCGTCGATGGACTGCAGGTTGTTGTAGATGGTGCCCCTGGCCACGCCGGCCTCCTGGGCCAGGTCGCTGATGTTCACCTGGCTCGCGCCCTTTTCGGCGAACAGGCGCAGGGCGGCCTGGTGGATACGGCGCTGTACGGGGTTGAGGGTTTCCATGAAAAATCGGCTCCAAGGTCAAGCTTGGGCTGATTGAACACGTGCGTTCAAAATAAGTCAACAGGGTCTATTGGTCGTGTTTTTTGCCGATTCTTTCCGAGCTTCCCGTGTATTTCGGGGCTTTCCACTGCTCAGATGGCTTGCAGGAGAGGCTCTGGACGGCAGGTTTTAGCGGGATTTCGCGAACAGATTTGATCTCCAGTTGACTGAATTGAACACTGGTGTTCAAAATGATTCGGCGATGTCTTCCCCTGGAGCAAGCAATGCAAGAGTCCACAACAACAACGACAACCTGCGACGTGATCATCGTCGGCCTGGGCCCCACCGGGGCGGTGCTGGCCAACCTGCTGGGCCGCTACGGCTGGTCGGTGGTCGGCCTGGAGCGCGACGAGGACCTGTACTACGCCCCGCGTGCCGTGCACTTCGATGACGAGATCATGCGCATCTTCCAGTTCGCCGGCCTGGCCGGCGACATCGGCCGCACCAGCGAATCGTTCACCGACATGGAGATCATCCTGCGCCCCGGGCGCAAGCCGGTGACCGGCTCGCGCATCGGCAGCCAGGACCGTCGCTACGGCCACCCCGGCGCCTGGTGGTTCCACCAGCCGACCCTGGAGCGGCACTTCCACGACGGGCTCAAGCGCTTCCCCAACGTCACTCCGGTGTATGGCTGCCGCGTCGTCGGCGTCGAGCAGGATGCCGACGGCGTGCGCGCCACCGCCGTGCAGCGTGACGGCAGCGAGCGGGTGTTCCAGGGCCGCTACCTGATCGGCTGCGACGGCGGCAAGAGCTTCGTCCGCCGCGAGGCCGGGCTGCGCCTGGAGTCGGCGGACTTCGACGAGGCCTGGGTGGTGGTCGATACGAAGACCCGCTCCGGCAAGAAGGACGCGCTGCTGCCGGCCAACCACTCGCAGGTGTGCAACCCGGCGCAGCCGGTGACCTACGTACCCATGGCCGGGCCGTACTACGAGTGGCAGTTCATGGTCACCGGCGGCAAGTCCGAGCGCGAGGCCACCGACCCCTACCTGGTGCGCCAGCAACTGCGCGACTTCGTCGACCTCGACAAGATCGAGATCACCCGCATCGCCTACTACAAGTTCCACGGCCTCTGGGCCAACGACTGGCGCAACGGCCGGATCATCCTTGCTGGCGACTCGGCGCACCAGATGCCGCCGTTCCTCGGCCAGGGCATGTGCTCGGGCGTGCGCGACGCCAGCAGCCTGTGCTGGCGGCTGGACATGGTGCTGCGCGGCGCCGCGCGGGAGAAGTTGTTCGACGACTACGAGGCCGAGCGCTCGGCCCACGTGCGCGAAATCATCAACGGCGCGATGTTCCTCGGCAACGTCATCCAGACCCGCCACCGCGGCGTGGCCTTCCTGCGCGACTGGCTGCTGTTCCGCATCGCCGGCATGCTGCCGTTCGCCAACAAGGCGTTCGCCGACAAGGCCAACCGCAAGAAGCCACTGGCCGCCGGCTTCTGCGGCTGGGGGCACCGGCTGTCCGGCCACCTGGCCCTGCAGCCGAAGGTGTTGCGCGAGGAGCAGGGTGAGCGGGTACTGCTGGATGAGGCGCTCGGCCACGGCTTCGCCTTGCTCGCCCGGCGCGGCAGCCTCGATAGCCAGCGCGCGCAGCTGGAGCGACTGGCGCAGCAGGTGGACATTCGTGTGCTGGAGTTCGCCGAAGACCCGGCCGGCGCGGTGCTCGGCGACCCCACCGGCGCGCTGCAGGACTGGTTCGACGAAGCCGGCATGGACTTCGTGCTGATCCGCCCCGACCGCTACGTCTTCGACGCCGGCCGCGCCGACCAGCTCGGCCGTGTCGCCGAGCGCTTCCTCGCTGGCCTGGCGCTGGTCCGCCACAGCAACCAACCCCAAGGAGTGGCGGCATGATCGACACCCCCGTTCTCATCAGCGGCGCCGGCCCGGTAGGCCTGACCCTGGCGCTGAACCTCAGCCGCCTGGGCATTCGCTCGGTGCTGCTCAACGACCGCCGGCAGACCACCACGCACCCCAAGCTGGACGTGGTGAACTGCCGCTCGATGGAAATCTTCCGCCAGCTGGGCCTGGCCGAGCGCATCCGCGCGGCCGGCAACCCGACCGACGCCAACCAGTATTCGGCGATGGCGGCTTCGGCCAGCGGGCCGTTCTACAGCGTGATGTCCGACCGCCACCTGATCTACCAGCCGGTCAGCCAGGCCGCGCAGGCCATCCGCGCCTGCCGCGACGGCAGCCTGCCGCTGGAATCGATGCAGCGCATCGCGCAGATGCACCTGGAACCGGTGCTGCTGGCCGAGGTGGAGGCCGACCCCAACATCGAGCTGCGCATGGGCTGGCGCCTGTATGGCTTCGAACAGGGCTCCACCGGTGTGGTGGCGATGGCCCACGAAGTGGATAGCGGCGAGGCGCAGCAGTTCTTCGCCCAGTACCTGGTCGGCTGCGACGGCCCCAACAGCCGCGTGCGCAATTTCCTCAACATCGATTACGACGGCACCCGCGACCTGGTCGGCGAGCTGTTCATCATCCACCTGCGCTCCGACGACATCGCCGGGCTGTTCCCGAACAACCAGCCGTATTGGCACACTTGGCTGACCCGGCCGGGCTTCGCCGGGCTGCTGGTCTCGCCCGATGCCAGCCGCAACGACTACGTGCTGCACCGGCCCTTTGCGCCGCGCCCCGGCGAGTCGCTGGAAAGCGTGGTGGATGCCGCCCTCGGAACCCGGCTGCGCTACGAGATCGTCCAGTCCGGCCCCTGGCGCCCGCAGTTCCTGGTGGCCCGTTCGTTCGGCCGGCAGCGGGTGTTCATTGCCGGCGACGCCACTCACCAGTTCATGCCCACCGGCGGGCTGGGGATGAACACCGGGGTGGCCGAGGCGCACAACCTGGCGTGGAAGCTGGCGGCCTGCCTGGCCGGCTGGGGCGGCCCGCGCCTGCTGGAGAGCTACGAGGCGGAACGCTTGCCGGTGGCCCGGCGCAACCGCGACCACGTGAAGAAATGTGCGGCGGCGACCTTCGAGGCGCAGATGCGCCGTGACGAAGCGCTGCTCGCCCAGGGGCCGGGAGGCGAGGCGGCGCGCGAGGCGGCCGGGCTTGAGTTCGAGCGCAAGGTCTCGCGGCTCTATGAGTCGCTGGGCGTGGAGATCGGCTACCGCTACCACGGCTCGCCCGCCATCGAGACGGACACCGCCAGCGAGCCGGCCTACGAGGAGATTCGCTATACGCCCACCACCTGGTCCGGTGCGCGGCTGCCCAGTGCATTCCGCGAGGACGGCACCGCGCTGTTCGACCAGCTGGCCCTCGGTCATTACACCCTGCTTGCGTTCGCTGCCGATGCGCAGGACTGCGCACCGCTGCTGGAGGCCGCGCAGGAATGCGGGGTGCCACTGAGCGTGCTGCCGATCCATGAGAAGTACCTGGCGACCCTGTACGAGCGGCGCTTCGTGCTGGTGCGCCCGGACCAGCATGTGTGCTGGCGTGGCGACAGCCTGCCGGTCGATTGCTACTCGCTGTTCAACCGTCTGCGCGGAGCCCGCTGACCATGAGCCTGTTCATCGATTCGCTGAAGCTGCGCCTGCTCCTGCTGGCGTCCATCCCGCTGCTGCGCCGCGCCGAACGGCGCTCGGCGCGCCTGCGTGAACTGCTCCACGAGGAGTCCTTCGTGCTGCAGATTCGCACTGGCGACGGCGTCGGCGGCTATTACCAGTTGCGGGGCGGCGTGCTCAGCCTGCACCGCGGCGAACACCGCCGGCCCGACTTCGTCCAGCACTGGCAGCACAGCGCCGATGCGTTGCGGGTGATGCTCAGCCGCGACGAGACCGACATGCTGCGCGCCGTCGAAGGCGGGCAGTGCCAGCTGCAGGGGCGCTTCGCGGTGGCCCTGTGGTTCAACGAAGCCATGAAGATCGCCCGGGCTGCCTAGCCCCTCACGGATCACCCAAGGACAACAACAATGACGATCCAACAAGGTCGCATCGACGTGCACCACCACATCATCCCGCCGGCTTTCGTCGAGGTCATGGCCAGCAAGGGGCTGGACATGGTGGCCGGTGCCCCGCTGCCGACATGGTCACCGCAGAAGTCCATCGAAGTGATGGACCTCAACGGCATCCAGACCGCCATCACCTCGCTGTCGGCGCCGGGCGTGCATTTCGGCGGGGGCGTGGCGCAGGCCCGCGAGCTGGCGATGCGCTGCAACGATTTCGCCGCGCAGATGCGGGTCGACTATCCGGGGCGCTTCGGCAACTTCGCCGTGCTGCCCACGCCATTCACCGAGGCGGCCTGCCGCGAGGCGATCCGCGCGCTGGATGAGCTGAAGGCCGAAGGCGTGGTGCTGCTGGGCAGCACCGATGGCGTGTTCCTCGGCGATGAGCGTTTCGACGAGCTGATGGCCGAACTGGACCGCCGCGCGGCCATCGTCTTCGTCCACCCGAACATGCATGAAAGCAGCGAGAAGCTCGGCATCGCCGCACCAGGCTTCCTGGTCGAATTCCTCTGCGACACCACCCGTGCGGCCGTGAACCTGATCCTCACCGGCACCCTGGAAAAGTACCCGCGCATCCGCTGGATTCTCGCCCACGGCGGCGGCTTCCTGCCTTACGTGGCCTGGCGCGTGTCCCTGGCCAACGCCCTGCCGCAGTTCCAGGACAAGGCCCCGCAGGGGGTGATGACCTACCTCAAGCGCTTCTACTTCGACACCGCGCTGTCGCCGTCGCGCTACTCCATGGCGGCGCTCAAGGAACTGGTGGAGCCCTCGCAGATTCTCTTCGGCAGCGACTTTCCCTTCGCCCCGGCGCCGGTCACCACCTTGTCCTGCCAGACCCTGGAGCAGAACACCCTGTGGTCGGATGCGCAGCGCTACGGAATCAACCGTGGCCACGCGCTGAGCCTGTTCCCGCAGTACCGCCAGGCGAACGAGCAGGTGATCCCGGCGCCGATCTATGCCGGCGAGTCCTTCTCCAGCCGCCTCAAGCGCAGCCTGACCCGCCCGCTGGGCGCCTTCGTCGAGCGTGTGCGCAGCCGCTGAAGCGCGCTGCCGTTTTCGCCGTCCTTCAAGGAGCGACCCCATGAACAAGCTGTTCCAACCGCTGCGCCTGCCCAACGGCCAGGTGATCGGCAACCGCCTGGCCAAGGCGGCCATGGAAGAGAACCTGGCCGACGCCGACCATGCGCCGGGGGAGACGCTGATCCGCCTCTACCGCGCCTGGGCCGAAGGCGGCGCCGGGTTGATCCTCACCGGTAATGTGATGGTCGACCGCCGCGCGCTCACCGGCCCGGCCGGCGTGGTGCTGGAGGATGAACGCCACCTGCCGCGCTTCACTGCCTGGGCGCAGGCCTGCCGCAGCCGTGGCGCGCAGGCCTGGCTGCAGATCAACCACCCCGGCCGCCAGCTGATGGCCGGGCTCGGCCAGCCGGCGCTGGGGCCGTCGGCCATCGCCGTGGAGATTCCCGGCCTGAAGAATGTCTTCGCCCAGCCGCGCGCGCTGACCGTGGCGGAGATCGAGGACATCATCCAGCGCTACGTCACCACCGCGCAGCTGGCGGAGCGGGCCGGCTTCAGCGGTGTGCAGATCCACGCAGCGCACGGCTACCTGTTCAGTCAGTTCCTCTCGCCGCTGAGCAACCAGCGTACGGACGAGTGGGGTGGCAGCCTGGAAAACCGCGCGCGCATCCTGCTGCGCACGGTGGACGCGGTGCGTGCTTGTGTGGTGGCGGATTTCTGCGTGGCGGTGAAGCTCAATTCCGCCGACTTCCAGCGCGGCGGGTTCGCCGCCGAGGATGCCGAAGCAGTGGTCGCCATGCTCAACGAGCGCGCGGTGGACCTGGTGGAGCTTTCCGGCGGCAGCTACGAAAGCCCGGCGATGCAGGGCCAGACCCGCGACGGCAGTACCCTGGCGCGGGAGGCCTACTTCCTCGACTTCGCCGAACGCATCGGCGCGGTGGCGCGCATGCCGCTGATGGTGACCGGCGGGATTCGCCGCCTGGAAGTGGCCGAGCGGGCGCTGCAGGGCCGCGTCTCCATGGTTGGCATGGCCACCGCGCTGGCCGTGGAACCGGCATTGCCGGGCCGCTGGAAGCTTGGTGAGCGGGCACAGGTGGAACCCATCGTGGTGCCCTGGAAGAACCGCGCGCTGGCCGCCGCTGCCACCCAGTCGGTGGTCAAGCAACAGCTGGTATTGCTCAGCCAGGGGCGCGCCACCAAGCCGGATACCTCGCCGTTGCTGGCGCTGCTGTTCGGCCAGATCAAGCAGCGGCGACAGTCGAAACGCTACCGCCGCTGGGTCGCCGAAAGCTGATCGGCAGCGGCCTCAGGGGAGGGACGGAGGTAGCGGCAGCGCCGCGATCTTCCTGGCCTTCGCCGGGCTGGCGCCGAGGGCGCGGAGGACCATCTCGGTGATCTTCACGTCGTGCTCGGGCACCGCGCGGCCTTCCATCACCGCGCGCATGGCGCCGGTGGCGCAGGCCACCACCAGGTCCAGGGCAAGGTCTTCGTCGGTGTAGCTGAAAACCCCTTCCTCGACCCCGGCGCGCAGGTCGTGCAGGACGTTCTGCGTCAGCTGTACGTGCATGGCACGGTCGAAGTGGATCAGCCGCGCCAGCGCGCTGGCCCACTGCACATCCGCCTGCGCCTTGAGCACGAACAGGCGCACGCCGATGGCCAGGCGCCGCGAGCCGCTGGAGATACCGTCGCTGAGCCGGGTGATGGCCTCGGAGAACTCGCCGGCCAGCGAGATGCCCACCGCCTCGGCGAGCTCCTCGCGGGTCTTGAAGTAGTTGTAGATGGTGCCGGTGGACACCTGCGCCTCGGCGGCCAGGTCCTGGAATACCGTGGCGGCGATCTCCTGCCGGGCGAACACGCGCAGGGCTGCATCGAGCAGGCCCTGGCGGGTGCGTGCGCGCTTCTTGTGGCCACGGCTGAGCGGGGCGCAGTCGTCGCTGGCGGTCGGCGGGGTTCGGTCAGTCATGGCGCGGCCCAGGTTGTACAGGCCGGCCATGATACGGGAAGCGCGCCGGTGGTCGGTATCGGCTCATGCACGCAGCAGCGCCTCGCACTGGCGTAGCAGCTCGGCCGCCTGCTGCGGGGCGCCCTGGTGCATGATGATGCGGTCCGGACGCACCACCGCCAGGGTTGGCCTGGACCAGGCCTGCAGCAGGCTGCCATCGAGCGAATCGGCGAAATCGCCGGCGCCGGCCGCCTGGCCATAGCCGTAGCCGATCTGCAGGAAATCGCCGCCCAGCTCCTGCCAGCGCGCCTGTTCGCTGCTGCTCAGCCAGCGCCGCGGGTCGGTGCCCAGGCCCACCAGCTGCAGGCGGTCGCCCAGCAGCTCGTCGCTCAGGCGCACCTGGCCGGCGCTGCGCACCCAGGCCTGGGGGAACAGCGCACCGTTCTGCGGCGCGCGCCGCCCGCGCGAGCCGACGAACAGGCCACGGGCGTAACGGTGCTTGGGCTTGATATCCAGTTCGTCGAAGTAGCGCCGCGCCGCCGGGATGATCCGCAGGGTCTTCATCAGCCCGTGGACCAGCGCTGCCACCAGGGCGTTGCGCGGCATCACCAGGCTGCCCATCAGCCGCGCCAGGTCGATCATCTCGCGGGCATGGGGGCGGCGCTCCTCGTCGTAGCTGTCGAGAATCTGCGCTTTGGCGCGCCCCTGTAGTACCCAGCAGAGCTTCCAGGCGAGGTTGGCGACATCGCGCAGGCCGGCGACCAGGCCCTGGCCGACGAAGGGCGGGGTGATGTGCGCGGCGTCGCCGACGAGGAACACCCGGCCCTGCTGGAAACTGTCACAGCAGCGCGCGTGGAAGCGGTACACCGCCTTGCGTTCGATGCTCAGCTGCTGCGGCTCGATCCAGGGTGCCAGCAGCTGGCAGATCTGCGCGGGGTCTTCCATCTGCTGGCGCGTCTCGCCCGGCCGCAGCATGAACTCCCAGCGCTCGCGGCCGCCCGGTGCGGGCATGTGCGGAGTGGGGCGGCGGTGGTCGCAGAGGAATTCGACGTGATCGATGGCGTGGCCCTCGCGGGCGCCGGCGTCGACGATCAGCCAGTCCTCGGCGTAGCTCTGGCCGGCGAACTCCTGGCCGATCAGCCCGCGCACCTTCGAGCTGGCGCCGTCGGCGCCGACCAGGTATTTGCAGCGCACCTGGTGGTGCTCGCCGTTTTCGTCCAGCAGGGTGGCGCTGGCGCCCGTCTCGTCCTGCACGAACTCCAGCAGCTCCAGCCCGCCCAGGCAGCGCAGGTTGGCGAAGCGCTGGGCCTGGCGGCGCATGGCCTGCTCCAGGTCAGGCTGGTAGAAGGTCACCAGCTTGGGGTGGCCGTCGATGCGCCCGTGGGTGTTGGCCTGGCCGAACTGGCCGACGATGGGGCAGTGCATCTTCACATGGGGGATGACCACGGTGTCGAAGGCGTCCTCCGCCAGCCCGGCCAGCTGGAGGATGCGCAGCGCTTCGTTGTCGAGGGCGATGGCGCGGGGCATCAGCAGGACTTCGTGGGCCTTGTCGACGACCAGGGTGTCGACGCCATAGCGGCCCAGCAGGGCGGCCAGCGTCGCCCCTACGGGACCGTTGCCGATCACCAGGACGTCGACCGATTCGGGAACAGCTTGATTGTTGTTATGCATGGAGTAGCCCGATCAAGTGGAGGGTGCCCGGTGCACGCATCCGGGTCAGCGGAATTTACCAATATTGACGAAATATTCAATATTGGTTATTTCGCCAATTAATTTCCCTGGGCGCGCGACAGGCGCCGGCGCGGCTGCCTGCTCGGCTGAATCGAGGGTGGCGTGAGTGGATCAGGCGGGGTGTTTTTCCGCCCGCGCCAGCAGCAGGTGCACGCTGGCGCTGCAACCCTGGCCGGCCAGGTGGCTGACGTGGAGTTCGCCGCCGAGGCTGTTGATCAGGTGCTGGGCGATGTTCAGGCTGAGGCTGTTGCGCGCCGGGTTGCGCGCGGGCAGGTCCATGGTCAGTTCGGACAGCGAGTAGGCGCGCAGCTCCTTTTTCCCGGCGGGCGCGACGCCCTCCAGGCTCAGGCGCACGCCGAGGCCTTCGGCTTTCTGGCTGGTGGCGAGGCGCAGCTGCACGCTGCCCTGGTCGGTCAGCTCGATGACGTAGAGCAGCAGGTGGCGCAGGGCCTCGCGCAGGGAGCGGGCGTCCACCAGCACGGCCTGCCGCGAACGGCTGTCGCTGTCCAGTTGCAGGCGCAGCTGCTTCTGCTCGGCGCGGCCGCGCAGTTCATCGACCAGCTCCGCGGCCAGCTCGTCCAGGCGTGCCGCCTGCAGCGGGACGTCGTCCTGGGCGATCAGGGCGCGCTTGAGCGAGGCGCCGTGCAGGCGCAGTTCCTCGAGGATGGCGCGGGCCTGGTCGAGCTGCCCGGCGTTCGGTTCCTGCAACTGCTCGGCGAGGGCCTGGATGCGTTCGTTGAGGTGGGTGGTGGCGCTGGTGAACAGGTCGGTCAGCTGCTGGTGCGCCAGCTCGCCGGCCTCGGCGCGGCTGCGCAGTTCGTTGAGCTGGTCGTAGCGCTCGGTGATGTCGGTGCTGCAGCAGATCATCCCGAGCAGGGTGCCGTCGCCGTCGCGGTAGGGCGTGCCCCAGTGGTGCAGCACACGGCGTTCACCGTGCACGCTCAGCTCGATGTCCTTGCTGAAGGATTTCTCCTCGGCGATGGCGCGCTGCAGGAAGCGCAGCATGTTCTTCGCGTCGCCCGGCTGGTACCAGTCCACCTCGGTGGTGCGGGTGCCGAGCACGTCGTCCAGTTCGGCCTGGTACAGCGCCAGGTGCGCCGGGTTGGCGTACACCAGGCGGGCCTCGGTGTCGCGCACGTAGAAGGCCGCCGGCAGGCTTTCGACCATGGAGCGCCAGAGCGGCGCCTCGCCCTCGTCGGCGGCGCTGCCGTGGGTCTGGCTGGCGGGGGCGGCGAGGCGGTTGCGGCGGGCGAAGTCGATCAGGTCGAGCATGCTGGAGAGGTTGAGCTTGCTGCGCATGCGCGCGCGGTAGGTGCTGACGGACTTCTCGCTGATGGTCAGCTCGCGGGCGATCTCCTGGTTGCTGTAGCCGCTGGCGAGCAGGCTGAGCACGCTCAGCTMGCGGTTCGACAGCGCGGCCACGCGCTCGGCGTCGTTCTCGTGCAGGCTGCCGCGGTGCACGCTGCCGAGCATCTCGCTGGGGAAGTAGCTGTGCCCGCGCAGCACCACGCCGAGGGCTTCCTTGAGCCTGTCGATGTCCTGGTGCTTGCTGACGAAGCCCGAGGCGCCGACCTGCAGGAAGCGGCCGACGTAGTGCTCCGAGTCCTGGGTGCTGTAGCCGAGGATCGGCAGGCTCAGGCCACGGGCGCGCAAGCGCGAGATGACGTCCAGCCCGGTGAGCTGCGACAGGTCGATATCGATGATCAGCAGGTCCGGCGCCAGGCGCGTGGCCAGGCTCAGCGCTTCCAGGCCGTTGCTGGCCTCGCCGACCACCGTGTGTTTCTCGGCCTGCAGCAGCATGCGCACGGCGTAGCGGGTCATCGGGTGTTCGTCGGCGATCAGTATCCGGGCCATCTCTTCCCCCTGGGCTGCCATTCACTCTAGGGCACGCGAGTTCTGTCGTGTAATCATTTTCCTACAAAACGTGACTGGTTTTCGCATCCTCACTTTGCCCGGGCCCGCCAAGAATGGCGTCATCCGCTCTTGCCAAGGTGACTCGCCATGGAACCCCTCACACGCAGTCCCAACCTTTCCCACACACCACTGGCGCTGATCATCGCCATGCTCATCGCCGCCCCGGCGCTGGCGGCAGACTTCACCACGGCCCAGGTCTTCAGCGCCGCCAGCGCACAACCCCACGCGCTGGCGCAGGGCAGCGTGGCCATCCCCGACAACGGCCCGGCCATCAGCGTGCAGGGCACGGACTTTTCCCTGCGCGATGAAGTGCTGCGTAACGCCGGCAGCGGCGGTGCGCTGGAGATCATTGGCGGCGCGATCCTGGATGCGGCGGCCATCGACGCGCAGACGCTGGGCGCCAGCAGCCCGGCCATTCACCTGGACGGCAGCGACCTGCAACTGGTCGATTCGAGCCTGGTCACCCGCGGCATCGTCAGCCAGGGCATCAAGGTCGGGGCACAGTCCGGTCTGCAGGTGCAACGCTCGACCATCGAGACCTTCGAAACCAGCAGTACAGGCATCCTGGAGGAGGGCAACGTGTTGCCCGGGAACGTCAGCGATTCGGCGATCCACACGCACAAGGCCGAAAGCGCCGGCGTGGGCATGTCCGGGAGTGGCCCGCTGTCGCTGGTCAACACCAGCGTCCTCACCGAGGGCGTCGGCAGCGAGGGCGTCTCGTTGCGCAGCAGCCGCGCCGCCCTTAGCCAGGGCAGCACTGTCCACACGCAAGGCGACAACGCCGCCGCGCTGAGTGCGGCCTACGGTTCGGTGCTCGACATGAGCGATGGCACTCTGTTCACCGAGGGCAGCCAGGCAGCAGGCGCGTGGGCACGCATGAGCAGCATCGGCCTGGTGCGCACCCAGGTGCTGAGCGTCGGCGCCCAGGCGCCGGCCCTGTCCATCGACGGTGATAGCAGCATCAGCGTGCTGCAGGGTTCGGTGGCCAATGTCGATGGCAGCACCGCCCGCTTCACCGGCAGTTCCGGCGTCGGCCAACTGAGCCTGACCGACACCGCATTGACCGGCCAGCGGGCGTTGATCGAAACCACTGACGGCAGCCACGGCCAGGCGACCGTGCAGGGCACCCGGATGAATTCCAGCGGCGGGCCGGCCTTTGCCGTGGCGGCGGACAGCGCGCTGCAATCCAGCCTGAGCGGCAGTACGGTCGACGCGCCGACACTCGCCAGCGTTTCCGATAACGGCCAACTGCAGCTGAGCGCGGACGGCAGCGCGCTGCGCGGCAACAGCCTGCTGGCGGACCCGGCCCGTGGCCGGCTGGACATGGACCTGCGCTCGACAACCTGGGCCTTCGACGGTGACTCCGCCGTCAGCAACCTGAAGTTGCAGGACACCACCCTGTTCTTCAGCGGCTCCGGCTACCAGGTGCTGACGGTCAACGGCGACCTCAGCGGCAGCGGACGCTTCCGCATGAAGACCGATCTCTCCACCTCCCAGGGTGACCTGCTGCAGGTGCTGGGCCAGGCCCAGGGTAGCCACGAGATCCTGGTGGCCGACAGCGGCAGGGACGCCCAGGGCGCGCCGCTGAAGCTGGTCGGCACCGGCGGTGGCGCCGGGCAGTTCAGCCTGCTGGGCGGCCATGTGGACGCCGGCGCTTTCCGCTATGGCCTGCAGCAACAGGGCAATGACTGGTACCTGGTGCAGACCGGCCAGCTGGCACCGATGCAGACGCTGACCCCGGCGCTGCAAGCGCAGCAAGTGCCGGTGCCCAACGGCTCCAGCATTCCGATGACGGCGCTGACACCCGCCCTGCAACCGCAGAAGGTGCCAGTGCCCAACGGCAGCCAGGTGCCGATGACCGCGCTGAACCCGTCGCTGCACCCGCAACAGGTGCCGCAGCCCCAAGTCTCCACACTACCGATGACTGCCCTGACTCCGGCACAGCAGCCGGCGCAACAGGCTGCGACCACGGCCCAGACCACGAGCCAGACCGCCACCGTACCGATGAGCACGCTGACCCCGGCCATGCGCCCGGCGAACCAGGCGCAGCGCCTGTCCAAGGGCGCCAACGCCGCGCTGGGGATGCAGACCGCCGCTGCCAATCTCTGGCAGAACGAACTCGGCACCCTGACCCGGCGCCTCGGCGACCTGCGCCAGGGCCATGACCAGGGCGGCCTCTGGACCCGCGCCATGGGCGGCCGGCTGAACGTGGACAACGGCGACAGCCGCGCCTTCGAGCAGAACCTCAGCGGTGCCGAGATCGGTGCCGACCGCGCCTTCGAGCAAGGCGACGGCACCCTCTATGTCGGCGGCATGCTCGGGGTCGGCCACTCCGACCAGGACTTCGGCGAGCACAGCTCCGGCGATCTCGACAGCCGCAGCATCGGCCTCTACGTCACCTACGTCCGCGAGGACGGCTGGTACCTGGACTCCGTGCTGAAGGCCGACCATCTACGCGGCGAGGTCAAGGTTCCCAGCAATGTCGGCGGGCAGGTACGCGGCCATTACGACGCCGACGCCTACGGCGCCAGCGTCGAGCTGGGCCGCACCCTGCAGCTGGGCCAGGGCTGGTTCGTCGAGCCGCAGATACAGCTGGCCGGCGCGCACCTGCAAGGGCCGCAGTACACCAGCAGCGACGACCTGGAAGTGGACGGCGACGCCGTGGACTCGGTACAGGCCCGCGCAGGCGGCCGCGCCGGGCGCAACTGGCAGCTGGACTCCGGCACCCAGGTGCAGGGCTATCTCAGCGCCTCGTGGATCGACGAACTGGCCGGCGACAGCACGGTCGAGGTCAACGGCCACGCCCTGGACAACCAACTGCCGGGCTCGCGCGCCGAGCTGGGCGCTGGCGGTTCGCTGCTCCTCAGCTCTCACCAGAAGGTGATGGTCGAGGCCCACTACGCCAACGGTCACGAGATCGAGCAACCGCTCTCGCTGACCCTCGGCTACCGCTACCTCTGGTAGCCGCTCATTCCGCTCGGGCGCACGCCGTGCGCCCTCTGGAGCATCCCATGCCACGCGCTCGCATCATCCGCACCGGTGTCTTCGCCGGCCTGCTGGGCGCCACGCTGATCCTCGGTGGCGCCGCCTACCTGACCTGGACGCTGGTCCTCAAACAGACCGAACAGCGCCTGGAACTGCTCGCCAGCCTTGCCTCCAGCCGCGCCGACAGCACCTTCGCCAAGGCCACCCAGGCGCTGCGTTCACTGCACGATTCGCCGCTGCCGCGTTGCTCGGTCGATAGCATCGAGCAGATGCGCCTGGTCGCCATCGACACCGTGGCGGTGAAGTCGGTGGGTTATGTCGAAGAGGAAATCTTCCTCTGCAGCTCCTGGGGGCCGATCGGCAAGAACGTGACGCCCTGGGCGCAGGACTTCCAGACGCAGGACGGCGTGGGCGTATCGATCAACGTTCAGCCGCGCGAAGTGCCGGCCAAGCCGATGCTGGCTCTGCAATACGCCGCCTTCCACCTGTTGATCGACCCCGAGCACTTCCTCGAAACCTCCCTCGAACCGGGCGTCAGCCTGGCACTGGGCACCCGCGACGGACGCTGGCTGGGCGAGCCGGCCGAGGGGTTCGCCCGCGTACTGACGCGCATTCATGCCGCGCCAGCTTCGGGGCTCAAGGATGGCTACGTCTATACGCGGATCACCCGCGGCAACTGGCAGGCGGTCGCCGCGGTCAGTCGCAAGGAAATGCTCAGCGACCTCTGGCAGGAACAGCTTCTGCTGCTGCCGCTGGGCCTGGCGATGGCGGGCTTGTGGGTCTGGGCCGTGGTGCGCCACACGCGCAAGCGCCTGTCGCCGCTGGCCGACCTGATGCGGGCGGTGGCGGAGGGCGAGTTCTGCGCCTTCTACCAGCCGATCATCGACCTGCGCGACGGCCGCTGCGTCGGCGCCGAGGCCCTGGTGCGCTGGCTGCATGAAGACGGTTCGGTGAGCATGCCGGATACCTTCCTGCCGCTGGCCGAGTCCAGCGGGCTGATCCTGCCGATCACCGAGCAGGTCATCGCGGCGGCCTGTGCGGACCTCGGCAGCAGCCTCGCCAGTGGGCGCCTGGAGCATGTTTCGCTCAACCTCTCGGCCCGCGACGTGGCCACCGGGCACTACCAGCCGTACCTGGCGCAAGCGATGCGCAAGGCCGGCATCGGTGCCGCCGCGGTCTGGCTGGAGGTCACCGAAAGCTGCCTGATCAATATCGAGGAGGCGCGCCGCACCCTGGCCGTCAGCCGCGAGGCCGGGCACCGGGTAGCGCTGGACGACTTCGGCACCGGCTACTCCAGCCTGCAATACCTCAAGCGCCTGCCACTGGACCTGTTGAAAATCGACCGTTCCTTCGTACAGTCCCTGGAGCAGAATGCAGGCTGCCCGGTGACCGATCACACCATCGCCCTGGCGCGCCACCTGCAGCTGGAACTGGTGGCCGAGGGCGTCGAGACCCAGGAACAACTGCAATACCTGCGCCTGCGCGGCGTGCAGTACGGGCAGGGCTGGCTGTTCGGCAAGGCGATGCCGCTGCCGGCGTTCCTGGCCTTCGTCGCTGCCAGCCAGGCGCCCGCGTCCTCACCCGGCTGCGAGCCTCTTTTCACCGGCCAAGCGGCCTGCCAACCCCATCGTTAATCACTGGATGACCGTCATGAAAACTTCCCTGCTGCTGTTCTGCCTGCTCAGTGCCAGCCCCGCACTGGCGCTGGCCGCCGACAATGTCACCACTGTCCCGGTGCACTTCACCAAGGGCGCCAGCAGCACCGTGATGAAAGGCAGTTTCAAGGGCTACGACACGGTGCTCTACACACTGTCGGCGAAGGCCGGGCAGCACATGAAGGTCGGCGTCAGCGGCAGCAGCAACGCCAACTTCAACGTCTTTGCGCCGGGCGACAAGCCGGGCGAAGCCACCGCCCTGGGCAGCGGTGCGGTCGGCCAGGACTGGAGCGGCGCGCTGCCCAGCTCGGGGACCTACAGCGTGCAGGTGTACCAGATGCGCGCCACGGCGCGCCGCGGCACTAAGGTGGACTACAGCATCCACGTCGCCATCGAGTGAGCGGCGCTCAGCGCTTCACGCAGACGAACAGGGCGTTGCCGGATGCACCGCCCCAGGGCGTGATGCGCTCGTAGTCGTGCTCGAACACCTGCACCTCGAAATACGGCTGCAGCAGTTGCTGCAGCTCGGCGAAGCTCAGGGCGACCATCGGGTGTTCGTCCTGCCAGCTCTGGGTCACGCCGTCAGTGGTTTTCTCGATGCTCAGGCGCAATGCCTGGCGTTCGCCGCTGCCGGCGTAGTACCAGCCGGAACCGAAGCTGAACTGGCTGCCGGCGTGCTCCACGCCATGGCGCACGAAGGAGTTGTTGTCGATCTGCAACTTGTCCACCGAGTTGAAGCAGAACACCCCGCCGTCGGCCAGGGCGCGGTGCACGCTGGCCAGGCAAGCGCGCAGACTCTCCCGGTCGGCGTTGTAGTGGATCGAGTAGAGGAAGCAGGTGATCAGGTCCTGCGGCTCGTCCACCTGGAAATCGGCCATGTCCTGGCAGCTGAAGCGCGCCTCGGGGCAGCGCTGGCTGGCGATGTCGAGCATCGGCTGGTTGATGTCCAGGCCGGCGCTGCGGTAGCCGGCATCGAGGAAGTGCCGCACGTGGGGGCCGGTGCCGCAGGCCAGGTCCAGGTGGCGCTTGTCCTGTCGGTCGGCCGGCGGGTTGCCGAACAGCTGGTGCAGCCGGCGCACGCAGTGGCTCTGCGCCGGGTAGTCGATGTCGGCGCACATCAGGTCGTAATAGGAAGACAGATCGGTGTACAGCGCGTTGGAGGACATAGGCGGCCAGTAGCAGGGCGACGGGATTTTCGGCGCGGCATGGTACCTCAAGGCGGGCGCGCGTCGGTGAATTCGGACGTCCGGCCTGGCACGTGGGTGAACTGCTGCGAGCGCTGTCGGTCGGATAGCGGCGTGCCAGTGGCGGCCTCGGCTGCTACCATGCCGCGCCGGTATGCCATCTGACAGTCACCACCACGCCAGTTTCGGCCGCCGGCGACTTCCTCATGAACCTGCTGCAACAGGGCCGCATCGATCGGTAAGCCCCGCCTGACGGGGTGCGTCTGCTGGCGCGCAATCGGTGTGGCGCTTCTGGAAATGCGATGCACGATCCGATCAAACTCAAGGACCATCAGCAGGAGTCGAAGCTGGTCAATCGACGCCTGGTGGCCTGCGGGGCACTGGTCGCCCTGATGAGCGTGACCCTGGTGGCGAGGATGTACTTCCTCCAGGTGACCGACTACGCGACCAATGCCACCGTCTCCGAGAACAACCGCATTCACGTGCTGCCGATTGCGCCGGAACGCGGGTTGATCTTCGACCGCAAGGGCAAGGTACTCGCCGAGAACCTGCCCAGTTTCAACCTCACCCTGACCCGCGAGCGCGCGGGTAACTCCAAAGACGTGCTCGACCAGGTGACGGAGATTCTTCATCTCTCCGCCGAGCAGCGCCAGCAGTGCGACAAGGCGCTGAAGAAGAGCCGCCATCCGTTCGAACCGGTGACCATCCTGCATGACCTCAGCGAGGAGCAGATCGCCTTCATCGAGGTCAATCGCTACAAGCTGCCGGGCATCGACGTCGACGCCGAGTTCATCCGCCATTACCCCTACGGCGAGCACTTCGCCCATTCGGTCGGCTTCGTCGGGCGCATCAACGAGCGCGAGGCCGCACGCCTGGACAGCACCGAGTACCGCGGCACCGAATACGTCGGCAAGACCGGCGTCGAGCACTTCTACGAGTCGCAGCTGCACGGCCACGTGGGCTACGAGGAAGTCGAGACCAACGCCCAGGGCCGCGTGATGCGGGTGCTGAAGAAGGTCCCACCGGTGGCCGGCGAGAACATCGTGCTGGGCCTGGACGTCGACCTGCAGCAGGCCGCCGAGAAGGCCCTGGGCGATCGCCGTGGCTCGGTGGTAGCGCTGGACCCGAACAGCGGCCAGGTGCTGGCGATGGTCAGCAATCCGAGCTTCGACCCCAACCTGTTCGTCAACGGCATCAGCTCGGCGCAGTACGCCGAACTGCGCGATTCCATCGACCGGCCGCTGTTCAACCGGGCGCTGCGCGGGCTCTATTCGCCGGGCTCAACCATCAAGCCGGTGGTGGCCATCGCCGGGCTGGATACCGGCACCATCACGCCGGCCACGCGAGTGTTCGATCCGGGCTACTTCCAGTTGCCCAACTACGACCACAAGTACCGCAACTGGAACCACAGCGGCGACGGCTGGGTGGACCTCGACACGGCGATCAAGCGCTCCAACGACACCTACTTCTACGACGTCGCGCACAAGCTCGGCATCGACCGCATGCACGACTACCTGACGCGCTTCGGCCTGGGTAGCAAGGTGTCCATCGACATGGACGAGGAGTCCACCGGGCTGATGCCCTCACGCGAGTGGAAGCGCGCGACGCGGAGGCAGGTCTGGTACCCCGGCGAGACGGTGATCCTCGGCATCGGCCAGGGCTACATGCAGGTGACGCCGTTGCAGCTGGCGGAGGCGACCTCGCTGATCGCCAGCAAGGGCGTCTGGCACCGGCCGCGCCTGGCCGAGTCGGTGGGCGGCGAAGATGTCGTCGACAACCAGCCGATGCCCGATATCCAGTTGCACGACCCCCATGCCTGGGATGCGGTGAACTACGGCATGCAGCTGGTCATGCACGATCCGGGCGGCGGCGCGCGGGCGGCGGGGCAGGGCGCGCAGTACCGCATCGCCGGCAAGAGCGGCACCGCGCAGATCGTCGCGATCCGCCAGGGCGAACGCTACAACCGCCTGAAGACCAAGGAGCGCCAGCGTGACAACGCCCTGTTCGTCGGCTTCGCCCCGGCCGGCGCGCCATCGATCGTGGTCTCGGTGACCATCGAGAACGGCGAGGCCGGCGGCCGCGTTGCCGGCCCGGTGGTGCGCGAGATCATGGACGCCTGGCTGCTCGACGACGACGGCAAGCTCAAGCCGAAGTACGCCACGCCCGAGCAACCCGCTCGCGACAAGCATGCCTGAGGCTGGCGCAGCGCCGTTCAGTCGGTGCTGTCGTCAGTCTTGGGCTCGCTCGCCAGCGCCGCCAGGTACGCCCGTGGCGGCTGGCCGGTGTGTTCGCGGAAGCAGCGGTAGAACACCGACAGCGAGTTGAAGCCCACCGCGAAGGCCAGTTCGTCGATGCGCGCGGCGGGTTCTTCGCGCAGGCGTTCGAGCAGGTGGACGATGCGCGCCTGGTTCAGGTAGCGGTAGAAGCTCTGCCCGAGCACCTGGTTGAGCAGGTAGGAAATCTGGTTGCGCGTGTAGCCGGTGGCGCGGGCCAGGCGTTCCAGGTCCATTTCCGGGTCGAGGTAGGGGCGGGCGCTGCCGAAGTAGGATTCGATGTCCAGCAGCATCTTGCCCACCTGCGCCGAGCTCAGGCCCAGGCGCTGCTGGTCGCCGGGGCCTTCGGCGCGCTGTTCGCGCACGGGGGTGGCGTATTCGTGGACGCGCCAGATCAGCCCGTCGCGCACGGTGATCGCTTCGCTGGCGCGGAACGAGGCCAGGCGGCTGCTGCGCCGCAGGGTCAGGCGCGACTGGTACTGGATGAACGCGGTGTCGCCGTCGGCGCGGATCTTGTCGATGTGCTCGATGCGGTGCTGCGCGCTGCGCGGCATGGCCGTGCGGATGTAGGCGGGTAGCTCGCTGGCGGGGATTTCCAGGTCGTTGTAGAAGTCGCAGTACTGCACCTGCGGGTGGAACATGCCCAGCACGCCCTCGATGTCGCGGTCCATCCAGTACTGGTGGTAGCGCGTCACCACTGCGCGGGTGCGTTCGGTTTCCTCGTCCACTCTCGTTCCTCCACCGTCGGGGCCCGCAGGGTAGGGCGCAGCGGGCGGCCTGCCCAGTGTTGCGGGTCCGCAGCAGCATGGCGCATTCCGAGCGTGCACGGAAGAACGACGCCGGCAGGCGCCGCGCCTACTTTTCGGCCAGGGCCGAAAACAATAGAAGAAGGCCCATTCCCACCTGCCGATCGCATTGCGCCGCGCTAGCTGGCGCGCTCCAGGAGTAGAGATGAACAAGCGTGCTTTGGGTTGTCTGGCCGGCCTGCTGGCCGGTGTCGCGTTGCCGTTGGCGGCGGCGCCGCAAGAGGTGCACTTCGCCAACTGGGCCGACTACATCGGGCCGACCGTGCTGCAGGACTTCCAGAAGGAAACCGGTATCCACGTGGTGCTCGATGCCTTCGAGTCGGATGAAGTGCTGGAGGCCAAGCTGCTCACCGGGCATTCCGGCTTCGACGTGGTGGTGCCCTCGGCGGACTTCCTCGCCCGCCAGCTCAAGGCCGGCGTGTACCGCCCGCTGGACGATGCGCTGCTGCCCAACCGCAAGAACCTCGACCCCGACCTGCTGGCCCGCGTGGCGCTGTCCGACCCGGGCAACCGCTTCGCCGTGCCGTACCTGTGGGGCACCGTGGGCATCGGCTACAACCCGGCCAAGGTCAAGGCCGCGCTGGGCGCCGACGCACCGGTGGACTCCTGGGACCTGGTGTTCAAGCCGGAGAACCTGGCCAAGCTCAAGGGCTGCGGCGTAGCGCTGCTGGACTCGCCGGCGAAGATCCTGCCGCTGGCGCTGCACTACCTGGGCCGCGACCCGAACAGCAACAACCCGGCGGACTACGAGGCCGGCACCAAGCTGCTGGAAAGCCTGAAACCCTCGGTGACCTACTTCAGCTCGACCAAATACATTGCCGACCTCGCCAACGGCAACATCTGCCTGGCCATCGGCTTCTCCGGCGACGTGCTGCAGGCGCAGAAGAGCGCCAAGGACGCCGGCGGTTCGGTGGATGTCCAGTACAGCGTGCCGAAGGAAGGCACCAACATCTGGTTCGACAACCTCGCGATTCCCAAGGACGCGCGCAACCCGGAAGGCGCCCATGCCTTCATCAACTACCTGATGCGCCCGGACGTGATCGCCAAGACCAGCGACTACCTGCACTATGCCAACGCCAACCTGCCGGCCAAGGCGCTGATGGACCCGAAGGTCAGCGGCAACCCGGCGGTCTACCCGGACGCGCAGCTGGTCAAGAGCATGTACGTCAGCCTGCCGCCGAGCCCGTCGATCCTGCGCCTGATCACCCGCAGCTGGAGCCGGATCAAGTCGGGGGTCTGATACCCGTCTGAGCCTATTCGCCTGAATCGTTCCGCCTGAAGCAACCCGCGTGGCCTGGGGCCACGCGGGTTTTCTTTTGCCCGCAGTTTTACGTCGCAGCGTCGCGCCACTGCTTGCGGTAGTGCCGCGGGGCGCTGCCGGTGATGCGCTTGAAGGCGTTGCTGAAGGCGCTCTCGGAGGCGAAGCCCAGCTCGGCGGCCAGCTCCGCCATGGTCACGTCGCGGCGGCGCAGGGCCTGTTGCGCCAGGACCATGCGCCACTGGCTCAGGTAGCCCAGCGGCGGCATCCCGGTGATCGACTTGAAATGCACGGCGAAGCTGGTGCGCGACATCCCCGCGACCTTGGCCAGTTCGCCCAGCTGCCAGGCGCGGCCGGGCTCGTTGTGCATCAGCCCCAGCACCGGCGCCAGGCGCTTGTCGCTGGCCGCGCGCAGCCAGCCGCAGGGCAGCGAGTCGGCATCTTCCAGGTAGGCGCGCATGGTCTGCACGAACAGCAGCTGGGTGAGCTGCGCCGACACCAGGCCGACGCCCGGCCGCCATTGCGTGCGTTCCTCGACGATCTGGTCGAGCAGCCATTTCAGCCGTCCGGCCTGTTGCGAGCCGGCGTGCACCTGCATCACCGGCGGCAGCAGGCGGAACGCCAGCTCCTCGCTGGTCGGGTCCAGGCGCACGTGGCCGCCCAGCTGGATGCAGTCCTCGCCGCTGCCCAGGGTGGCGGTGCGCTCGTTGGCTTCGCCGCTGAACACCTGCATCGCGTCCAGCGGCGTCAGCGCCAGGTCGCTGGCCAGCACGAAGGATTGCCGCGAGCAGAGGATGAACACGTCGCCTTCGTTGATCCGCACCGGCTCTGCCTCGCCGTCGATCTGCAGCCAGCACGCGCCCTTCACCAGGGCGAAGAACTTCAGGTGCGCCGGCGGCGGGAAGCGCAGGCTCCACTCGCCGCCGGCGCTGAAGCCACCGGCCACGGTCAGCTGGGCATCGGCCACACGGAGGAAGTCGGAGAGTGGGTCGGACCTGGGGGGCAGGAATGCATTCATCTCGGCTGTCTTTCCATCGCGGGTGCCTTCCGGGATCGCTGTTGCGGTCGGTGGCGTTCAGGGTCGCATCGGCCAGCGGCCTGGGCAACGGCCGAGCGGGCCGCCGGTGAATTTGAACGCTCACGCAAGTAAAGCGCACTCCGGCGCATTCACGGTTCAGCGGTGCGGGCGTAACTTTTTGCCCATCCGGCCCGCCAGGCGGTGGGCCACCTGAACTTGAGAGACAACATGATCGAAGAAACCGTACTGGTTACCGGCGGCACCGGGTTCATTGCCCAGCACTGCATCCTGGCCCTGCTGCGCGGCGGCTATCGCGTGCGTGCCACGGTGCGTTCGCTGGGCCGGGAAGAAGAAGTGCGCGGCAACCTGCGTGAAGGCGGCATCGATGCCGGCGAACGCCTGAGCTTCGTGGTCGCCAACCTGGAGCAGGACCAGGGCTGGGCCGAGGCCGCCGCCGGTTGCTCCTATGTGCTGCACGGTGCCTCGCCGACCCCGACCGGGCTGCACGCCAACGAGGACGACTGGATTCGCCCGGCCGTGGAGGGCAACCTGCGGGTGCTGCGTGCCGCCCGCGATGCCGGGGTGAAACGCGTGGTGCTGACCTCGGCCTTCGGCGCCATCTGCGCGGGCCACGGCGAGATGGGCCGGCCCTTCGACGAGAACGACTGRAGCGACCTTTCCGCCAGCGACGTGTGGCTCTATCAGAAATCCAAGACCCTCTCCGAGCGCGCCGCCTGGGACTTCATCGCGCGGGAAGGCCGCGGGCAGGAACTGTCGGCGGTCAACCCGGTGGCGGTGCTCGGCCCGGTGCTCGGCCCCGACTATTCGCACTCGATCCGCCTGATCCGCAACCTGCTGGCCGGCCAGCCGGGCAGCCCAAAAATCAACTGCGGCTTCGTCGATGCGCGGGATGTCGCCGACCTCCACGTGCTGGCCATGACCCACGCGGCGGCCCGTGGCGAGCGCTTCATCGCCACCGCCGGGGAAAGCCTGTGGCTGGGGGATGTCGCGCGCATCCTCAAGGAACGCATGGGCGCGGTGGCAGCCAAGGTCTCGACGCGGGTGCTGCCCAACTGGGTGGTGCGCCTGGGCGCGCTCAAGGACCCGGCGCTGAAGGGTTCCGTGCCGCTGCTGGGGCGCAACATGAACTCCACCAGCGCCAAGGCACGCAAGCTGCTGGGCTGGTCGCCGCGGCCTTCCGAGGAGGCCATAGTCGCTACCGCGGAAAGCCTGGCGCGGCTGGGCTTGCTGGCTGACTGAAGTTGGGGCGTGCGCGATGCACGCCCCGTTATGGTCAGACCTGGGCCATGCCGCCATCGACGAACAGCTCGATGCCATTGATGAAGCTGGCCGACTCCGAGGCGAGGAAGGCCACGGCCTTGCCGATCTCCCGCGGCTCGCCGAGGCGGCCCAGCGGCACCTGGCTGGCGAGGGCGTCGAACAGGCCCTGGCGTGCTTCCTCGGGTACCAGGTCGCCGAGGCCGGGGGTGCGCACCGGGCCGGGGCTGACGACGTTGACGCGGATGCCGCGATCCTTCAGGTCCAGCACCCAGGAGCGGGCGAAGTTGCGCACGGCGGCCTTGCTCGCGCTGTACACGCTGAAGTTGGCGGTGCCCTGGATCGAGGTGGTGGAGGAGGTGAGGATCACCGCGGCGCCATCGCTCAGCAGCGGCAGCGCCTTCTGTACGGTGAACAGCACGCCGCGCACGTTGGTGCCGAAGATGCGGTCGAAGTGCTCCTCGGTGATCGCGCCCAGCGGCAGCATGTCGCCGCCACCGGCGTTGGCGAAGAGGATGTCCAGGCGCCCGGCGCTCCTGGCGATCTGCGCGTAGACCGCGTCGAGATCGGCGAGCACCGAAGCGTCGGCGCGGATGGCGGTGGCGGCCGGGCCAATGGCTTCAATGGCGGCATCCAGTTCGGCCTGGCGGCGGCCGGTGATGAACACGCGGGCGCCCTGGGCGGCGAGTTCCTGGGCGGCGCCGAGGCCGATGCCAGTGCTGCCGCCGGTGACCAGTGCAACTTTGCCAGTGAGGGACTTGTTCATGATGGACTCCATAGCTTTCGTGGTTGAGGGTTCTGCCTCGGTCGCCGCGTTCTGTGCGGCTTTGCGGTGAGGCATGGCGCTACTCTAGGGAGTCATAATTGATGGAAAAATAGCGATCAATGGAATGACTATCCATATCCATGGATAATCGGCAGTTCTCTTGCCGAGGAAGACTTCCATGGATCAGCTCCAGGCCATCCGCGCCTTCGCCCGCGTCGTCGAGGCCGGTAACTTCACCCGCGCCGCCGATTCGCTGGACATGCCCAACGCCACCCTGAGCAAGCTGGTGCAGGAGCTGGAAGCGCACCTGGGCGTGCGCCTGCTGCAGCGCACCACGCGGCGGGTGACGGTGACGCCGGAAGGGCAGGACTACTACGCCAAGGCCAGCCGCGTGCTGCGCGACCTGGAAGATATCGATTCGTCCTTCGACATCACCCGCAGCAAGCCGCGCGGCCATCTGCGCATCGACGTCGGTGGGTCCACCGCGCGGGACGTGCTGGTGCCGCTGCTACCGGATTTTCTCGCGCGCTATCCGGACATCCGCATCGACCTGGGGGTATCCGACCGCTCGGTGGACCTGATCAGCGACAACGTCGATTGCGTGATCCGTGGCGGGGCGCTGGACGCGTCGTCGCTGGTGGCGCGCAGCCTTGGCCAGGCGACCATGCTCACCTGCGCGTCTCCCGACTACCTGCGGCACAACGGCATCCCCGCCTACCCGGAAGAGCTGCGCAACGGCCACCGGCTGGTCAGCTACCTGTCGCCACAGAACGGCCGCGCGGTGCCGCTGCGTTTCGAGCGCGATGGTGAACGCAGCGAGCTGAAGCTCGACCACCGCATCGGCGTCAATGAAAGCAACGCGCACCTGGCTGCCGGCATGGCGGGCCTGGGGATCATCCAGACCTTCAGCTACGCCGCCAGTGCGGCGCTGCGCGACGGCACGCTGGTGGAAATCCTCGCGGACTGGCGCCCGGCGCCGTATCCGTTCCACGTCGTCTACCCGCAGAGCCGCTACGTGACCCATCGCCTGCGGGTGTTCATCGACTGGCTGGTGGCGTGCATTCCGGCGAAGGTCGCCGGTTGAGCGCTTAACGCTAGCGAGCCTGCATTGCGCAGGCTCGCAGTCGGCGTCTTCACATGCCGTTGTGGAAGTCGCTGTGCTCCAGCTGGATGCGCTCGCGCAGGCCCTTCATCGAGTGGGCGTACTCGCTCAGCACGCGCAAGGCCCAGTCGGCCCGACGGCGGATGCGCAGGTCGTCCTCGCCGGTTGGCTCCGGGCCATTGAATACCTGGTCGACCTGGCGAATGACCAATTGCTCGGGCAGGTAGCAGATGCGCGAGTTCTTGTAGCTGGAGGCGCGCAGTTCGGAGAGCGGGTAGGAGCCGCCCAGGCCCGCCGACACGCCCACCAGCAAGGCCGGCTTGTGGGCCAGCTCGCGGTAGCCGGCATACAGGAACAGGTTCTTCAGCGCCGGGCAGGCCATACCGTGCCATTCCGGGGAAATCACCACCAGCGCATCGGCGCGTTGCAGCTCGCCGGTCTGCTCGACCCAGGCGTTGTCCTCGATGGGCGCCGGCCACAGTGGCAGCGGCGTGCGGCCCAGGTCGACGACGCTGGCGCTGTGGCAGATTTCCAGCGCCTGCAGGCGCTCGGCGAGGTAACGGGCGACCTTGGCGGACTGGCTCGACTGCTGGCTGGAGCCGGCGATCAGGGTGACATTCAGGTTCATCGGGCGATCTCCGCGGCGTCCTGTACTTGTGTCTGTGGTTTGGGGTCACGCACCACTGGCCAGAACACTTCCTGCTTCCAGCTCACCGGCTGCATGTCCTCGATGCCGTAGGCCGGCGGGCGACGACGGGTGATCTTCGCGGTGCCGAACAGTACGTCCCAGAGGAACAGCAGGTTGCCGAAGTTGCCCTTGTAGTTCGTCACGCCGTCCTCGGCGTTCAGGCCGTGGTGCGCGGAATGGGTGGAGGGGGTGGAGATGGTCCGTTCCAGCAGCCACATGAGCGGGCGCAGGGCGCGAATGTTGTAGAGCTTTTCGTCCCAGGCCACGCTGCTGTGGGCGCCGAAGATCACCAGCATCTTCACGATCAGGTAGCCGTAGTAGAAGTTCGCCAGCCCTAGGTAGACCAGTGCGCTGGTCAGCCAGATGCCGGGCATCAGCAGGTAGTAGAAGCTGTTGTTGCGATAGACGATGCGGATGCTCATGTACGGCGCCGAGTGGTGCGCGCGGTGCAGGGCGTAGAGGAACGGCACGCGGTGGGTCAGGCGGTGCCACCAGTACTGGGTCATGTCGTCGAGCACCAGGAACAGGCCGAGGGCGGCGTACCACGGCAGGTCCGCCAGGCGGCCCTGCAGCTGCGGGGCGAAGTGGCCGAGCAAGTGGTTGGTGGTGAACAGGATCAGCGGGAAGGTGATCAGCAGCAGGATGCCCGAGCCGAAGATTTCCACCATGGCATCGCGGCGCTGCGAGGCGGGTTGGCGGAAGCGGGCACAGAGCATTTCCAGCAGCATGAAGGCGACGAAGATGGCGACCACCACGGGGGTCGGATTATTGGCGAGCAGTTCGGAGTTCATGGCACTCTCTTGTTGGATGGCTTGTTGATTCGCCCCACGGGGCGCGGCAGAAACAATAAGAAAACAAGGGCGCGGTCTGCGTCAGGCGTGAAATGGACAGAAATCCCCGAGAAGTGGCCAATCCGCAGCGTTACCACCGTGGCGCGCTGGGCCCGGTGCTGGAGCGTTACCTGCAGGGCGTGCAGCGGCATCGCGAAGGCGACTACAGCATGGTCGCCCTGGAGGAGCTGCTGGCCGAGGCGCAGCAGCACGACCCGGCCATCGGCCTGCACCTGTTCCAGACCTTTACCGCGCAGGACCGGCATGTCCTGGCGGTGTCTGCCGGCTATTGCGCGGATGTCGGCGAATCCCTGCGGCTCTGGGCGCGCTACGGCCGGCTGGCCTCGGACATGGACACCATCGATTACGTCGAGGACGAGGCCGGCGCCGGGGTAGCGGTGATGATCGACGCGCCGGGTGATCTCGCCCGCTTCACCGTCGAGCACTATTTCGTCATGAGCCTGACCGTGATGCGCGAGGCCACTGGCTGCCGCGTACTACCGTCACGGGTGCAGTTCGCCCATGCGCGTCCGGCCCATCACGCGCGCTACGTCGAGGCGTTCGGCGTGCCGGTGGAATTCGGCGCGCTCGACAACCGACTGTGTTTCGCCACGCAGGACCTGGCCCTGCCGCTGCTGGGCCGCCACGCCGGCATGCTGGAAATCATCTGCCAGGAACTCGACCGCCGCCTCGGCCGCCAGCGGCAGCTCAGCGGCTGGGCGGGGAAGCTGGCGCGGAACATGCGCCGCGCCCTCGCCGAAGGGCGGGTGCCGGGCCTGGAGGAGCAGGCCGAGGCGCTGCACCAGAGCGCCCGTACCCTGCGCCGGCGCCTGGAGGAACAGGGGCTGAGCTTCCGCCAGCTGCTGGACCTGGTGCGCGGCGAACTGGAGCAGCACTTCGAGCTGCAGGGCCTGGCCACCGGCGAGATCGCCACGCGCCTGGGCTATGGCGACCAGGACGCCTATCTGCATGCGCGCAGGCGCTGGCGCGAGTCGGCCTCATAGTCACGCGGCGGGCAGCGGTCATCAGTGCCGGCGATTTCCATGCAAGCCGGCCACCTTGTATCTACGCTTGAGCAGCAATCACCTAGTCGCTGGGCAGCGATGCCAAACAGCGCGTCTCTCGATACCTTCAAACCGTTAGCTCTCATGGCCGATGAGTAAGGAAACCGCGTGCTGCTGCGCTACGTGCTGGTGCTTTTTCTGTGGTTGGCGGGCGGCGCGGTGATGGCCGCGGACTCGGGGGCCAGGCCAGGGCTGGCGAAGGATCGCGAAGGCTATGCCGATGCGGCCAGCTGCCTGGGCTGCCATCAGGAGCAAGCCGAGCAGTGGCAGCAATCCGATCACTCCTGGGCCATGCGCGATGCCAAGGCCGGCAACGTGCTGGGCAACTTCGCCGACCAGACGTTCGAGGATGCCGGCGTCAGCGCGCGCTTCTTCCAGAAGGACGGTCGCTACTTCGTCCACACCGAGGGGCGCGACGGCAAGCCCGGCGACTTCCCGATCCAGTACAGCTTCGGCCATTACCCGCTGCAGCAATACCTCGTCTCCTTCCCCAACGGCCACCTGCAGGTGCTGACCATCGCCTGGGACAGTCGCCCCAAGGAGGCCGGCGGGCAGCGCTGGTTCTCGCTTTATCCCGGCCAGCGCTTCGCCCCGGACGACGCCCTGCACTGGACCGGGCGCTTCCAGAACTGGAATGCCATGTGCGCCGACTGCCACTCGACGCGGCTGATGAAGCACTACGACGACAAGACCGATGCCTTCGCCACCACCTGGCAGGAACAGACCGTGGGTTGCCAGGGCTGCCACGGTCCGAGCCAGGCCCATGTCGACTGGGCCAAGCAGAATAAGAGCGCGAGCAAAACCTATGCCTCGGCCAAGGAGATCGGCCTGCCGTTCGACTTCAAGGCGCTGAGCAGCCAGGAGCTGGTGGGCCAGTGCGCCTTCTGCCACAGCCGCCGGCAGACCTTGGGCGTCGGCCAGCAACCGGGCCATCCGCAGCTGGATACGTCCTTGCCGGCAACCCTGCGCGCCGGGCTCTACCACGCCGACGGGCAGATCGACGGCGAGGTCTACGAGTTCGGCTCCTTCAGCCAGAGCAAGATGTATGCGGCCGGCGTCGCCTGCACCGATTGCCACAACCCGCACACCGGCAAGGTGCGTATCGAGGGCAACGGCCTGTGCACCCAGTGCCACAACGCCAATCCGCCGGTCACCCGCTTCGCCAAGTTGCAGGCGAAGAACTACGACAGCCCCGAGCACCATCACCATCCGGCCGGCTCGCCCGGCGCCCAGTGCGTCAACTGCCACATGGCGAGCAAGAATTACATGGTGGTCGACCCGCGCCGCGACCATGACTTCCGCCTGCCGCGCCCCGACCTGACCGAGCAGACCGGCTCGCCGGATGCCTGCACCGCCTGCCACAGCGAGCAGAAACCCGCTTGGGCGGCGAAGGCCATCGAAGGCTGGTTCGGCTCGCCGAAGCGGCCGAAACACTATGGCGAAGCCTTCCACGCCGTGCGCCAGGGCGACCCCGGCTCGGTAAGCCTGCTGGGTGCGGTGATCGCCGATATCGGCAGCCCGCCCATCGTCCGCGCCAGCGCCGCGCAGCAGTTGGTGGAACTGGGCCAGCCGGGGCTGAACACCCTGCGCTGGGCGCTCAATGACGACAGCGCGCTGGTGCGCGCCTACGCGATTCCCGGTTTCGCCCGGATGCCACCCGAACCCCGTGCGCGGCTGCTGCTGGCGCAACTGGACGACACCAGCCTGGCCGTGCGCGACGAGGCGCTGAAAGCCCTGGCCGATGTGCCGCTGGAAGCGATCCCGGCCGAGCGCCGCGATGCGTTCTCGCAACAGCTGGCCGACTACGAGAAGCGCCTGCGCGGTAACGCCGACCTGCCGGGCGGGCGCTTGAACCTGGCAGTGTTCCTCCAGCGCCGCGGGCAGACCGAACAGGCCATCGAGCAGTACCAGCAGGCCCTGCGCCTGGACGCGCACTTCATTCCGGCGCGGGTGAACCTTGTGACGCTCTACAGCGGCAGCAACCAGAGCGACAAGGCCGAGCAACTGCTGCGCGAGGGGCTGGCGCTGGACGGCCTGCCGGCCACCGACCATGGCAACCTGGCCTACATGCTGGCGCTGCTGCTGGTGGAGCACGGCAACTCGGAGGAGGGCGTGAAGTGGATGTCCACCGCGGCGGACGAGCTGCCGGGCAACGCGCGGGTCCGCTACAACCAGGGCCTGCTGCTGGCCCAGCTGCGGCGTCCGGGGGAGGCGGCCAGTGCGCTGGCCAAGGGGCTGGAAACCTCGCCCGATGACCCCGACCTGCTCTACGCGCTGATCTACCTGCACACCTCGGCGGGCCAGCTGGACCAGGCCAAGGGCTATGTGCAGCGCCTGCAGCAAGTGGCACCGAACGACCCACGACTGGAACCGATCAACCGTCAGTGGGGCAATCCGGCGCAGTAGCTTTTTTGCTGGGGCACCTGCTGATTTCATCGCAGGTGCCACCATGGCGCGCTGTTTCACAGGAGCTACAGTTACCTCGCAAGCCGTGGCACGGCAGTGTGCGACTCCAGCACGCCATCGGCAGGGAATCCGAATCGACGGAACAAGGAACTCGCCGTGTCCACCCGTGAACAGATTGCCGCCCTGGAAGCCGCCGTATCGGCGCAGGTGCTGGGCCAGGAAGAAACCGTCCGACACATCCTGCTGGGCCTGCTGGCCAATGGTCATGTCCTGCTGGAAAGCCTGCCGGGGCTGGCCAAGACGCGCACCGTCAAGGCGCTGTCGAAGCACCTCGACGCGCGCATGAGCCGCGTGCAGTTCACCCCGGACCTGCTGCCGTCGGACATCACCGGCGCGGAAATCCTCCAGCAGACCGAGCAGGGCAACCAGCTGAAGTTCCAGCCCGGTCCGCTGTTCGGCAACGTCATCCTCGCCGACGAGATCAACCGCGCGCCGGCCAAGGTCCAGGCGGCGCTGCTCGAAGCCATGGAGGAACGCCAGATCACCGTGGCCGGGCAGACCCACCGCATGCCGGGGCTGTTCATGGTGCTGGCGACGCAGAACCCCATCGAGCAGGAAGGCACCTACCCGCTGCCAGAGGCGCAGATGGACCGCTTCCTGATGAAGCTGCTGATCGATTACCCACGGGTCGAGGACGAGTCCCGCGTGCTGCAGTTGGTGCGTGCGGAGGAGCGCAGCCAGCAGTCGGGAGCGACGGCCGAGGCGATCACGCCACTCGCGCAGGAAGCCGTGTTTGCCGCGCGCAGGGAGGTCGGCGATGTGCATGTCTCCGAGGCCATCGACCGCTACCTGATCGACCTGATCAATGCCACCCGCCACCCGGCCGACTACGACGCCGACCTGGCGCGCTGGCTGAAGGTCGGTGCCAGTCCGCGCGGCGGCATCAGCCTGGACCGGGTTTCCCGCGCCCACGCCTGGATGGCCGGCAACGACTATGTCACCCCCGACGATGTGCGCGCCGTGGTGCATCCCGTCCTGCGCCATCGCCTGCTGCTGTCCTATGACGCGGTGGCCGATGGCGTCGACGCTGATCAGCTGATCGACCGATTGCTGGACAAGGTGGCGATCCCCGCCTGAGGAGGCCGCCATGGCCGAAGCGCAGCCCATTGCCGACGGTTACGTCTACGCATCGCTGGACCAGTTGATGCTGCTGGAGCACCGTGTGCGCGGCCTGAGTTTCCTCTCGCGGCAACCGCTGTCCAGCGTGCTTTCCGGTAGCCATGCGGCGCGCCTGCGCGGGCGCGGCCTGAGCTTCGACGAGCTGCGCCAGTACAACCCCGGCGACGACCTGCGCCACCTCGATTGGCGCGCCTCGCTGCGCTACGGCAAACCTTTCGTGCGCAGCTACACCGAGGAGCGCGACCGGCCGACCCTGCTGCTGGTGGACCAGCGCATGAGCATGTACTTCGGTTCGCGGCGCAGCTTCAAGTCGGTGCTCGCCGCCGAACTCGCCGCGCTGGGCGCGTGGATGGCGCTGCAGGCCGGCGACCGGGTTGGCGGCCTGGTCTTCGGCGACCGCAACATCGAATACATCCGCCCCTTGCGCAGCCGGGCGCGGGTGGAGGCACTGTGCGCGGCGATCATCCGCCACAACCATGCGCTGCAGGCCACGCGCAGTGACGAAGATTCGCCCGGCCAGCTGGACCTTGCGCTGCGCCAGTGCCTGGGCGTGGCCGGGCACGACAGCCTGGTGGTGATCATCAGCGACTTCGCCGGGGTCACCGAGCAGACGTTGCAATTGTTGCGGCAGCTGAGCGCGCACAACGACGTGCTGGCCCTGCAGGTCTTCGACCCCATCGCCCTGAAGCTGCCCGACCGCGGGCGGGTGACCGTCACCCAGGGCGAGCTGCAGGTCGAACTGGAGGTCGGCCGGCGCCAGGTGCACCGGCCACTGGGCGAGTTCCTCTCCGGGCGGCTCAAGGATGTTGCCACGCTGCTGCGCCGCAGCCAGGTGCCGCTGATGATGTTCAGCAGCGGGCGCGACAGCCTGGAGCAGTTGCGCGGCGAGCTGGGGCGGCTGTCGCGATGAGCATTCCCAGCATCGATCAACTCCAGGAGCTGCCACCGCCAGCGCCGCTGGCCAGCTACTGGCCGCAGACCTGGGCCTGGGCGGTGCTGGCACTGGTGCTGCTGCTGGCCGTGGCGGTCTGGGCAATCTGGCGTTACCGGCAATGGCAGCGGGATCGCTATCGGCGCGAGGCACTGGTGCAGCTGGAGGTGTTGGGCGTCGCTGCTGATGATCCGGCCCGTCGGTTGATCGCCTTGCGCCAATTGCCGGCACTGGTCAAACGCGTGGCCTTGTCGATGCCCGCTGGCTCGGCTGCGGCGCCGCTGGGTGGCGCAGACTGGCAGGCCTTCCTGCAGCAGCGCAGCGCAACCCCATTGCCCGCCGATCTCGGCCGCCAGCTGGCGCTGCTGGCCTACGCGCCGGACGCCAGCCTTCGCGAGCTGGATGAACAGGCCGTGCAGGCGCTGCTGACGGCCTGTCGGAACTGGGTCGAGGTGCACCATGTGGCAGCTTGAGTACCCCTGGCTGCTGTTCCTGCTGCCCCTGCCGTGGCTGGCTTGGCACTACCTGCCGGCCTACCGCGAGTCGCGCAGCGCCCTGCGCGTGCCGTTCTTCGCGGCGATGAGCCAGGCTGCCGGCCAGGAGCCCAGCCGTGGCGGCGCGGCCGGTGGGCGCTGGCAACTGCCGCTGAACCTGCTGGTGTGGGCGCTGCTCCTGCTGGCCTGTTCCCGCCCGGTGCTGGTGGAGAAGCCCATCGAGCGCGTGCAGCCGATCCGCGACCTGATGCTCGCCATCGATATCTCGCAGTCCATGGAGACCAACGATTACCGCGACGCCACGGGCAACCGGGTGGACCGCCTGAGCATCGTCAAGGACGTGGTGCGCGGCTTCATCGAGCAGCGCAAGGATGACCGCATCGGCCTGATCGTGTTCGGCACCGGCGCCTTCGCGCAGTCGCCGCCGACCCAGGACCACGCCAGCCTGCTGATGCTGCTGGACGAAGTAGGCATCGGCATGGCCGGGCCGAATACCGCCCTGGGCGATGCCATTGGCCTGACCCTCAAGCTGCTAGAGAAGGCACCCGAGCAGGAGAAGGTGCTGATCCTGCTCACCGACGGCAACGACACTGGCAGCGCCATCACCCCCAGCCACGCGGCGGCCATGGCCAAGGAACGTGGCGTGGTGGTGCACACCATCGGTATCGGCGACCCCGAGGCCAGTGGTGAGTCGAAGGTGGACCTGCAGACCCTGCGCGATATCGCCCGGACTACCGGCGGGCGCTTCTTCCGTGCCGGCGACCGCGAGGCGCTGCAGGCGGTCTACGCGACCCTGGACCAGCTCACTCCGCACCAGGTGAAGACCCTCAGCCACCAGCCCAAGCGCGACCTGTTCTGGCTGCCGCTGGGCGCCGCGCTGTTGATGCTGCTGGTGGCCCATGTGCTGGCGGCGATAGCCGGCCGGCTGGCAGTGCCGCGCACCACGCGGGCTGGCCAGGAAGCGGAGGGCTGATGGACATCGACCTGAGCGCCTTCCATTTCTTCCGCCCGCTGTGGCTGTTGCTGGTGCTGCCGGGCGTGCTGCTGCCGCTATTGTGGAGTCGGCGTCACGACCTGGCGCGGCGCCTCGATGGCGTCATCGCGCCGCATCTGCTGCAGCACCTGCTGATCACCCCCGTCGACCCGCACCGCGTGCGCCCGGTGCAACTGCTCGGCGCCGTGCTGGTGATCGGCGCCGTGGCCGCTTCCGGGCCGACCTGGGAGCAGGACCGCCCGGCTTTCCTGGAGAACCGCGCGCCGCTGATCAGGCCGTGGTTTTCCACGTAGCCGCCCGAAGCGCCCTGGAAGTCGATGCCGTCGTTCTTGGTATCGGCGGTGATCATGTCCGAGCTGCTGATCTCGCCGTAGTTGGTGATCGTCGCATTGCCGCCGGGACGAATGCCGTCGTTGCCATCGC
>NZ_JASMRU010000018.1 GCF_030462585.1 Pseudomonas sp. CAN1 | reverse complement strand
CTCGCCCCAGCCGAGCAGCGACATCGCTTCGGCATTGAAGATGCCGCGCTGCTGGTTGCGTCGCGAATCCAGGTTCATGCCGGTGTCGAAGCGCTTCTGCTTGCCGGCCATTTCCAGCACCGCGCCACCATCGCTGGTGGTGGGCGGGTTGAGCGCCATGGCCAGCTGCAGGCCCGGCACGCGGCTCATCAGTACGCTGAAGCGCTCGAAGCTCTCGCGGGTCAGCGGTTTCTCCGACTTGAGCTTGTCGATCCAGCGATCCACCCGCGCCTGGTGTACGCCCAGGTCACCGTTGCTGCGCACCTGGGTAATGTGGCCTTCGACCAGGACGATGCGCGCGACGCCGCTCTTGAAGTCCTGGTTGGGTACGTAGGCAAAGGAGATGAAGTAGCCGTCGTCCTGGTAGCGCTGGGTGATGGCCTTGGCCGCGGTCACCAGCTCACTGACCTGGATGGTGCGCTGGGTCAGCGGTTCCAGCAGGGGCTTCCAGGTGGCGACGGGGTAGTGCTTGCCGCCGGCCAGCTCGATGCGCTTGATGCGGATGCGTTGCTGGAGAATCTGCACCGGCTGGCTGGCCGCAGGCTCCGGCGTGGTGACCTTGGGGGCCTTGGGGCGCAGTTCGCCTTCGGGAAGGTTGGGGCGGGGCAGGGTCTGTTCGATATCGGAGCCGGGGAGCTGGATCGGGCGCTCGGCCCAGGCGAAAGGTGCAGCAGCCAACAACAGGGGCAGGACAGCGAGTTTGCGCATCTGGCTCCTCCGTGAGACCGACATCATGAAAAGACCAGGAGCCGTGGGCGGCTCCTGGTGACTACAGTATGGGCGTATTTCGGATTACTGCTTGGGCGTACCGATCGCCAATCCACCGCCCAGTCCGCCGGTGAGACCACCCAGCGTGCCGCCCACGGCGCCCAGCGTATTGCCCAGCAGGCCTCCCTGGCCGCCGGTCCCGCCGGTAGTACCGGCTCCAGCGCCAACTGCCACGCCGGAGCCCTGGTTGTTGCTGCCGATGCCCACACCGGCCCCGGCGACCAGGCCACCGCCGCCAGTCAGGCCGCTGGTCACATTGCCCAGAGTACCGGCCACACCGTTGACCAGGCCGCCCACCGGGTTACTGCCACCGGTGGCGCCGCCGAGGGAACCGGTCAGACCGCCGACTGCACCCGTCACGCCGCTGACCAGCCCGCCGACCGGATTACTGCCGCCAGTGGCACCGCCCAGGGCACCGGTTACACCGCTGACCAGGCCGCCGACCGGATTGCTGCCGCTGGTTGCACCACCCAGTGCACCGGTCACGCCGCCGACCAGACCACCTACCGGATTACTGCCGCCGGCTGCACCGCCTAGCGAACCGGTTACACCACCGAGCAGCCCACCGCCCGGATTGCTGCCGTTGACCAGGCCGCCGGCAGCGCTGACTGCCTGACCCGTATTGCTGACGATTCCGCCGACCGGGGCCAGCGCCGGATTCGCACTGGCTACCTGGTTGCCTGTCTGGGTCACAACGCCGCCGACGGTGGTCAACAGGTTGTTCACCGGCGTTCCCAGTCCGGTGGCGGCGCCCACGCCGCGGGTGGTTCCTTCGACCTGGCCGACCAGACCGGCGGTGGTGCCGCTCAGCTGGGTGGTCAGTTGGCTCAGCGGGCCAGTGGTCACTGCGCCGCTGAGGGAGTCGCCGAGCATGGTGATCTTGCCGCCGACACCGTCCACCAGGCCGCCGACCTGGCCGGTCACGCCCTTGAGCGGGGTGTTGGCCAGCACCGGCGCATCGCCGATGGAGGCAACGGTGTCGCCCAGGCTGGAGACTGCGCCGCCCGTGTGGCTGACCAGACCGGTAACACCGGCCACGGTGGTGCCCACGGCGTTGGGGTTGTTGCCCAGTTGGCCGAGGCCGTTGGTGACGCCGCTGCCGACGCTGTCGACGCCTTCGCCAACCTGCTGGATGACATTGCCGGCGTTGTCGGTCACGCCATCGCCCAGCACCGGCACTTTCACGGTGCGGACCACGGCAGCCAGGGTGTTGACGGTGTCGCCCGCGCTGGAGACGGCCTCGCCGGTCTCGGTCAGCACGTTACCGGTGGTGCTGGCCGGCGGGTTGGGCACGCCGCCGTCGGTGCCGCCAGTACCGCCATCGCCGCCGTCAGTACCGCCAGTGCCGCCGGTTCCACCTGTACCGCCGGTGCCGTCGCTACCGGTACCACCGCTACCGCCACTGCCATCGCCGCCGGCGCCGGAACCAGAGCCATCGCTCGCGGTACCGCTGCCGCCATCGGCACTGTGGTGACTGCCGCCATGGCTGCTGCAACCTTGCAGCGACAGGGCGACGACGAGAAGGGAAAGCGCGAAAACACGGATAGGGCCTGACATACGAATTCCTCCATGACGGACGTCAGCCAGCTAGCGGTCGGTCGGTATTCCGTCGCGCTGCTGAGCTGCTCTGGAGTCAGTTCTAGAGGATTGTTTTCAGGGGCGAAATTGGAACTTGTATATAGTCGTTTTGTGGTTTGCAGGTGTTTGAATTAAAAGGAAAAACTAAAGAATTATGGTGGGTTTTCGGCGCTTTTTAATACGTTGGATATAGCTCTTTTCGCACGATGGTTCCGTTTTGCTGTTCGAGGGCCTTCTCAGCGGCCCTGGAATCGACCTTCGCGGCGCTCCAGCATGGCGTTCAAGCCCTCCTGCGCGTCCTCGGTGGAGAGCAGTTCGCTGGCCATGGCTGGCAGCAGTCTTGCGGCCGCTTCCTCGCCCTCGTCGAGGCTGCGGCGCGCGGACGCCAGGGTGGCGCGGATGCCCAGCGGCGCCTGGGCGGCGACCCGCTGGGCCAGCCACAGGGCGCGTGGCATCAGTTCCTCCGGCGCCGTGACTTCCTGCACCAGGCCGATGCGATAGGCCTCGTGGGCATCGAACGGGTCGCCGGTGAGCAGCCAGCGCATGGCGTTACCCCAGCCGGCCACCTGGTGCATGCGCAGGGTGGCGCCGCCGAAAGGGAAGATACCGCGCTGCACTTCGAGCTGGGCGAAGCGCGCGTTGCTGGCGCACAGGTTGATGTCGGCGGCGAGCATCAGCTCGATGCCCAGGGTGAAGCAGTAGCCCTGGGCGGCCACCAGCAGTGGCTTGGTMAGCCGCCGGCCGCCGAAGGTGCCCCACGGGTCGGCGGAGCCTTCGGGCATCGTCCAGCCGGTGCGGAAGGTCTCGCCGATGTTGGCCAGGTCCAGGCCGGCGGTGAAGTGCTCGCCGTGGGCGAACACCAGGGCGCAGCGCAGATCGTCGTCGCGCTCGTATTCGCCGAAGGCCAGCACCAGTTGGGTGAGCATTTCCAGGTCGAAGGCGTTGCGCTTCTCGACCCGGTTCAGGCCGAGCAGCAGGACGTGGTCGTGGCGTTCGACGGTGACGCGCGGTTCGCTGCTGGCGGTCATGGCGGTGCTCCGGTCAGGTGGCTTGCACGGTATAGCCGGCAGGTGCGGGGTTGTCCAAGTGACGACCGTTCGCCGGTGCTGTTCCGAAAAGAAACACATCGGTCAGGAATTTCCGGTATGATACGCGCCGGCCAAACGCTGGCCTCGTTTCGGATCCCGCATTCTCCCGCAGTTTTCACACTCGGGCTATGTGTCCGCAGTGCGGACTTCCTTGACGCATTCTTCCAATCTTCATTTCGCAAATCCCCGCTTCCAGCTGCCTGGGTGACTTCATTGTCGTACAGGGCATGCGCAGCTCGGCTATTGGGTCTTTGCGGATGTACTTAGAGGCAAACCCATGACCCAGGAAACCGCCGGCTTCGCCGCGCTCGGTCTTCACCCCAATGTTCTCGCTGCCATTGCCGCTGTCGGTTATGAAGAACCGTCGCCGATCCAGGCCCAGTCGATCCCGGTGATCCTCGAAGGCCACGACATGATCGGCCAGGCGCAGACCGGCACCGGCAAGACCGCCGCCTTCGCGCTGCCGATGCTCTCGCAGATCGAACCGAGCCGCCGCGTACCGCAGGTACTGGTGCTGGTTCCGACCCGCGAGCTGGCCCTGCAGGTTGCTACCGCTTTCGAAACCTACTCCAAGCAGATGCCGGGCGTCGGCGTGATTGCCGTCTACGGCGGCGCGCCCATGGGCCCGCAGCTCAAGGCCCTGCGCCAGGGCGCCCAGGTCGTGGTCGCCACTCCGGGCCGCCTGTGCGACCACCTGCGTCGCGACGAGAACCTGCTGTCCACCGTCAAGAGCCTGGTGCTCGACGAAGCGGACGAAATGCTCAAGCTCGGCTTCATGGATGACCTCGAAGTGATTTTCGAAGCCATGCCGTCCAGCCGCCAGAGCGTGCTGTTCTCCGCGACCCTGCCTGCCTCGATCCGCAGCATCGCCGAACGTCACCTGAAAGAACCCAAGCACGTCCGCATCGCCGCCAAGACCCAGACCGTCGCGCGTATCGAACAGGTCCACCTGATGGTCCACGCCGACCAGAAGCCGGCCTCGATCCTGCGTCTGCTGGAAGTCGAGCAGTTCGACGCGCTGATCGGCTTCGTTCGCACCAAGCAGGCCACCCTGGACATCGCCGAGCTGCTGGAGCGCCAGGGCTACCGTGCCGCCGCGCTGAACGGCGACATGCCGCAGGCCCAGCGTGAGCGTGTGATCGAGTCGCTGAAAGACGGTTCGCTGGACATCGTCATCGCCACCGACGTCGCCGCCCGCGGCCTCGACGTGGCGCGTATCACCCACGTACTGAACGTGGACATGCCCTACGATCCGGAATCCTACGTACACCGTATCGGCCGTACCGGTCGTGCCGGTCGTGAAGGCCGCGCCCTGCTGCTGGTGACTCCGCGCGAGCGCCGCATGCTGCAGGTGATCGAGCGTGTGACCGGCCAGAAGGTTGGCGAAGTTCGCCTGCCGGACGCTGAAACCGTCCTCGAAGCACGTCTGAACCGCCTGGCCACCGGCTTGCAACCGCTGCTGGCCAACGCCGTTGCCAGCCGTGGCGCCGTGCGTGACGAGCTGTGCCGTCGCCTGGGTACCGATATGGACACCCTGGCCGCTGTACTGCTGGCCAAGCTGACCGAAGGCAAGGCGCTGGACCTGGAATCGGTCCGCCGCGAACAGCCGCTGACCCCGGCCGCCCCGCGTGAGCGCAGCGACCGTTACGAGCGCAGCGAGCGTGGCGATCGCCCCGAGCGCGGCGACCGTCCGGAGCGCAGCGGCGCACCCCGCACCATGGCTCCGCCGTCGGAAGGCAAGGCCCGTTGCCGTACCGCCCTGGGCGCCCGTGACGGCGTACAGGCTAAGAACCTGCTGGGCGCCATCCTCAACGAGGGCGGTCTGTCGCGCGAGGCCATCGGCCGCATCCAGATCCGCGAGACCTTCAGCCTGATCGAGCTGCCGGAAGAGAACCTCGACCGTCTGCTGACCAAGCTCAAGGACACCCGCGTCGCTGGCAAGGCTCTGCGCCTGCGTCGTTACCGCGAAGACTGATTCGTCAGTCTCCCGCGCATGAAAAAGCCCCGCTTCGGCGGGGCTTTTTCGTTTCCGGGGCTAACTGCCGGCACCTGGCTGGCGGTCTGGCCGCCTTTGTAGGAGCGAGCTTGCTCGCGAACCGCCTGACTCCGGCCCCGCCGGGGAAATGTTCGCGAGCAAGCTCGCTCCTACAGGTCGTGCTTCAACCGAAGCGGTAGATATCCATCCCCAGCGCGCCGAGGGTGAACCCGGCGTGCTCCACCGTCATCGCCGAGCCGCCCGCGCCGCGGGCGAAGTACAGCGGCAGCAGGTGCTCGTCGCGCGGGTGGTTGCGCACGGCGGACGGTGCCTGCTGGCGGTAGTCGAACAGTGCGGCCTCGTCGTCGGCCAGCAGGTGTTCCACCATCCAGTCGCGGAAGGCCTTGGCCCAGGGCGTGATCACCTCTGGGCCGGCATGCCAGTCCAGCTCGCCCAGGTTGTGGGTGATGCTGCCGGAGCCGATCAGCAGCACGCCTTCCTCGCGCAGTGCGCGCAAGGCCTGGCCGATGCGCTGCTGCATGGGCGCGCCGAGGCGGCTGGGCAGCGACAGCTGCACCACCGGGATATCGGCGGCCGGGTACATCAGGCTCAGCGGCACCCAGGCGCCGTGGTCCAGCGGGCGCTCTGGATCGAGGGTGGCCGGCAGGCCGTCCGCGGCCAGCAGCTCGACGACGCGCTGCGCCAGCTCCGGTGAGCCGACCGCCGGGTACTGCACGGCATAGAGTTCGGGCGGGAAGCCATAGAAGTCGTGCCAGGTTTCCGGCTGCGACGCGGCGGTGACCCGCAGGTCCGGGGTTTCCCAGTGGGCGGAGACCACCAGGATGGCTGTCGGGCGCGGCAGTTCGCGGGCCAGGCGCTTGAGCGGCGCGTCACTGGCGCCGGGCTCCAGGGCCAGCATGGGCGAGCCGTGGGAGATGAAAAGGGCAGGGAGCATGGGGCACCTCACTACTGGAATGCCTCCATGTTCACGCGCCTAAAGATCGAAATCCAGTATAGGTTTTTGAAGGTAATGATCTGTTCTGTCGATTTGTTGTCGGAAAATTCTTTGCGTGACCGAGTTCTTTTGGAATTGCCAACTGGCTTGCAGAGTGATTCTCACACCTCGCCGCCGGGTATTTCTCCGGATGCCACTCGGTTGATGCGGTAAAGTTTGCGGAAAATTCCTAGCCGAACATCGGATTACAAGATGCAGCTAAACGATCAGGTTCTTGTGCTCGAACCCGGTGAATGTCTCCGCCTCGACGATGGCACCCGGATCTGCGTGCAGCGGGTGCGCGATGGCCAGGTGCGCCTGAAAATCATGGACGCCGAGGAAGCTCGGCGTGAGCGTCGCGGCAGTTGGTGGAGCTGGTTGCTTCCCCGCGCTTTGCGCAGTGTTTGAGTGGGTGACCTATGCAGCATGAATTCTGGCAGTCGCGCTGGGCGCGCAATGAAATCGGCTTCCACCAGCAGGCGGTGAACCCTGGCTTGCAACGCCACTGGCCGGCGCTCGGGGTGCCGGAGGAGGCGCAGGTACTGGTGCCGCTGTGCGGCAAGAGCCTGGACATGCTCTGGCTGGCGCAATGGGGCTATCGCGTGCTGGGGGTGGAGCTGGCCGAGCGCGCGGCGATCGACTTCTTCGCCGAGCTGGGCGTGGAGCCGCAGGTTACCCAGGAAGGCGCGCTGCGCCGTTACAGCTACGAGCGGCTGGAAATCCTCCAGGGTGATTTCTTCGCCCTCGGCGCCGAGCAGGTGGCCGATTGTGCGGCGTTCTACGACCGCGCAGCGCTGATCGCTCTGCCGGCAGAGATGCGCGCCGACTATGCGGCGCATCTGCAGATCATCCTGCCGCCGCAGGTGCGCGGGCTGCTGGTGACCCTGGAATACCCGCAGGCAGAAATGGACGGCCCGCCGTTCGCCGTGATGGCCGACGAGGTACAGCAACACTTCGCTGCCCAGTGGGCGGTTGAGGAGTGCGAGCGCCTGGACGTCCTGGCGGATAACCCGAAGTTCCTGAAACGCGGCGTCAGCCATCTGGACGAGGTGGTGTTCACGCTGCGTCGTGGCTGAATCGAGGGCATGAAAAAGGCGACCCGAGGGTCGCCTTTTTTGTTGCCTTGAAACTCAGCGGCCAGCGGCGCGCAGGGCTTCGATGCGGTCTTCCAGCGGCGGGTGGCTCATGAACAGGCCGGCAAGGCCGTGCTTGAGGTTGCCGTTGATGCCGAAGGCCTGCAGCGTGTCGGGCATCTGCACCGGTACGCCCTGTTCGGCGCGCAGGCGTTGCAGGGCGGCGATCATTGCGCCGGTGCTGGCCAGGCGGGCGCCGGCTTCGTCCGCGCGGTATTCGCGTTTGCGCGAGAACCACATGACGATGATGCTGGCGAGGATACCCAGGACCAGCTCGGCGAAAATGGTCGCGACAAAGTAGCCGATGCCCGGGCCGTCTTCATTCTTCAGGATCGCCTTGTCGACGAAGTTGCCGAAGATTCGCGCGAAGAACATCACGAAGGTGTTCACCACGCCCTGGATCAGCGCCAGGGTGACCATGTCGCCGTTGGCCACGTGGCCGATCTCGTGGGCCAGCACGGCTTTCACTTCTTCAGGCGAGAAGCGCTCCAGCAGGCCCTGGCTGACCGCGACCAGTGCGTCGTTGCGGTTCCAGCCGGTGGCGAAGGCGTTGGCCTCGTAGGCGGGGAAGATACCGACTTCCGGCATCTTGATGCCGGCCTCGCGGGACAGCTCTTCCACGGTCTGCAGCAGCCACTGTTCGTGGCGGGTGCGCGGCTGGCTGATGATCTCGGTGCCGGTGCTCATCTTCGCCATCCACTTAGAGATGAACAGCGAAACCAGGGAGCCGGCGAAGCCGAAGACGGCACAGAAGATCAGAAGGCTACCGTAATTCTGGCCGGTGAAACGGTCCACGCCGAGCAGTTTCAGGGTGATGCTGGCGATCACCAGAACTGCCAGGTTGGTGGCCAGGAACAACAGGATGCGCATCATGGCGTAAAGCTTCTCCTCACGGTGACAGGGGGAAAAACCGCATGGCAATGCGGCTTTCCGGATCGCCGTGCACAGGCAGGCACGGGATCGCTGAATAGTATGCGGGGTATATACGGTTGGCCCCCAGGCGATTCAACTCGGGGACTATTTCAACTTGTGTCGCATGCCCGTATTACGGGCGCCCGAGGTCGCTCTCGAAGAGTAGACGGGTCAGCCGCGCGATGCGTTCCCCGTGGCGGGCGGCCAGCGCTTCGCGCAGCTGGTTGGCCAGCGTGGCCTGGTCGCGGCGCACGCTGGGCGGCAGTTCCTCACCGTCGCGCACGGCGTGGGGGACGATGCGGGTCAGGCGCATGAAGGCCTTTTCGCTGAGCACCGCCTGGTCCAGCGCTTCGTAACGAATAGTGGTCTCGAAGCGCAGGTAGCCTTCATCGGCCAGCCACAGCAGCGCGCCCAGGCAACTCTGGTGGCGGGTGCTGGGCAGGCCGAACTCGTCGGGCTCTTCCCGGCCGATCAGGTCCTCGATGTAGAGGGCGATCTTGCGCGGGAAGGCCTGATAGAGGGTCAGCAGGCCGGAGGCGGCATCCTTGTAGAAGTCGTCGATCTGCAGGTCCATTTATGCGCTGGAGTTCACTGGCGATGGGTTATTGGCGATAGCTTTTCAGGAAGTTGCCGATGCGGCCGATGGCCTGCTCCAGGTCATCGATACGCGGCAGGGTAACCACCCTGAAGTGATCCGGCCAGGGCCAGTTGAAGGCGGTGCCCTGAACGATGAGCAGCTTCTCGGAAAGCAGCAGGTCGAGGACGAACTTCTCGTCGTTGTGGATCGGGCAGACCTTCGGGTCGATGCGCGGGAAGGCGTAGAGCGCGCCCATGGGCTTCACGCAGCTGACGCCGGGGATGTCGTTGAGCAGTTCCCAGGCGCGGTTGCGCTGTTCCAGCAGGCGGCCGCCCGGCAGCACCAGGTCGTTGATGCTCTGGTAGCCGCCCAGCGCGGTCTGGATTGCGTGCTGGCTCGGTACGTTGGCGCACAGGCGCATGTTGGCCAGGATATCCAGGCCCTCGATGTAGCTCTGTGCCTTGTGCTTGGGCCCGGAAATGGCGATCCAGCCGGAGCGGAAGCCGGCCACGCGGTAGGACTTGGACAGGCCGTTGAAGGTTAGGCAGAGCACGTCCGGCGCCAGGGAGGCGGTGGAGATGTGCTGGGCTTCGTCGTAGAGGATCTTGTCGTAGATCTCGTCGGAGAAGATCACCAGGTTGTGCTGGCGCGCCAGTTCGACGATGTCCAGCAGCACTTCCTTCGAGTAGACCGCACCGGTGGGGTTGTTCGGGTTGATCAGCACCAGGGCCTTGGTGTTGCTGGTGATCTTCGCCTTCATGTCGGCGACGTCGGGGAACCAGCCGGCCTGCTCGTCGCACAGGTAGTGCACCGGCTTGCCGCCGGAGAGGGCGACCGAGGCGGTCCACAGCGGGTAGTCGGGCGCCGGGATCAGCACCTCGTCACCGTTGTTGAGCAGAGCCTGCAGGGCCATGACGATCAGCTCGGATACGCCGTTGCCCAGGTAGATGTCCTCGATGCCGACGCCTTCCACCTGCTTCTGCTGGTAGTACTGCATCACCGCCTTGCGCGCGCTGAACAGGCCCTTGGAGTCGCTGTAGCCCTGGGCGGTCGGCAGGTTGCGGATGACGTCCTGGAGGATTTCGTCCGGCGCCTCGAAACCGAACGGCGCCGGGTTGCCGATGTTCAGCTTGAGGATGCGATGGCCTTCCTCTTCCAGGCGCTTGGCGTGCTTGAGCACGGGCCCGCGAATGTCGTAGCAGACGTTGGCGAGCTTGTTCGATTTGGTGACCTGCATGATCTGGGATTCCGAAATAGTCCGCGGCCGGCGACTTGGCAGGCTGTAACGCGGGTGACAGACTGGCGTCAAATGATCGGTTCGGAAGTGCTTTTCCCTGGTGTCGACCCTGAAAATCGACAGGAAAACAGTGGAATTCTCGAAAAAGTAGAGTTTTTAAGGCTTTTCTATCGCGAGAATGTCGCTGTGCGGCAGATTCTGAACATGACGTTAACCACGCGCATCATACGTGCGGCCCGATTCCCGGAAAAGCAGGCATCGGGCATTTTTTCCATTAATGGAGGCAGATCGATGGAAAAGCTGGAAAAGCCCCTGGATTCCTGGCGTGACGAACTCACCGACGAGCAGTTCCATGTCTGCCGCCTGGGCGGCACCGAGCGCGCCTTTACCGGCGAATACCACGACACCAAGACCCCCGGCATCTACCACTGCGTGTGCTGCGGCACTGCGCTGTTCGACTCCGACGCCAAGTACGACTCGGGCAGCGGCTGGCCGAGCTACTTCCAGCCGGTGAACGGCGAGGTGGTCAAGGAACTGGAAGACTTCAGCCACGGCATGCACCGCATCGAAGTACGCTGCGGCAAGTGCGATGCGCACCTGGGCCACGTCTTCCCCGACGGCCCGCGGCCGACCGGCCTGCGCTACTGCATCAACTCGGCATCGCTGAAACTGGTGCCGAAAGCCTGAAACGGAGGCCCGCCACAAGCGGGCCTTTTCTTTGGGGCTTCAGGGCTGTTACCTGTAGGAGCGGACCTTGTCCGCGAGACGCCGGCAAGGCCGGCGTTCGATGTGCGCGGGAAATTGGAGCTCGCCTGTTGTCCGGGATTTCCGGATGGCAGACTTCGCGGACAAGGTCCGCTCCTACGAAAAGCATGATGCACCGTCATTTCATTGGGTGATTCGTGATCAATTGAATTGCGTGCAATTTAATTGATCACTATTCTTTGCTTTCCCACTTCTCAGGAGCCATGTCCGATGAGCGATGCACTGCTGAACATTCCCGTGACCACCATCAAGGGCGAACAGAAGACCCTCGCCGACTTCGGCGGCAAGGCCCTGCTGGTGGTGAACACTGCCAGCCAGTGCGGCTTCACCCCACAGTACAAGGGGCTGGAAAAGCTCTGGCGCGAGTACAAGGACAAGGGCCTGGTGGTGCTCGGCTTCCCCTGCAACCAGTTCGGCAAGCAGGAGCCGGGCGGCGAGGGCGAGATCAGCCAGTTCTGCGAGCTGAACTTCGGCGTGAGCTTCCCGCTGTTCAAGAAGATCGACGTCAATGGCGCCGAGGCCCATCCGCTCTACGTGCAGCTGAAGAAGCGCGCTCCCGGCCTGCTGGGCAGCCAGGGCATCAAGTGGAACTTCACCAAGTTCCTCATCGGCCAGGACGGCAAGCTGGTCAAGCGTTTCGCCCCGACCACCAAGCCCGAGCAACTGTCCGCCGAGATCGAAGCGCTGCTGTGATGAAGGACGCTGTCTCCCTGCCGGCCGAACTGCAGCTGGACAACCAGCTGTGCTTCCGCCTGTACGCCGTGTCCCGAGCGGTGATCCGTGGCTACCGGCCGATGCTCGACGCACTCGGCCTGACCTACCCGCAGTACCTGGCCATGCTGGTGCTCTGGGAGTGGCAGGCCGAACCGCCGGAGCAGCCCTCGGTGAAGGCCCTGGGCGAGCGCCTGATGCTCGATTCCGGCACCCTCACGCCGTTGCTCAAACGCCTGGAACAGCTTGGTCTGGTATTACGCCGCCGTGCGCAGCATGACGAGCGCGAGGTGCACCTGGGGCTGACGGCGGAAGGCGCGGCGTTGCGCGAGAAAGTCCTGCCGCTGCGCGAGGAACTGCTGTGCCGCAGCGGCATCGACCTGAGCGTCACCGACGGCCTGCGCGAGCAGCTCGACAGCCTGCTGCTGCAACTGGCGAAGCTGGACGCCTGACTCAGCCGCGCGGCTGGTGCCCGGCCCAGCGCTCCAGCAGGGCCGCCAATTCGTCGCGGTGGAAGGGCTTGGCCAGGTAGTCGTCCATGCCGGCGGCGCGGCAGCGCTCGCGTTCGTCCGGCAGCGCGTTGGCGGTCAGGGCGATTACCGGCAGGTCCGGCCAGCGGCCGCTCTCGCGGATTGCCCGGGTCGCCTGATAGCCATCCATCACCGGCATGTTGCAGTCCATCAACACCAGGTCGAACTCCGCGTCTTCCAGCTGCTTCAGCGCCTCCTCGCCGTTGGCGGCGATGCTCACCTGGCAGCCCAGCTTCTGCAGTAGCCCACGGGCGACCAACTGGTTGACCGGGTTGTCCTCCACCAGCAGGACGCGGGCGGAAAACTGCTCCAGCGGGCCGGCAGCGGCAGTCTTCGCCGCCGGCAGCGGCTGGTGCTCGAAGGCCTGCTTGAGTGCCTGGTAGAGCACGGCGCGGGACAGCGGCCGGGCCAGCTGGCGCAGCGGCGCCAGGCGCTGGGCGAGGTCGGGTTCGAGGAAGTTGCCGTAGGCGGTGACCAGCAGCACCGGCCGAGTCACGCTCTGGCGCAGGCCGATCAGGCAGTCCGGGCAGTCCGACAGCAGCGCATCCAGCTCCACGCCGGCCAGGCTCGCGTCGATGTCCAGACGCTGGTAGGCCACGCCCCATTCCGGCAGCCAGTTCTGCAGCAGCGCGGCCAGCCCGCTGCTGGCGGCGCACTGCACGATCAGCTTGCCCTCCAGCTTGGCCAGCGGCTGCGCCGGCTCTAGTGCGTGCAGCGGCAGGGTGACGGCGAATTCGCTGCCCAGGCCCGGCTCCGAGGTGACGCTCAGCTCACCCTGCATCGCCTCGCACAGCTTGCGCGTCAGCGCCAGGCCCAGCCCGGTGCCGCCGTACTGGCGGGCAATGCCGGCGTCGGCCTGGGTGAAGGGCTGGAAGATCTTCTGCAGCGCCTCGGGCGCCACGCCGATGCCGGTGTCGCGTACGCTGATGCGTACGCCCTGATTTTGCGGTGAGGAGCCGAGGGGCTCCACACGCACATCCACACGGCCGAAGCGGGTGAACTTGAGGGCGTTGGACAGCAGGTTGCTCACCACCTGGCGCACCCGCGTCGGGTCGCCGGAGAGCTGCGCCGGCAATTGCGGGCTGATCAGGCAGGTGAGCTCCACGGCCGGGCCGGCGTTCTGCGAGAGCAGGCTGGCGGTGTCCTCCACCAGGGTGCCGAGGTCGAAGGGAATCTGCTCCAGCTCCAGCTGGCCGGCCTCGAACTTGGACAGGTCGAGCACGTCGTTGAGCAGCTCCACCAGCACTTTGCCTGAGTCGTGGGCGATGGACAGCTGCTGGCGCTGCTCGGCGGTCAGCGGGCCGTCCAGCGCCAGGCCGAGCATGCCCAGCAGGCCGTTGAGCGGGGTGCGGATCTCATGGCTCATGTTGGCCAGGAAGCTGCCGCGCGCCTGGGCCATGGCCAGGGCGGTCTGCCGTGCGTGCTCCAGTTCCTGATTGGACAGGGTCAGGCGCGCGTTGGCCGCCTTCAGTTCGGCGGTGCGCGCGGCGACGATGCTTTCCAGCTCTTCCAGGTACTGGGTCAGGCGATCCTCGGCCTCGCGGCGCTGCTCCATCTCCACGGAAATCCGGTTGAGCTGGCGGTTGGTGACCTCCACCAGCACGCCGATTTCATCGCGCTCGTGGCCGCGCGGGCAGGGCAGGCGCAGCCGCGACGGCGAGCGCGGGTCGTGGCGGGCGAGGGCTTCGATCAGGCTCACCAGCGGCTTGGTCAGCAGTGCGTAGAAGAGCACCAGCAGGATCAGCGAGAGCATCAGGCTGCGCACGAAGCCGGAGAGGAAGGTCAGGCCGGCGCGGCGCAGGAAGTCGTTGCCGAAGACGAAGGTGTCGATCTCCAGACGCAACACACCGAGGGATTCGGCCGGCGCGTGGTCGACGAACAGCGGCTCTTCATAAGTGCGCTGCTGGCCGAAGAGCGAGTCGCTGAGGCCGCGCAGGTGGCTTTCCGCCGGCGGGCGATCGGCGCTGGCCAGGGGCACGCCGGCGTTGTCGATGATCTCGGCACGGATCACGGCGGGCGAGCGCAGCAGTCCTACGACCAGTTCCTGGGCCAGCTCGGCGTCGATGTTGTAGGCAATGCGCGCGGCGGGGTTGTGGCTGACATCCAGCAGGGCGCGCACTTCGCGGTTGATGGAGGCGTCCTGGCTGGCATAATCGACGCCTACCTGGATCAGGCTCAGCAGGGTGCCGAGGATGAACGCCACCAGCACCGTCAGGCTGGCCTGCTTGAACGAGAGGCGATGTGTGAGCGCAATATCCATGGGTGCGGAGCGTCGCCTCGCAAGAGCTTTCCTGCGGCGTAGCATAGCCCATCAGAACCGTCTGTCGGCATAGCCTGAAGGCAAAGAAATTCCTGGGCCTGCACCCGGAAAGTTGCCCCTGAAGAGCTTGGAGATTCGCGTGGATTCCCGTCTGAATGATTTTCTCACCCGCGCCGAAGCGCTGATGGCGCGCCTGGAGCCGTTGCTGCCTGCCGTACGCGAGCCTATCGACTGGCAGCGCAGCCTGGCGGCGCGCTGGCACCGCGACGGCCGCAGCGGCTACCTGCAGGCGCTGGAGGTCAGCCTCGACCTGCGCCTGGATGACCTGCTCGGCGTAGATCGACAGCGCGAGCAGCTGGCGCGCAACACCCGCCAGTTCGTCGCCGGGCAGCCGGCCAACCACGCGCTGCTCTGGGGCGCCCGTGGCACCGGCAAATCCTCGCTGGTGCGCGCGCTGCTGGCCGAACTGGCCGGGGAGGGGCTGCGCCTGATCGAGATCGAGCGCGATCACCTGGCGGACCTGCCGCGCGTGGTCGAGCAGATCCAGGGCCTGCCGCAGCGCTTCGTGCTGTTCTGCGACGACCTGTCGTTCGATGCCGGCGAGGGAGATTTCCGCGTTCTCAAGAGCGTGCTCGACGGCTCGCTGGAGCAGGCGCCGGACAACGTGCTGCTGTACGCCACGTCGAATCGCCGCCATCTGGTTTCGGAGAAGCAGAGCGACAACGAGAACTGGAAGATGGTCGACGGCGAGTTGCATCCCAACGAGGCCGTCGAAGACAAGATCGCCCTGTCCGACCGTTTCGGCCTGTGGCTGTCCTTCTATCCCTTCACCCAGGAGCACTTCCTCAGCGTGGTGCGCCACTGGGTCGAAGTGCTCGCACAGAAGTCCGGGCTCGACGCCTGGAGCTGGGACGAGGCGCTGGAGAAGGAAGCCATTCGCTGGGCGCTCGGGCGCGGCAACCGGAATGGCCGCTGTGCCTATCAATTCGCCCGCTACTGGGTGGGCCGACAATTGCTGGAAGGAGACACCCCATGATCGATCTGCAACAGGCCGGCAGCGGCCTTGGTGGCTACGCGCTGCTGGCCGCCCAGGCCGAGTCGCTGTTCGCCGACGAGCGCGATTTCATCGCCAACGCCGCGCAGTTTTCCGCGTTCCTGTTCAATGAGCTGCCGGATCTGAACTGGGCCGGCTTCTACCTGAACCGTAACGAGGAACTGGTGCTCGGCCCGTTCCAGGGCAAGGTCGCCTGCGTGCGCATTCCTTTCAGCAAGGGCGTGTGCGGTGCGGCGGCGCGTAGCCGTGAAACCCAGCGTGTCGAAGACGTGCATGCGTTCCCCGGCCATATCGCCTGCGACAGCGCTTCCAACAGCGAGCTGGTGGTGCCGCTGGTGAAGGAAGGGCGGCTGATCGGCGTGCTCGACCTGGACAGCCCCAAGGTCGGGCGCTTCAGCGCGGAAGACCAGGCCGGTATCGAGCGCCTGGTGGAGATTTTCCTGCGTCTTTCCGACTGCTGACGTTTCGCTGGTAATAAAAAGCCCCGCCTGGGCGGGGCTTTTTCATGTGTTCGCGATGGCATCCGGTGCGATGCGAACCTATCGCGGACGGAGTCCGCTCCTACCCCCACTGCAATACCGTGCGGTCCCTGTAGGGTGAATAACCCGGAGCGGGTTATCCGCCCTACGCGTTAACAAAAAGCCCCGCTTAGGCGGGGCTTTTTGATTTCCGGCGGCGATCAGCGCTTGGCCATGATCTTGGCGATGATCTGCAGCTCGCCCTGGACGATCTCGGCCAGGGCAGGGCGGGCCAGGGTACGCTCGAAGTGCGCGGCCAGCTTCGGCCAGCGCTGGGCATCCAGCTCTTCCTCGCCATGGCGCAGGTTCACCAGCTGGCAGGCGATGGCGATATCGGCGAGGCTGAAGCTGTTGTCGACGAACCACTGCTGTTCGCCCAGGCATTTCTCCAGGTAGTCGAAGTGCTCCGGGAGCTTTTCCTGCATCGCGCCTTTCACCGCGACTTCATCGCAGACCTTGCCCATCAGCGGCTTGAGCAGGCGGTTGCGGAACACGGTGAAGGTAGTCAGCGGCGCCAGCTCGTAGTCGGCGTACTTTTCCAGCCAGTTGATCCGTGCGCGCGACTGGGCGCCTTCGCCGCACAGCGGAGCGCGTTGAGGGTCGCGGTCGTCCAGGTAATGGCAGATGACGCTGGAGTCGGCGAGGGTGAAGTCACCGTCGCGGATCGCCGGCACGCGGCGCAGCGGGTTCAGCTCGCGGTACCAGTCCGGCTGGTTGAACGGGTTGACGTTCTCCAGCTGGTAGTCGAAGCCTTTCTCGGCGGCGAACAGGCGGACTTTGCGAACGAAAGGGGACAGCGGGGCGCCGAAGACGACGAGGCTCATGCAGGGCTCCTGGGGCGAAGGTGGCCGGGGTGAGTTTTGACGACGGATCAGTCGTAAAGGTTCTTCTTCTTCCAGATATCGTCATCGTCCAGCGCCTTGAGGCCGTCGCCCAGTTCGCTGGGTTCCTCGGCGGCCGGCTGGGCGGTTTCCAGGACCATGGCGTTGGCGCGTGCCAGCTGGTTCTCCAGCTGTTTGAGCTGCGCCTGGTAGCGGCCGATCTCCGGCTGCTTCTGCAGGTACTGCACGCCGCGCTCGAAGGCCAGGCGCGCCTGGCGTGGTTGACCCTGCTGCAGCGCCTGCTGGCCGAGGTTGCCGAAGAACTCGATATGCAGGAGGGCGAGCAGGTGGCGGATCTCCTTCACCCACTTCTGCGCTTCGGCTCGCGGCAGCATGTTGTCCTGGGCGGCGCGGGTGAGCTGGGCGTGCAGCGCCTCGAAGAGGAAGCGCACATCCTTGGCCTTGGCTTCAGTGAGGATCGGCTGCGGCGCGTTCTTCACCACGATGGCCTCGCCCTTGGTGACCTGGCCGCGCAGCTCTTCTATACGCTCCTTCAGCGCAGCGTTGTTTTTCTCCAGGGAGAGCAGGCGTTCGCTGAGGTTCAGCTCGAAGCCGCTGAGCAGCAGCTTCAGTGCCGGCGCCATGAACTGGCCGGGCATCGATTCGGAAATATCGGAGCAGCGCCGGCAGCGGTCGGTCAGATCGGCCTTCAGGCGGGCCTGCTCCAGCTTGCGGTTTTCCACCAGGTGGTTGATATAGCCGATGGCGACCAGCAGGGCGATACCGACGAGAACCAGGACCGTAATAACGAGTGGCGACACCTTGGAGTGCTCCGGCAGGTTTTTCCGCGAGTGTAATGTCTTAGTGATACTGCTCATAGCGGCAGCTCAGTTTTTACTCAGAAGTCTTTGATTTAAAAAATATTTCTACTAAGGGTTGACGCCCCCTCAAAGCGTCCCTAGAATGCGCGCCACTTCGACGCGAAACGCAGAAATGCCGGAGCGATGAAGTCGGAAAGATGTTAAGTTCCGGGCCGCGTCCCCTTCGTCTAGTGGCCTAGGACACCGCCCTTTCACGGCGGTAACAGGGGTTCGAGTCCCCTAGGGGACGCCATTGCGGGAATAGCTCAGTTGGTAGAGCACGACCTTGCCAAGGTCGGGGTCGCGAGTTCGAGTCTCGTTTCCCGCTCCAGATTCTCGATCATCGCCCAGGCGGTGACCGAAAGATGAAATGGCGTTACCCTTCGGCGAAAGCTGAAGGTTGCAACAAGTTGCTGCGGGAATAGCTCAGTTGGTAGAGCACGACCTTGCCAAGGTCGGGGTCGCGAGTTCGAGTCTCGTTTCCCGCTCCAAAATCGAAACGCCGCCCATCAGGGCGGCGTTTTCGTTAACCACCAGCGAAAGCTGGAGGTTACAGCAGGTTGATGCGGGAATAGCTCAGTTGGTAGAGCACGACCTTGCCAAGGTCGGGGTCGCGAGTTCGAGTCTCGTTTCCCGCTCCAGAATCGAAACGCCGTCCATCAGGACGGCGTTTTCGTTTGTGCGCCGAAAACTCCCCGCCGCCCGGACCTTTCGTCCGAATTTCGCGGTGCCGTCCTGGCACTGCAGGCCTCCGGCCCCGTGCCGCCCCTGGGTTGTTCGCGAGGCGACCATTCATTCGCAATGGCCGCCTCGCGATAACTCTGCATTACGGAAAACTCTGACGCGCCCCTGAGGGGAATCCCGTTTGTTGGTCGGGGCTGCCACCCGAGAATGCCTGCGCTCGAACGCATAGCGGTCGAGAGGGCCCGCTGTAGACGCCATTCGGCGCTGCGCAAGGGCATTTCCGAGGGCTGAGTCCTGCCTGATTGTTCCTTTCCGAGGGAGAGGGCGATCCGGGGGGGCGGCCAGGCAGTTCACGAGGTTTCCCGGTCCATGTCGTCGCCCCATTCCCAGCCAGGCCTTAGTGAGGCGTTGCGCGTCGAATACCTGCCAGCTTGCGGTGTTGCCGATGTTGCGGCGGTGGCCGAGAAGCAGGTAGTGCTGTCGGTCTTCGACTTCGACGGCACCCTGACCCGCCACGACAGTTTCCTGCCTTTCCTCTGGTTCGCCTTTGGCACCTTCGGCTGTCTGCGTCGCTTGCCGAAACTGCTGCTGCCTGCCCTGCGCTACCTGTTCCGCCAGATCGGCCGTGACGAGCTGAAGGCGCGCCTGATTGCCGTCTTCCTCACTGGCGTCGAGGCGCGTTGGCTGTCGTCCAGAGCCGAAGCCTATTGCCGGTTCATCTGGCGCTATCTGATGCGCCCGACCGGCTTGCGCGGCGTCGCGGCCGAGCGCTGGTCCGGCGCCGAGGTCACTCTTTGCTCCGCGTCGCCGGCGCTGATGCTCAAACCCTTCGCTGAACGCCTGGGCGTCGGCCTGATCGGCACCGAGCTGGAGATACACGACGGCCGCCTCACCGGTCGCCTGCTCGGCGGCAACTGCCGCAGCGAAAACAAGGTTCTACGACTGGAGGCCAAGTACGGCTCCCTGGCTCGCTACAGGCTGCGCGCCTGGGGCGATACCTCTGGCGATCACGCATTGCTGCGCGCCGCCCACGACCCGCACTGGCGGGTATTCCATCCCGCCTGGCGACGAACTCCCGGACCGAACCGGCCCGCCGCCTGACCCGACCCATGGCCGGGGCAGCCCGGTCGAACCCCCACTTTCGAGACTCGCAATCGTGGAACTGACAAACATAGGTTTTCCCCCGCTGACCATCGCGGTCTTCGTCGGGCTGGCGCTGGCCGCGCTGCTGCTCGACATGTTCACCCACCGCGGCAACAAGCCGATCACCCTGGGCGGCGCGGTCGCCTGGTCGATCTTCTGGGTGGCGATTTCCCTGGGCTTCGCCGGCTTTCTCTATGTCCAGCACGGCGCCCAGGTCGCCAGCCTGTTCCTTACCGGCTACGCGCTGGAGAAGGTGCTGAGCGTCGACAACCTGTTCGTCTTCATTGCCATCTTCGCCTGGTTCAAGATGCCGGACGGCCTGCGTCACCGCGTACTGTACTGGGGCATCATCGGTGCCATCGTGTTCCGCGCCATCTTCGTGGCCATCGGTACCGGTCTGCTGACGTTCGGCCCCTGGGTCGAGATCGTCTTCGCGGCCATCGTCGCCTGGACCGGCGTGATGATGCTCAAGGGCGGCGGTGATGACGATGAAGAGGAAGACTATTCCAAGCACCTTGCCTACCGCTTCGCCAGCAAGCTGTTCCCGGTGTGGCCGAAACTTCTCGGCGGGCGTTTCTTCGTGGCTCGCCAGCAGCTCGAAACCGAGGTGCGCAAGCCTGAGAACAAGGGCATCAGCCTCGCCGCCAAGGGCGCGCTGTTCGCCACGCCGCTGTTCCTCTGCCTGGTAGTGGTGGAGGTGTCCGACGTGCTGTTCGCCTTCGACTCGGTGCCGGCGGTGATCGCGGTCAGCCGCGAGCCGCTGATCGTCTACTCGGCCATGCTGTTCGCCATCCTCGGCCTGCGTACCCTGTACTTCGTACTCGAAGCACTGAAGCGCTACCTGGTGCACCTGGAGAAGGCGGTGATCGTGCTGCTGTTCTTCATCGCCGCCAAGCTCGGCCTGAACGCTACCGATCACCTGTTCCACCATGGCTACAGCATCGATGCCAACACCAGCCTGATCATCGTGCTGGTGGTGCTGGCGGCGGGAATCCTGGCGAGCCTGCTGTTCCCGGAGAAGGAGGAGGCTGAGGTTTCCCAGCACTGATCTTTCCGCCAATGAAAAAAGCCCGCGAATGCGGGCTTTTTTTGCTGGCGGATCAGGCCGCCGCCGGCTCCTCGCGGGGTACGAAGAGGCGGCGGGTCGCCAGCAGGTGGATGATGAAGCTGATCAGCGCGGCGCCCAGCACGCCCACGCCCAGGCGGGTGAACACGCCGCCGGTATCGGCAAGATTCTCCAGGCGGTCGAGGCGGTCGAAGTGCGCCGGGTCGGCATTGGAGTAGGCGATCTGCAGCAGGCTGCCTTCGGGGTAATTGTCGACGTTGCTGCCGGCGACGTCGAAGCGACCGATGTAGGGCTGGCCCTTCACCTCGAACTGGTAGGTGAAGTGGTACATCTCCTTGGTGCGTCCGCGGCGGCCGCGCTCCTCGGTGACGTTGTCCAGGGCCAGCGGAGCGCTGACCACCGAGTGGTCGGCGAGGATGCGCTTGGCGCGCAGGTGGTCGCCGATGGCAGTGAGGCACATCACGATGACGAAGCCGATGGCGAAGAGGGTGCAGATGATGCTGGAGACGCGGCGGACCTTGTCGTGGGCCCCTTGCGAGATCTTGAAGCTGAGCATGACGTTCCCTGCCTTTGTGTTGGAAAAGTAACAAAAGGCTACGGGCGGGGCGGCGGGGTGTCCTTGTCAGTTTGTCAACCGGACGGGGTAGTGCGCTGGACAGAACGTCCGTGGCGCGGCGGCAGGCGCCGCGCCGTCTGGAGCATCAGTGCTTGGGCGTGTCGTCCGGCAGGGCCAGCAGGCGCTTCTCGGCGTTCCAGTCGAACGGCTCGCCGTTTTCCTCGGCCTCGAAGCGGCGCTCGTCGAGTTGCTGGTACATCTGCAGCTCTTCGTCGGGCATGTAATGAAGGCAGTCGCCGCCGAAGAACCACAGCAGGTCGCGGGGGATCAGGTGGGCGATCTGCGGGTAGCGGTGGAAGATCTGGCTGATCAGGTCCTGGCCCAGGTACTGCGCGCCTTCCGGGTCGCGCGGCAATTCCACCAGCAGCTCGTCGAAGCGTTCGAGGAACAGGCCGTGGTTGTCCTCGGGAACCTGCTCGGCTTCGCCCAGGGCGCCAAGGATCATGCGCAGGTGGTTGAGCAGGGCGATGTGGTGGTCGAGATAGGCGCTGGCCATGGGGTGTCCTCTGGAGCTGTGTGCAAACGGCCGGGGAGTATATCGGGTTGCCGGCCCGGCCGCCGCTGCGATCAGCGCAGCGGTTGCGACAGGGTCTGCCGGCGCTGGTTGTTGATCTGCTGGCGTTGCTGGTCGAGCAGGCGCTGCTGCTGTTGCAGTTGCTGTTGCTGCAGGTCGTTCTTCTGCCGCTGGATCAGTTGGTCGCTCTGCCGCCGCTGTTCGTTCCAGCGGCGCTGGTTGTCCTGCTCGCGCTGCAGGTTCTGCTGCTGCAGTTGCAGGCGCTGGTCTTCGTAATCCAGGCGCTGGCGGTCCAGCTCGTTCTGCCGCAGCTGCTGCTGGCGGCGCAGGCTGTCCTGCTGTTGCTGGATCGGCTCGATGATCGGGCTGGGCGCTGGCGCCGGGCGCGGCTGGCTGGGGTAGAGCCAGGGATCGGCTTGGGCGCTGCCGGCCAGCAGGGCGAGCAGCATGGGGATCAGGTATCGGCGCATGGTGCGGCTCTCCATGACGGTGATGCTCCCAGTGTGCACCTGTTGGCCGCTCGCGGTATTGCTGTGCGTCGGACAAAAAAAGGGCGCCCGAAGGCGCCCAGTGCGTGAGGTGGTGGATCAGTCCGGGCTGGCGGTGGCTGCCGGTTGGGGCTGGTGCTTGCCGGCCAGTTCCTCTTTCGAGAAGTCGTCCACGTCGATCACTGCACGGCGTGCGTGTTCGGCGGCGTGCAGGGTTTCCGCTTCCGCGGCTTCCAGCACACCCGCCTCGGCGGCGGCATCGATGGGCGACTGGCCCGGCTTGGGAGTGACGCTGTGCTCCTTGAGCGCCTTGTGCAGTTTCTTCTGCAGGGGCGCGGCAGCGGCGAGCTGGTCGTAGGCGAAGGTGAGCTTGGCCACCGGATCGTCCGCGTCAGTGGGCAGATGCGCGCCGGCGAGGATCGCCTGCAACGCCGGGTCGCTCAGCGGGCGGCCGAGGATCTCGGCGATCTCCGCATCCAGTGCATCGCTCGGGCCACGGTGACGACGGCCCAGCGGCAGCACCAGCACGCGCAGCAGGCAGGCGAAGGCGCGGTTGGGGAAGTTGTCGATCAGGTCGGCCAGGGCGGCTTCGGCCTTCTCCAGGTTTTCCTCCATGGCCCAGTGCAGCAGTGGGTGCAGGTAGTCGGGGTTGTCCAGGTCGTGGTAGCGCTTGAGCGCGGCGGAGCCCAGGTAGAGGTGGCTCAGCGCATCGCCCAGGCGTGCGGACAGGCGCTCGCGACGCTTCAGCTCGCCGCCGAGCATCATCATGCTGAAGTCGGCGAGGAGGGCGAAGGACGCCGCCAGGCGGTTGAGCGCGCGGTAGTACGGACGGCTGATGCGATCGCCCGGCACCTGGTCGAAGCTGCCGAAGCCCAGGCCCAGCAGCAGGCTGCTGGCGGCATTGCTCACGGCGAAGCCGATGTGATTGAGCAGCAGTTCGTCGAACTCGCGTTCGGCCTGGTCCTGGTCCTCGCGGCGGGCCAGTTCCATTTCCTTGAGCACGTACGGATGGCAGCGGATGGCGCCCTGGCCGAAGATCATCAGGTTGCGCGAGAGGATGTTGGCGCCCTCGACGGTGATGAAGATCGGCGCGGCCTGCCAGGAGCGGCCCAGGTAGTTGTTCGGGCCGAGGATGATGCCCTTGCCGCCGTGGATATCCATGGCGTGGGCGATACATTCGCGGCCGCGCTCGGTGAGGTGGTACTTGAGGATGGCCGAGAGCACCGAGGGCTTCTCGCCCAGGTCCACCGCGTTGGCGGTGAGGATGCGTGCGCTGTCCATCATCCAGGCGTTGCCGCCGATGCGCGCGAGGGCTTCCTGGATGCCTTCGAAGGCCGACAGCGGCACGTTGAACTGCTCGCGCACCTGGGCGTAGCGGCCACTGACGTAGCTGCCGGCCTTGGCCGCGCTGGTGCCCACTGCCGGCAGGGAGATCGAGCGTCCCACCGACAGGCAGTTCATCAGCATCATCCAGCCTTTGCCGATCATTTCCTGGCCGCCGATGATGTACTCCAGCGGCACGAACACGTCCTTGCCGGAGTTGGGGCCGTTCATGAAGGCGGCGCCCAGGGGCACGTGGCGGCGGCCGATCTGCACGCCGTCGGTGTCGGTGGGGATCAGCGCCAGGGTGATGCCAAGGTCTTCTTCCTCGCCCAGCAGGTGGTCCGGGTCGTGGCACTTGAAGGCCAGGCCGAGGAGGGTGGCCACCGGGCCGAGGGTGATGTAGCGCTTTTCCCAGGTCAGGCGCAGGCCGATGACTTCCTCGCCTTCCCACTGGCCCTTGCAGACCACGCCGACGTCAGTCATGCCGCCGGCATCGGAGCCGGCCTGCGGGCTGGTCAGGGCGAAGCAGGGAATCTCGTCGCCAGTGGCGAGGCGCGGCAGGTAGCGCTGGCGCTGGGCGTCGGTGCCGTAGTGCAGCAGCAGTTCGGCCGGGCCGAGGGAGTTGGGCACCATCACGGTGGAGGCGAGGTCGCCGCTGCGGGTGGCGAGCTTCATCACCACCTGGGAGTGGGCGAAGGCGGAGAAGCCCTTGCCGCCGAATTCCTTCGGAATGATCAGGCCGAAGAAGCCCTGGCTCTTGATGTAGGCCCAGGCTTCAGGCGGCAGGTCCATGTCCTTGCCGACCTGGTAGTCGTTGATCATCGCGCACAGCTGTTCGGTGGGGCCGTCGACGAAGGCCTGCTCCTCTTCGGTCAGTTGTGCCTTGGGGTAGCCCAGCAGGGTATGCCAGTCCGGACGGCCGCTGAACAGCTGGCCATCCCACCAGACGGTGCCGGCCTCGATGGCCTCGCGCTCGGTTTCGGACATTGGCGGCAGGGTCTTCTTGAACCAGGCGAACAGCCGCGAGGTGAACAGGCTGCGGCGCAGGTCGGTGGCCAGAATGGTCACCGCGACCACGGCCCAGAGCAGCCACAACAGCACCATCCAGCCATGGGCGTGGCTGAACAGGCTCATCAGTGCGAGGTACACGGCGACTATGCCGAGTGCCTTGAGGGGCGCAGCGCGACGGTGCGCGAGCCAGGCGACGCCGAGGATCAGGACGAGTAACCAGACGAGCAGCATGCGGATTCCTCCATGACAGCCAGCCCCGGCGACCGCAGGCCGCGGCGGGCTTGGTGACAAAAGTGCGCGAACACAGCGGCAGGTTTTCCCGGTGGGAGCCCGTGCCACAGTGCACCGGAAGCTTAGCTGGGCGAATCGGACCGATGGCCGCATGGCCGGACAGCTTGGCCGGATCGCCTTGTCGGGCAGGCGTCGGCACTGGTTAGACTGAGCGCGCCATCAAGGACGAAACGCCCGGAGACAGCGCCATGCAGCAATACCTCAAGCCCAGCCGCTTCGTTGATAGTGACCACCCCCGGGTAATCGAGTTCGCTCTAAATCATCGGGGCGATGGCGGCACGCCGCTGGAGCAGGCGGTGGCCCTGTATTTCGCCGTGCGCGATGAGATTCGCTACAACCCCTACGTGTTCAGCCGCGACCCGCAGACGCTCAAGGCCAGCCATGCGCTGGAGGCCGGGCAGTCCTATTGCGTGCCCAAGGCCACGCTCCTGGCGGCCTGCGCCCGGCATTGCGGCATCCCCGCACGCATCGGCCTGGCCGACGTTAAGAACCACCTGGCAACGCCGCGCCTGCTGGAACTGCTGCGCAGCGAGGTGTTCGCCATGCACGGCTATACCGAGTTGTTCCTCGAAGGCCGCTGGGTCAAGGCCACGCCGGCCTTCGACATCGGCCTGTGCGAGGCCTTCGGCGTGCTGCCGCTGGAGTTCGATGGGCGCAACGACAGCGTCTTCCACCCGTTCAACCGCGACGGCGAGCGGCACATGGAGTACCTGCGCGACCATGGCCAGTTCCCCGATGTGCCCGAGGAGTTCTTCTTCGGCTATCTGAAACAGTGCTACCCGCACCTGTTCACCGGCGAGGACGCGCCGCTGGAGGGCGACATGCGCAGCGAGGCGGCAAAATAGGAAAGCCAACCGCCGCATGCAGGCAATTGTCCATGAGCATTCGCCCATGAAAGCAATCGATAGTAACCATCAGTACGTGTGTCTTTTTTCCTCGCGCCTTAGCCGGTAGGGTGCCGTCATCCGAAATCGTGTCCGCGAGATGCGATGCCATCGAATGACGACAACAAGAGAGGCGCAGCATGCTCAAGATCTGGGGCAGGAAGAATTCCTCCAACGTGCGCAAGGCGCTCTGGTGCGCGGAAGAGGCGGGCCTGGCCTATGAGCGGATCGACGCCGGCGGTGCGTTCGGTCTGGTCAACGATGCGCCTTATCGCGCGCTGAACCCCAACGGCGTGGTGCCGACCCTGGACGACGAGGGCTTCGTGCTCTGGGAGTCCAACACCATCGTCCGCTACCTCGCCGCGCGCTACGCCCCGGACCTGTACCCGCAGGACCTGCAGCAACGCGCCAGCGCCGAGAAGTGGATGGACTGGACCACCTCGTCCTTCGCCGCGCCGTTCCGCACCGTGTTCTGGGGTACCCTGCGCACCCCGCCGGAGCAGCGCGACCCTGCCGCCATCCAGGCCGCCATCGATACCTGCGTGGCCCTGCTGGCGGTCCCCGAGGCGGTGCTGGCGCAGCAGCCGTATCTCAGCGGTGAACAATTGGGCATGGGTGACATTCCGCTGGGCAGCTTCATCTATGCTTGGTTCGAAATGCCCATCGAGCGCCCGCCACAGCCGCATCTCGAAGCCTGGTACGCACGCCTGAAGGCGCGCCCGGCCTACCGTGCGGCGGTGATGACCGACCTGACCTGAATGCCTGCGCGTGCCGCGGAGGTTGCAATCCTCGCGGCGTACCCTTATCAAGCAGGCCTTTTTTCCAAAGACATGCGTCTTTCCACCGACTTGCAACGGGAATACCCATGAGTTCCGCGCTGTCCATCCGTCAACTGACGAAGACCTACGGCAACGGTTTCCAGGCCCTCAAGGGCATCGATCTGGACGTCGCCGAGGGTGATTTCTTTGCCTTGCTGGGCCCCAACGGCGCCGGCAAATCCACCACCATCGGCATCCTTTCCACCCTGGTGAACAAGACCGGCGGCACGGTCAACGTGTTCGGCCATGACCTGGACAAGGACCCGTACGGCTTGAAGCGCTGCCTGGGCGTGGTGCCCCAGGAGTTCAACTTCAACCAGTTCGAGAAGGTGTTCGACATCGTCGTCACCCAGGCCGGCTACTACGGCATCCCGATGAGCGTGGCCAAGGGCCGCGCCGAGAAGTACCTGACCCAGCTGGGCCTGTGGGACAAGCGCAACTCCGCCTCCCGCGAACTCTCCGGCGGCATGAAGCGTCGCCTGATGATCGCCCGCGCGCTGGTGCACGAGCCGCGCTTGCTGATCCTCGACGAACCCACCGCCGGCGTGGACATCGAACTGCGCCGCTCGATGTGGAACTTCCTCACCGAGCTCAACGGCGAAGGCATCAGCATCATCCTCACCACGCACTACCTGGAGGAGGCCGAGCAGCTGTGCCGCAACATCGCGATCATCGACCACGGCACCATCGTGGAGAACACCAGCATGCGCAAGCTGCTGAACAAGCTGCACGTGGAGACCTTCTACCTCGACCTGCAGGGCACCCTGAGCGCGGCGCCGAAGCTGGACGGCTACCCGGTGCGCCTGGTGGATGACCACACCCTGGAAGTGCAGGTGGACAAGTCGCTGGGCATCAACGGGCTGTTCGTCCAGCTCAATGCCCAGGGCCTGCAGGTGCTGAGCCTGCGCAACAAGAGCAACCGCCTGGAGGAACTGTTCGTGTCGCTGGTGGAGAAGAATCTGTCGAAGGTGGCCGTATGAGTCACGAACTGCGCGCCAACTGGGTCGCCCTCAACACCATCGTCTACCGCGAAGTCCGCCGTTTCCTGCGCATCTGGCCGCAGACCCTGCTGCCGCCGGCAATCACCATGGTTCTGTACTTCGTCATCTTCGGCAACCTGATCGGCCGGCAGATCGGCGATATGGGCGGCTTCACCTACATGCAGTACATCGTGCCGGGGCTGATCATGATGTCGGTGATCACCAACTCCTACGGCAACGTGGTGTCGAGCTTCTTCGGCAGCAAGTTCCAGCGCAACATCGAAGAGTTGCTGGTATCGCCGGTTTCGCCGCACACCATCCTCCTCGGCTTCGTCTGCGGCGGCGTGCTGCGCGGGCTGGCGGTGGGGGTGATCGTCACCTTCCTGTCGCTGTTCTTCACCGACCTGCAGATCCACCACATCGGCATCACCGTGCTGGTGGTGGTGCTGACCGCAGCGATCTTCTCCATGGGTGGTTTCGTCAACGCGGTGTTCGCGCGCAACTTCGACGACATCTCGATCATCCCGACCTTTGTGTTGACGCCGCTGACGTACCTGGGCGGGGTGTTCTATTCGATCAAGCTGCTGCCGCCGTTCTGGCAGACGGTGTCGCTGGCCAACCCGATCCTGCACATGGTCAACGCCTTCCGCTACGGCATCCTCGGCGTGTCCGACATCCGCATCGGCACGGCGGTGATCTTCATGCTGGTGGCGACCGTGCTGCTGTACATCTTCTGCGTGCGCCTGCTGGTGAGCGGGCGTGGCATGCGCCAGTGAACGCTTCGTTGCGCTGCTGAAGAAGGCCCCAACCGGGGCCTTTTTCTTTTTTGCACTTCGCGCCGGGTGAGTCCCCCTGTAGGAGCGAGCTTGCTCGCGAACCCGCCCAACGCCGGAGCTGCCGGTGATTCCGTTCGCGAGCAAGAACTGGGCGTCCCCCTCGCTCCTACAAGTGGGGCACCAAGCATCTCGGCGTGCGTAGGAGTGGACTCTGTCCACGATCGATTCACCCCCCCTCCGACCAACCAGGTGGCATCAGGCCCGCCCGATCGCGGACGGAGTCCGCTCCTACGTTCGTGCCTCAGCGTCGGAGCAAACCTGCAGGAGCGCACCATGCGCGAGATCGCGGGCATGGGCCGCTCCTGCCGTTTGTGTGGGCGTTATCGCGGGAATTCGATAACGAACCGCGTCCACCCCGCGGCCGACTCGCAGCGAATCTCCCCACCATGGGCGCGGACGATCGAGCGGCAGATCGCCAACCCCAGCCCGGCATGTTCGCCCTGGCCTTCGCGGCGGGCCGGGTCGGCGCGGTAGAAACGGTCGAACAGCCGCGCCAGGCGTTCGGCGGGAATCTCCCTCCCCGGGTTCTCCACGCTCAGTCGGCCGGGCTCCAGGCGCACGCGAATCTGCCCGCCGTCCGCAGTGAAGCGCAGGGCGTTGTCCAGCAGGTTGGCCAACACCCGGCGCAGCAGCGCGCGGTCGCCCTGTACCGACAGCTCGCCTTCGCGCTCCAGGGCAATGGACTTTTCCTCGGCCAGCGGCCCGTAGAACTCCAGCAGCTCGTCCACCTCGCCGGCCAACTCCAGCGGCTGGCTGCTGGGGGTGAGCAGGCCGTGGTCGGCCTTGGCCAGGAACAGCATGTCATTGACCATCGCGGTGAGCCGCTCCAGCTCCTCCAGGTTGCCGTGCAGCGCCTCGCGGTAGTCCTCCAGGCCGCGCGAGCGCGACAGCACCACCTGGGTCTGGGTCAGCAGCCCGGTGAGCGGCGTGCGCAGCTCGTGGGCGATGTCGGCGGAGAACGCCGACAGGCGCTGGAAGGCCTCTTCCAGGCGCGCCAGCATGGCGTTCAGCTCGCCGGCCAGGCCGCGCAGTTCCTGCGGCATCTGTCCGGCGTCCAGGCGAGTGGTCAGCGAGTGCGCGCTGACCTGCGCCGCCACCTCGCTCATGCGTCGCAGCGGGCGCAGGCTGGCGCGGGCGGCCCAGGCGCCGAGCAGGGCGGTTGCCAGGGCGGAGAGGCCCATGGTCATCCAGATCAACCGCTGCATGCGCTGCAGGAAGTGCTGGTGATGGGTGATGTCGAGGATCAGCGTCAGCTGTGCGCCGTCGCGCTGCTCGGCGTCCAGCGGGGCCTGCAACTCCCTGAAGGATTGCTCCTCGCCGTTGGCCATGTTCAGCGCCGGCCGCTGTTCGAACCAGACTGAACCGTCCGCACCCTGCAGGCGCAGGCCGAGATCGGGATGGCGGCGCAGCTCCCGGCGCAGCTCAGTGGTGTGCGGTGCCAACTGCTGCGGACCGCTGACATCGCCCAGCACGTCGCGGAAGATCGCCAGCTTGCCGGCCATCAACTGGTGGTCCAGTTCGATGAAGTGCGCCTCGCTGGCGCGGCTGAAGATGATCCCCGCCAGCAGCGACACGGCGGCGGTGCAGGCGGCGAACAGCAGGCTCAGGCGCAGGCCGAGGGACAGGCGCGCACTCATGCTTCGCGCTCTTCCAGCACGTAGCCCATGCCGCGCACGGTGTGGATCAGACGCTGCGGGAAGTCGTCGTCGACCTTGGCGCGCAGGCGGCGGATGGCGACTTCGATGACGTTGGTGTCGCTGTCGAAATTCATGTCCCACACCTGGGAGGCGATCAGCGACTTGGGCAGCACCTCGCCGCTGCGGCGCAGCAGCAGTTCCAGCAGGGCGAACTCCTTGGCGGTCAGGTCGATGCGCTTGCCGGCACGCTGCACGCGGCGGCGCAGCAGGTCCAATTCGAGGTCGGCCAGTTGCAGGGTGGTTTCCTGGATCTGCTGGCCGCCACGGCGCAGCAGTGTGCGCACGCGGGCCAGTAGCTCGACGAAGGCGAAGGGCTTCACCAGGTAGTCGTCGGCGCCCAGCTCCAGGCCGCGCACGCGGTCTTCCACGGCATCGCGGGCGGTGAGGAACAGCACCGGCACGGCGCTGCCGGTCTGGCGCAGCGCCTGGAGAATCTGCCAGCCATCGCGGCCGGGCAGCATCACATCGAGGATCAGCAGGTCGTGTTCGCCGGCCAGGGCCAGTTGCAGGCCTTCGTCGCCGTCGGCGGTCAAGTCGACGGCGAAGCCGGCCTCGCTCAGGCCCTGCTGCAGGTACTGGCCAATGCGCGGTTCGTCTTCGACGATGAGGAGCTTCATCCGGGTATCCATTCAGGCGCTCGGGGCGCAGCTGTCATCAGGGTAATGGGGCGGTCAGCGAACTGACAGTGTCGGTGTTGCAGACTGGCAGCGTATTCATTTTCCAGCGCCATCGAGGAGCTCGCCATGCACCTGATCATCTCCACGCTGTTTGTCGTGCTGTTCTTCCCCGCCGCGCCAGCCTGGGCTGACGGGGGAGGGGACATCACCTTCCAGCGTATGCAGGAGCAGGCCGCCACGGTGCGCCAGGTCTGCTGAATCCGCTTCATCGTGTTGCTCATTGCCCGCCCTCCGGCGGGCTTTTTTTCGCCTCCCTTATACCCCGCGCCGGGTCGGTCAGCGCCAAGCTGACAGAGTTGTAATCTTCCCGACAGCCAGCCCTCAGCCGCGGACAGCGACCATGGCCACAGACCTTAAAGGAGAGTCGCCATGTCCCTGCGTCATCTGCTCCAAGCCTCCGTCCTCGGCCTCGCCGTCGCCATCAGCCTGCCGGTCCTGGCCGACGCCGGGCACACCTACGATTTCGGCAAGCCGGCCAAGGCCGCCCAGGCCACCCGCACCGTCGAGATCAAGCTGGGCGAGATGTTCTTCGAGCCGGAAAACATCGACGTGAAGCCGGGCGAGACCGTGCGTTTCGTTATCCACAACAGTGGCAGTCTGCTGCATGAATTCAACCTGGGCAGCGCCGCCATGCACGCCGGCCACCAGAAGGAAATGCAGCAGATGATGGACGCCGGGATGCTCACCCCCACCGGCATGCAGCACGACATGAGCCAGATGGACCACAGCAAGATGGGCCACGGCGACCAGCCGATGGGCCGGATGATGAAGCACGACGACCCCAACAGCGTGCTGGTGGAGCCGGGCAAGAGCGCCGAACTGACCTGGACCTTCAGCAAGGCCACCCGCCTGGAGTTCGCCTGCAACATTCCGGGGCACTACCAGGCCGGCATGGTCGGCAAACTGACCGTCAAGCCCTGAGCGCGCCGTGATGATCCGCGCAAGGGAGTGGGCCCTGGGGGCGTTGTTGCTGGCACCGTTGGCGGTGCAGGCCGGCGTGTATGACCTGACGATTGGCGAGAGCGAGCTGAAGCTGTCCGACGGCGCCCGCAAGGCGCTCACGGTGAATGGCCAGACGCCGGCGCCGGAGCTGCGCTTCAAGGAGGGCGAGGACGTCGAGCTGCGCGTCACCAACACCCTCGACCGCGACACCTCGCTGCACTGGCACGGACTTATCCTGCCCTACACCCAAGACGGTGTGCCGGGCATCAGCTTCCCCGGCATCAAGCCCGGCGAGACCTTCACCTACCGCTTCACCGTGAAGCAGTCCGGCACCTACTGGTACCACGCCCACAGCGACTTCCAGGAGATCGAGGGGCTCTACGGTCCGCTGGTGATCGAGCCGAAGGCGCGCGAGCCGTACCGCTACGACCGCGAGTACACCCTGCTGCTGGCCGACTGGCACGACACCCGGCCGGAAACCGTGTTCGCCAACCTGAAGAAACAAAGTGACTACTACAACCGCAACCAGCGCACCCTCGGCGACTTCATCGCCGACTCCAGCGCCAATGGACTTCTCGCGACCCTGCGCGACCGCCTGGACTGGGGCGGCATGCGCATGGCACCGACGGACATCGCCGACATCGCCGGCTTCCGCTTCCTGATCAACGGCCAGGACAGCGAGCAGAACTGGACCGGCCTGTTCAAGCCCGGCGAGCGGCTGCGCCTGCGCATCATCAACGGCTCGGGCATGAGCTACTTCGACCTGCGCATTCCCGGCCTGAAGATGACCGTGGTGCAGGCTGACGGCAACGACGTGCAGCCGGTGACGGTGGATGAACTGCGCATCGCCGTGGCCGAGACCTACGACGTGATAGTCCAGCCCCAGGAAGACCGCGCCTACACCTTCTTCGCCGAAGCCATGGACCGCAGCGGCTACGCCCGCGCCACCCTGACACCGCGTGCCGGATTGCAGGCCGAGGTGCCGATGCTGCGCGAACGGCCGCTGCTGAGCATGGCCGACATGGGCATGAACCACGGGGGCATGGATCACAGCGGCATGGCGATGGCGGGGCAGGGTGGTGACTCGAACGATGCAGGCATGGCCGGCATGGATCACTCGGCCATGGTCGCGCCGAAGTCCGACTACGCGCCGGGCAGCGGGCTGACGCCGCAGCCGGCCGCGCCGGGCAATCGCCTGCTGGTCTACGCGGACCTCAAGGCCATGCGCCCCTATGCCGACTACCGCGCGCCGGACCGCAGCATCGAGTTCCGCCTGACTGGCAACATGGAGCGCTACTTCTGGTCCATCAACGGCAAGAAGTATTCCGAGGCCGAGCCGATCCGCCTGACCTACGGCGAGCGGGTGCGCATCCGCTTCGTCAACGACACCATGATGACCCACCCCATGCACCTGCACGGCATGTGGATGCAGCTGAACAAGGGCAACGGCCGCTTCAACCCGCTCAAGCACGTGGTCAGCGTGGCGCCGGGCAGCACCCTGGACGTAGACGTGCCCGCCGATGCCCTGGGCGAGTGGGCCTTCCACTGCCACCTGATCTACCACATGGCCGCCGGCATGATGCGCAAGGTCATAGTCGAGCCGGCTCCCGCCAGCGCCAGCCTCTGAGGAACCGCCATGAATCGCATAGCAACGGTGGCCTGCGCGGCGACCCTGGGCCTCGCCTTGCCCGCAGAAAGCGCCGAGATGGACGACATGCCCATGGGTTCGCTGCTGATCCAGCGCCTGGAAAGCCGCTTCCACGGCAACGACCAGGCGCTGGGCTGGGAAGCCCAGGGCTGGTACGGCACCGACTACCAGAAACTGCGCCTGAAGCTGGAAGGCGAGCGCGACGCTGGCGGCCCGACCACCGACAACGAGATGCAACTGCTCTACCAGCGCCTGCTCGCGGACTTCTGGGACTGGCAGGTGGGCGTGCGCCACGACGACCAGCCGGGGCCGTCGCGCAGCTATGCGGTGCTGGGCATCCAGGGCCTGGCGCCGCAGTGGTTCGAGGTGGACGCCAACCTGTTCCTCAGCGAGCGCGGCGACCCGTCCCTGCGCCTGGAGACCGAGTACGAGCTGCTGCTGACCCAGCGGCTGATCCTCGAACCCTCGCTGGAGTACAACCTCGCGCTGGCGGATGACCGCGATCTTGGCGTGGGCGCCGGTGGTAGTGAGCTGGAAGCGGGACTGCGCCTGCGCTACGAAGTACGTCGGGAGTTCGCGCCGTACTTCGGCTACGTCTGGAGCAGGACCTACGGCCGCAGCGGCGACATCGCCCGCGCCGAAGGCGAGGATGACGAGGAGGGCTATTGGGTCGCCGGTGTGCGCATGTGGTTCTGACGCACCAAAGGCTCTTCGTAGGAGCGAGCTTGCTCGCGAACGGATTTTCCGGCGGCTCCGGTGTCTGGGCGGTTCGCGAGCAAGCTCGCTCCTACAGGGACACCACTTGGGCCGGCTCGTCCGCCACCTGCTGAAAGCCCCGGCGGATTTGTATACACTCGCCGCCTCGCGCCACCACCCGCATCGCCGATCCAGCAGGTCTTCCCCATGCAGCATCCCGCCGAACACTCGCCCCTGGGCAAATCCAGCGAATACGTCTCCAGCTACGCACCGGAGCTGCTGTTCCCGATCTCCCGCACCACCAAGTGGGCGGAGCTGGGTCTGACCGCGGAAACTCTGCCTTACCAAGGCGTGGACCTGTGGAACTGCTACGAGCTGTCCTGGCTGACCGCATCGGGCAAGCCGGTGGTGGCCATCGGCGAATTCGCGATTCCGGCGCAGTCGCCGAACATCATCGAATCCAAGTCGTTCAAGCTCTACCTCAACTCGCTGAACCAGACCGCCTTCGACAACGCTGACGCCGTGCGTGCAGTGATGGAGCGCGACCTGTCCGCCGCTGCTGGCGCGCCGGTGGGCGTGCGCGTGCGTGGCCTGGACGAAGTGGCCAGCGAGGGCGTGGCCGTCATCGCGGGCACCTGCGTCGACGACCTGGACGTCGCGGTGGAGAGCTACGATCACCCGCGCCCCGAACTGCTGCGCTGCGACGACACCCGCCGCGTCGACGAGGTGCTCTACAGCCACCTGCTCAAATCCAACTGCCCGGTCACCGGCCAGCCGGACTGGGGCACTCTGGTCGTCGAGTACAGCGGCCCGGCGCTCGATGCCGCGAGCCTGCTGGCCTATGTCGTGTCCTTCCGCCAGCACCAGGACTTCCACGAGCAGTGCGTCGAGCGCATCTACCTCGACCTGCAGCGCCTGCTGCAGCCGACCCGCCTGACCGTGTACGCGCGCTACGTGCGCCGTGGCGGGCTGGACATCAATCCCTACCGCAGCAGCGAAGCCGTGCAGCCGGACAATCGCCGGCTGGTGCGCCAGTAAGACTGCGGAAAAACGCGGATACGAAAAACCCGGCCGAAGCCGGGTTTTTCACGTCTGGGAGGGCGAATCCGGGCTCAGATACCCATGTTCGCCAGGCTCTGCACGATGGAGCGCAGCGTGCCGGCCAGGGTCGGGTGGCTCGCCTCGAAGCGCTCCACGGCCAGGTTGACGTTGTCCATCAGGGTCTCGTCGGCCAGCGCCTCTTCGTTGGCCAGTTGCAACTCGATGTCCTGGATCAGCGCTTGCAGCGATTCGCGCTCCTCCGCGTTCAGCGGCGGCTGGCGTTCCAGTTGATCGCGCAGGGCCTGGAGTTCTTCCTGGAGGCGTTGTGTCGGCATGGTGGTGTCCTTCTGCGGTACGTACCCAAAGATGGACCTCGCCCGACCGGGAAAAGGTCCATCGCCATGCCTTTGAGCTTAACCCGCCGCGCGCACCCTTGCCTGATGCCGATCAACTCGCAGGAGACGTTCGAGCAGTGGGAAGAAGTGCTCCAGCTCCGGCGTGCGCATGGCCGGGTCCTTGCCCAGGTCGTCCAGTCGACGCAGGGTCAGCGCGTCCTGGGAGAAGGGGGCGTTGAGGAAGGCGCTGGCGCCGCGCTCGTCGAACGGCCCGCCCTGCAACGCCAGGCTCTGCCGCGAAGCCCAGGACAGGCCGGCGTGGTAGGCCGGGTCGACCGCGCAGAGGTAGCGCTTGGCGGCCACGTGCAGGCGGATCGGCTGCCAGACCGATTCGGGCAGCAGCTCGCGCAGCAGGCTGGCGCCGAACTCCTCGTGGCGCAGGTCCTGTTCGTCGATCAGTTGCGGGTCTTCGTAAAGGTGGCCGATGTCGTGGAGCAGGGCGGCGATCACCAGGCTGTCGGAGCAGCCGGCGCGCTCGGCCAGGGTGGCGCATTGCAGCGCGTGCTCAGCCTGGCTGACGGCCTCGCCGTAAGGCTCGGCGCCATGGCTGGCGAAGCGCTCGGCCAGCTCGTCGAGGAAGCGATGGCGCTCGTGCTTCATGGCTTTTCTCCTTTCAGGCGGCGGCCGGCGATGTCCAGCAGGCAGGAATCCAGCTCGCCCAGATGATCGATGACCGAGTGCACGCCGAGGCGGTACAGGCCCAGTGTCGCCTGCGCGCGCAGGCGGTCGCGGTCGCGGTTGCCGAGGGCATCCCAGTCGCCCGGTGCGTGGCCGCACAGCGGGCCGCTGGCAGCCAGGCCGATGGTCCACAGGCCGGCGTTGAGGCCCGCCTGAAGCAGGCGCGGCTGCCCGCTGACCAGCACGCAGCCGTCCAGGTGCGGGCTGTCCAGCTGCATCAGCGCGCGCCAGCAGGCGTCCGGGGCGGGCAGCTGGCGGCCGACGATTTCCAGCCCGGTGGCCAGGCCGTCAGCCAGCACGGAGGCCAGCTGCTGGGTGGTGGGCGCTGGCAGTTCGTCGAGCCAGGCGCAGGGCACGCCGTGCCCTTGCATTGCCTGGAGCGCGTGCATGGCTCCGGGGGTGGCCTCGGCGTGGGCCTGTGCGGCCTCGTCGAGGGCGGACTGGAAGCGGCTGCGCTCCTGGGCATCGGCGTTACGGCCGAGTACGTGGTCCAGGGCGTCCTGCGGGGGCAGGGCAGCGGCTTCGAGCAGGCGTTCCGGCGGACAGTCGGGGCAGGTGCGTTGCAGGGCTACCGGCAGCGTCCTTGCGCCGAAGTCCACCAGATCGCCCGACAGTCCGAACAGCAGGGTAGTGAAGCGCGGAAGGTCGGCGGTAGCAGGCATGGTGGGCTTTTCTGATAATTGGTCTAGGCCAGATTAGCGGGGCAATGTGACGGTCCGATGAAGTCCGTTGCACTGTCGTTATAATCGCCGCGCCTTTTTCTGGAAGATGCCCATGCCGGTCGATCCCGTGCCCCATTACCTGCGCATCCGCGACCAGCTGGTGCAGGACATCGCCAATGCCACCCTGAGCCAGCGCCTGCCCGCCGAGCGCGAGCTGGCCGAGCGCTTCGGCTGCACTCGCGTGACCCTGCGCGAGGCTCTGCAACAGCTGGAAACAGAAGGACGGCTGTACCGCGAGAACCGCCGCGGCTGGTTCGTCTCGCCGCCGCGCATTCGCTACAACCCGACCCGCAGCACCGGCTTCATGGATTACGTCCAGGCCCAGGGTCGCGTGCCGCGCACCGAGGTGCTGGCAGCCGAGTGCCGCGTCGCCGGGCCGGCGCTGGCGCAGCGAATGGGCCTGAACGAAGACGCGCAGGTATTGTGCATCCAGCGCCGCCGTTGGGTGGACGAGCGGCCGGTGATGCTGGAGGAGATCATCCTCGACGCCTGCTGGTGTCCGGGCCTGCTCGACCATGCCCTGGATACCTCGCTGACCGGCGTATTGCGTGAGCACCTGGGCCTGAGCCTGCTGCGCTCGGAGCTGGCCATGCATTCCACCGCGCTCACCGAGGCCCAGGCTGCGCCGCTGCAGCTGACGCCCGGCGCGCCCGGGTTGTACGTGGAGCGCTGCAGCTACGTCGACGGTGGTCGGTTGGTGGAGTGGGATCAGGAGTTCTGGCGTTCGGACGCATTGGAAATCGTCATCGAAGCACGGTATCCCGACTGAAGTGGCACTATGCTTTCAGCTGGAGACAAGCGAAGCGCTGCGCGGCCCGTCCGGATCGAAGAGTTGCGAAGCCGTGCCGGGTCTGCAAACGCGCCTTGCACCTATATAATTCGCCCGCATGGCAGGCCGCCCAGGCTGGCCCGAAAGACATTCACTGGAGAATTACCGATGCGCCCACTAGGCGTCCAATGGACGAAACGCTGCTTCAGCCTGTTCGCTGCTGCCGGTCTTGCCACGCTCCCGTTCCTGGCCCAGGCCGCCAGCGAAGACGACCCGTGGGAGAGCGTCAACCGTCCGATCTTCACCTTCAACGACACCCTCGACACCTACGCGCTCAAGCCGCTGGCGCAGGGCTACCAGTACGTCACGCCGAACTTCGTGCAGGACGGCGTGCACAACTTCTTCGACAACATCGGTGACGTGAAGAACCTGGTCAACGACCTGCTGCAGCTGAAATTCCACAATGCCGGTGTCGATACCAGCCGTCTGCTGTTCAACACCACCTTCGGCCTGGCTGGCGTCTTCGACGTCGCCACCCACATGGGCCTGCGCCGCAACGACGAAGACTTCGGCCAGACCCTCGGCCATTACGGCGTCGGCAGCGGCCCGTACGTGATGCTGCCGCTGCTCGGCCCGAGCACCTTGCGTGATGCGCCGGCGCTGATCCCGGATGCCTACACCGGCCCGTATCCGTACATTGATGATGTCGCCGTGCGCAACAGCATGCGCGCCGTCGACGTGGTCGATACCCGCGCCGATCTGCTCAAGTCCGAGAAGTTGATCAGCGGCGACAAGTACACCTTCATCCGCAACGCCTACCTGCAGAACCGCGAGTTCAAGGTCAAGGACGGCGAGGTCGAAGACGACTTCTGATCGGCCACCGGGTCCGGTTTCTCCCTGCGAGCCCGCGCCGTTCGTGGCGCGGGCGGCGCCTGCTTGAACCCTTGAGCGGATGGGAGTAGTGTCTGCGCCTTGTCGCGACCCACCCGCGCCGCTGTTCCCTAGAATGAGCGCCAAACCACAACCCCGGCGCCGTTTGCCTGGATGACCCATGCACAAAGCCAGTGCCTCGCTGCTGATTATCGATGACGACGACGTCGTCCGCGAAAGCCTCGCCGCCTACCTGGAAGACAGCGGATTCAAGGTCACACAGGCCACCAACGGCCTGGAGGGCCTGAAAGTCTTCCAGCACGAACTTCCCGACCTGGTGATCTGCGACCTGCGCATGCCGCAGATGGACGGCCTCGAGCTGATCCGTCGCGTCAGCGAAATGGCCGTGGAAACCCCGGTGATCGTGCTGTCCGGCGCCGGCGTCATGAGCGATGCCGTCGAGGCCCTGCGCCTGGGTGCCGCCGACTACCTGATCAAGCCGCTGGAAGACCTCGCCGTCCTCGAGCACTCGGTACGCCGGGCCCTGGACCGCTCCTTCCTGCGCTCGGAAAACCGCCGCTACCGCGAGAAGCTGGAAACCGCCAACCGCGAGCTGCAGGCCAGCCTGAACCTGCTCCAGGAAGACCAGAACGCCGGTCGCCAGGTGCAGATGAACATGCTTCCGGAAACCCCCTGGGAATCCGAAGGCCTGGCGTTCTCCCACCAGATCATCCCGTCGCTGTACCTGTCGGGTGATTTCGTCGACTACTTCCGCGTGGATGCCCGCCGCATCGGCTTCTACCTCGCCGACGTTTCCGGCCACGGTGCTTCGTCCGCCTTCGTCACCGTGCTGCTGAAGTTCATGACCACCCGTCTGCTCTACGAATCCAAACGCAACGACATGTTGCCGGAATTCAAGCCGTCGGACGTCCTCGGCCACATCAACCGCGGGCTGATCAACTGCAACCTGGGCAAGCACGTCACCATGCTCGGCGGCGTGATCGACCTGGAAACCGACCGCCTGACCTACAGCATCGGCGGGCACCTGCCCCTGCCGGTCCTCTATGTCGATGGCGAAGCCCGCTACCTGGAAGGCCGTGGCCTGCCGGTGGGGCTGTTCGATGAAGCGACTTACGAGGACCATGTGATGGATCTTCCCAAGTCCTTCAGTCTTTCCCTGTTCTCGGACGGCATCCTCGATGTACTGCCGGGAGCTACCCTGAAGGAAAAGGAGACGGCCCTGCCCGAGCAGGTCGTCGCCGCCGGCGGAACCCTGGACGGCCTGCGCCAAGTCTTCGGACTGGCCAAGTTGGCCGAGATGCCGGATGATATTGCCTTGCTGGTGTTGAGCAGGAACCTTGCATGAGTACCGGTAAAATCCAGTTCGCCGAGCAGGATGGCTCATTTGTCCTGAAGTTCGTGGGCGAAGTCCGACTGACCCTGTGTTCGGCGCTGGATGCCACCATTGAAAAAATCTTCGCCGCGTTGAATTTCTCGGCGATCATCATCGATCTCACGGAAACCCAGAGCATCGACAGCACCACGCTGGGCCTCCTGGCGAAGCTGTCCATTCTCTCGCGGCAAAAGGTCGGTCTGTTGCCCACGCTGGTCACCACCAACGCGGACATCACCCGTCTGCTGCAATCGATGGGCTTCGACCAGGTGTTCAACATCGTCGACCGCCCGATTCCGTGCTCGGATTGCCTGACCGATCTGCCTCCCCAGGACCAGTCCGAGGAGGTGGTGCGCGGCAAGGTGCTCGAAGCCCACCGTATCCTGATGGGCCTGAACGAGACCAACCGCGAGGCCTTCCACGATCTGGTGAGCGCGCTAGAGCGCCACTGATTCGATGAGCCCCAATGCAAACCGGCGCCCTGGGGCGCCGGTTTGCGTTTGCTCGTCTATCGCTTTCAGCGGCCTGCCAGCAGCGCTTCCAGCTTCTCCTGGTCGCGGGCGAACAGGCGGATGCCTTCGGCCAGCTTCTCGGTGCCCATGGCGTCTTCGTTCATCTGCCAGCGGAAGGCACTTTCGTCCAGCACCTGGCGTGCTTCGCCACCACCGGGTTGCAGCGCGCGCGGCAGTTCGCCCTGGGCGTCGGCCAGCTGTTGCAGCAGGTCCGGGCTGATGGTCAGGCGGTCGCAGCCGGCGAGTTGCTCGATCTGCCCGAGGTTGCGGAAGCTGGCGCCCATCACCACGGTCTCGTAGCCGTTGGCCTTGTAATAGCGGTAGATGCGCGAGACGGACTGCACGCCCGGGTCTTCCGCGCCAACGTAGTCGCGGTTGTTGGCCTTCTTGTACCAGTCGTAGATGCGGCCGACGAAGGGCGAAATGAGGAACACGCCAGCGTCGGCGCAGGCCGCGGCCTGGGCGAAGGAGAACAGCAGGGTCAGGTTGGTCTGGATGCCTTCGCGCTCCAGTTGCTCGGCGGCGCGGATGCCCTCCCAGGTGGAGGCGATCTTGATCAACACGCGGTCGCGGCCGATGCCGTGCTGGTCGTACAGCTCGATCAGGCGGTGGGCGCGCTGCAGCGTGGCTTCGGTATCGAAGGACAGGCGGGCGTCCACTTCGGTGGAGATGCGCCCTGGAATCACACCGAGGATGTCCTTGCCCACCGCGACGGCGAAGCGGTCGCAGGCCAGGCCGGCGTCACCCTTTGCGCCCTCGGTGGCGCGGGCCAGGTGCTCGGTGTAGCGGGGCAGGGCGGCGGCCTTCAGCAGCAACGACGGGTTGGTGGTGGCATCCACCGGCTTCAGGCGGGCAATGGCGTCGAAATCGCCGGTATCGGCGACAACCGTGGTGTACTGCTTCAGTTGTTCCAGCTTGGAGGTCATGGCGCGTCTTCCATAGAGAGTGCATCGACCTTACCCGAGGCCGATGCGCCACTCAACGGGACTCAGTGACCGGCGAGAAGTTCTCCGGCCTGGTCGAGCAATCCGAGGGAATCCTGGGTCTTGTGGACGTCCACCGACAGCAGTTGGCGGAAGCGCCGTGCGCCGGGGAAGCCTTGGGCCAGGCCGAGCACGTGGCGGGTCACGTGGTGCATCGCGCCGCCCTCGGCGATGTGCCGCTCGATGTACGGACGCATCCGCGCCAGGGCCTCGGCGCGGGTGATGGCTGGCTGCTCGGAGCCATACAGCGCGGCGTCCACCTGGGCCAGCAGGTAGGGGTTGTGGTACGCCTCGCGGCCGAGCATCACACCATCGAACACCTGCAGGTGCTCGCGGCATTCTTCGAGAGTCTTGATGCCGCCGTTGAGGACGATCTCCAGCTCGGAGAAGTCGCGCTTGAGCTGCGCGGCGATGTCGTAGCGCAGCGGCGGGATCTCGCGATTTTCCTTGGGCGACAGGCCTTCGAGGATGGCGATGCGCGCATGCACGGTGAAGCTGCGGCAGCCGGCATCGCGCACCTGGCCGACGAAGTCGCAGAGCTCTTCGTAGCTGTCGCGGCCGTTGATGCCGATGCGGTGCTTGACCGTCACCGGGATCGACACCGCATCGCGCATGGCCTTCACGCAGTCTGCCACCAGCGCTGGATGGCCCATCAGGCAGGCGCCGATCATGTTGTTCTGCACGCGGCCGCTGGGGCAGCCGACGTTCAGGTTCACTTCGTCGTAGCCAGCCTGCTCAGCCAGCTTCGCCGCCGCCGCCAGATCCGCCGGGTTGCTGCCGCCCAGCTGCAGCGCCAGCGGGTGCTCGCACTCGTCGTGACGCAGGAAGCGCGCAGCGTCGCCGTGCAGTACTGCGCCGGTGGTGACCATCTCCGTGTAGAGCAGCGCGTGGCTGGAAAGCTGGCGCAGGAAGTACCGGCAATGGCGGTCGGTCCAATCCATCATCGGCGCGACGGAGAAGCGGCGGGAGGGCTCAGGGCGGGTGGTCGGTGTGGCAGTGGTCATGGTTACGTCGAATCAGGCTTCGCAAGGGGCGCGAATTTGCTCGCGCCGGCGGAAAGGGCGGAGATTTTACCGGGGTTGCCGGCGCAGCGCACGGAAACCGGCGAGCGGTCTGCAGACGGCTTGACCTGGCCGGGCGGCTCGCGTTGGTGCAGCTGCTACCCTCTGGGTTCCCGATAGAAGGATCGCACTCGATGAAACCCCTATTGTTGACGCTGCCGCTGGTCCTGCTGGCCGCCTGTTCCTCGCCGGGCAAGCTGAAGGAGGAGGCGCCGGCGTTGCGACTGGAGAGTGGCAAGTCGCCCTCGGTCTACATGACCTGCCTGCTGCCGAAATGGCAGGGCATCCGCTCCGCGTCGACGGTGACGGAAATCCGCTTCGGTTACCGACTGCAGGTGCCTGCCGCTTCGGGGGATACCGCCGAGGTGCTGCTGGAGACCACGGCGACGGATCAGGGCAGTGATGTAGCGCTGTACCGCCGCAACGCGCCGAGCCCGGACGATGCGCTCACCCTGGCGGCGCGCAGCTGCCTGTAACGACTCAAGCAGCGCCTCGTCTACCACTAAGGAACGATAGCCGCCGGGTGCAGCAGGCGGCCTAATGGCTCTGACAAGAATAATCGGGCTCCCCGGCAGCGTGCCTGCGCTGCGTAGCGGTCGTGCCCGCCAGAAGAGAGCTGTCGCCATGGATATCGCGCGTCCGCGTATCGTCCTCATCCTTACCCTGCAGACTTGCGGCCTGGTGCTGCTGTTCATCGCCCAGGCGCTGGGCGGCTGGCCGTTGTCGCTGTGCCTGCTGCTGGCCGCCGTGCTGCTCTGGGGGCCGTGGTTCGTCCCCGAGCGCGCTGCGCCTGCCAGTGCGTTGGCGGTGCTGCCGGATGTCGCCGAGCTGACCCGCGAGCTGTCCCAGGGGACCAGCCGCAACGCGCTGTCTGCTGCCGGGGTGTCGTTCTCGGTGCAGCGCCTGGTGGAGAAGCTGGAGTCCCAGGTGGTTGCCGCCGAGCAGATCGTCGGCAGCGCCGAGGTGATGATCCACACCGAGCGGGCGACCTCGAACCTGGCGCGCCAGGCGAAGGAGGCGGCCACGCTTGCCCGCGCCGGCAGTGACAGCGGGCGCAGCGAGCTGCAGGCCGCCATCGATTGCATGCGCCAACTGAGCCAGCGCGCCAGCGCCAGCCGTGCGCTGATCGAGACGTTGAATGCGCGCAGCGAGGATATCCAGCGCGTCACCCAGGTGATCCAGTCCATCGCCAGCCAGACCAATCTGCTGGCCCTCAATGCGGCCATCGAGGCGGCGCGGGCGGGCGAGCACGGTCGTGGTTTCGCCGTGGTGGCCGAAGAAGTACGCGGCCTTGCCGGGCGTACCGCCGAGGCCACCGACGAAGTGGGGCAGATGATCGAGGATATCCAGCGCCAGACCGGCGAGGTGGTGGAGCAGATTCGCCAGCTCACCGATGATCTCGGCCTGGGCGTCAGCCAGGTGGAGAGCACTGGTCGCCAGTTGCAGGACATCGCCGGGCTGGCTGCCACCGTGGAAACCCAGATCACCGAGATCGCCGAGGGCGCGGAGATCAACCGCAACCAGCTGGACAGCCTGTTCGCCGCCGTCGAGCAGGTGCGTGGCGACCTGCGTGCCAGCGATGAGCAGACCCACCGTCTGGCCGACGCCGCGATGCAGCTGGAAAGTCAGGCGGAAACCATCAGCGAACGCCTCGCCGAGGTGGCGCTGGACGACTATCACCAGCGCGCCTACGACCTCGCCCGCGCTGGCGCCCAGGCTATCGGCGCGAAGTTCGAGGCGGACATGGAGAGCGGCCGGATCGGCTTCGATGACCTGTTCGACCGCGATTACCAGCCGCTCCCCGGCACCCGTCCGCAGAAGTTCCGCACACGCTTCGACCGCTACACCGACGAGGTGCTGCCGCGCATCCAGGAAGACCTGCTGCAACGTCACGAAGGGCTGGTGTTCGCCATCGCCTGCACCGCCGAAGGTTATGTGCCGACACACAACCAGGCGTTCAGCCATCCGCCGAGCGGCGACCTGCAGGTGGACATGCTCAAGAGCCGCAGCAAGCGCCTGTTCAACGACCGTACCGGAGTTCGTTGCGGCAGCCACAATCAGCCGATGCTGCTGCAGACATACTGCCGCGATACCGGTGAGCTGATGCACGACCTGTCGGTGCCGATCTACGTGCGTGGTCGCCAGTGGGGCGGGCTGCGCCTGGGCTACCGTCCGGAAGCCTGAGCCTCAGGGGCAGGCTCGCTCCTGCTAAAAACCGCAGGCGAAAAAAAGCCGCGAAGGAGTTGGACGCGGCTTGGTGCGGGCGTCCGGGAGACGCCCGCGAAAGGGACTCAGTGATGCCCGCAGAGGGCGTCGCGGCCTTGTTCGCCGAGGATGTTGAAGAGGATGTTCAGCACCACGGCCCAGATCGCGGTCATGGCGATGCCGCTGTGGGTGATCGGCTCCATCCACTGGGGCAGGGCGGCGAAGAAGTCCGGACGCACCACCGGCACCATCCCCATGCCAATGCTCACCGCCACCAGCAGCTGGTTGCGGCGGTCGACGATGTCCGCTTCGTGGAGGATGCGGATGCCGCTGGCAGCGACCATGCCGAACATGGCGATACCGGCACCGCCCAGCACTGCCGGCGGAATCGAGGCGACCAGGAAGGCAGCTTTAGGCAGCAGCGACAGGGCGATCAGGAACAGCGCGGCGGCGGCGGTGACGTAGCGGCTGCGCACGCCGGTCATCTGCACCAGGCCGATGTTCTGGGCGAACGAGGAGTGGGTGAAGGTGTTCATGAAGCCGGCGATGAACGAGGCGCCGGCGTCGCACAGCAGGCCACGGCGCAGGCGGTTGGGGCAGATTTCGGTCTCGGTGATCTTGCCCAGGGCGAGGAACATGCCGGTGGACTCGACGAAGATGATCACCACCACCAGGCACATGGACAGCACCGGGGCGAGGTGGAACTCCGGCGCGCCGAAGTGCAGCGGGGTGACCACGTCGAACCATGGGCGCTGCTCGATGCCGTCCAGGCTGACCATGCCCATGCTGGCGCCGATGATGTAGCCCAGCAGCATGCCGATCAGCACCGAGACGTTGACCCAGAAGCCTTTCATGAAACGGTTGATCAGCAGGATCACCGCCAGTACGAAGGACGACAGGGCGAGGTATTCGACGGCGCCGAAGTTGGCCGCGGCCTTGCCGCCGCCAGCCCAGTTGATCGCCACCGGGAACAGGCACATGCCGATCGAGGTGATCACGGTGCCGGTCACCAGCGGCGGGAAGAAGCGCACGATGCGGCTCATGAACGGCGCGATGACCATGCCGAAGAAGCCCGCAGCGATGGTGGCGCCGAAGATGCCGGTCATGCCCACGCCGGGCATCCCGGCCATGGCGACCATGCTGCCGACGGCGGCGAAACTGGCGCCCATCATCACCGGCATGCGGATGCCCACCGGGCCGATGCCCAGCGATTGCACGAGCGTGGCGATGCCGGCGACCAGCAGGTCGGCGTTGATCAGAAAGGCGATTTCTTCGCGGGAGAGACCGGCGGCCTGGCCGACGATCAGCGGGACGGCGACGGCGCCGCCATACATCAGGAGAACGTGCTGGAAGCCGACCAGCAGCAGCTGCAGCAAGGGCAAACGCTGGTCGACGGGCGAGCCGGTATGGGAGCGCTCAGTTACCACGGACATGCAACACCTCGGTTTTTATTGTTGTCAGTCGCTGGTTGCCGGACGGGCACGACAACCGGGAAGTACTGGCCGATCTCACCCCCGGGGCCGAGCGGGTGAAGCGGTGCGGGACTTTATAAACGCGATGTGTATTACGTTCAATCGATTTTTGTATACAACTCGCCGGTCACGTTTTGTCTCGGTAGTGCTGCATGGCTCTACGCCGCGTGTTTCCTGGCTTGGGTAATTCTGTAGCCATTGGTCGAGTGGACTACATTTTTTGTTTCTGGGGTGTTTGTGCCGGTGGCGAGCAATCGCGGACGGAGGCCGCTCCTACGTGGATGCCAACCCTGGCGTAGGAGCGGACTCTGTCCGCGATCGGTCCGATATCCGCGCCATGGTGGGCGCGTGTCGTTTCGCAGGCATAAAAAAACCGCACCCGAAGGTGCGGTTTCTCTGGCCGTGCCGCAGGCTCAATTAACCTGGGCGCCTCGGCTGATCCAGTCGCCGACGAGCTTGCGCTCTTCCGGGGTCATCTGGGTGATGTTGCCCAGCGGCATCACCTGCGAGGCCACGGCCTGCGCCTGGATGCGCGGGGCGAGCTGCTGGATCTGCTGCGGGGTGTCGAACATCACGCCAGCCGGTGCGGTGCTGAACAGGTTGCTGGTCGGCTTGGCCGAGTGGCACACGGCGCAGCGTTCCTGGATGACGTGGTGGACCTTGTCGAAGCCTTCGGTCGAACCGGCAGTGGACGCCTGGGCCGGAGCGGCCTGAGCCTGCTGGGCAGCGGCGGCCTTGGCGGCTTCCTCGTCCTTGGCGCGCTCGGCCGGGGTCTTGCCGCCGACGGCGGTTTCCGGCAGCGGTTGGTACTCCACCTTCGCCGGCTGGGCGCTGGCAGTGTTGTCACTGCTGGGGAAATTCGGGCCGGTGACGAAGGCCAGGGCGATCATGCCGACGGCGCCGGCGGGCAGCGCCCAGGCCATGCCGTTGCCATTGTGGCGGGTGTTGAAGTAGTGACGCACGATCACCGCCAGCGCCGCGATGCAGGTCAGGATCAGCCAGTTGTAGTGGCTGCCGTAGGTGCTCGGGAAGTGGTTGCTGATCATGATGAACAGCACCGGCAGGGTGAAGTAGTTGTTGTGGCGCGAACGCAGCAGGCCCTTGGCCGGCAGTACCGGATCGGGCTCGCGGCCTTCCTCGATGGCCTTAACCAGCGCGCGCTGGGCCGGCATGATCACGCGGAACACGTTGCCCACCATGATGGTGCCGATGATGGCGCCCACGTGCAGGTACGCACCGCGACCGCTGAACACCTGGCTGAGCAGGTAGGCGGCGAGGACCAGCAGACCGAACAGGATGGCGCCGAGCAGGGCGGGTTGCTTGCCCAGCGGGGAGTCGCACAGGGTGCTGTAGACGAACCAGCCGGCGATCAGCGAGCCGATGCCGATGGCTACGGCCGCGGCGGGCGCCAGGTCGCTGCCCGGGGCGATCAGGTACAGGGTCGGGTTCAGGTAGAACACGATGGTCAGCAGGCAGACACCCGACATCCAGGTGGTGTAGGCCTCCCATTTGAACCAGTGCAGGTTGTCCGGCATTTTCGGCGGGGCGAGCTTGTACTTCTCCAGGTGGTAGATGCCGCCACCATGGATCGCCCAGAGGTCACCGGAAAGCCCCTCGCGCGGGTTGGCGCGGTTGAGGTTGTTTTCCAGCCAGACGAAGTAGAACGAGGCGCCGATCCACGCGATACCCACGATCATGTGGATCCAGCGGACCAGCAGGTTCAGCCATTCGATGAGATGTGCTTCCACAGTTGTTTACCTCTTGCCCGGGCATCGCCGTCGCGCTGCGCGGGCCTCTCTTATTAGTTCGCTTGGGGGTCGAGGAGGAGCTGTTCGTCCTCGGTGAAGAAATGCTCGTCGCAGTTGTTGCCAGAACCGCTGCGATCGACCACCAGGAAGTCATCCCGCTTTTCGATCGTCAGCACCGGGTGGTGCCAGACGCCGCGGTGGTAATTGACGCCCTGCTTGCCGTTGGACAGGAAAGCGCGGGCGAGACCCGATACAGGTACATCGCCAACTGGCGCGACCACGATCAGAAACTGATTGCCGAGCAGCGGAATGAACGCCTGGCTGCCCTGCGGGTGACGTTCCAGCATGCGGATGCGCAAGGGCATCTCCAGGGACTCGGCGCTGAAGATGCTGATGATCGCCTTGTCATCGGGCTGCGCCGTTTCGACGGTGGCGAGCTTGTGATAACGGCGGGTGGAACCGTTGTTGATCATGAAGAAGTCACTGCCTTCGGTTTCGATGACATCACCGAACGGTGCGAAGGCTTCCTTGGTCAACGGCTCGATCTTCAGGGTACGCATGGCTGGTCTTCTTTTTCGTTGTTCGCATTGGCCCCGTCGCTGGGACGGGGAGTGAAGGTCCGCTCGCTCAGAGCTGCTGCAGGCGGAACATCGCGATCTTGTTGATCTCCGCCAGGGCGGTCTGGAACTCCTGCTCCGGCGTGTTGTGGATGCGCTCTTCGAACGCAGCGAGGATCTGGTGGCGGTTGCTGCCCTTCACCGCCTTGATGAAGGGGAAGCCGAATTTGGCCTTGTAGGCGTCGTTGAGCTCGGTGAAGCGGGCGAACTCCTCGGCGGTGCAGTCCTGGATGCCGGCGCCGGCCTGTTCGGCGGTGCTGGAGGCGGTCAGTTCGCCACGGACGGCGGCCTTGCCGGCGAGGTCCGGGTGCGCGTTGATCAGTGCCAGTTGCGCTTCGTGGCCGGCGGACAGGAGGATGTCGGCCATGCGCTGCTGCAGCAGTTCGATGTCGTTCAGGCTGTCGTCGACGCCCAGGTCATAGGCCTTCTCGGCGACCCACGGGGAGTGCTCGTAGATGTCGGCGAAGGTGGCGACGAAGGCGGCGCGGTCGAGGCTGGCCGGGGTCAGGGTCTGGAAGCGGCTCATGCCTGGTTCTCCTGCGCTTTGAACGGGTGGTTCTCGTGCCAGTGCTTGGCGATGTCGACGCGGCGGGTGATCCACACCTTCTCGTGACCTTTAACGTACTGGATGAAACGCTCCAGCGAGGCCATACGCGCCGGACGGCCCAGCAGGCGGCAGTGCATGCCGATGGAGAGCATCTTCGGCGCGCCCTCGGCACCCTCGGCGTAGAGCACGTCGAAGGCGTCCTTCAGGTATTCGAAGAAGTCGTCGCCCTTGTTGAAGCCCTGCACCTGGGTGAAGCGCATGTCGTTGGTGTCCAGGGTGTAGGGGATCACCAGGTGCGGCTTCTCGGCGGTGCTCGCCGGGTCCCAGTAGGGCAGGTCGTCGTCGTAGGTGTCGGAGTCGTAGAGGAAGTTGCCATCCTCGCGGACGATGCGCCGGGTGTTCGGGCCCAGGCGGCCGGTGTACCAGCCCTGCGGGCGCTGGCCGGTCAGCTCGGTGAGGATGCGCACGGCCTCGAACATGTGCTCGCGTTCCTGCTCCGGGTCCATGTACTGGTAGTCGATCCAGCGGTAGCCGTGGCTGCAGATTTCGTGGCCGTCGGCGACCATCTGGCGGATCGCCTCGGGGTGGCGCTGGGCGGCCATGGCCACGGCGAACACGGTCAGCGGCAGGTCATACTTGCGGAACAGCTTGAGCAGGCGCCACACGCCGGCACGGCTGCCGTACTCGTACAGCGATTCCATGCACATGTTGCGCTCGCCCTTGAGCGGCTGGGCGGCGACCATCTCGGAAAGGAAGGCTTCGGATTCGGCATCGCCATGGAGAATGTTGCGTTCGCCGCCTTCCTCATAGTTGAGGACGAAGGACAGGGCGATGCGCGCATCGTTCGGCCAGTGCGGGTGGGGAATGTTATTGCCGTAACCGATCAGGTCGCGTGGGTAGTCAGCGCTCACTGCAGTGTTCCTTCTTGTGGTTGGCGGTCGGCGCTGAGTCGGTGGACCGTGCGCTGCCGTGATGGGCGTATTGTATACAAAATCTTTGGTGGTCTGTAAATACAATCCGCGCAACGGTCGTTTCAATCCATCGCATTGCCTGTATTGCTCCGTGAATCCCCGCTATGCCGCATTCTGGTGCGGCTTGAGGCGGCTTTTCGCGCTCTGCGGCACGATAGTACAAGGGGCTGCTGCGGGCTGATTCTGCGAGTAAGTTTCAGTTTTTTGTATACAATTGAGTGTGCCGCTGGGTATATTCGCTGCAACCCAATGCACGGGCAGGCCGTCCTGGCGACAGCCGCCCATTCGAATCAACAAGACAGAGGAGGAAGGTGTCGGCCGGCTCCGCCGCTGGACACCGATATGCCCATGGGACGCCTGACTACCCACGTACTGGATTCCGCCCACGGCTGCCCCGGCCACGGCATCAAGATCGAGCTGTTCCGCGTCGAAGGCCAGCAGCTGGAGCTGATCGCCACCCGCGTGACCAACGACGACGGCCGCTGCGACGAACCGCTGCTGCAGGGCGATGACTTCCGCGCCGGTGTCTACCAGCTGCTGTTCAACGCTGGCGACTACTACCGTGCCCGCGGCGTCGAACTGCCCCAGCCGGCCTTCCTCGACCAGGTGGTCCTGCGCTTCGGCATCGCCTCGGAAAGCGACCACTACCACGTGCCTCTGCTGATTTCCCCCTACAGCTATTCCACCTATCGCGGCAGCTAGTCCCCGCCCATAGGTCTTCCCCCAGACTCTTCGTGGAGTCTTCCTCGGCCCGCCCACACTGCGGGCTTTTTTTTGCCTGCGTTTTCTCCGTCATGTAGTCCCCGCCTGGGCTAGAACTATCTGGAAAATCCTTTTCCGAGAGCGCGCATGAGCAGAATCCTGATCGTTGAAGAGCAACCGGTAACCCGCCATGCCCTGCGCCTGATGATGGAGGCCGATCGGCACGAGGTGGTCGGTGAGGCCGACAACGGCCCAGATGCCCTGCACCAGGTGCGCCAGTGCAAGCCGGACCTGATGATCCTCGAACTGTCGATCCCGCGCCTGGGTGGACTGGAAGTGCTTCAGCGTCTGGTCGCCCAGGAGTCACCGGTGAAAGTGCTGGTGCTGACTTCGCAGGACTCCGAGTACTTCGCCGGGCGTTGCCTGACCGCCGGCGCCGCCGGCTTTGTCAGCAAGCAGGAAGACTCGCAGGCCGTGCGCGAGGCCGTGCGTGCCATCGCCCAGGGCCACAGCTATTTCCCCAGCCACGCCCTTGGCAGCGTCAGCGCGGTGGAGGATGCCGGCCATGGTGGGCTGCTCAAGGACCTGTCGGTGCGCGAGCTGAGCGTGCTGCAACTGCTGGCGCAGGGCCTGAGCAACATCGCCATCGCCGACCAATTGGCGATCAGCGACAAGACGGTGAGCACCTACAAGGTGCGGCTGATGCAGAAGCTGCACGCCAAGTCGCTGGTGGAGCTGATCGATATCGCCCGGAGGCATGGACTGGTGGAGGGTGGGGCGCCGACAGAGGAGCACAATCCTGTCGCTGCCCTGGACGAGGAGCAGATCCGTGAATTGGACCTGCTGCGCACGATCATCGACTCGCTACCTCACCCTATGACCGTTCGCGCGGTGGACGGTCGGGTGATGTTCTGCAACCGGATCGCGCTCGATCTCACCGGGCTGCAACTGGACGAAGTCGTCGGCAAGCGTCTGCTCGATCTGGGCATTATCAGCAGCGCGCAGGAGGCCGAGCTGCTGCACCAGCGACTGGCCGAGGCGATCGCTGTCGGCGAGCCCTATGATTCCGATGTCGAGTTCCATGGCGCCAAGCGCGGCCGGCGGGTCTACCACCACTGGGGCAGACCCTACCGGGATGTGAATGGCAAGCTGCTGGGGGCGATTTGCGGTGCCATCGACATTACCGACCGCGAGCAACTGGTCCGCGAGCTGCGCAACGCCAATGCCCGCATCGATACCATCAGCCGCGGCAAGACGCGCTTCCTCGGGGCGATTACCAACGAGCTCCAGGGGCCGATGCGCAACATCCTGGCAATGATCGACCTGGCGCTGAACCAGGATGACGCCACGCGTCGTGCAGAACCCCTGGCGGTGGCGCGCAATCTGGCCAGCAATGTGCTCGATGTAGTCAATGATTTTCAGCTGCTCAGCCGCGCCAAGGCCGGGAATCTCCCGTTGGCGCCCGAGGACGTGGATCTGCCCGCTCTGGTCGAGCGGCAGATCGCCCTGATGGACGAAGCCGCCAAGGCGAAGGGCCTGGTCCTGCAGGGCGATTTCAGCGAGGCGCTGAAGACCCGCGTGTGGTGCGACCCGTTGCGCCTTCGGCAGGTACTCAACAATTTGCTGGATAACGCCGTGCGCTTCACCGACAGCGGTTCGGTCACCGTGCGGCTGCATTCGCACGGCGTCGGCAAGGGCATGGTCGACGTGACCCTCGAAGTGATCGATACCGGCATCGGCATTGCGCAGGAAGAGCTGCCCTGGCTGTTCGAGCCGTTCAGTCATGAACTGGACAACCAGCGGATCGGTCGCGGCGGCAGCGGGCTGGGCGGGGCTCTGTGCCGCAGCCTGGTAGAACTGATGGAGGGTGAGATCAGTGCGAAGAGCGAACTGGGCGTCGGCACGGAAATCCGCATTCGCCTGCAGTTTCCCGATGCGACCCCCTGAACCCTGATCGGCGGTTGTGAAAAGGCCCCGGCAAGCGATTGCCGGGGCCTTTCTCGTTACGTGGTCAGCGGGCGATCAGAGGAAGATGAACTTGGCCACGAAGATCGCGCACAGCGCGTACAGGCTGACGGTCACGTCCTTGTGGCGGCCGGTGAAGACCTTCATCGCCACGTAGGTCACGAAGCCCAGGGCGATGCCGTCGGCGACCGAGAAGGTCAGCGGCATCATGATGACGGTGACGATGGCCGGGATGGTCTCGGTGTGCTCGTTCCAGTCGATGTGGGCCATGCCGCCCATCATCAGCATGGCGACGTAGATCAGCGCGCCGGCAGTGGCGTAGGCGGGGATCATGCCGGCCAGCGGGGCGAAGAACATCGCCGCGACGAACAGCACGCCCACGGTGACCGCGGTCAGGCCGGTGCGGCCGCCAGCGGCAACCCCCGCGGCGCTTTCCACGTAGCTGGTCACCGGCGGTACGCCGAGCACTGCGCCGAAGGCGCTGGAGGTGCTGTCGGCCTTCATCGCCTTGGACAGGTTCTCGATGCGGCCGTCCTCGCGCACCAGGTGCGCGCGCTGGGCAACGCCCATCAGGGTGCCGGCGGTGTCGAACATGTGCACGAAGAGGAAGGCCAGGATCACGCTGATCATGGTCACGTTGAACGCGCCGGCAATGTCCATCGCCAGGAAGGTCGGCGCCAGGCTCGGCGGCATGGAGAACACGCCGCCGAACTTGACGATACCCAGGGCGATGCCGGCCACGGTGACGGTGAGGATGCTGATCAGGATGCCGCCGAACACGCGACGGTATTCCAGCACCGCGATCATCAGGAAGCAGATGGCGGCGAGCAGCGGGCCGGGGCTGGTCAGGTCACCCAGGTGAACCAGGGTGGCGGGACTGGCGACCACGATACCGGCGGTCTTCAGGCCGATCAGCCCGAGGAACAGGCCGACTCCGGCGCCCATGGCGAAGCGCAGGCTGACCGGGATGCTGTTGAGCAGCCATTCGCGGATGCGCGAGAAGGTCAGGATCATGAAGGCGATGCCGGAGATGAACACCGCGCCCAGCGCGATCTCCCAGCTGTAGTTCATGGTCTTGACCACGGTGTAGGTGAAGAACGCGTTGAGGCCCATGCCCGGCGCCAGGCCCACCGGCCAGTTGGCGTAGAGGCCCATCAGGAAGCAGCCGAGCGCGGCGGCAAGGCAGGTCGCGACGAAGGCGGCACCGTGGTCGATGCCGGCGTCGGCCATGATGTTGGGGTTGACGAAGATGATGTACGCCATGGTGATGAAGGTCGTGAGGCCGGCTGCGAGTTCGGTCTTCACGGTGGTGCCGTGCTGGCTGAGCTTGAACAGGCGTTCGAGCAGGCCGGTGGCGGGGGGACTGGATGCAAAGGCTTGTTGTTCTTGTTTGGTGCTTTCCACAGCGGTACTCCTCAACGCTCTTGTTGTTGGTCCCTTGCCGTCGGCTGGTTCACCTGCGTCCCTTGCGCTAACGGAAAGAGTTGTGAGGGTGTGATTTAGTTGACCCTTGAGTCAGGAAGTCACGCGGCGATTATGCAGTTGTGTACAAAAACTTCAAATAATGTTTAGTGCCTTTTCGCAAGATTTTTACAAGAAAAGGCTCGGAATGGTCGCAGGCTGAAGTCTGCCCAGCTCCTGCACGGCGCGGGATTGGTGCCGCAACGGAGTCGCGCGTGACGGCTGCACGATAGTGGCCACTTTGTGTACACTGTCGCCAATACCTGGCCCGCGGCCAGTTTCTTTCCCGCCCCACGGATTTCGCGCCGGTTCAACCCGGCTTGAGCAGGGTTCGACTCCGATGACCGACCAGTTGCAACAGATCAGGAAGCAGCCGCGCAATGGCAAGGCGCGCAGCGGCACTCAGGACGAGATCGTCTACGCGCACATCTTCGACGCCATCCTCGAACAACGCCTGGCGCCAGGCACCAAGCTGAGCGAAGAAGCCCTCGGCGAAATCTTCGGCGTCAGCCGCACCATCATCCGTCGCGCCCTGTCGCGCCTGGCCCATGAACAGGTCGTGCTGCTGCGCCCCAACCGTGGCGCCGTGGTGGCCAGCCCGAGCATCGACGAAGCCCGGCAGATTCTCTTCGCCCGCCGCACTGTCGAGCGCGCGATCACCGAGCTGGCGGTGGACAACGCCAGCAGCGATACCCTCGCCGAACTGCGCGACATGGTGAAGCAGGAGCAATCCAGCTTCGCCCGTGGCGACCGTGGCGCCGGCATCCGCCTCTCCGGCGAATTCCACCTGAAGCTCGCCGAGATGGCGAAGAACGCGCCGCTGGTGGTGTTCCAGCGCAGCCTGGTGTCGCAGACCTCGCTGATCATCGCCCAGTACGAAAGCGGCGGCCGCTCGCACTGCTCGTTCGATGAGCACAATGAGATCCTCGACGCCATCGAGAAGGGCGACAAGGAAAAGGCCGTGACCCTGATGATGCACCACATGGCGCACATCGACGACAAGCTGAACCTGGACGTGGATGGCGCCTCCGGCGACCTGCACGCGGTGTTTTCGCACCTGCTGGCCGGCAAGAAGAAGCCGCGCCGCAGCAAGGCCGACGCCGACTCGGCGGCCTGATCGGCGAGCCAGAAAAAAGCCCCGCAGATGCGGGGCTTTTTCGTTTCTGCACGGCCGGCTCTTCGTAGGAGCGAGCAGGGCGCCCAGTCCTTCCTCGCGAAACACGGCCCGAACCGTCGTACGTGCCGGAAATCATCGCGGACAAAGTCCGCTCCTACGCCACGGTCAGGCACTCATGGCCTGCGAGCACGCCCATGGGGTGCTCCTACAGGTTCTGCGCGGTTTCCTGGCCTGGCTGCCAGCCACCACCGAGCGACTTGTAGAGCAGCACCAGCGTAGTGGCCACCGCTTCGCGACCACGCACCTGCTGTTCCTCGGTGGCCAGCAGTTCGCGCTGGGCGCTGAGCACATTGAGGAAGTCCACTGCGCCGGCCTTGTACTGCTCGCGGGCATTGGCCAGGGCGGTGCGTCCGTGTTCGGCGGCGGTATCCAGGCTGGCCAGGCGGCGCTGGTCGGCGGCGTAGTCGGTCAGCGCGTCGTCCACTTCGCGCCAGGCGTTGAGCACGGTGCGGCGGTAGGCGATGGCCGATTCCTGCTGCTGCGCTTCGCGCAGTGCGAGCGTGCCTTTCAGGCGCCCGCCTTCGAAAATCGGCAGCGACAGGCTCGGGCCGATACCGAAGGTGCGGCTGTTCCAGTCGCCGAAGTTGGACAGCTGCAACGCCTGGAAACCGAAGCTGCCGTTGAGGCTGATGCGCGGGTAGAAGTCCGCCTTGGCCACGCCGATGCTGGCAGTGGCGGCGTGCAGCGCGGCTTCGGCGCGGCGGATGTCCGGGCGGCGCTGGGCCAGTTCCGACGGCAGGCCGACCGGCACGCCACGGGGCGGCTGCGGTACGGGTCGGGCCTGGGCGAGTTCGGCCTGCAGCGCACCGGGCGCCTCTCCGAGCAGATAGCCCAGGGCGTTGATCAGCCGCGCCTGGCGCTTCTGGCTGTCGGGAAGGCGCGCTTCGATGCTGGCGACCTGGGTCAGCGCTTCGGCCACGTCCAGTTCGGTGGCGACGCCATCGGCGCGGCGCAGGCGGGTCAGCTCCAGGCTGCGCTGGGCGATCTCCAGGTTGCTGCGGATGATGGCTTCCAGGTCCTGCTCGGCGCGCAGTTGCAGGTAGTTGCGCGCGGTCTCGGCGAGCACCGAGACCAGCACATCGCGACGGCTTTCCTCGCTGGCCTGGACGTTGGCGTCGGCGGCTTCCAGCTCGTGGCGCACACGGCCCCAGAAGTCCAGCTCCCAGGATAGGTCGAAGCCGCCGTCGAGTTGGTTGAAGCTGTCCTTGCCGGCTTTGCCGGACGGATCATTCAGGCCGACTTCGCTGTTGCGCTTGCGCTGGTAGCCCAGGTCCGCGCCGACATTGGGCACGGCATCGCCGCCCAGCGCCTGGCGGATCGCCCGGCTCTGCTGCAGGCGTGCGTCGGCTTCGCGCAGGTCGAGGTTGGCTGCGGCCACGCGGCGCTGTAGGTCGTTCAACTGCGCATCGCCTAGCAATGTCCACCACTGCGCTTCCAGCGGCGCGTTGAGCGTCTGGCTCGGCGTGTCGCCGCGTTGGGCGGACCAGTCCACCGCGTCGGCATCCTTCGGGCGCTGGAAGTCCGGGCCGACGCTGCAGGCACCGAGCGCCAGCAACGCAAGGAACAGGGGAGCGCGGACGGTATTCATTGCACGGCCACCTTCTGCTCCTTATCAGTGTGCTTATCGGTGTCGATGCGCGCGATCACCGACATGCCCACGCGCAGCCTGTCGCGCAGCGGCTGGTCGGCGTCGAGGATGATCTTCACCGGGATGCGCTGGACGATCTTGGTGAAGTTGCCGGTGGCATTGTCCGGGGCAATCGGCGCGAAGCTCAGGCCGGTGGCCGGGGCGATGCTATCGACGTGGCCGTGCAGCTTCTCGCCGGGGAAGGTATCGATGCTGATCTCGACGCGCTGGCCGGGCTGCACTTCGGTCAGTTGGGTCTCCTGGAAGTTGCCAACCACGTAAGCATCTTGCAGTGGCACCACCGCGAGCAGCGCATTGCCCGGCGTAGTGTAGGCGCCGACACGCACGGCACGGCGGCCAACCATGCCGTCGAAGGGCGCGCGAATCTCGGTGTACGACAGGTTCAGTTGCGCCTGCTGCAGTTGCGCCTGGCCGCGCTTGAGCGCGCCGAGGGCCTCGGCCTGCTGGGCCAGCAGCACATCGAGTTGCTTGCGGGCGGCGAGGGCGGCGGCCTTGTTCTTGTCCAGCACGGCCTTCGCCGAGTCGACCCGTGAACGAGCCTGTTGGGCATTCTGCAGCGTGCCGGCGCCCTGGGTTGCGAGGTGCTGGTAGCGATTCTGTTCCTGGGCAGCGAAGGTCAGCGCGGCCTGGTCGGCCTGCACCTGGGCTGCACTCTGGGCGATCACTGCCTGCTGGCGTTCGAGGTCGGCGGCAACGTGGTGATGGCGCGCCTCGGCGGCCAGCACGTCGGCTTCGGCGGCTTCCAGCGCGGCGCGGTAGTCGCGGGCGTCGATGCGCGCCAGGACCTGCCCGGCCTTCACCGACTGGTTGTCTTCCACCAGCACTTCCTCGATGAAGCCGGCTACCTTCGGCGCCACCAGGGTGAAGTCCGCATGGATATAGGCGTCGTCGGTGCTCTGCTCGCGGGTGGGGCCGAGCAGGCGCAGCAGCAGGTAGATGACGAGGACGAGAAGCAGCACGGCAACCAGGGCCAGACTGCCGCGACGGGAGCTCAGTTTCGACATGGGCAGACCTTTCATTGATTGGGAATGACAGGGCGCGGCGGGTAGACCCGCAGCGGCATCAGGGGAATCAGGACGAGCAGGGCGGCGGCCAGCCAGGACATCGCCAGCAGCGTGTCGGAGGCGGCGAGCACGCCGGCCTGGCCGCGCACCTGGCCGGCCAGGCGGCCGATGTTCTCGGCGCCGCCCAGTTGCTCCAGACGCAGGCCGAGAGCTTGCTGGGCGTTGCCCAGGTGATCGACCAGACGGTTGGAGTGGTAGTGCTCGCGCCAGGTCATCAGGATCGACACCACGGCGCTGCCGAGCACCGCCGAGAAACCGCGCACGCTGTTGAACCAGGCCGAGGCGAACGGCCCTTCGATGGGCGCGACCACGCTGGTGGCGGACATCAGCAGCGGCACGATGGCCATCGGCTGGCCGATGATCTGCAACGCCAGCAGCCAGTAGAAATTCTCCCGCGTCCACTCGCTGGTCAGCTGGCTCATGCCGAACGCCGACAGGCCGCACAGGCTGATGCCGATGGCCAGCACCCAGCGGCAATCCACCCGCGGGATGTTGCACAGCGCGGCCACCAGCGGCAGCGTGATCAGCTGCGGCAGCGCCACCAGCAGCGCCATCGGCGCCGATTGCAGCGGGCGATAGCCGTGGGCCGAGGCGAGGTAGGACGCCGGCACGCCAGCGCACGCGCCGAGCACCACCAGCACGCCGGCCAGGGTGATCAGCGAGTGGGTGAAGTTGCGCCGCTTGAGGATGTCCAGGCGGTAGAACGGCAGCGGGTGCGTCCATTCGTTGATGAAGAAGGCCACCAGCAACCCGGCGCCGCCGATCACCAGGAGGGTGACCAGGTCGGACTCGAACCAGTCCAGGCGCTCGCCCTGCAGCAGGCCCATCACCAGCATCAGGATGCCCGGCAGGCCGAGGGCCAGGCCGAGGTAATCGAATTGCTTGAGACGCTCCAGGCGCAGCGGGTCCTGCGGGATGCCCCAGGCGACGGCGGCCAGCGCCACAGCGCAGAGCGGAATGACCTGCCAGAACACCCATTGCCAGCCGACGAACTCGGTCCACAGCGCCGCCAGCGGCATGCCCAGGTTTGGCGCGAAGGTCGCGGTCAGAGCATAGGCGCCCAGGCCGTAGAGCTTGATTCCCGGCGGCAGGAAGCGCAGCGCCACGGTCATCAGCATCGGTGGCATGCAGCCCCCGGCGAAACCCTGCAGCAGGCGTAGCAGGTAGAGCGTCTCGACGTTCGGCGCGAACGGGCAAAGCAGCGCGAGCAGGGCGAAGCAGGCGATGGCGCCGAGAGTGAAGCGGCGCAGCGATACGGTCACCGAGAACCAGGGTGCGAAGGCCATGGCGGCGACCTGTGCTGCCGAGTACAGGGCGATCAGCCAGGTGCCTTCGTCGTGGCCGATGGACAGCGCGCCGCGCACGTCGGTCATGGCCAGGTCGGTGACCTTCTCGTTGAGGCCGGCACTGAGGGAGGCGATCAGCACGCCAAGCATGCCGACCACGATGCGCAGGCCGAATGGTTGGGCAGCGGGTGCGGCAGGCTTCGCGGGTTGCGGGCTGGCGGCGGAAATCGGCGCGAGCGCGGTCATGGCCGGCCTCCACGGGGATGGCCGATGCCGCCGCCGCAGGGCGGTGCTGTGCAAGGCATAGGAATCAACTCGGGTATTTGCGACCGAGTCTAGGGAAGGGCGATAGCTGTGAAAATTGAAATGATTGCAGCTAATCAGTGTGTCTGGTGCACTTATTGCTCGTTCAGCTCAGCAAACCCGAGCTCTCGCGCAATTCGATGCAGACCCGCTTCACCGTCTGCCGCAGCCAGCTGTGCGCCGGGTCGTTGTCGAAACGTGGGTGCCAGGCCTGCAGGATCACCACGGATTTCAGCGGCAGCGGGATATCGAACTGGCGCAGGGCGAAGCCGAGGCGATCCAGGCGCCACAGCGAGTGCTCGGCGATGGGCAGCACCAGGTCGGACTCCAGCAGGGCGAAGATCGAGGAGTGGAAGGTCGGCGCGGTGAGGCGGATTTCCCGGCGCAGGCCGAGGTTCGCCAGTTCCTCGTCGATCGGCCCGATGGCGCGGCCACGCCGCGACACGCTGATCTGCGGGAAGGAGGCAAAGCGTTCGGCGGTGATCTCGTCGTCGAAGATCGGATGATCGCGCCGCGCCAGGCCGACGAAGCTGGTGGTGAACAACGTCTGCGTGCGGATTTCCGGCTCCAGCGTCGAGGTGGCGCCGATGTACAGGTCGATGCGGTTCTGCCGCAGGGCTTCGTCGTCGAAGTCGGCCTCCGGCGCGATGCGCAGGCTGCAGCGCGGCGCTTCTTCCTTCATCACCGCCAGCATGCGCGAGGCGAAGCCGCCCACCAGCACGTTGTTGGAACGCAGCACGAAGCAGCGTTCGAGCTGGTCCATGCGCAGGTTTTCCTTGGCGTTGAACAGGCGCATGGCGTGTTCCACCAGGTCGCTGACTTCCTCGCGCAGTTGCAGCGCGCGCGGCGTCGGTACCAGGTTGCGGCCGGCGCGGACCATGATCGGATCGCCCACCGCCTCGCGGATGCGCGACAGCGTGCGGCTCATAGCCGGCGGGCTGAGGTGCATGCGCCGCGCAGCGCCGACCACGCTGCCTTCTTCCAGCAGGATGTTGAGGGCGACCAGCAGGTTGAGATCGGGCAGGGCCATGGCGACTCCGGAGGGTTGGCGCGGTGTCATTCATGTTCCATTGCGACGGCCCGGATGGGCAAGCGTGCGTTTCATGCAATGGTCCATTACGTTTTGCGTGCCTTTACGCTCTGCGCCCCGGCCCGAAGAATGGCGGCGGATTTTGTTTGATGAAGGAGAAAGGCATGTTCAAACGGATTCTGCTGGCCATCGACGGCGCGGCGCAGTCGCCGCGCATCATCACGACCGCCGGCGAGTTGGCGCGCTGCAATGGAGCCCAGGTGCACGTGGTCTGCGCCGTGGACCGCGCCTTCGCCATGCCGCGCCAGGACGCCCTGGAGTACCCGCCGGCCGAACAGGAGCAGCACGAAGCCCAGGCACTGGTGGATGAAGCGGTGGCGCAGTTGCAACCCAACGTTGCGACAGGTGCCGTGGTGGCGGGTGATCCGGCACGGGCGATCCTGCGCGAGGCGGAGAAGCTGGAGTGCGACCTGATCGTGATCGGCCACCGTCACCTGGGACGCATCGAACGGCTGCTGGATCCGTCGGTCGGGCAGCGGGTGATCGAGCGGTCGCCGTGTCCGGTGCTGGTCGAGGTGCGCGAGTAGGGCTGGCTCTGTGCCGTGCGGTTCGCGAGCAATAACTAGGTGTCCCCCTCGCTCCTACAGGTTGGTTCGCGCTCTTCGTAGGAGCGAGCTTGCTCGCGAACCCGTCCTTGCGCCGCGCCACGGGCCGGAAGGATTTCGCGGACAAGGTCCGCTCCTACAGTCATGGTCACGCTGTACTTCGCCGTGGCATCGCACGGCGCAGTCGGCCTTACTGATCCAACGCAAGAAAGCCGCGCAACGCCCGGCCTAGACTCCCGAACCGCCCATCCTCGCGAAAGGAGTCACCCATGCACGTGGACATCGCCATCGTCGGCGCCGGCCCCGCCGGGCTTTGCCTGGCCCGCTCGCTGTCGGGCAACGGCCTGTCGATCCTGCTGATCGACCGCCAGCCGCTGGCTGCCGTGGCCGAGCCCGCCGAGGACGGCCGGGAGATCGCGCTGACCCACGCTTCGCGCGCCGAACTGCAGCGCCTGGGAATGTGGTCGCGGATCGACCCGGAGGAAGTCTCACCGCTGCGCGATGCCCAGGTGCTCAACGGTCCGTCGCTGTTCACCCTGCGCATCGAGGCGGAGCACGCCGGCGCCGAGCAGCTGGGGTATTTCGTCTCTAACCAGATGATCCGCCGCGCCGCCTTTGACGCGGTGCATGAGTGCGCGGACGTCTCGTTGGTCTGCGGCCGCGCGCTGCGCACGCTGCAGGTGCAGCAGGATGGTGTGTCGCTGACCCTGGACGATGACAGCCGCGTCCATGCGCGCCTGCTGGTGGCGGCCGACAGCCGTTTCTCCGAGACCCGTCGCATGCTCGGTATCGGCGCGCACATGGAGGACTTCGGCAAGACCATGATGGTCTGCCGCATGGCTCACGAAAAGCCGCACCACAACGTCGCCTGGGAATGGTTCGGCTACGGCCAGACCCTGGCGCTGCTGCCGATCAATGGCGACCGCTCCTCGGTGGTGCTGACCCTGCCGCAGCGTGAGATGGCGCCGCTGCTGGAGCTGGACGAGAAGGCCTTCGCCCAGGAGATGGAACGTCGCTTCGACCGCCGCCTGGGCGGCATGCAGCTGCTTGGCCCGCGCCACAGCTACCCGTTGGTGGGCGTGTACTCGGACCGCTTCGTCGGCCCGCGCAGTGCGCTGATCGGCGATGCTGCCGTCGGCATGCACCCGGTCACCGCCCACGGCTTCAACTTCGGCCTGCAGAGCCAGCGTCGGCTGGCCAGTGAAATCCTCGCGACCCATCGCCGTGGCGGCGATATCGGCGGCACCTGGCCGCTGCGCCGCTACGCCATGGCCCACCGCCTGGCGACCTGGCCGCTGTACCAGGCCACCCGGCTGATCGTCGGCATGTACACCGACCCGCGCCCGCCGGTACGCCTGCTGCGCAACGCCGGCCTGCGCCTGGCGCAGAACCTGCCGCCGCTGCGCACGGCGATTGCCCGGCACCTGACCCAAGGGGCCTGATAGCTGGCTCTGTCTCCAGCGTAGGGCGGATAACCCGGAAGGGGTTATCCGCCCTACGGGGCTTGCCCTGGAGCGCAAAAGCGTTCGCGAGCAAGCTCGCTCCTACAGTCATCGAGCCGCCCGGTGCGCTTTCCGTAGGACCGAGTGGGACGCCCAGTCCTTGCTCGCGAACCGCATGGCACGAAGTCTCCCAACATAAGCAAGCGTCGGCGCGAGAGCGTGGTCATCGCGGACGGAGTCCGCTCCTACGCAAGTTCTGGCACCGCGCTTACCGGTCACGTAGGAGCGGACTCCGTCCGCGATCGCTATCCGGGCACGCCGAACCTTGATCGGAACTGCCTCAACGCCAGGTGCGACAACCCGCCCCTGAGCAGGCGCAGGCAAGGCTGTCAGAATCCGCTGTTCACCCGTTCAGAGAATCGGGGACCTCCTGCGTGCGAATCCATAACAGAACAAATCCAGGGGGCAGCATGGCCATCACTTCCAGCGATATCTGCAACGCCGCCGACGGGCTGTCCGGCTTCGTCGGCTTCAACCTCAAGACCGGCAAGTACATCGTGCGTTTCAGCGAGGATTCCTTCGGCATGGACGTGGCCGAGGACAGCATCCGTCCCGCCTGCGAATTCGTCTGGGCGCAGAAGAATGGCGTGGTGATGACGCTGAGCCGTGAGTGCCTGCAGATTCTCGTCGAGCAGAACATCCACGACCGCCTGAACCTCAACGAAGCGCTGCTGACCTATCTGCGCCGCACCGACCTGCCGGAGATCGCCGCCGAGCGCAAGCTCAAGTAATCACAGAGCTAACCGGGTGCGTAGGAGCGGACTCCGTCCGCGATAGGTCCGCATCGCGCCGGAAGCCTATCGCGGACGGAGTCCGCTCCTACGTTCAGGTCATGCCATCAGCTCTGTCAGAGGAACATCCCGCCCGAGGCTTCCACGCRCTGGCCGTTGATCCAGCGGCCGCCGTCGGAGAGCAGGGTGGCGATCACCGCGCCGATATCGTCCGGCAGGCCGACGCGGCCCAGGGCGGTGTTGCTGGCGATCTGCTTGTTCAGTTCGGCGTTGTCGCGCACCTGGCCGCCGCCGAAGTCGGTCTCGATGGCGCCGGGGGCGAGGATGTTCACGGCGATGCCGCGCGCACCCAGTTCCTTGGCCTGGTACTTGGTCAGGGTTTCCATGGCGCCTTTCATGGTCGCGTAGGCGGCGTAGCCGGGCAGCGAGAAGCGCGTCAGGCCGCTGGAGACGTTGAGGATGCGACCGCCATCGGCGATCAGCGGCAGCAGCTTCTGGGTCAGGAAGAACGGCCCCTTGAGCTGGATGTTCATCAGCTGGTCGAACATCTCCTCGCTGGTCTCGGCAAAGCTGGCGTAGAGACCGATACCGGCATTGTTCACCAGGAAGTCGAAGTCCTGGCGGCCGAAGGTCTCGCCCAGGGTGGCGCGGATCTGCTCGGCGAAGGCGGCGAAGCGGCTGCTGTCGGCCACGTCCAGTTGCAGCATCACGGCGCGGCCGCCGTGCTGCTCGATCTCGGCGGCGACCGCGTGGGCCTCGTCAGCCTGGCTGCGGTAGGTACCGATGATGTCGACCCCGGCGGCAGCGAGGTGCAGGGCGGCGTTGCGGCCAAGGCCGCGGCTGGCGCCGGTGATGAGAGCGATCTTGCGGGTCATGGCGAAGCTCCTGTGCGGGGTCTGGAGAGCGGGTGGGATTGAGGGAAAGCTTATTGTTCGATTGGCTTGTGATAAACCGGCGTAAATCGGAAATACTGGTCGGTACTACCGAACAATGGCTGGACTGTCCGATGATCCGTCCCGACCTTCTACGCACCTTCGTCCGCGTCACCGAGCTGGCCAGCTTCACCCAGGCCGGCGAGCAGCTCGGCCTGCCGCGCTCCACCGTGTCCGAACACATCCAGGCGCTGGAGGAACTGCTCGGCACGCGCCTGCTGCAGCGCACCACCCGGCGCGTCACCGCAACCCAGGATGGCCTGGTGCTCTACGAGCGCAGCAAGGACATGCTGGCCCAGCTCGATGAGTTGCAGGGCCTGTTCCGACAGGATGATGAAGCCCTCGGCGGCCGCCTGCGGGTGGATATGCCGACGGTGATGGCGCGCAAGCTGGTGATGCCGCGCCTGGGGGAATTCCTCGCGCGGCACCCGGCGCTGGAGCTGGAGGTGAGCTGTACCGACCGCCGCGTCGACCTGGTGCGCGAGGGTTTCGACTGCGTGGTGCGGGTCGGCTCGGTGAACGATCCGTCGGTGGTGGCGCGCACCCTCGGGCAGTTCCCGCAGGTGACCTGCGCCAGCCCGGCCTATCTCGCCGAGCATGGCGTGCCGCAGTCGCTGGATGATCTCGCCGGGCACCAACTGATCCATTACGTGACGGTGCTGGGGGCGCGGCCGCCGGGTTTCGAGTACCTGCACCACGGCGAGGTGCGCTACGTGCCGATGGGTGGGGCGCTGTCGGTGAACAACGCCGAGGCCTACGAAAGCGCGGCGATGGGTGGGCTGGGGATCATCCAGGTGCCGATCCATGGCGTGCTCGATGATTTGGAAGCCGGGCGCCTGGTGGCGGTGCTGGAACACATAGCGCTGCCGCCCATGGAGATCTCCCTGCTCTACGCCCACCGCCGCCTGCCGCAGCGGGTGCGGGCGTTCATGCAGTGGCTGACGCAACTGCTGGGCGAGCCCGGTGTGCTGGGCACGCCCGTGGCCGCGAAGGCCTAGCTGGCCCAGTCGGAATTCAGGATCACTTCGCAGAAGTTGCCGCGCACGAAGTCGGCATCTTTCATCGCCAGCACGTCGGCCTTGACGTTGCCGAAGGTGGTTTCCGGCTTGCCTTTGATTCCGTCGTAGAAGGCCTGCAGGATGTCCTGCTTGAACTGCTCGCCGCGGGGGTGGGCGGCGACCACGGCGTCGCGCTGGGCGTCGGGGAACTGCGGATAGGCGATGCCCAGCACGTCCATTTCCACCCCGGCGGTGACCAGGGCGATCTCCGGCTTCATGTGCTGCGGGATGCCGGGCGTGGTGTGCAGGGCGATGGCGGTCCACACCGTGTCGATGTCGCTCTCGGCGATGCCATGGCTGCGTAGAAACTCCGCGGCGCAGTCGGCACCGTCCACTTCGAAGCGTTCGCACTGGCTGCAGTAGCGCGGCATCAGGCCCATGTCGTGGAACATCGCGCCGGCGTAGAGCAGCTCGGCGTCGAACTTCAGTTCCTTGCGCGCACCGGTCAGTGCGCCCCAGTAGTAGACGCGCGAGGAGTGGTGGAAGAGCAGCGGGGTGGCGTTGTCGCGGACCATCTCGGTGATGGCCTTGGCGAGGGCGCTGTCGGGGACTTTGACGCCGTTCAGGTCGAGGCTCATGGCGGGCTCCTGGGCTGGATCTGCAACGCGCGAAACGGGCTGCATCGCGCTCCATGCCATTGGAAATCCGCAGCGCGCGCGGGACAACGAGGGCGGGGGAGCGAATCCGGACAGCCATGCATCCTTTGCTGCCAGAGCCCGTTTCGCCAGTCGCTTCGCCTTGATGCGTCCGCCGGAAAACTTGTCGTTTTTCATCAAGAGCGGGCGCAGGCGTGCCCCTAGATTTGTCCTCGAACCGAGCCGCCGGCCACCGCGCCCGGCAAGCCAGAGAAAGCCGAGGAGAGTCGAGCATGTCGTCCATCGAGAGCCTGAAACTGCGTACTTCCATCGACGGCTGGGACCGCCAGGACCCGGAGCAGGCCTTCACCCTGCCGTCGCGCTACTTCTACGACGAGGCGCTGTTCGCCGCCGAGCGCGACAACATCTTCCTGCGCTCCTGGCATGTCGCCGGGCACCTGAGCGAGTTCGCCGAAGTCGGGCAGTTCGTGGTCTGCGACCTGTTCGACCAGAGCATCGTCATCGCCCACAGCCGTGGCGGGGAAATCCGTGCCTTCCACAACGTCTGCCAGCACCGCGGCAACCGCCTACTGGAAGAGCGTCGCGGCAACACCGGCGGCATCGTGCGCTGCGCCTACCACTCCTGGTGCTACGAGATGGACGGCTCGTTACGCAGTGCGCCGCGCTGCGAGCGGATCAAGAACTTCGACAAGGAGGAATTCGCCATCCCGCAGGTGCGCCTGGAGGAACTGGGCGGCTTCCTCTACTTCAACCTCGACCCCAAAGCGCCTTCGCTGGCCGAGCTGTTCCCCGGCGCGGATGCCGAGATGCACCGGGTATTCCCCAACCTTGCCGACATGCGCCTGATCGAGGAGGCCGACGTGATTGTGCCGGCCAACTGGAAGGTGATCATGGACAACTCCATCGAGGGCTATCACTTCAAGCTCTCCGGGCCGTGCCATATCGACCTGGCCAAGCTGATCGACTTCAAGGGCTACCGCCTGAGCAAGCGCGACAACTGGTGGACCTACATCGCTCCGGCCAACCTTGAGGCCGGCGAGGCTTACGGCGTGAAGCTGCGCAGCGACCTCAACCCCGACGAGTGCTTCTTCAACATCGGCATGTGGCCGAACAACACCTTCTACACCTTCCCGTTCTCCGAGTTCCTCGGCACTTTCATCATGCTCCCGCTGGATGCCGAGCGCTCCCTGCTGCGCTTCGGCTACTACTCGGCCAACGCGCAAACCGCCGAGGTGAGCAAGGCCTGCATGCGCTGGATGAACGAGGAGCTGGGGCCGGAAGACATCGCCCTCAACATCAGCGTGCAGAAGGGCCTGCGCTCCATGGGCTACGACCAGGGGCGCTACATGATCGACGCCGAGCGCAGCAACGAGAGCGAGCACCTGGTGCATCACTTCCACCGCCTGGTGTTCCAGGGCATCCACGGCGCACAGCTCTGAGGAATGGCGATGGACTACGACTACATCATCGTCGGCGCGGGCTCGGCCGGCTGCGTGCTGGCCAACCGCCTGGGCGCCGACCCGGCCGTGCGCATCCTGCTGCTGGAAGCGGGGCCGGCCGATAGCAGCTGGACCATCGACATGCCCTCTGCGGTGGGCATGGTGGTCGGCGGTACGCGCTTCAACTGGAGCTACAGCAGCGAGCCCGAGCCCTACCTGGACGGCCGACGCATCGCCACGCCACGTGGGCGAACACTGGGCGGGTCGTCCTCGATCAACGGCATGGTCTACATCCGTGGCCACGCCCGCGACTACGATGGCTGGGCAGCCCAGGGCTGCGAGGGTTGGGACTACCAGCGGGTGCTGCCGTACTTCATCCGCTCGGAGAACCACGCCAATGGCGCCGATGCCTACCACGGCGACACGGGGCATTTGCACGTCACGCCCGGCGACATCGACACGCCGTTGTGCGCCGCGTTCGTCGCGGCGGGCGAGGAGGCCGGGTACGCACGCAGCACCGACCTCAACGGCCATCGCCAGGAAGGCTTCGGCCCGGTGGATCGCACCACGCGTCAGGGCAGGCGCTGGAGCACTTCGCGCGGCTACCTGAGCGAGGCGCTGGGGCGCGGCAACGTCACGGTGGCGACCGACGCGCTGGCGCTGCGCATCCTCTTCGAAGGCGAGCGGGCGGTGGGCGTGGACTATGCGCAGAGCGGCCGCACGCTGACAGCGCGGGCGAAACGCGAAGTGCTGCTGACTGCCGGGGCGATCAACTCGCCGCACCTGCTGATGCTCTCGGGCGTTGGCCCGGCCGAGGAGCTGCGCGCGCTGGGCATCGCGGTGAAGCATGACCTGCCCGGCGTCGGCCGGCGACTCAACGACCACCCGGACAGCGTCGTGCAGTTCCGCTGCAAGGCACCGGTGTCGATCTATCCCTGGACCCGCGCGCCGGGCAAGTGGTGGATCGGCGCGCGCTGGTTCGCCAGCCACGACGGGCTGGCGGCGAGCAACCACTTCGAGGCGGGCGCCTTCATCCGCTCCCGCGCCGGCGTCGAGCACCCGGACCTGCAACTCACCTTCATGCCGCTGGCGGTGCAGCCGGGCAGCGTGGCGCCGGTGCCGGACCACGCCTTCCAGGTCCACATCGACCTGATGCGCCCCACCAGCCTGGGCAGCGTGACCCTGCGCAGCAGCGATGCGCGGCAGGCGCCGCGCATCCTCTTCAACTACCTGCAGAGCGAGCAGGACCGTGCCGACATGCGTGCCGGCGCGCGCCTGGTGCGCGAGCTGATGCAGCAACCGGCGATGCGCGCCTTTGCCGGCGAGGAGCTGACTCCCGGCCCGCTGGCCCGCAGCGACGCCGAGCTGGACGCCTGGGCGCGGCGGGTGACCGAAACCGGCTACCACGCCAGCGGCACCTGCAAGATGGGCCCGGCCAACGATCCCGAGGCGGTGGTCGATGCGCAGCTGCGTGTGCATGGGCTGCATGGGCTGCGTGTGGTGGATGCGTCGATCATGCCGAGCATCGTCAGCGGCAACACCAATGCGCCGACAGTGATGATCGCCGAGAAGGCCAGCGATATGATTCGGGGGCTGCCGCCACTGCAGGCGGCCAACGTCCCGGTCTGGCTGCACCCGCAATGGCACAGCCGGCAGCGCTGAGGAGTCCGCATGGCCAGTGTTTCACCGCCTTCCCGGTTTCGCCGCGAGCCCCTGCGCGTCGCGCTCCTGCTGCTGCCGTCGTTCCCCGGCCTGGGGCTGGCGGCGGTGGTGGAACCGCTGGCCATCGCCAACTGGCTGGGTGGTGAGGCGTTGTTCGAGTGGACGCTGCTGTCGCTGGATGGCAAGCCGGTGACCGCCAGCAACGGCCTGACCAGCGTGGTAAACGAGGCTATCGACCCGGAGCGCGGCTGGGACGCCTGCTTCGTCATCGCCAGCTTCGACGTGCACAAGCACGCGCGCAATCGCCCGCTGAAGAGCTGGCTGCGCCGGCAGGCGGCGTTCGGCACCACCCTGGCTGGTATCGAAACCGGCACCGAACTGCTGGCCGCTGCCGGGGTGCTCGATGGCTACCCGGCGGCGGTGCACTGGGACAACCTGCAGGGCTTCCAGGAGAGCTACCCGAAAGTCCAGGCTCGCGCGCAGCTCTACACCCTCGACCGCCAGCGCCTGACCTGCGCCGGAGCCAGCGCCATCCTCGACCTGATGCTCGGCTGGATCGGCCAGCGGGTCGATGTTGACCTGTCGCGGGAGATCGCCATGCACCTGCTGCTGGGCGAGACCCGCGAACCCGGCGCGCACCAGTTGCAGGGCCGGCAAAGCGACGCCCACGCCCATGGCGGCAAGGTACGGCGCGCCATCGCGCTGATGGAGCAGGCGCTGGAGGAACCGCTGGAGTGCGACGCCATCGCCGAGCGCGTCGGCCTCTCGCGGCGCCAGCTGGAGCGTCAGTTCAAGCAGCACACCGGGCTGTCGCCGCTCAAGTACTACATCGTCCTGCGCCTGGGCCGCGCCCACAGCCTGCTGCAGCAGACACGCCTGAGCGTCGCCCAGGTAGCGGCCAGCTCCGGGTTCGGCTCGCTGGAGCACTTCTCCCGCGCCTACCGCGCGCACTTCGGCTGCCCGCCCAGCGCCGACCGCACCCAGACCTACAGCGCCCCGGTGATGCGCCAGCCGCTGGGGCGGGATTCCTGATTACGTGTTCTCCGGCTGTCGTAGGAGCGGACTTTGTCCGCGATCGGCCCTGCCGAACGCCTGTCTCGAACGGAGCTTGGGCCAATCGATCGCGGACGGAGTCCGCTCCTACGCGCGTCTGTAACCATGGGCGCGTTTCACTCGGCAAACTCCGGCTCGCTCTCCAGCAACATCTCCCGCAACGCGGAAAAATGCCGCTCGGCAAACCCCGGATACTCCAGCCACTGGCGCATGGTCTTGCGCGCCACATCGTCGCTGGCGATACGCAGCGGGCGGCCGCTGGCCAGGGCGGTGAGGTAGACCTCGCAGGCGCGTTCGAAGTAGTACAGGTCATCGAAGGCCTGGGCCACGCTGGGCGCCGCGACCAGCAGGCCGTGGTTGCCCATCAGCAGGATCGGCTTGTCGCCGAGCAAGCGGCTGACACGCTCGGCCTCGTCGCCCAGGCCCATGCCGTCGAAGCCCTCGTCGATGGCTACGCGCTCGAAGAAGCGCATGCTGTTCTGCTCGATCGGCGGCAGGCGCGAGTCGGCCAGGCAGGCGAGGGCGGTGGCGTACTTCGAATGCACGTGGAGGATGCAACGCGCCTGCGGGTTGTTACGGTGCAATGCGCCATGCAGGGCCCAGGCGGTAATGTCCGGCGCGTCCGGGCGCTGCAGCGCATCGGGGTCGTCGGTGTGCAGGCGCAGCAGGTCGCTGGCGCGCATGCGCGAGAAATGCCGGCCGTAGGGGTTGATCAGGAAGTCCCGGCCATCGGCCGACAGCGCCAGGCTGAAGTGGTTGGCGATGGCCTCGTGCAGGTTCAGGCGCGCGGCCCAGCGGAAGGCGCAGGCGAGGTCGAGGCGGGCCTGGCGTTCCAGGCTGGCGTCCTGCAGTGAAGGGGCGAGTGTGGGCATGACGGCTCCCGGCGGATGCCCGCGCCAACGCGGCGGGGCCTGGCTTCGAGTCTAGGGCGACACATCCGGAAAACTTGACGCGCAACGACTCCCGATGCCGCCCGACCGATCGTCCGGTGCGGCGAAAAACTCCGCCTAGACTTGTCGATTCCTTCGCCGCCCAGGCGACCAGACTGCATGCCGGTCATGCCGACCGCGCGAGAATCAGGAGACTCATCATGTCCAGCCTGCAACGCGTCACTCCCTGCCTGTGGTTCGACGGCAAGGCCGAGGAGGCCGCCCAGTTCTATACCGCGATCTTCCCCAACTCGCGGATCGTGCAGACCGCCTACTACCCCGAGGCCGAGAAGGACCGTCACGGCGGCGTGCCCGGTTCGGTGCTGACGGTGGAGTTCGTGCTCGACGGCCAGACTTTCATCGCCCTCAACGGCGGGCCGACCTTCAACTTCACCGAGGCGCTGTCGCTGCAGGTGATGTGCGACAGCCAGAAGGAGATCGACCACTTCTGGGACAAGCTCGGCGCCGGCGGCCCGGAGGAGGCGCAGATCTGCGGCTGGCTGAAGGATCGCTACGGGGTGTCCTGGCAAATCTGCCCGCGCCACGTCGGCGACATGGTCGCCGACCCGGACAAGGCCAGGGCGAGCCGTACGCTGCAGGCGGTGATGGGCATGAAGAAGCTCGACATGGCCGCCATCGAACGCGCCCACGCAGGGAACTGATCGGTGCTGGCGGGCGCGCTTCGCCCGCCTATAGTTCAGAACGGGATGCGCGCGCCAGGCAGCAGGGAGGGGCGCTCGTCCATTGGCGGGGCAGTGCCCCGCAGCATGCTGCTCTCGTGGAATGGTGTGGCCGTGATTCGCGGTTGTCGGTCGGTGGATTTTCTATGGGCACGTGCCGTGTTGCATCGGAATCCATCAGCGGACAAGCGGAGACGAAGTCATGGACACACTGTTGGTGCAAGGACAGAAGGGCAAGGCGGTAGGCGAGCTGCGCAAACGTCTGGCAGCGCTGCTGGGAGCGGATGCGGCGCTCTATCCGGGGCTGGACAAGGGCAGCGAGTTCGATGCCCAGACCGGCGCGGCGGTACGCCATTGGCAGGCCGGCGTCGGGGTGATCGCCGACGGGGTGGTCGGCCCCTATTGCCTCGGCTTGCTCGGGCTGCTGCCGGCGCAGGCGGAACTGATCCCGCTGCCCAATACGCAGCTGCTGTTCCCGGCGACCAAGCCCTCCAACGTACGGCGCTATCTGCCCTACGTGACGGCGGCACTGCAGGCCGCCGGCCTCACCGACCGGCCCATGGTGCTGGCGGCGCTGGGCAGCATCCGCGCGGAAACCGAAGGCTTCGTGCCGATCTCCGAGTTCCCCTCGCAGTTCAATACCCGCCCCGGACAATCCGCCTTCAGCGCCTATGAGGGGCGCACGGACATTGGCAACACCCAGCCCGGCGATGGCGCCAAGTACCGCGGGCGCGGCTTCGTCCAGCTCACCGGGCGCGACAACTACACCACCTACGCCCAGCGCATCGGTGTCGACCTGGTGGAGCAGCCTGACCTGGCCAACGCCCCGGAAGTGGCGGCAACGTTGCTGGCGCTGTTCCTCGCCGACCGTGCCACGCGGATGCGCAAGGCGCTACCGGCGAACCTGAGCGGCAAGCCCAAGGACTTCCTCGCCGCGCGCAAGCTGGTCAATGGCGGTAGCCACGGCATCGACCGCTTCTGGAGTGTGTTCGACCTGGCCACTAAAGCCTGGCCGGCCCCGTCGGGCCGCGCCGCTGCCACGCGTGCCAAGGCCGTGCCACGCCTGAACGCCAGCAAGGACCCGCAGGACCTGCGCGACCGCGCGTACCTGCCGCCGCCGGCGAGCCTGCCGGACCTGTTCCCGAGCAACGCCGACGTCGCCCGCTACCTGGGCGAGTACAGCCAGTCCGGGCTGATCCTCGACCAGGGGCTTGAAGGCGCCTGCACCGGCTTCGGCCTGGCCTGCGTGGTCAACTACCTGCGCTGGCGCAAGGCGGGCTTCCCGCAGAGCGACTTCGAGTCGGTCAGCCCGCGCATGCTCTATGACTTCGCCCGCCGTTACGACGAGTATTCCGGCGAGGATTACGACGGCTCCAGCTGCCGCGGGGCGCTCAAGGGCTGGTTCCACCATGGCGTGTGCCTGGAAGCGGACTGGCCCTATACCGCCCAGGGCATCGTCCAGCCGAAGTTCGGCTATGCCACGCGGGCGACCCAGAACACCCTGGGCGTGTACTACCGCATCGAGGTGAAATCCATCACCGACCTGCAGGCGGCGATCCAGGAAGTGGGCGCCATCTACGTGTCCGCCTACACCCACGATGGCTGGAACCAGCTGCCCGGCACGCCTGTGCCGCGCAAGGGCGCGAAAAAGCCCGCGCGTTCGGCACCGATCACCCATGGCACGTTGCAGAAGATTCCCTTCGATGGCCCACCGTCGCAGAGCGGCGGCCACGCCTTTGCCCTGGTCGGTTTCAACACCGAGGGCTTCATCGTGCAGAACTCCTGGGGCACCACCTGGGGCAGCGGCGGTTTCGCCATCCTCAGCTACGCCGACTGGCTGGCCAACGCCATGGACGCCTGGGTCGCCGCGCTGGGTGTGCCCGGCGTGGTGCTTGGCCAACTGGCCGCTGGCAGCAAGTCCGGCGCGGCGCGGGTCGGTGGGGCGAACAAGGCGTTGTGGTGGGACGAGGCCACCGCCTACGAGCACAGCATCGTCATGGGCAACGACGGTCGGGTCAGCCGCTACCTGACCCAGGACGAACTGACCCGCACCCTGCTGTTCCAGGCCTGCACCCTGCCGGACCAGTGGCTGCGCAACCAGCCTGGTACGCCCAAGCGGCTGGTGATCTACTGCCACGGCGGCCTGAACAGCGAGGAGGCGGCCATCGACCGCGCCCGCGCCATGGGCCGGTTCTTCCTCGGCAATGGCTGCTACCCACTGTTCCTGGTGTGGAAGACCGGGCTGCTGGAGTCCATCGGCGACATCATCGCCGACCGCTTCCGCAGCGAGCCGTCCCGCGCCGGCGGCATCCGCGAGGCGCTCACCGATGCCTCCGATGCCTTGCTCGAAAGCACCGTGGGCCGCCCCATGGCGCGGCCGATCTGGAGCGAGATGAAGGAGAACGCCGAATTCTCGACCCTGCCCACCCGCGGTGGCGACCTGCTGGTGACCGCCCTGCAGAACCTGGTGACCACCTGGGGCGAGCAGCTGGAAATCCACCTGGTCGGGCACTCCGCCGGCTCCATCATCCTTGGCTGGCTGATCGACGTGATGGCTGCGCGGGGCGTCGCGGCGCGGGTGAAGTCGATCCATCTCTATGCGCCGGCCTGCACGGTGCAGTTCGCCAACCGTCACTACGCGCCCCACGACGACCTGATGAAACGCCTGTACCTGGACATCCTCTCCGACCGCGCCGAACGCGACGACAACACCGCCGCGGTGTACCGCAAGTCGCTGCTGTACCTGGTGTCCAATGCCCTGGAAGGGGACCTGCGCACGCCGATCCTCGGCCTGGCCAACGTACTCGACCCCAACTACCGTGGCTGGGACGGCTCCTCCGCCACCGGCGCGGCGCTGAGCATCTGGCGCCAGGCGCTGGCCTCGGCGGGGCTGGTGCAGGGCAAGCAGATCCAGTTGCTGGACGACCGCCAGGTGCTCACCTGCGTCAGCCCGTCGACCTCGATTGCCGTTGGTCACGGCTGCTTCGACAACGCCATCGACATCGTCAGCCGCACCCTGACCCGGATCACCGGGCAGGCGAAGTTGGCGATGCCGGTGGATGATCTGCGGGGCTACTGACAGCCCGCTTCGAACCGCCCGGCCCGCGCTCGCGCTGGCCGGGCGCCGCAAACCGGGAGTGGAAGAGTGTTCAGCCATATCACCGTCGGCAGCAACGATCTGGACCGCGCCATCGACTTCTACACGCGGGTGCTGGGGCCACTGGGTATCGTCCTCAAGGCCCGTCGGCACCAGCCGGAGCGGGCGCTGTTCGCCCACCCGGACAGCGACGTAGTGTTCTGCGTCTACCGGCCCATCGACGGCCGCCCGGCGACGGTGGGCAACGGCAGCCTGGTGGGCTTCGAGGCGCGCACGCGGCACCAGGTCGACAGCTTCCATGCCCGCGCACTGCAGCTGGGCGGCGCGGACGAAGGCGCGCCGGGCCTGCGCCTGCACTATTCGCCGACCTACTACGGCGCCTACGTGCGCGACCTGGACGGCAACAAGCTGTGCTGCGTCTGTCATCTGGACGAGTGAGGCCGGCGCACGGGCGCTAGAATGCGTGCTTGCCCCCTGCAACGAGAGCCCGCCATGACCGCTGCCACCTACTTCGCTCCGCTGCTTTCCGTGGCCCTGCTGTGGATCGTGGCGGTGATCACGCCGGGACCGAACTTCTTCACCACCGCGCGTATCGCCGCCGTGCATTCGCGCCGCCTCGGCCTGATCGCCGCCCTAGGCGTGGCCAGTGGCACCGTGATCTGGGGGCTGGCGGGCGGGTTGGGAATCAAGTCGCTGTTCAGCGCCGCGCCTTCGCTCTACCTGCTGTTCAAGCTGGCTGGTGGCGCCTACCTGGTCTACCTCGGCATCAAGCTGCTCAAGCGCCGGGCACCGGCTGATGGAGGCGAGAGTCTGGCCGAGGTGACGCGCCAGCGTAGCGCCTGGTCGGTGTTCCGCCTCGGCCTGCTGGGCAACCTGACCAATCCCAAGACCGCGCTGTTCGTCGCCACGCTGTTTGCCACGGCGATGCCGGCTTCGCCCTCCGCGCCGTTGCTGGCGATGGCCATCGCGCTGATGGTGACGCTGTCCTTCAGCTGGTACTGCTGCGTGGTACTGGTGTTCGCCAGCGAGCGCATGGCGGGTGTCTACCGCCGCTTCCGCCGGGCGCTGGATCGCTTCGCCGGCTGCTGCTACCTGCTGTTCGGCGCGCGGATGCTGGCGACCCACTGAGGCTGGCCACGCCGCAGAAATTTCGAACCCGCCAGCGCAGCGGCCCGTCCAACTCCCTGAGCGTCGCAATCACCCGGCACGCACCCCATGCCTGATTGCGGCACCGCCAAGCGACGAGGGTGCGCTCGTCGGTCAGGGAGAATCTGCGATGGTCACTCACTACAAGGTCAAGGGCCACCTGGCCTGCGGTCATAGCGGCAAGCACCTGGAGTCCACCAGCGAACTGAACCGCGTGAAGTGCCGCAGCTGCCGCAACACCGAGGTCTACAAGGAAGCCCGCCGCGACGCCCGCAACGCCGCCCGCCGCGCCCAGCGCAAGGCCCGCGCCGAAGCCGTGCACAACGACTGGCGCAGCTTCTGGGAAAAACGCCTGGTGGCCATGCCGGGCAGCCAGCGCCTGCCGCGTGGGTTCCACGACCAGCCGTTTGTCTAGGGCGGCGCGTCCACTCAATCCAGCCGGGTCAGGCGCAGGCGCTGGATCTCCAGGTCCTTGCCGGCGTGAGCGAAGGTGCGCACCTCGACTTTCTGTGCCTGGCCCTCGACGTTCTGCACGAACTCTGCGCTGAGCTTGCCGTCTGCCCCTGCGGTTCCGACAAGGCTGCCCTTGCCGACCACGCGGGCTTCCTTCTCCAGGGCGACGACGGCATCCCAGTCGGCGATGCTGTCGCTGCTTGCGGCGCTGCTCGCGTAGTCCAGTTCCAGGCGATAGCGTCCCGGCGAAAGCAACTGGTACGGGCCAAAAGTCAGGTACCCCACCTGGGCATCGTCACGCTTGTGCACCCGGCAACCCTCCACGGGGGCGCCGATCTGGCTGGGCAGCTCACAGGCTCTCCATTGCCGGCTTTCACCCACTGCCAGTATCTGGCGGACCTTCAGGCCGTCCTTGCCGTAGAGAAGGACCGAGCGCTCGCCGCAACGCACCACTTGCCTGGCCGGCCCATTGAGACGCTCGATGGCTTGCGTCGAAAGCTTGAAGGGGGGCGTGGCGTTCTCGGAAACGATGGCGAAATCGTAGCTGTCGCGGTAGTAGCGCGCGGAGGTGATCCAGCGCATTTCGTCCAATTGCTCCAGGTACTGCGCCAGGGTCAGGTCCAGGCGGCTGAAGTTCTGCAGCAGTTTGGCGTCCCAGTACTGCGCAATGCCGTTGCGGGCYCCCGCGCTCGCCAGGGCGTTGTCGATACAGGCGAATTCGGCGGGGTAGAACTCCTGCTGGAGCCCACGGCTTGTGGTGGTGCCGTAGGCGTTGGCGAGGAGAATTGCGGCCAGCAGCACCGACAGTGAGCTGCCCAGCCAGAGGAAGTATTGCCCTGCGCAGTGACGCAGGAAGAGGGCGGCGATCACTACCGGCCAGGACACCACCGGGATGAGATAGCGGGGGCTCATCGGCAGGCTCTTGAGCAGGCTGACGGTCGCCAGGGTGGAGCCGATGGACATCGCCGAGAAGATCACCAGCCAGGTCAGGCGACGCTCCCCGGCGCTGGTTTGCGGCAGGCGCAGCAGGCTGCGGATGCTCCAGACGATGGCGCAGGCGTACAACAGCACTGCCAGGGCGAAGATCGGCTGCTGTTGCAGCATGTCCAGCAGCAGGTGCCACCAGAACGAGACGTTCTCCGGGAGCTTTTCCAGGCCCAGCCTGGCGCTGTAGCGCTGGGGGTGCGGGACGAGGAACTTGTAGGACCCGTAGCCTAGCGCCCCGGCCAGCATGAGAGCCAGCACCGGCAGGTGTTTCTTGAGCACGAGTTCCCGCTGGGCCAGGGCCAGCACACCTGCAGTCGCCAGCAGGGGGATCAGCGCCTGGACGATGAACAGGTTGTCCGAAAGTGCCGCGACGAAGGCGATCGCCGCTGCAGCGCCGAGCCAGCGGCGACCACTGGATGCGGCCCGGCTTTCGTCGGCCTCGAACCGCGCCCAGCAGAAGACCAGCCATAGCGCGGCGAGGAAGATGCCGTAGTGATAGGCGCTGACGAACAGCAGCGAAAAGGGTTCACGGCCGGCGAGACCGAGGCCGACCAGCGCCAGCGTGGCCAGGGCGGCGAGCGTACTGTCGTCCCTTCCGACGCACAGGCGAGCTATTGCCCAGAGGCTGGCGAACAGCACCAGTGTCTGCAGCGAGGCGAACATCAGGAAGCTTCGGTAGGCGCCGTGGCCCAGCGCCTGGGCTACGGCGAACATCGGCATGTCCGGGAAGAAGTAGGGCGCCGGTGTCAGGTACCAGTCGGCCAGTTGCCCGCCGTGGGCGGTCAGGTCGGAGAGCAGCGTCGGCAGGTACAGGCCATCGGAGTTGAACAGGCTGACCTGCAGCGGATTTCCGGCCAGGTACTGCAGCACCAGGCTGAGCACTCCCGCCAGCAGCAGTGCCAGTGGCAGCAGTTTCCTCTTGTCGAGCATGGAGGGCGTCTCGATGAATGGTTCTTCTGGGTTCGTGCGCGAGCAATGGCGCAGAGCGTGTTCGCCGGCAATCCCGACAAATGGCCGGCAAGAGTATCGGAAATCGAGCATCGCTGGCGGCGTGTCGTCGCTCGTCGGATTTATCCCTCCGCGTTCGGGTGGGCGCAGCGACCCAACTATGCTCTAGGCCGCCGTAGAGCGGTCCGCAGTCGCAGCAGTCGCGGCGTTTCTTTTCAACCACTCCCTGAAGGAAACGACCCAAATGAGCTTCGTCAAAGCGAAAGATGGCACCGAGATCTTCTACAAGGACTGGGGCAGCGGGCAGCCGGTGGTGTTCTCCCACGGCTGGCCGCTGAATGCCGATGCCTGGGATGCCCAGATGCTGTTCCTGGTGCAGAAGGGCTACCGGGTCATTGCCCATGATCGCCGCGGGCATGGGCGTTCCGGGCAGCCGGCCAATGGCAACGACATGGACACCTACGCCGATGACCTGGCGGCGCTGCTCGATGCGCTGGACCTCAAGGGCGCGACGCTGGTGGGCCACTCCACCGGCGGCGGCGAGGTGGCGCACTGCATCGGTCGCCATGGCACCCGACGCCTGGCTGGCGCCGTGCTGATCGGCGCGGTGCCGCCGATCATGCTGAAGACTGCGGCCAACCCCGGTGGCCTGCCGATCGAGGTGTTCGATGGCATCCGCAAGGGAGTGAAGGAAGACCGTTCGCAGTTCTACAAGGACCTGGCGCTGCCGTTCTACGGCTACAACCGGCCGAACGCGAAGACGTCCCAGGGCGTGATCGACAACTTCTGGCTGCAGGGCATGAGTGGCGGGCACCTGGGGCAATACCTGTGCATCCGCGAATTCTCCGAGGTGGACTACACCGAGGACCTGAAGAAGATCGACGTACCGGTGCTGATCCTGCATGGCGACGATGACCAGATCGTGCCCATCGACGCCGCCGGCAAGCGCTCGATGGAGTTCGTCCAGCGTGGCGCGCTGAAGGTCTACAAGGGTGGCGCCCATGGCATGTGCACGACCATGGCCGACCAGGTGAACGAGGACCTGCTGGGCTTCCTCAATCGCTGAGGCCAGTCGTGAGCGGGCTGGCTTCTACGAATGCTTCGGCGTCTCCCCTGTAGGAGCGAGCTTGCTCGCGAGTCCCCCCATCAACGGCTGTGCTCCAGTACGTTCAGCAGCGTCCCCAGCGGGTCACGCAGGAAGAAACGCCGCACGCCCCAAGGCTCGACGGTCAGTGCGTAGGTGATCTCGTGGCCGGCCGCGAGGGCGCGCTGGTGCACTTCGTCGAGATTGTCCACCTCGATGGACAGGTCCGGCACCGGCGCACCGGAGCCGCCTTCGCTGGCCAGGCTCAGCTGGGTCAGCGCGTTTTCGCCGCTGGCGAGGGTGATCAGCCAGCCGTGGTCCATCACCACGTCCAGGTCGAACAGCTCGCGGTAGAAGCGGGCCACCTCGGCAGGCTTGCCGGTGGCGAGGTTGGCGACGATGCGGCGGACGATCATGGCGGAACTCCGATTGAGCAGTCCGCCAGCATAGACCCTCAGTGGGCCGGGCGTGCCGGTGGCATGCGGCGGCGGTGGATGCGGTAGAACTGGTAGAGCACGCCGATCACCAGCACCAGCAGCGCGACCATCACCGCCGTCTGCACCGGCGGCGAGTCCGGGCCCTGGCCGATGGGGTTGGACGGCGGCAGGCGCGACAGCGATTCGTTGAGCGTGGGGATCATCATCAGGAAGAAGCTGAAGCTCATCGCTGCGGTTTCCAGGTATTCGCCCAGACCACCGAGCGCACTGATCCGCTGCGCGTAGCTGCCCACCGCGATGGCGATCAGGCAGAGAATGCCGATGGCGTGGCCGGCGTTGAAGCCGCCGGTGCTGGACAGGCCGAAGGCCGTCAGCACGCCGAGGATCATCCCGTAGACATACCAGCGCCCGACCGGGCTGCGCGGGTCGATGCGCCCCGCCTGATAGAACGCCCACAGCCCGGCGACCAGTGGCACCAGGCTGATGGCGGTATGCACGATGCCCAGGGTGGAAAGGGGATTGGCCATGACGAACGCCTCCGCGGTTTGCACAGGGACGCCACGCATCCACGAACTGTGCCTGGGCACGGAGGGGCGGGTGTGTTGTCAGGTTAGACGTAACCCGCATGGCAGTAAGGCCGTACGGGTTCCAGCCGACGAACGTCACAGGCGCTTGTTGAGCCAGCGCGCCAGGCGGTCGCCACCGAACTGGATCAGGGTCACCAGCGCCACCAGCAGGATGATCACGGTGAGCATCACCTGGGTGTCGAAGCGCTGGTAGCCATAGCGGTAGGCGAGGTCGCCGAGGCCGCCGGCACCGATGGCGCCGGCCATGGCCGAGGAGTTGATCATGGTCACCAGGGTGATGGTGAAGCCGGCGACGATGCCCGGTCGCGCCTCGGGCAGCAGTACGTTCCAGATGATGTGCCGGGGCTGGCAGCCCATGGCCTGGGCCGCTTCGATCAGGCCGTGGTCGACCTCGCGCAGGCTGACCTCGGCGATGCGTGCGAAGAACGGTGTGGCGGCAATGGTCAGCGGCACGACTGCCGCCCACACGCCGTAGCTGGTGCCGACGATCAGCCGGGTGAAGGGGATCAGCGCGACCATCAGGATCAGGAACGGGATCGAGCGCAGCACGTTGACCACACTGCCCAGGCCCTGGTTGACCAGGCGCGCCTGGAAGATTCCGCCGGCGCCGGTGGTGACCAGCACCAGGGCCAGCGGGATGCCCACCAGCAGGACGATGGCCGAGGACGCGCCGATCATCAGCAGGGTGTCGAGCAGGCCTTGCAGCAGGCGATCAGGCATGGGTGAGCACCTCCAGGCGATCGGCGACATCGCGGGCACGTTCGAGCAGTTGCGGGGCGCTGGCGGCAGGCGCGGCGACACTCAGCAGCAGGCGGCCGAGGGCGCGGCCCTGGATGCGCTCGATGCCGCCGTGCAGCAGGCTGATGCGGCTGCCCAGGGCCTGGGCGATGGCCAGCAGGTCCGGCTCCTGTTCGCGCACGCCGGTGTAGTGCAGGTCGAGGATGACTTCGTTGTCCGAGGGGTGCTCCAGCCGTGCCAGCAGGTCCGGCGGCAGGTGCTGCTGCAGCGAGCCGAGCAGGGTGCGGCTGACCTCGTGCTGCGGGTTGCCGAAGACTTCCCAGACGTCGCCCTGTTCGACGATGCGCCCGCGTTCGAGCACCACCACGCGGTCGCAGATTTCGCGGATCACCGCCATCTCGTGGGTGATCAGCACGATGGTCAGGCCGAGGCGGCGGTTGATGTCGCGCAGCAGCGCGAGGATGGCCTGGGTGCTCTCCGGGTCCAGCGCCGAGGTGGCCTCGTCGCAGAGCAGGATTTCCGGCTGGTGCACCAGCGCGCGGGCGATGCCGACGCGCTGCTTCTGCCCGCCGGAAAGTTGTGCGGGGTAGGCGTGACGTTTGTCTTCCAGGCCCACCAGCTGCAGCAGCTCGTCTACCCGTTCGGCGATGCGCGCCTTGGGCACGCCGGCCACGCGCAGGGGCAGGGCGATGTTCTGCGCGACGGTCTTGGCCGACATCAGGTTGAAGTGCTGGAAGATCATGCCGACGCGACGGCGCAGGCCGACCAGTTGCTGGGAATCGAAGGCGCCGATGTCCTCGCCGTCGATCAGCACCTGGCCGACGCTGGGCTGCTCCAGGCGGTTGAGGGTGCGGATCAGCGAGCTCTTGCCGGCGCCGCTGCGGCCGATGATGCCGAACACTTCGCCACGGCGGACGGAGAGTTCGATGTCGCTCAGTGCCTCCACCGGGCCGTGGTGGCCGGTGTAGGTCTTGCCCAGGCCGCGCAGGGCGATGTGCTGGGTGGCGAGTTCGAGATTGCGGTTGAAGCTGACCATGGGTGGGGGCCTGTTCTGATGTAGGGGCGAGGGCTGGCATAGGAGCGGACTTCGTCCGCGATGGCATCCGGCGCGATGCGGACCGATCGCGGACGGAGTCCGCTCCTACGTAAACGCTGGCGCGTTATGCGCTCTACGACCGTAGATACGGTGAAGGTACGTGCTCYTCGTAGGAGCGAGCTTGCTCGCGAACAGCCCCGCTGCAGGTGGCAGGTTCGCGAGCAAGCTCGCTCCTACAGGGTCAGTTCCAGCCCGGCTGGTAGAGCGAGCCGTGGGCTTTGTCCAGCGCGGCGCGGACCTGCGGCGAGTGCTGGTAGAGATCGACGAATTGCTTCAGCTTGCCGTCCGGGTCCTTGTAGTCATCGCGGGTGACGAACTGGATGACGTACTCACGGTTCTCGATGCCGTCGAACAGCAGCGCACTGTTCGGGTCGATGGTGCCGGCGAGGCGGATGTAGTGCGGGTAGCCCTGGGCGAGGTCGACGTCGTCCAGCGCGCGCACCAGCTGCACGGCTTCCAGCTCGATGATCTGGAGGTGCCTGGGGTTGGCCACGATGTCGTCGAGCGTCGCCTTGTAGCCGACGCCCTCCTTGAGCTTGAGCAGCCCGGCCTTCTGTAGCAGCTGCAGGCCGCGGCCGCCATTGATCGGGTCGTTGGCGATGGCGACCTTGGCGCCGTCGGGCAGGTCGGCGATGGCCTTGTACCGGGTGGAATACAGGCCGACGTTGTTGATGATCCCCGGCGCGAACGCCTTCAGGTGCAGACCGCCCTCGCGGTTGGCGTTTTCCAGGAAGGGCGTGTGCTGGAAGTAGTTGGCGTCGATGTCGCCGTGGTCGAGGGTGATGTTCGGTGCGTTCCAGTCGGTGAACTCCACCAGCTCGACCTTCAGGCCCTGCTGGGCAGCTTCCTTCACCGCGACTTCCAGCGGCGGGGCGAAGGCGGCGGTGGTGCCCAGGCGCAGGGTGTCGGCGGCCTGGGCGAGGCCGGCGGCGAGGAGACTGAGGGACAGTCCGAGGGATAGCTTGAAGCGTGCATGCATGGCAACGAATCCTTTTTGATTTTCAAACAGTGAGGGCCGGAGTCGCTCCAGTGGCGGTTGCCTGGCGGTAGCTCGCGCCGACGTGCCGCTCGGGCAGTCGGGCGCGGCCGGCGCCGAAGAGTTTTTCCCGCAGGGTGCCGTCCGCGTAGGCGGTCTTGTAGGCGCCGCGGCTCTGCAGCTCGGGCACCACCAGGTCGATGAAGTCGGCGTAGCTTTCCGGCTCCACGGTGCGGGTGAGGTTGAAGCCGTCGAGGCCGGTATCGTTGATCCAGGCCAGCAGCTCATCGGCCACCTGCAGCGGGTCGCCCACCAGCGTGGTGTAGCGGCCGCCGAGGGCGAGCTGTTCGAGCAGCTGGCGCACGGTGGCGTCGGTGCGGGCGACGGTCAGCGCCCTGGTGGCGGACTCGATGGCGTTGGTCTTCTCGTAGCGGATCGGCTCGTCCAGTGCATAGCGCGAGAAGTCGATGCCGGTGGTGCTGGCAAAGTGCGCCAGGCCTGCCTCGGCGCTGGCGAAGCGGCGGTACTCGGTGAGCTTGTCGCGGGCCTCGGCTGCGGTCGGCGCGACGATGACGTTGATGCCCATGAACACCTTGATGTCGTCCGCGCGGCGGCCGGCATCCACTGCGGCCTGACGAATACGCTCCACCAGCACGCGGGTAGCTTCGCGGGTCTGCGCCGAGACGAACACGCACTCGGCGTGGCGCGCGGCGAAGGCCAGCCCGCGATTCGACGCACCAGCCTGGAACAGCAACGGCGTGCGTTGCGGCGAAGGCTGGCTGAGGTGGTAACCCTCGACGTCGAAGAACTCGCCGTGGTGGCGGACCTTTTGCACCTTGCCCGGCTGCGCGTAGACGCGGCGCTGGCGATCGGCGACCACCGCGTCGTCTTCCCAGCTGCCTTCCCAGAGCTTGTAGAGCACCTCCAGGTACTCGTCGGCGCGGTCGTAGCGGCGGTCGTGGTCGATCTGCCGTTCCTGGCCCATGGCGCGGGCGGTGCTTTCCAGGTAGCCGGTGACGATGTTCCAGCCGATGCGGCCGTCGCTCAGGTGATCCAGCGTCGAGAGCCGCCGGGCGAACGGGTAGGGCGCCTCGTAGGTGAGGTTGGCGGTGACGCCGAAGCCCAGGTGCTCGGTTGCGCCGGCCATGGCCGAGACCAGCATCAGCGGGTCGTTCACCGGCAGCTGGATGGCCTCCTTGGCGGTGAGCTCGATGCCGTTCTGGTAGACGTCGTAGACGCCGAGGATGTCGGCGAGGAACAGGCCGTCGAACAGGCCCTTCTCCAGCAGACGGGCTAGGTTGGTCCAGTGGCTGAGCTTGTTGAAGTCGCTGGAGCGGTCGCGCGGGTGGGTCCACAGGCCGTGGTTGATGTGGCCGACGCAATTCATGCTGAAGGCATTGAGGAGAATCTGCTTCTGGCTCATGGGAAATCCTTGCTGGCAATGGCGCCATAGCCTGTAGGGCGGATAAGCCGGAACGGCTTATCCGCCGCCACAATGGCGGATAACGCCCGGGGCGTTATGCGCCCTACACCGATGATTCCGGGGACGATTGGAGCGAGCGTTTTCCCCTCACCCCAGCCCTCTCCCGGAGGGAGAGGGGGCAGGCCGTGCCGGCTGAAGCTGTGGTTTCTCCCTGCACCGAACGGTCCCCTCTCCCGCGTGCGGGAGAGGGTCAGGGTGAGGGGCTCTCGTTGGCGAAATGCACAGGGCATCAGATCGTCCCCCGGCGCGGCGGCAGCTGGTCGTTGAGGTAGTAGTTGCCCACCGCAAAGTACTTCCAGCGCGCCGGGTCGTGCAGGGTGTGCACGCGGGCGTTGCGCCAGTGGCGGTCCAGGCCCAGCTCGGCGAGGCTGGCGCGGCTGCCGCCCAGTTCGATCAGCTTGGAGCCGGCCAGCAGCGAGACCTCGGTGGTGATTGCCCGCGCCTCGGCCACGGCAATGGAAGCGGCGGCAACACTCTCGGCGCTTGGCTCGGCGGTGGCGGCATCGAGCACGCGGCCGGAGCGATCCAGCAGGGCTTCGGCGGCGTGCAGGCGGATTGCCAGGCGGCCGACTTCGTTGATTGCCAGCGGGTCGTCGCTGGCCTTGTCCACGCCGGCATCGATCCACGGCCGCGCCTTTTCGCGCAGGAACACCAGCGCGTCTTCATAGGCGCCACGGGCGATACCGACATCGATGGCGGCGTGCAGGATCTGCGCGAACGGGCCGACCGTGGTCGGGCGCTCGAAGGCGCTCTGGAACGGCACGATGTCGTCCTCGCTCACCGGCGCGCCATCGAACACCACGCTGCCGCTGCCGGTGGTGCGCTGGCCGAAGCCGGACCAGTCGTCGATCACTTCCACGCTCTGGCTGTCGCGGGCGATGAAGGCGAACTGGTGGATGCCGTCGTCATCGATCACCAGGGTCGGAATGCGTTGTGCGTAGAGCGCGCCGGTGCAGTAGAACTTGCGGCCATGGATGCGCAGTTGACCGCCTTCGCGCTTGAGGCGGGTGGTGCGGTCGTGGGCGGTGCGCGTGCCGACTTCCGCCAGTGCGTTGCCGAAGCGCACACCGGCCAGCACCTCGGCGAACAGTCGGGCTTTCTGCTCTTCGCTGCCGTTCACCCGCAGCAGTTCGACGGCATAGAAATGGTTCTGCGGAATCTGCCCCAGCGAGCCGTCGGCGGCGGAGATGATGGCGATCACGCGGGCCACCGTGACGCGGGAAACCCCCGCGCCACCATGCTCGCGCGGCACGGTAATGCCCCACAGGCCGGAGCGGCTGAAGCGCTCCAGTTCGTCGAGGGGCAGGCGCCGCTCGCGGTCACGGGCGATGGCACCTTCGCGGAAGTCGGCGGCCAGGGCGCGGGCGACGTCGAGGGCTTCGTCGTCGCTGCGAATGATGTGAGTTAGTGGCTGTACGAGGCTGTTCATCGGCGCTCCTCAGATCCAGGAATGACGCGCGGGTCGGGCGCCGTTGAGGTGGTAGGCGCCGACCGCCTGGACCTTCCAGCGCACCGGGTCGTGCAGGGTGTGCACGCGGGCGTTGCGCCAGTGGCGGTCGAGGTTGAATTCGGCAAGGGTGGCGCGGCTGCCGGCCAGCTCGAAGAGCGTCTCGCTGGCGGCCAGGCTGATCTCGGTGGTCAGTACCTTGGCCTCGGCCACGGCGATGGAAGCGCGGGCGGCGGACTCGTCGTCGATGGGCCGTGCGCTGACTTCGTCGAGCACATGGCCGGCTCTTTCCAGCAGCGCCTCGGCGGCGTGCAGTTCGACCTGCAGGCGGCCGATCTCGGCGATGGTGAAGGGCTCTTCGCTGGCCTGCTCGACGTTGGCGTCGATGAAGGGGCGGGTGCGCGTGCGGATGAACTCGATGGCGTCTTCCAGGGCGTTCGCCGCGATGCCGGCATCGATGGCGGCCTGGATCAGTTGCGACACGGCGCCCTGGATATTCGGCACGTCGGCGAGGCGGCCGTTGTGGATCACCAGCGAAGCGGCGACGGGGGCGTTGTCCAGCAGCACGGTGCCGCTGGCGGTGGTGCGTTGGCCGAAGCCGGACCAGTCGTCGACGATGCGCAGGCCTTCCACGCCGCGCTCGACGAAGCCCATCACCGCGCGGCCTTCTTCGTCGATGGCCTTCACCGCGACCCAGTGGGCGAACAGTGCGCCGGTGGAGTAGAACTTCTCGCCGCTGAAACGGAAGTGTTCGCCGTCGCGCACCAGCCGCGCCTTGAGTTCGAGGGTATTGCGGGTGTTGCGTTCCGGGCCGGCATTGCCGATGCGTCGGCCGTTGAGTACGCCGCCGAACAGCACGCGCTTCTGCGCATCGCTGGCGACGTTGTCGATGACGTTGAGCAGGCCGAACTGGTTCTGCGGAATCTGCCCCAGGGCCGGATCGGCGGCGCAGACCACCCGGAAGACTTCGCCCACGGTGGCGTAGGAGACCTGCGCGCCGCCGTACTCGCGGGGGATGCTGATGCCGCCCAGGCCGAGGGAGGTGAAATGCTCCAGCTCGCGCCAGGGCAGCGCGCGCTCGCGGTCGCGGGCGGCAGCGCCGGGTTTCGCCAGGCGGGCCACTTCGTGGGCGGCTTCGATGGCCTGGGCGTCGTTGTCGATGCGGCGCGCCGGGAGTTGCCGGGGCGCCTGGTCACGAAGGTCCTTGGGTGCGGATTCGTTGGTCATGCATTGCCTTCTGTTTTTGCTTTTGTTGCCACCAGTGAGATCAAGGTCTTGCGAGCTAGAGCCAGGCAAGGCGGGCAGGGACTCGGAAGCGCAGTTCACTCCAGTGAATGAGCATTACGAGTCCCTGCCCAACGCGGCATGGCCGACGCGCAGCAGACCGATTCCGGAACTCGATCAGAACGCCGGGGCGATCTCGCCCTTGTATCGGGTCAGGATGAACTGGCGGACTTCCGGCGAATTCAGCGCCTTGGCCAGCTTCTGGATGCCCGGGTCCTGGAGGTTGTCCGGGCGGGCGACGAGGAACTCGGCGTAGAGGTCCTTGCCTTTCTCCACGATCAGCGCGCTCTTGGTGTCGATCCCGGCTTCCAGCGCGTAGTTGGCGAAGATGAACGCCAGGTCCACCTGCTTCACCGCGCGGGCCAGCAGGGCGCCTTCCAGTTCACGGATCTTCAGGTGTTTGGGGTTGTCGGTGATGTCGCGCTCGGTGGACTGCGGGTTGGTCGGGTCCTTGAGCTTGATCAGGCCGCTCTCGGCCAGCAGCACCAGGGCGCGGCCGGTGTTCACCGGGTCGTTGGGGATGGCCACGCTGGCGCCGTCGGGCAGCTCGGCAAGGGATTTGTATTTGGTCGAGTACGCGCCGAACGGCTCGATGTGGATGCCCACCACCGGCACCAGGTCGGTGTGGCGGGTCTTGTTGAAATCATCGAGGAAGGGGCGGTACTGGTAGTAGTTGGCGTCGAGGTTCTTCTGCGCGAGCTGCAGGTTGGGCTGGATGAAGTCGGTGAAGACCTTGATGTCCAGGTCGACGCCTTCCTTGGCCAGTTGCGGTTTGACGAATTCGAGGATCTCGGCGTGGGGCACCGGGGTGGCGCCGACAACAAGTTTCTCCCCCGCGTGGGCGGAGAAGGCGACGACGGCCGCCAGAATGGCGATGGCCTTTTTCATGGGTGTTGCTCCTTGGCAATAGTGGGTGGGCCGTCGTGGTGTGGACGTGGGGCCTTGGTGGCAGCGGGGCCCGGCTGCCGGCGGGTGGATCGCAAGTGCCGCTCCCGGATGGGGAGTGGGCGGGGAATTCAGCGTCGGGTGTAACGCGCGACGAGGCGGTCGCCGCTCATCTGCAGGGCCTGCACCAGCAGGATCAGCAGGGCGACGGTGATGATCATCACGTCGGTCTGGAAACGCTGGTAACCGAAGCGGATGGCCAGGTCGCCGAGGCCGCCGCCGCCGATCACGCCGGACATCGCGGTGTAGTCCACCAGCACGATGGCGGTGACGGTCACGGCGGCGATCAGCCCGGTGCGCGCTTCCGGCAGCAGGGTGTGCCAGATGATCTGCCAGGTGCTGGCGCCCATCGCCTGGGTGGCTTCCACCAGGCCGCGGTCGACTTCGCGCAGGGCGGTTTCCACCAGCCGCGCGAAGAACGGTGTGCAGCCCACCACCAGCGGCGGGATGGCCCCGGCGACGCCCAGCGAGGTGCCGGTGATCAGCGTGGTGACCGGGATCAGCACGATCAGCAGGATGATGAACGGCAGCGAGCGCAGCATGTTCACCACCACCGACAGCGCGCGGTACAGGCCGGGTTTCGCATGCAGCTGACGCTTGCCGGTGAGGTACAGCAGCACGCCCAGCGGCAGGCCCAGCAGCACGGTGAAGGCCAGCGCGCCGCCAAGCATGGCGAGGGTGTCCAGGCAGGCCTGGGCGAGGTCGTGCCAGTCGAGGTTGCGGAACCAGCCGTCCATTACTGCTGACCTCGGCGAAGCTGCGCAGCACGGTGCGGCGCGCGCAGGCGGTCGCCCTGGCCGAACAGCTTGTGGCGCAGGGTGCCCTGTTCGTACTCGCGCTTGAACAGCCCGCGCGCCTGCAACTCGGGCACCAGCAGGTCGACGATGTCGACGAAGGTTTCCGGCGCCACCAGGCTGGACAGGTTGAAGCCGTCGACGTCGGTCTCCTCGATCCAGGCCTGCAACTGGTCTGCCACGGTCTGCGGCGAGCCCACCAGCAGCGGGCCGTCGCCACCCAGGGCGCAGTAGTCGGCGATCTCGGCGGCGGTCCACTGGCGCTCCGGGTCGGCGGCGCTGAAGGCGTCCACCGCGGACTGGATGGCATCGCTCTGTACGTGGCGCAACACCTGGTCCGGCGCGTACTGGCCGAAGTCGATGCCGGTCCAGCCGGAAACCAGCGCCAGGGCGCCTTCGCGGTCGCTGTAGCGGCGGTAGTCTTCCAGCTTGGCCAATGCTTCGGCGTCGGTCGGCGCAACAATCACGGTGAGCTGGTTCAGCACCAGCACGTCGCTGGCTTGGCGGCCGGCTGCCACGGCGAGGCGGCGCAGGTCGGCGACCTGGTCGCGGAGGATGCGCCTGGTCGGCGCGGCGACGAATACGCACTCGGCATTGCCGGCGGCGAAGGCCTTGCCGCGGCTCGACGCGCCGGCCTGGTAGAGCACCGGGGTGCGCTGCGGCGACGGCTGGCTGAGGTGGAAGCCGGGCACTTCGAAGTGTTCGCCCTTGTGCTCGATGGGGTGCACCTTGCGCGGGTCGGCGTAGACCCCGGTCTTGCGATCGGCGACCACCGCGTCGTCGTCCCAGCTGGCCTCCCAGAGCTTGTAGCAGACCTCCAGGTACTCCTCGGCCAGCGCATAGCGCTGCTGGTGGTTGAGCTGCTGCTTCAGCCCCAGGTTGCGCGCGCCGCTGTTGAGGTAGGAGGTGACGATGTTCCAGCCGGCGCGGCCACCGGTCAGGTGATCCAGCGTGGAGATGCGCCGGGCGAAGGGGAACGGGTGCTCGAAGGACACCGAGGCGGTGATGCCGAAGCCCAGGTGCTCGGTGGCCGCAGCCATGGCCGGGACCAGTTGCAGCGGATCGTTGGCCGGCACCTGTGCGCCGGCGCTGAGGGCGGCGTCGGCACTGCCGTGGTAGACGTCATAGACGCCCAGCACGTCGGCGAGGAACAGCCCGTCGATCTTGCCGCGTTCGAGGGTTTTCGCCAGCTCGATCCAGTAGTGGATGTCGGTGTAGCGCGCGGCCTGCTGGTCGCGCGGATGTCGCCAGAGGCCGGGCGAAAGGTGGCCGACGCAGTTCATGGCGAAGGCGTTGAGGCGAATCTGCTTGCTCATCGCGCGTCCTCAGTTCCAGTCGTGGCGCGGCGGGCGCTTGTCGTTGAGCAGCCAGTTGCCGACCAGGTGGTACTTCCAGCGCACCGGGTCATGCAGGGTGTGCACGCGGGCGTTGCGCCAGTGGCGGTCGAAGCCGTGGCGGGCGAGGGTGGAGCGGGTGCCACCGAGTTCGAAGAGCTTGTTCGCGGCGTCGATGGCGACTTCGGTGGTCAGCACCTTGGCCTTGGCCACGGCGACCGAGGCACGGGCCACGCTGTCTTCGTCCGGCGCCGGGCGGGCGGCGTCCATCACCTTGCCGGCACGTTCCAGCAGGGCGTCGGCAGCTTCGATGCGGATGCCCAGTTCACCGACCTGGATGATGGTCAGTGGGTCTTCGCTGGCTTTCTCCACGCCGGCGTCGATCCACGGACGCGCCTGCTCGCGAACGAAGGCGATGGTGTCGCGCAGCGCCGCGCGGGCGATGCCGGCGTCGATGGCGGCGGTGGTGATCTGCGCGAACGGGCCAGCCAGGGTCGGCACGTCGTAGGAGCGGTGCGTGGGGAAGACGTTGAACGCCGGCACGCGCAGGCCTTCCACCAGCACGCTGCCACTGGAGGTGGTGCGCTGGCCGATGCTGGCCCAGTCGTCGACTATCACCAGCCCCGGCGTGCCGCGCGGGACGAAGGCGAGCTGGGCGTTGTTCTGCTCGTCGAGGCCGAGCACGCCGATCCAGTGGGCGTAGAGCGAGCCGGTGCAGTAGCCCTTGCGGCCGTCGATGACCACGCTGTCGCCGTCATGGCGCAGACGGGTCTGGATGTCCTGGACGTTCTTGCCGCCGGTTTCCGACAGCGCGTTGGCGAAGCGGTTGCCCTTTAGCGCGAGGTCGAAGAAGAAACGCTTCTGCTCGTCGGTCCCCTGCAGGCGGATGTCTTCCAGCAGGCAGTAGTGGTTCTGCGGAATCTGCCCCAGCGACGGGTCGGCGGCGGAGACGATGGCGATGACTTCGGCGAGGGTCGCGTAGGACACCTCGGCGCCGCCGAACTCGCGGGGCACGCTGATGCCCCACAGACCGCTGTTGGAATAGACCTCGACGACCTCGGGCGGGACTTCGCGGTTGCGGTCGCGTTCGGCGGCGCCTTCGAGCAGGAACGCGGCGACCTGGTGGGCGACTTCGATGGCTTGCGCGTCGGAACCGATCCGCTGCGCGTTCGGCTCGCGGATGTCGTAGTGGGCGGATTCGGGGAGTTGGGGCATGGCAGTACAGCGACCTCGGCAGATGAATCGACCCGGCGTTCGGGTCTGTCTGATGAGGTCATTGCACAAGCTGTGCCTGAAATTAATTTATATATAAATCAATGGCTTGAGATTTATTCCCAACAGTTGAAGCGCTGGGCGGGCAGCAAAGTGTTGGGCGAGTGTTGCTGGGGCAACAGTGTTGGTGCAGTGATTAGCATTGTAGGAGCGGAGCTTCTCCGCGATCAGAGTTCCCAGCCACACGCAAACCACCGGCAAAGCACCAACGTAGGATGGCGTGGAGCGCAGCGATACCCATCAATTGCGGTACGCCCAGGGCAGGCTGGGTATCGCGAGCATCCCGTAGGGCGCATAACGCGCCAGCGTTATCCGCCGTTGTGGTATCGACGGATACCCCGTTTCGGGTTGTGCGCCCTACGCCCTACGCGCTTGGGATTGGGAGTTTTTGCGCCGCTTCGGCGTGCGCGCGGACTCCGTGTTTCGCCCCCTCGGGCGAGTTCCTTTTGGCAAACGCCCCAAAAGGAACCAAAAGGTCTTGCCCCGGACATCCGGTTTTTCGCTTAGGCGAAAAATTCCCTCGTTGAATTGAAGTTTCAGGGGCACGCCGCGAAGGGCCATCCCTGGCCCATCGCGGCTCTCGCGACATCCATGTCGCTCAACCCCTGAAACTCCAATTCAACGAGGCCTCCTGAACGGGGCAGTCGGAGTGTGCGGATATTTCTCTGGAAGACCTTAAGAGCCAGAGCCAGAGCAGCTCATTCGCTTTTCGTAGGAGCGAGCTTGCTCGCGAACCCGCCCAACTCGACGCTTCCCCGTAGGAGCGGACCTTGTCCGCGAAGTCCCTGGCGGATCCATCGACAGGCCCGGCGAACGTCGGTGCGATGGACTTGCTTGCAGGTCGCGGGCATGGCCCGCTCCTACAGGGTGTGTGCGGTTGAACCCTCAGGCCAACTCCTGACAAACATCGATCCAATCCGCCGCCACCAACTGCGCCATGCGCTGCGGGTCGATCCTCACCGCGCTGTGCACCGCGCCGGCCGCCGGTAGTACCTCGTCGAACGCCTGCAGCGACACATCGCAATACACCGGCAGCGGCGTTGCCAGGCCGAACGGGCAGACGCCGCCCACCGGGTGGCCGGTCAGCTCCACCACTTCCTCGGCGCCGAGCATCTTGGCCTTGCCGCCAAAAGCCTCCTTGAGCTTGCGGTTGTCCAGCCGCGCATCGCCGCGGGCCACCACCAGCACGGTGCGCTCGCCGACGCGCAGGGACAGCGTCTTGGCGATGCGGCCGGGCTCCACGCCGTGGGCCTCGGCGGCGAGGGCGACCGTGGCGGTGCTGGTCTCCAGCTCGATGATGGTGATGTCGGGGGCCTTTTCGGCGAAGAAGGCGCGAACCGATTCCAGGCTCATGGGACGTTGCTCCGTGTCGTGCGAAAAGGACTGAATCTAGGGAGCGCCGCCGGCTCTGTCCAGACCGGGATTACCGGCGTCCATGGATGAGCAGGGCCTCGATGTCGGGCACCCGGAGTGTCTGCTCGGCATTCAGCAGTTCCAGTCGCGCGGCGAATACCCGCAGCTCGCGTTCGGCATCCCGCGTCGCGCGCAGCAGCTCGACCAGCGGCACGCTGACCGAGTGCAAGGCCGGCGGCGGGACGAAAACCTCGCCCTGGCCATTGAAGTCGAAGCTGGCGGACTGGTTCTGCTGGTTGATGTCGGGCGATGGGTGGCCGCTATAGAGGTAGGCTGCCTTGCCAGCGGCGATGCGCTTCCAGCTCTGCAAGTCGCCCAGATCGCTGCAGCACTGCGGGAACAGCACATCCAGCCCGCCCACCCGCAGCACATAGCCGCCGGGCAGGGGAGATACCTGCCGCCAGTCGCCGGACCCCTTCAGCCCTTCGGCGCAGTGCAGGAGGATTAGTCGGGAAAGGTCCGCGTCGCTCAGGTCGGCGATGCGATGGAACGCACTGCCTGGCAGATAGGGCCTGAGCTGCGGGCTGAAGCCGTTGGCCCGCAGGTTGCGAGCGTGGTATTCCCGCCAGCGCTCGACATGCTCCCAGTAAGGCCCGACCGGCGGCACGGGTACCGAGTCGAGCAGATAGAACATTTCGATAACGGGGATGAGCTGGACCTGCATGGGAACGCCGGGAGTTTGCTGAGCGGCACGTTCTAATGCTGCCGGTCGGCTGAGTCCATGGTGAATATTCCTATATCCCCGCCGGAAAGTCGGGGGCCGACCTATGCTCAAAGCCCCCGTAGCCCCGCTCGAGAAAATATTTTGCATGGCCTGTCGATCTGCCGTCGCGCCCTTCGACTATTCGTCAGGAACCGGAAGCAACCGGCCGCCACGCTGATAATGACAACAAGAGGAGAAAGACCATGCGTTTCATGGTGATCGTCAAAGCCACCGCCGACTCCGAAGCCGGTGTGATGCCCAAGGAAGAGCTGCTCGCCGCCATGGGGGCGTACAACGAGGAACTGGTGAAGGCCGGTGTGATGCTCGCTGGCGAGGGCCTGCACCCCAGCGTGAAGGGGGCGCGGGTGCGCTTCGATGGCGCGTCGCGGCAGGTGATCGACGGCCCGTTCGCCGAGACCAAGGAGCTGATCGCCGGCTACTGGATCATGCAGACCGCCTCGTTGCAGGAGTGCATCGACTGGGTCAAACGCTCGCCCAATCCGTTCGACGGCGAGTCCGAGATCGAGATCCGGCAGATCTTCGAGGCCGAGGACTTCGGCGCCGAATTCACCCCTGAACTGCGCGAACAGGAAGAACGCCTGCGCGCCGAAATCGCCAGTAAATCCTGAGCCTGGAGGATACCGCCATGTTGATGAATGCCTACCTGGTCTTCGACGGCAACTGCGAAGAGGCCTTCCGTTATTACGCTGAAGTGCTGCACGGCGAGCTGCCGCACCTGATGCGCTTCTCCGATGCGCCGGGTTGCGAGGACATGCCCGAGGCGCTGAAGAACCGCATCATCCACGTTCGCCTGGAAGTGGGCGGCCACGTACTGATGGGCTCGGACGCTTCGCCGCAGTGCGGCCAGTACGAGGGCGTGAAGGGCGTGTCGATCACCCTCAACGTCGACACCAAGGCCGAAGCCCGGCGCATCTTCGAAGCCCTCGGCAAGGGCGGCAAGGTCACCATGCCGCTGGAGCAGACCTTCTGGGCCGAGCTGTTCGGCGCGCTGGAGGACCGCTTCGGGGTGCCGTGGATGATCAATTGCGAGAAGGAAGCTTAGGCGCAGCGTCGAGCCGATTGCGGACGGAGTCCGCTCCTACACAAGGACCAGCCCTGGCGTAGGAGCGAACTCTGTCCACGATTGATTCACTCCGGCGAAATCCCGCCTGCTGCACGAAACCGCTCCGGCGTCGTCCCGGTGAACCGCTGGAAAGCCCGGTGGAAACTGGTGACGTGCTCATACCCAAGCAGGAAGGCGATCTCCTGCAGCGCCATCCGGCTGGCCAGCAGGTAACGCTGGGCCAGCGCCATCCTTACCTCCAGCACGATTCCCTTGAAGGTCAGCCCGTGTTCGCGCAACCGGCGCTGCAGCGTATGCGGCGGCAGGCGAAGCCAGGCGGCGGTCTGCTCCAGGTCCGGCAGCGGGATGCGCGCATTCTGCAGCAGGTAGTAGCGCACATCGTCCGGCAGCGCAGGGCCGCGCTCGAAGCTGGCCAAAGTCGCGGCGCCCTGGGCCTGGCACAGCCGGCTCACCGACGGGTTGGCGGTGGAGAAGGGCTGGTCGTGGAAGGCCTTGGGCATCCACAGCTCGGCCTGTCCGGCATTGAACTGGCAGGGGCCGGGGAAGAGTTCGCCATACAAGGCGGCGTGCGCCGGCGGCGGGTAGGGCAGGTGCAGCTGCATGCCGGCGCAGTTCTCCAGGTCCGGAAGACGCTGGCACAGCCAGCGCCAGGTGCTGCTCAGCCATTCCTCGCAGAGGGCGATGCGCTCCACCTCGCCGAAGGGCGGTAGCTGTAGCGTCAGGCGGATGTGCTCGCCGACTTCCTCGCGGTGGGTGTGGATCGGGTGTGGCATCAGGCTCGATGGCTGGCCGAGGGAGATGTCCCACGAGCGCCGCAGGTTGGCCGCACTGATCAGCGCGTAGCCGATCACGCCCAGGTCATAGAGGTTGTAGCGCTGACCCAGACGCAGGAAAAAGTCGCTTGGGCCGAGTAGCCCGGCGGCCTGCTGCAGCAGGCGGTAATAGCGGGCGAAGTTCATCTCGGCGGCGGCCGCTTCGCTGCTGCCGGGCAGGCCGAGGCCGCCCAGCAGCGGCGCCAGGGCCGGCAGAGCGGGGCGGGCGCGCCACTCGTCGAGGAAGTGGCGAAACAGCTGGCGAGCAGCGTAATCGATGTCGAAGGACGCGGTAGGCATGGGTGGGCTCAAGCTGTCGTCTGCTGCTAGCGAGTTGTCATCTTATGCTAGTCGATGGCCAAATGCCGAGCCCTATACTGCCTCCACGGACAAGAACAACAAGGGCTTCCCATGACTGCGCCGGACCGTTTCCGCTCCTCCAATTCCCCCACCGACCGTTTCGCCGAACTGCTGTTGCACAACGGCCGCTTCTACACCCTCGACCCCGCCCAGCCCTGGGCCGAGGCCGTGGCCATCCGTGATGGCCGGCTGCTGGCGGTGGGGCGCCACGAGGAGATGGAGCATCTGATCGGCCCGGACACCCTGGTGCGCGACCTCGAAGGCGCGTTCTGCATGCCCGGTCTGCACGACATGCACACCCACCCGGACCTGGCGCTGAATCCGCGCTACGCCGACGACCTCGATGTGGGCATTGAGGACCCGACTCCAGATCAGTTGGCCAAGGCCATCCGCGACTACGCCGACAGCCACCCCGGCGACGGCTGGGTCTACGGCCAGTACTGGGTGCGCTACACCTTCCGCGAAGCCGGGCTGAAGCCGGGCCGCGAGTGGCTCGACAGCATCCTGCCGGACCGCCCGGTGGCACTGCTCGACCGCATGTGGGGCACCATGATGGTCAACTCCCGCGCGCTGGAGCTGGCCGGCATCGACGCCAACACCCCCGACCCGCGCAACGGTTACCTGGAGCGCGACGAGCTGACCGGTGAGCCCAACGGCCTGATGATCGACGGCGGCTACGCGCTGATCCACGCTGCCATGCCGCCGACCCCGGCCAAGGTACTGCGCCAGTCCTACCGAGAGGGCGTGCACTTCCAGAGCTCGCGCGGAGTCACCGCGGCCAAGTACCTGCACGTCTGCGAGAACCGCCTCGATGCCCTCAAGTACCTCGACGACGCCGGGCAACTGACCTTGCGGGTGGAAGCGGCGATCAGCTGGCAGGACGATATCTTCCCGGTGCGCCGTCGCTGGGAGCTGCTCAGCGGCGAGCGCCACTACTACCGCAGTGCGCGGTTGTCGGCGAACGCGGTGAAGTTCCACTTCGACGGCACCGTCGAGCCGCGTTCCTCTTTCCTTATTACGCCCTGGCCGGGTGAGGACGCCTGGCGCGGCAAGCTCAACCTGACCCCCGAGCACATCACCGACATGGTGGTGGACATGGACAGCCGCGGCATCCGCGTCATCGCCCACTGCACCGGCGATGCGGCGTCCGACGTGTTCCTCGATGCGGTCGCCGAAGCGCGCCGCCGCAACGGCTTCAGCGGTATCCGCCACCAGTGCGCGCACAGCACCATCCTGCATCCGGGAAACCTCAAGCGCTTCCGAGAGCTGGAAGTGATCGCCGAGTTCTCCCCGGCCGCCTGGTATCCGACGCCCTTTGCCAGCGGCGCACGCTCCGGCTACGGCGCGGATCGCCTGAAGCGCATCTATGACTTCAAGGGTGTGCTGGCTGCCGGCGGCATCGCGGTGTTCGGCACCGACTGGCCGGTGGCGTCCATCGATCCCTGGCTGGCGCTGGAAACCCTGGTGACCCGACAGAACCCGTGGAACGACGACCCGGCCTGCTTCGGCGAGCCGATCAGCCTGGAGCAGGCGATCCGCGTGGCGACTCTCAACGGCGCCTATGCCATGGGCCTGGAAAAGCTCACCGGCAGCCTGGAGGCGGGCAAGTCGGCGGACTTCATCGTGCTCGACCGCAACCTCTTCGAGCAGCCGGCGCGCAACTTCATCCACCGCACCGAAGTGCAGCTGACCTTCGTCGAGGGCCGCCCGGTGTACGACCGCCTCGGCGAGTTCAGCGACACCGCCCTGGCGGCGGTGTGGCAGGGCGAACCGCCGCGCATCGAAGGCGTCAACGCATGAACGCCGCGAGCATCCCGGTGACGGTGGTCGCCGGCTTCCTCGGTGCGGGCAAGACCACGCTGCTGCGCAACCTGCTGGAGCGCTGCGAAGGCCGGCGCCTGGCGGTGATCGTCAACGACTTCGGCGAGCTGAACATCGATGCCGGGATGATCGCCGAGCAGACCGAGGCGGTGTACAGCCTGGAGAACGGTTGCATCTGCTGCAGCGTGCAGGACGACCTGCTGGCGCAACTGGAGCGCCTGGCAAACATGCATCCACCGCTGGAGCAGGTGGTGATCGAGTGCAGCGGAGTCTCCGACCCGCAGCGCATCGTGCAGACCCTGGGCTACCCGAAGCTGCGCCGGCGCCTGCATCTGGATGCGGTTCTCACGGTCGTCGACGCTGCCCGTCGCGAACCGCTGGAAGGCGAGTACGCGCGACTGGAGCGCATGCAGGCGGCGGCTGCCGACCTGCTGTTGCTGAACAAGTGCGACCTGCTGCAGGCGGATGAGCTGGTTGCCCAGCGCGAGCGCTTCGGCCGCGGCGCGCGGGTGCTGGAAACCATTCAGGCGCAGATTCCCGATGAGCTGCTGCTCGGCGAGCCGTCGCGCAAGCTGCGGCCCCACGGGCAGGACGCTGTCGACCATGGCGAGCTGTTCGACAGCTGGAGCTGGCAGGGCGAGTCGAGATTCGACGGCGCGCGCCTGAAGCACTGGCTGGAGACGTTGCCGCGCGGCCTGCTGCGGCTCAAGGGTCTGATCCGCCTTGCTGGCAGGGACGAGGCGCTGTGGTTGCAGTACGTGGGCGGGCGCTACCAACTGCGCCCGGCAACGGCGGCTGAGGCGGCGCAGGGTTCGCGGCTGGTGTTCATTGCCGAGAAGGATGCGGGGTTGCGGGCGGATCTTGAGGCCGGCCTGCATAGCTGCTCTTCGTAGGAGCGAGCTTGCTCGCGAACAGCCCAGCGCCGGAGTTGCCGGGAAGAGGTTCGCGAGCAAGCTCGCTCCTACAAGGTCTGCTCCCGAGCAGCAGGCAATAAAAAACCGGCCCTCAGGGCCGGTTTTTCATCACGCACCTAACTCAGCGGTATTCGCAGAGGTAGGCAGTGTCCTGGGCGACTTTCAGCTGGAACTTGCTGTTGGCCGGCACGGTGAAGTTGCTGCCGCCTTCGAAGGTTTCCCAGCTGTCGCTGCCCGGCAGCTTGACGGTCAGCGCGCCGGCGACGACATGCATCACTTCCAGCTGGCTGGTGCCGAATTCGTATTCGCCGGGGGCCATCACGCCGATGGTGGCGGGGCCTGCGGTCATGTCGAAGGCGATGGATTTGACGGTGCCGTCGAAGTACTCGTTGACCTTGAACATGGGCATCTCCTGCTAGAGGGGTGAAAAAAGGGCTGGCCAGTATGCCCAAGGCCGCCGGCCCCGTCACTAGAGCGCGGGCGGCGACCGGGCGGTCAGCAAAAATTGCCGGAACTAACCGGCAACCGGCAGGGCCAGAGGCAGCAGGCGGGCGGTGTTGCGGGCGTCTTCCAGGGCGCGGTGTGGCTGGCCCTGGAAGTTCAGGCCGGCCAGGTGCAGGGCGGTGTTCAGGCCGACCGGACGCTTGAGCTGGCGAGCTTCGGCGAAGCGCTGCTTGAGATTGATGTGCGGCACGCGGGCGAGGTGGCTGTCGAGCTTCTGCCGGCGCCATTCCAGCTCCAGCTGGCGGCGGTCGTAGTCGCCCCAGCTGGTCCAGCCCACCAGGCGTGGGCTGTGCTGCGCCAGCCAGCGCTCGAACTGCGGCCAGACCTCGCGCAGCGGGGCGGCGGTATCGACGTTGGCCTGGGTGATGTGGGTGAGTTCGCGGCAGAAACTGGTCAGCAGCGGGCGCCGCTGCGGGCGGACGAAGCGCTGGAAGTGATCCAGCTCGCGGCCGTCGGCCTCGGCCACCAGGCTGGCGCCGATCTCGATGATTTCCATTTCTTCGACCGGCCAGCCGCCTTCCTCGGTGGTGGCTTCCAGGTCGATCACCAGCCAGTGGGGCATAGTCGGTGCTCGTGGTTGGGTTCGGATCGAGTATGGAAGGCGTTTGCTGGACCGGCAAACCGCTGTGCTAGGCTGATCGGCTTCAAGGACAAGGGGAAAGCGATGGCGAAAGTGGCATTCATCGGCCTGGGCGTGATGGGCTATCCCATGGCCGGGCATCTGGCCCGGGAAGGACATGAGGTTTGCGTCTACAACCGCAGCGAAGCTCGCGCGGCGCAATGGGTCAAACAGTTCGGCGGAACCTCCGCAAAGACCCCGCGCGAAGCCGCGCAGTGGGCGGACTTCGTCATGTGCTGCGTCGGCAACGACGATGACCTGCGCAGCGTGGTGCTGGGCGAGGACGGCGCCCTGGCCGGCATGCAGCCTGGCGCTGTGCTGGTGGACCACACCACGGCGTCGGCCGAGGTGGCCCGCGAGCTGGCGATAGCGGCGGCCGAGCGCGAGCTGGGCTTCCTCGATGCGCCGGTCTCCGGCGGTCAGGCTGGCGCCGAGAATGGCGCGCTGACGGTCATGGTCGGTGGCGATGCGGACATTTATGCCCGCGCCGAACCGGTCATTGCTACCTACGCGCGCATGGTGCGCCGCATGGGCCCGGTGGGCAGCGGCCAGTTGACCAAGATGGTCAATCAGATCTGCGTCGGCGGCCTGTTGCAGGGCTTGTCCGAGGCGCTGCATTTCGCCCAGAGCGCCGGCCTCGACGGCCTGGCGGCGATGGAAGTGATCAGCAAGGGCGCCGCGCAATCCTGGCAGCTGGAGAATCGCCACCAGAGCATGCTGGAAGGGCGCTTCGACTTCGGCTTCGCGGTCGACTGGATGCGCAAGGACCTGGGGATCGTTCTCGACGAGGCTCGCCGCAACGGCGCGCAACTGCCAGTCACGGCGCTGGTGGACCAGTTCTACGCCGAGGTCCAGGCCGCTGGCGGCGGGCGCTGGGACACATCCAGCCTGATCACCCGCCTGCAGGACCCGCCCGAGTCCTGATTTCCTCTCCCCGCAGGTGGCGCCATCGGTCGCAGAGATCGTCGTGCGCCGCTCCTGTCCGCCTCAGGCGCGGAAGATAAAGTACACCGCGCCCAGCAGGCACAAGCCGGCCCATAGATAGTCGAGCTTCAGTGGCTGCTGCATGAAGTACACGCTGAACGGCACGAAGATCGCCAGTGTGATGACCTCCTGCATGATCTTCAGTTGCCCCACCGACATCACCGTGTAGCCGATGCGGTTGGCCGGCACCTGCAGCAGGTACTCGAACAGTGCGATGCCCCAGCTGACCAGCGCCGCGATGATCCACGGCTTGCTGTTCAGCGTCTTCAGGTGGCCGTACCAGGCGAAGGTCATGAACAGGTTGGAAAGACACAGCAGAAAAGCGGTTTGCAGCCAGACCGGCATGGCAGCGGCTCCAGTGGGGGACTGCGCCTGAGCCTAGTGGAGCGCCGCGCGACAGCCAAGGGGCGAGGAATTGATCAGGTTCATATTGCGCGGCGGCGCCGCTTTGCTGGTGTTGGGGATGCTGGGGTTCACCGGCTGGCAGGGCTGGCAATGGTGGCAGCAGCGGCCGGTGTGGGCGCAGCTGACGGTGGCGCCGGCCATGGCTGCGCCGCAGAGCTGGGAGCTGGATGGCTATCGCCTGGACTGGGACGGCGCCTCGTTTGCCCTGCGCGCGGGTGAGCATCCCGCGCAGACGTTGTGGCAGACCCGTGGCGGCTTCCTGGCTGCCGGCATCGGCCGGGTCGACGCCGAGGAGCATCGCGGTGCGATGTTCGTCCACGAACACCGAGAATTGCTGTGCCGCCAGCAACAGTTGGATGACGTACGGGCCGAGGCTGACAGGCTGCTGATCTCCGGCAAGCTGGACTGCGCCGACGGCCGCCAGACTGCCTACACCCTTGCCCTGCGTGCCGATGGCGAACGCGGCGTGGTGATGGACGTGAGCCTGTCCGAGCCAGCATTGAACCGTCTTTATCTGGCCTGGGCACGGGAGGCGGATGAGCAGTTCCACGGCTTCGGCGAGCAGTTCACCCGCTTCGACCTGAGCGGCCGGCGACTGCCGATCCTGGTGCAGGAACAGGGCGTTGGGCGCGGCCTGCAACCAATCACCCTGGCCGCGGACCTCAGCGCCCGTGCTGGCGGCGACTGGTGGACCACCTACGCGCCGGTGCCTTTCTATCTCACCTCGCGCCTGCACGGCTTCTTCAGCGAGGCGGCGGAGTACCAGGTCTTCGATCTGCGCGACGCGCAGCGGGTGGCGCTGGAGGTGCACGCCGGCAAGCTCCAGGCACACTTCTATAAAGGCAGCAGCCCCAAGGCGCTGATCGAGGCGCACACCTCGGTGGTCGGGCGCATGCCGCCGCTACCGGCCTGGACCCAGCAAGGTGCGATCCTCGGACTGCAGGGCGGCACCGAGCGGGTGCGCGGTATCGTCCAGCAGCTGGAGCAGGCGAAGGTGCCGCTGGCGGGTGTCTGGGTGCAGGACTGGGTCGGCCAGCGCAGCACCAGCTTCGGCAAGCAGCTGTGGTGGAACTGGGTACTGGATGGCGAGCGCTATCCGGGCTGGTCGGCTTTCAACGCCGAGCTGCGCGCCAAGGGCATCCGCAGCCTGGCCTATGTGAATCCCTTCCTGGTGGACACGGCGGAGAAGGGCGGGGCGACCCGCAATCTCTACCGCGAGGCCTTGGAAAAGGGCTACCTGACCGAGAATCAGCAGGGGCAGCCGTTGCTGTTGCAGAACACCAGCTTCAGCGCCGGCCTGGTCGACCTGACCAATCCCCAGGCAGCCGACTGGCTGCGCGGGGTGATGCGTCAGGAGATGCTTGGCGCGGGCTTCTCCGGCTGGATGGCGGACTTCGGCGAGGCGCTGCCCTACGAGGCGAAGCTGGCCTCGGGCGAATCGGCTGCGGCGCTGCACAACCGCTATCCGGAGTTGTGGGCGAAGCTCAACCGGCAACTGGTGGACGAGGAAGGCGCAGGGGATCTGCTGTTCTTCATGCGTTCCGCCTACAGCCGCAGCCCCGGCCTGACCACCAGTATGTGGCTGGGCGACCAGTTGGTGACCTGGGATGCCGACGACGGCCTGCATAGCGCGCTGCTGGGATTGCTGTCGGGCGGTGTGTCGGGATTCAGCCTCAATCACAGCGATACCGGCGGCTACACCACCATCAGCAACCCGCTGAAGAACTACCACCGCAGCGAGGAGCTGCTGCTGCGCTGGATGGAGTTCTCCGCCTTCACCAGCCTGCTGCGCACCCACGAGGGCAACCGACCGGACGACAACGTGCAGGCCTACAGCACCCCGGCCACTGTGGCGCAGTTGCAGCGCTTCGCCACGGTGTTCCGCGAGCTGGCGCCGTACCGTCAGCGCCTGATGGACGAGGCGACGCAGCACGGCTGGTCACTGGTGCGCCCGCTGTGGCTGGAGTTCCCCGCTGATCCGGCCAGCTTGGCGGAAACGCCGACGAGCTATATGCTCGGCGACCAATTTCTGGTGGCCCCGGCGCTGGAGCCCGGCGTGCAGCGTCTAACCGTGGCGTTGCCCGAGGGCCGCTGGGTGCATCTGTGGAGCGGCGCGACCTTCGAGGTTGCCGCCGGCGGGACGGTGGATGTCCCCGCGCCGATTGGCGAACCGGCAGTGTTTTACCGCGCCGGCTCCGCCGATGGCGAGCATCTGGTGGCGGCCCTGCGCAAGCAGGGGCTGCTGCGCTCCAGCCCATGATTTCCCTGTCGAGAGTTCATCCATGCAATGCCGTATCGGCTGTGGCGCCTGCTGCATAGCGCCGTCGATTTCCTCGCCCATCCCCGGCATGCCCGACGGCAAGCCGGCGGGTGTGCGCTGCGTGCAGCTGGATGAGCGCAATCTGTGCAAACTATTCGGCGACTCGCGGCGTCCAAAGGTCTGTGCGGCCTTCGATGCGGATGCCGATGCCTGTGGCAGCAGCAACGAGCAGGCCTTGCAGATACTCACCGAGTGGGAGCGCATCACCGCCGCCTGATGTGACTTGGAAGTCACGTTTTCGCGGTCCATACTGACGCCCCAACCCGCTCAAGACCGCGGATTGCGACGGGGCAACGGCCTGTGCCGGCCCCCACAAGATCAAGAATAAAGAGAGGTATGACGATGCGTGGTGTATTGCGTATGACCCTGCTGGCCACTGCCGTGATGGGCTTTGCCGGCACTGCCCTGGCGGATGACTGGAAGCTGGAGAAGGAAGACGACGGTGTCAAGGTCTTCCTCAGCCCTGTAGCAGGCTCCAAGTACAAGGCCTACCGTGGCGTCGTCGACATCAAGGCCGATGTGGCCAAGATCAACGCCCTGCAGGAAGACGTGGCCGGCTCCTGCAAGTGGATTCACGCCTGCGCCGAAATGCGCCTGCTGAAAACCGAAGGCGACAATTCCTGGACCTACTCGAAGATCGACATGCCGTGGCCGGTGACCGGTCGCGACGTGGTGATCCACGTGACTACCGAGAAGACCGCCGACGGCGGCCTGATCCGTCACCTGAAGGCCGAGCCGACGTACATCCCGGAAGAGAAGGGCGAAATCCGCGTGCCGAAGCTGATCGGCGAGTGGAAGCTGGTACCCAAGGGCGCCGGCGTGACCGAAGTTACCTACCAGGTGCAGACCGAGCCGGGCGGCAGCATCCCGTCGTGGCTGGCCAACAGCTTCGTGGTCGATGCGCCGATGAACACCCTGAAGGGCCTGCGCAGCGCTGCCGAGAAGTAGTAGACGCTGTCGTTGCCTGCCATGAAAAAGCCGCCTTCGGGCGGCTTTTTCGCTTCTGCAGAGGGCCGGGTTTCATGTAGGAGCGGAGCTTCTCCGCGAAATCCCTGCGCAGCCGGGACATGGGGCAGCCGGCCTGGCGGCCGGATCGCGGATAAGATCCGCTCCTACAACAGCCGGTCCGGCGCGGCGCTCGTTGTTTGGAGTGGGCAGGCGCTCTTCGTGGGAGCGAGCTTGCTCGCGAACCGCCGGAGCTATGTTGTCTGGTCAAGCGTAGGAGCGGACTCTGTCCGCGATTGATTGCAGCGCGCGGGCTGGCCTATCGCGGACGAAGTCCGCTCCTACGAAATGGTCGAACACCGCAGGCTGCAGGCAATAAAAAAGGCCGCCCGAAGGCGGCCTTTTCTCGTACGCCGTAGCGCTTAGCGGGCCTTGAGGTCCACGAAGTCGCGCTGGGTGGCGCCGGTGTAGAGCTGACGCGGACGGCCGATCTTGTACGGACCGGAGAGCATTTCCTGCCAGTGCGAGATCCAGCCCACGGTACGTGCCAGGGCGAAGATCACGGTGAACATGCTGGTCGGAATGCCGATGGCCTTCAGGATGATGCCGGAGTAGAAGTCCACGTTCGGATAGAGGTTGCGCTCCACGAAGTAGGGATCGTGGCGGGCGATTTCTTCCAGCTTCATGGCCAGTTCCAGTTGCGGGTCGTTGATGCCCAGCTCCTGGAGAACCTCGTCGCAGGTCTGTTTCATGACCTTGGCGCGCGGGTCGAAGTTCTTGTACACGCGGTGGCCGAAGCCCATCAGCTTGAACGGATCGTTCTTGTCCTTGGCCTTGGCCACGAACGCGTCGATGTTCGAAACGTCACCGATCTCGTCCAGCATGCGCAGAACGGCTTCGTTCGCACCGCCGTGAGCCGGTCCCCACAGGGCGGCGATGCCCGAGGCGATACAGGCGAACGGGTTGGCACCCGAGGAGCCCGCCAGGCGCACGGTGGAGGTGGAGGCGTTCTGCTCGTGGTCGGCGTGCAGGATGAAGATGCGGTCCATGGCCTTGGCCAGCACGGGGCTGATCGGCTTGGTCTCGCAAGGGGTGTTGAACATCATATGCAGGAAGTTTTCTGCATAGTTCAGGTCGTTGCGCGGGTACATCATCGGCTCGCCCTTGGAGTACTTGTACACCATGGCGGCGATGGTCGGCATCTTGGCGATCAGACGATGCGCCGAGACTTCCCGGTGCTTCGGATTATTGATGTCCAGGGAGTCGTGATAGAAGGCGGAGAGGGCACCGATCACGCCGCACATCACGGCCATCGGGTGCGCATCACGGCGGAAACCGTTGAAGAAGGTCTTCAGCTGCTCGTGAACCATGGTGTGGTTCTTGATGGTGCCGACGAACTTCTCTTTCTGCTCGGCAGTGGGCAGTTCGCCGTTGAGCAGCAGGTAGCAGGTTTCCAGGTAGTCGGACTTCTCGGCGAGTTGTTCGATCGGGTAGCCGCGGTGCAGCAGTACACCTTTATCACCATCGATGTAGGTGATCTTCGACTCGCAGGAGGCAGTGGACATGAAGCCGGGGTCGAAAGTGAAGTGACCCGTGGAGGTCAGGCCCCGCACGTCGACAACATCGGGACCCAGCGTGCCGGAGAGGACAGGCAGTTCGACGGGGGCAGCGCCCTCGATGATCAACTGCGCTTTTTTGTCAGCCATGATGGCCTCCTATTTATGCTTGAAATCATCTGTACGACCCCCCACGCAGGGCCCGCACCACTATAGAGAGATAAATCCGAATGTCAATTTGCACAATCGGAGAAGTTTGGCTCCTCCAAGCCCCTGTTTTGCCGGAAAAATTTGCCTGTTTACGCCTTTTATGGGGGTGCGGCAATTAGTCCTTAGGTGGAGGTCTTTCCGTTGTCATTAGGAACCTAACTGTCTATACTCGGCGACCAGCCGCCAAGGGCCGTCCGGCCTCGCTTGATGGGCGGTTGTCACTCCCGAAGGTGATGGGTACCTGACAAGTGCACCTCCCGACAACTAGCCCTGATTCATAGAAGGGCTCTCAGTGTGAAAAAAGCCGTGAATAGCAAACGACCCGTAAACCTAGACTTAAGGACCATCCAACTCCCTATCACTGCTTACACGTCGATTCTCCACCGCATCTCTGGCGTCATTCTGTTCGTGGGCATCGCAGTGCTGCTGTTTGCACTGGACCGTTCCCTCGCTTCGGAAGAAAGCTTCGAGCAGGTGAAGGCGTGTCTGACCCATCCGTTGGTCAAGCTTGTGATTTGGGGCCTGCTGTCTGCGCTGCTGTACCACCTGGTAGCCGGTATTCGTCACCTCGTCATGGACGCAGGCATTGGCGAAACACTGGAAGGCGGTAAGCGTGGTTCGAAAATCGTCATCGCTGTCGCAGTGGTGCTGATCGTTCTGGCGGGGGTATGGGTATGGTAACTAACGTCACTAACTTGTCGCGTTCGGGTCTCTATGACTGGATGGTCCAGCGCGTCTCCGCGGTCGTTCTCGCGGCTTATGTTCTCTTCCTGCTGGGCTTCCTGATCGCTCACCCGGGTATCACCTACACCGAGTGGCATGGTCTGTTCTCCCACAGCCTGATGAAGATCTTCAGCCTGTTGACGCTGGTTTCCCTGAGCGTGCACGCGTGGGTTGGTATGTGGACCATCACTACCGACTACCTGACTCCGATGGCGCTGGGCAAGTCCGCGACTGTCGTGCGTTTCCTCGTCCAGGCGGTATGCGGCATGGCCATGTTCGCATTCTTCGTCTGGGGTGTGCAGATTCTCTGGGGTAACTGATCCATGGCTAGCATTCGTACTCTTTCCTTCGACGCCATCATCGTTGGTGGTGGCGGCGCCGGCATGCGCGCAGCGCTGCAACTGGCCCAGGGCGGTCACAAGACTGCCGTGGTGACCAAGGTCTTCCCGACCCGTTCGCACACCGTATCCGCCCAGGGCGGCATCACCTGCGCCATCGCTTCGTCCGACCCGAACGATGATTGGCGCTGGCACATGTACGACACCGTCAAGGGCTCCGACTACATCGGTGACCAGGACGCTATCGAATACATGTGCTCCGTCGGCCCGGAAGCCGTGTTCGAACTGGAACACATGGGCCTGCCGTTCTCCCGTACCGAGCAGGGCCGCATCTACCAGCGTCCGTTCGGTGGCCAGTCCAAGGACTTCGGCAAGGGTGGCCAGGCTGCCCGTACCTGCGCCGCGGCTGACCGTACCGGTCACGCCCTGCTGCACACCCTCTATCAGGCCAACCTGAAGAGCGGCACTTCCTTCCTCAACGAGTGGTACGCCGTCGACCTGGTGAAGAACCAGGACGGTCATGTGGTTGGCGTCATCGCCATCGACATCGAAACCGGCGACACCGTTTATATCCGTTCCAAAGCCGTGGTCCTGGCCACTGGCGGTGCCGGCCGTATCTACGCCTCCACCACCAACGCCCTGATCAACACCGGTGACGGCATCGGTATGGCCCTGCGTGCTGGCGTGCCGGTGCAGGACATCGAGATGTGGCAGTTCCACCCGACCGGCATCGCCGGCGCTGGTGTACTGGTTACCGAAGGCTGCCGCGGTGAGGGTGGTTACCTGATCAACGCCCACGGCGAGCGCTTCATGGAGCGTTACGCTCCGAACGCGAAAGACCTGGCCGGCCGCGACGTGGTTGCCCGCTCCATGGTCAAGGAAGTGATCGCCGGCAACGGCGTGGGCCCGAACAAGGACCACGTACTGCTGAAGCTCGACCACCTCGGCGAAGAAGTTCTGCACAGCCGCCTGCCCGGCATCTGCGAACTGTCCAAGACCTTTGCCCACGTCGACCCGGTCGTCGCGCCGATCCCGGTTATCCCGACCTGCCACTACATGATGGGCGGCGTTGCCACCAACATCCATGGCCAGGCCCTGACCATGGACGCCAACGGCAACGAGCAGATCATCGAAGGCCTGTTCGCCGTCGGCGAAGTGGCTTGCGTATCGGTACACGGCGCCAACCGCCTGGGCGGCAACTCGCTGCTCGACCTGGTTGTGTTCGGTCGTGCCACCGGTCTGCACCTGGAGAAGGCGCTCAAGGACGGTATCGAGCACCGCCAGGCCTCCGAGTCCGACCTGGAATCCGCTTTCAAGCGCCTGAACGGCGTGAACGAGCGTACCAGCGGCGAAGAAGTCGCTCCGCTCAAGCGCGAGCTGCAATCCTGCATGCAGAACTACTTCGGTGTGTTCCGTACCGGCGAGTACATGCAGAAAGGTATCGCTCAGCTGGCTGATCTGCGTGAGCGTATCGCTGCGGTCAAGATCAACGACAAGAGCCAGGCATTCAACACGGCGCGTATCGAAGCGCTGGAACTGCAGAACCTCCTCGAAGTGGCTGAAGCCACTGCGATTGCGGCAGAAGCCCGCAAAGAGTCCCGCGGCGCGCATGCCCGTGAAGACTTCGAGGAGCGCGATGACGAGAACTGGCTGTGCCACACCCTGTACTTCCCGGGTGAGAAGCGTGTAGCCAAGCGTGCCGTCAACTTCGCGCCGAAAACTGTTCCGGCATTCGAACCCAAGGTTCGTACTTACTAAGGGTGCCCGCCATGTTGCAAGTGAGTGTTTACCGCTACAACCCTGAGAAGGACGCTGCACCTTACATGCAGGACTTCCAGGTCGATACCGACGGCAAGGACATCATGGTCCTGGACGTGCTGGCGCTGATCAAGGAACAGGACGAGGGCTTCTCCTACCGTCGTTCCTGCCGTGAAGGCGTCTGCGGCTCCGACGGCATGAACATGAATGGCAAGAACGGCCTGGCCTGCATCACCCCCCTGTCGGCCGTTGGCCTGAAGGGTGGCAAGCTGGTCATTCGCCCGCTGCCCGGCCTGCCGGTCATCCGTGACCTGGTCGTCGACATGCGCATCTTCTACAAGCAGTACGAGAGCGTGAAGCCGTTCCTGCAGAACAAATATGCAGCTCCGGCCATCGAACGTCTGCAGAGCCCGGAAGAGCGCGAAAAGCTGGACGGTCTGTACGAGTGCATCCTGTGCGCCTGCTGCTCGACCTCCTGCCCGTCGTTCTGGTGGAACCCCGACAAGTTCCTGGGTCCCGCCGCTCTGCTGCAGGCCTATCGTTTCCTGGCCGACAGCCGTGACACCGAAACTCAGGCGCGCCTGGCGAGCCTGGATGACCCGTTCAGCGTGTTCCGCTGCCGCGGGATCATGAACTGCGTGAACGTCTGCCCGAAGGGTCTGAACCCCACCAAGGCAATCGGTCACATCCGTAACATGCTGCTGCAAAGCGGCACTTGATCTGCGGGCCTTGCGCCCTCAGATCAATGCAAGAGCGACACCTGTGCCGCCGGAACATTGTCCGGCGGTACAGTCCCTAGGACCCAAGCCCACAAAGCGGGGGTCCTGTTTTGAAAACGTATATATGACCAGCAGGGGCATCCGGGCTGGTACCCGGACTATCTGCGGGGATCGGTGGCTTGAAGTCGCTGTGTATGACTTCGCGCCAGAGATTCCACAGGTGGAGTCCCCTTACCGAGGGTGACCAAGCATGCACGAAAGCGTAATGCAGCGGATGTGGAACAGTGCCCATCTATCCGGTGGAAACGCTGCCTACGTCGAAGAGCTCTACGAGCTCTACCTGCACGACCCGAACGCTGTGCCAGAAGAGTGGCGCACGTACTTCCAGAAGCTCCCCGCCGACGGCAATCCTGCCCCTGACGTTTCGCATTCCTCTATCCGTGATCATTTCGTACTTCTGGCCAAGAACCAGCGCCGCGCTGCGCCTGTTTCCGCTGGCAGCGTAAGCACCGAGCACGAGAAAAAGCAGGTTGAAGTCCTGCGTCTGATCCTGGCATACCGACTGCGTGGACATCAGGCAGCATCGCTCGATCCGCTGGGTCTCTGGGTACGTACCGCTCCCTCTGATCTGTCGCTCGAACACTACGGGCTCACCGCTGCAGACCTCGACACCACCTTCCGTACCGGTGAGCTTTACATCGGCAAGGAAGAGGCGACCCTGCGTGAAATCATCGACGCGCTGAAGCAGACCTACTGCAGCACCATCGGCGCCGAGTTCATGCACATCGTCGATTCCGAGCAGCGTCACTGGTTCGCCCAGCGCCTGGAAAGCGTCCGTGGCCGTCCGACGTACTCTGTCGACGCCCGTTCCCACCTGCTCGAGCGCCTCACCGCTGCCGAAGGCCTGGAAAAGTACCTGGGCACCAAGTACCCGGGCACCAAGCGTTTCGGCCTGGAAGGTGGCGAGAGCCTGATCCCGATGGTCGACGAGATCATCCAGCGCTCCGGCTCCTACGGCGTGAAGGAAATCGTCATCGGCATGGCCCACCGTGGCCGCCTGAACGTCCTGGTCAACACCCTGGGCAAGAACCCGCGCGAGCTGTTCGACGAGTTCGAAGGCAAGAAGCTGGTCGAGATGGGTTCCGGTGACGTGAAGTACCACCAGGGCTTCTCCTCCAACGTCATGACCACCGGCGGCGAAGTCCACCTCGCCCTGGCGTTCAACCCCTCGCACCTGGAAATCGTTTCCCCGGTGGTCGAGGGTTCGGTACGCGCCCGCCAGGACCGTCGTAAGGACGGCAGTGGCGACAAGGTCGTGCCGATCTCCATCCACGGCGATGCCGCCTTCGCGGGGCAGGGCGTGGTCATGGAAACCTTCCAGATGTCGCAGACCCGTGCTTACAAGACGGGCGGCACCATCCACATCGTGATCAACAACCAGGTCGGCTTCACCACCAGCCGTCAGGACGATGCTCGTTCCACCGAGTACGCGACTGACGTGGCGAAGATGATCCAGGCGCCGATCTTCCATGTGAATGGCGATGATCCGGAAGCGGTCCTGTTCGTGACCCAGCTGGCCATCGATTACCGCATGCAGTTCAAGCGTGACGTGGTCATCGACCTGGTCTGCTACCGTCGTCGCGGCCACAACGAGGCCGACGAGCCGAGCGGCACCCAGCCGCTGATGTACCAGCAGATCGCCAAGCAGCGCACTACCCGTGACCTGTATGCCGACGCGCTGATCGCCGCTGGCGTGCAGACCACCGAACAGGCCCAGGAGAAAGTCGACGAATACCGCGACGCTCTCGACAACGGCCTGCACGTGGTGAAGAGCCTGGTGAAGGAGCCCAACAAGGAGCTCTTCGTCGACTGGCGTCCGTACATCGGCCACGCCTGGACCGCGCGTCACGACACCCGTTGCGACCTGAAGACCCTGCAGGACCTGTCCAACAAGCTGCTGGAAACCCCGGACGGCTTCGTCATGCAGCGTCAGGTACAGAAGATCTACGAAGACCGCGCCAAGATGGCTGCCGGTGGCTTCCCGATCAACTGGGGCTTCGCCGAGAACCTGGCGTACGCCACCCTGCTGTTCGAAGGTCACCCGGTGCGCATGACCGGTCAGGACGTCGGCCGCGGCACCTTCTCGCACCGCCACGCGGCGCTGCACAACCAGAAGGACGACTCGGTCTACATCCCGCTGGCCAACCTGTTCGACGGCCAGCCGCGCGTCAGCCTGTACGACTCCTACCTCTCGGAAGAGGCCGTACTGGCGTTCGAATACGGCTACGCCACCACCACCCCGGATGCACTCGTGGTGTGGGAAGCGCAGTTCGGTGACTTCGCCAACGGTGCGCAGGTCGTGATCGACCAGTTCATCACCAGCGGCGAAACCAAGTGGCAACGCCTGTGTGGTCTGACCATGCTGCTGCCGCACGGTTACGAAGGCCAGGGTCCGGAGCACTCCTCCGCGCGTCTGGAGCGTTACCTGCAGCTGTGCGCGGAGCAGAACATCCAGGTCTGCGTGCCGACCACCCCGGCTCAGGTCTACCACATGCTGCGCCGTCAGGTGATCCGTCCGCTGCGCAAGCCGCTGATCGTGATGACGCCCAAGTCGCTGCTGCGTCACAAGCTGGCCATCTCCACCCTGGAAGATCTGGCCGACGGTTCGTTCCAGACTGTGATCAACGAGATCGACAGCCTGGATCCGAAGAAAGTCGACCGCATCGTGCTGTGCAGCGGCAAGGTCTACTACGACCTGCTGGAGAAGCGTCGTGCCGAAGGTCTCGAGAACATCGCGATCGTTCGTCTCGAGCAGCTGTATCCCTTCCCGGAAGACGATCTGGCCGAGGTACTGTCGCAGTACAAGAACCTCAAGCACATCGTCTGGTGCCAGGAAGAGCCGATGAACCAGGGCGCCTGGTTCTGCTCGCAGCACCACATGCGTCGTGTCATCGCCGCGCACAAGAAGGGTCTCAACCTGGAATACGCGGGCCGCGAAGGCTCGGCAGCTCCGGCTTGCGGCTACGCTTCGATGCACGCCGAGCAGCAGGAAAAACTGCTGCAGGACGCCTTCACCGTTTAACGCCAACGCGCAGTTGATACCGAATTTAAGGAAACACACATAATGGCTATCGAAATCAAAGCCCCAACCTTCCCGGAATCGGTTGCCGACGGCACCGTCGCAACCTGGCACAAGAAGGTCGGTGAAGCCGTCAAGCGTGACGATCTGATCGTCGACATCGAGACCGACAAGGTCGTGATCGAAGTACTGGCCGAGGCCGACGGCGTCCTGGCTGAGATCGTCAAGAACGAAGGCGACACCGTTCTTTCCAACGAGCTGCTGGGCAAGCTGAACGAAGGCGGTGCTGCCGCTGCCGCTCCGGCTGCTGCCTCGGCTCCGGCTGCCGCCCCGGCCGCCGCTGCTCCTGCCGCTGCCGCCGCTGGCGACGACAACATCCTCTCGCCGGCCGCCCGCAAGCTGGCCGAAGAGAATGGCATCGACCCGAACAGCCTGGCCGGCACCGGCAAGGGCGGTCGCGTGACCAAGGAAGACGTCGTAGCCGCCGTTGAAGCCAAGAAGAACGCCCCGGCTGCCGCTCCGGCCGCCAAGCCTGCAGCCCCGGCTGCCGCCGCTCCGGTGTTCGCCGCTGGCGACCGCGTCGAGAAGCGCGTACCGATGACCCGCCTGCGCGCCAAGGTTGCCGAGCGTCTGGTCGAAGCCCAGTCCTCCATGGCCATGCTGACTACCTTCAACGAAGTCAACATGAAGCCGATCATGGACCTGCGCAACAAGTACAAGGACCTGTTCGAGAAGAAGCACAATGGCGTGCGCCTGGGCTTCATGTCCTTCTTCGTCAAGGCCGCCACCGAAGCCCTCAAGCGCTTCCCGGGCGTCAACGCCTCGATCGACGGCAACGACATCGTCTACCACGGCTACCAGGACATCGGTGTGGCAGTTTCCAGCGACCGCGGTCTGGTCGTACCGGTACTGCGCAACGCCGAGTTCATGAGCCTGGCCGAGATCGAGAACGGCATCGCCACCTTCGGCAAGAAAGCCAAAGACGGCAAGCTGTCCATCGAAGACATGACCGGTGGTACTTTCACCATTTCCAACGGTGGCGTATTCGGTTCCCTGCTGTCGACTCCGATCGTCAACCCGCCGCAGACCGCCATCCTCGGCATGCACAAGATCCAGGAGCGCCCGATGGCCGTTAACGGTCAAGTGGTCATCCTGCCGATGATGTACCTGGCGCTGTCCTACGATCACCGCATGATCGATGGCAAGGAAGCGGTAAGCTTCCTGGTCACCATGAAGGATCTGCTGGAAGATCCGGCTCGCCTGCTGCTGGACGTCTGATTCGTCCATTAACACGACGGCCCCGTACTACACGACGGCCCCGCAAGGGGCCGTCCGCTTCACCGGAATAAGGATTGAGACATGAGCCAGAAATTCGACGTGGTTGTGATTGGTGCCGGCCCCGGCGGTTACGTAGCCGCCATCCGTGCCGCCCAGCTCGGCCTGAAGACCGCCTGCATCGAGAAGTACATCGGTAAAGAGGGCAAGGTTGCTCTCGGCGGTACCTGCCTGAACGTAGGCTGCATTCCGTCCAAGGCCCTTCTGGACAGCTCCTGGAAGTACAAGGAAGCCAAAGAAGGCTTCGACGTCCACGGTATCTCCACCGGCGGCGTGAAGATGGACGTTCCGGCGATGATCGGCCGCAAGGCCAACATCGTGAAGAACCTGACCGGCGGCATCGCCACCCTGTTCAAGGCCAACGGCGTGACCTCCTTCGAAGGCCACGGCAAGGTCCTCGCCAACAAGCAGATCGAAGTGACCGGTCTGGACGGCAAGACCCAGGTTCTGGAAGCCGACAACATCATCATCGCTTCGGGCTCGCGCCCGGTGGAAATCCCGCCGGCTCCGCTGACCGACGACGTGATCGTCGACTCCACCGGCGCCCTGGAATTCCAGAGCGTACCGAAGAAGCTCGGCGTGATCGGCGCTGGCGTCATCGGCCTGGAACTGGGTTCGGTCTGGGCTCGCCTGGGCGCTGAAGTCACCGTCCTGGAAGCCCTGGACAAGTTCCTCCCGGCTGCCGACGAGCAGATCGCCAAGGAAGCCCTGAAGGTCCTGACCAAGCAGGGTCTGAATATCCGCCTGGGCGCTCGCGTTACCGCTTCGGAAGTGAAGAAGAAGCAGGTTACCGTGACCTTCACCGACGCCAACGGCGAGCAGAAGGAAGTCTTCGACAAGCTGATCGTGGCCGTGGGCCGTCGCCCGGTGACCACCGACCTGCTGGCCGCCGACAGTGGCGTGACCCTGGACGAGCGTGGCTTCATCTTCGTCGACGACCACTGCAAGACCAGCGTTCCGGGCGTCTACGCCATCGGTGACGTGGTCCGTGGCGCCATGCTGGCGCACAAGGCCTCGGAAGAGGGCGTGATGGTTGCCGAGCGCATCGCCGGCCACAAGGCCCAGATGAACTACGACCTGATTCCGTCGGTGATCTACACCCACCCGGAAATCGCATGGGTCGGCAAGACCGAGCAGCAGCTCAAGGGTGAAGGCGTCGAAATCAACATCGGCACCTTCCCGTTCGCTGCCAGCGGCCGTGCCATGGCTGCCAACGACACCACCGGCCTGGTCAAGGTCATCGCCGATGCCAAGACCGACCGCGTACTGGGCGTCCACGTGATCGGCCCGAGCGCCGCCGAGCTGGTTCAGCAGGGCGCGATCGGCATGGAATTCGGCACCAGTGCCGAAGACCTGGGCATGATGGTCTTCTCCCACCCGACTCTGTCCGAAGCGCTGCACGAAGCGGCCCTGGCAGTGAATGGCCACGCCATCCACATCGCCAACCGCAAGAAGCGCTAAGGAACGGGACCACGGCGGGGAGGGCGGCAGTCTTTTGCGAGGGGCTGCCCCCGACCCGCCGGATCGATTGTCCCCCTGTGGGGACTCGGTCACAGGTGGCGTGGCGCCACGAGCGCCGCGCCTTATGCGCAATACCCAAGACGAAAACGGTAGACAAGCATGAATCTCCACGAATATCAGGGTAAGCAGCTGTTCGCTGAGTACGGCCTGCCCGTATCCAAGGGCTACGCCGTCGACACACCCGAAGAGGCCGCAGAAGCCTGTGAAAAGATCGGTGGTACCGAATGGGTCGTTAAGGCTCAGGTACACGCTGGCGGCCGCGGCAAAGCGGGCGGTGTGAAGCTGGTCAAGAGCAAAGAGGACGCCAAGGCGTTCGCCGCCAACTGGCTGGGCAAGCGTCTGGTGACTTACCAGACTGACGCCAACGGCCAGCCGGTCAGCAAGATCCTGGTGGAATCCTGCACCGACATCGACAAGGAGCTGTACCTCGGCGCCGTAGTCGACCGTTCCAGCCGTCGCATCGTCTTCATGGCCTCCACCGAAGGTGGCGTGGACATCGAGAAAGTGGCGCATGAAACCCCTGAGAAGATTCTCAAGGCGACCATCGATCCGCTGGTTGGCGCGCAGCCGTACCAGGGTCGTGAGCTGGCCTTCCAGCTGGGCCTGAAGGGCGACCAGATCAAGCAGTTCACCCACATCTTCGTGGGCCTGGCCAAGCTGTTCCAGGACTACGACCTGGCGCTGCTGGAAGTGAACCCGCTGGTGATCAAGAAAGACGGCAACCTGCACTGCCTGGACGCCAAGATCAACATCGACTCCAACGCCATGTACCGTCAGCCCAAGCTGCGCGCCATGCACGACCCGTCCCAGGACGACGCTCGTGAAGCCCATGCGCAGAAGTGGGAACTGAACTACGTCGCGCTGGAAGGCAACATCGGCTGCATGGTCAACGGCGCTGGCCTGGCCATGGGCACCATGGACATCGTCAACCTGCACGGCGGCAAGCCGGCCAACTTCCTCGACGTTGGCGGCGGTGCCACCAAAGAGCGCGTGACCGAAGCGTTCAAGATCATCCTGTCCGACAGCAACGTCGCTGCCGTTCTGGTGAACATCTTCGGCGGCATCGTTCGCTGCGACATGATTGCCGAAGGCATCATCGGCGCCGTGAAAGAAGTCGGCGTGAAAATCCCGGTTGTCGTTCGTCTGGAAGGCAACAACGCCGACCTCGGCGCCAAGGTCCTGGCCGAAAGCGGTCTGAACATCATCGCGGCGACCAGCCTGACCGACGCTGCCCAGCAAGTCGTCAAGGCCGCGGAGGGTAAGTAATGAGCGTCCTGATCAATAAAGACACCAAAGTCATCTGCCAGGGCTTCACCGGCTCGCAGGGTACCTTCCACTCCGAACAAGCCATCGCCTACGGCACCAAGATGGTTGGCGGCGTGACCCCCGGCAAGGGCGGCACCACCCACCTGGGCCTGCCGGTGTTCAACACCGTCAAGGAAGCCGTGGAAGCTACCGGCGCTGACGCTTCGGTCATCTACGTTCCGGCTCCGTTCTGCAAGGACTCGATCCTGGAAGCGGCCTTCGGCGGCATCAAGCTGATCGTCTGCATCACCGAAGGCATTCCGACCATCGACATGCTGGAAGCCAAGGTCAAGTGCGACGAGCTGGGCGTTCGCCTGATCGGCCCGAACTGCCCGGGCGTGATCACTCCCGGCGAGTGCAAGATCGGCATCATGCCGGGTCACATCCACCTGCCGGGCAAGGTAGGCATCGTGTCGCGTTCCGGCACCCTGACCTACGAAGCCGTTAAGCAGACCACCGACGCCGGCTTCGGCCAGTCCACCTGCGTGGGCATCGGTGGTGACCCGATTCCGGGCTCCAACTTCATCGACATCCTGAAGCTGTTCCAGGAAGACCCGAAAACCGAAGCCATCGTCATGATCGGCGAAATCGGTGGTTCGGCCGAAGAAGAAGCGGCTGCCTACATCAAGGCCAACGTGACCAAGCCGGTGGTGTCCTACATCGCTGGTGTTACCGCACCGCCCGGCAAGCGCATGGGCCACGCCGGCGCCATCATCTCCGGCGGCAAGGGCACTGCGGACGAGAAGTTCGCCGCCCTGCAGGACGCTGGTGTGAAAACCGTGCGTTCCCTGGCTGACATCGGCAAGGCCCTGGCCGAGCTGACCGGCTGGCCGGTCAAGTAAGCGCCTCGCTTATTTAACCGCCCGTCAACAGAGGCCACCTTCGGGTGGCCTCTGTCGTTATGGCCGCGTCTACAAAGTGTCGTTCAGGCGACACCCGCTTTCATTCCGCGGACGATCTGACGTATGTCAGTGCAGCTCATCGGAATAGATCGTTAGGCTAGCAACTATATGAAGCGTCGCGTTCCCCACAAGGGAAGGCTCGCTCACCGTCCATTCCTACCCGGAAGCGACGGCGATTCCTGACCGGCAAGGATGTCGGGATAACCAGAATGCAGGAGCAACCGGGCCACGAGCCCATGGAAAACCTCTGCTATCGGACTTCCAAGAACAAATCACCGTACCGATGACAGCAGCATCACAGGATGCCCAGGCTCACCCCGCGTGAGTTGGCCAATCCCGTTCGATGCGGCTTTGTCACGTCTGTACGGTCGAGGTGCCTTGGGAGACCACGAAACCGTTTCAGCACTGTGGTATTTCCCCTCATGAAAGTCTTGAAAGGCCAGGACGTCCTGGCACTTGGTTTTATGACCTTCGCGCTGTTCGTTGGCGCGGGCAACATCATCTTCCCGCCGATCGTGGGTCTGCAGTCGGGGCCGCACGTGTGGATGGCCGCGCTGGGTTTCCTGATCACCGCGGTCGGCCTGCCGGTGATCACCGTCGTCGCCCTGGCCAAGGTCGGTGGTGCGATGGACACCCTGAGCCACCCCATCGGCAAGGTCGCCGGCGGGCTGCTGGCGGCTGTCTGCTACCTGTCTGTCGGGCCGCTGTTCGCCACCCCGCGCACCGCCACCGTATCCTTCGAAGTGGGCCTGGCGCCGCTGACCGGTGAAGGCGCGCTGCCGCTGTTCCTCTACAGCCTGGTGTACTTCTCGGTGGTGCTGGTTATCTCGCTGTATCCGGGCAAGCTGCTCGATACCGTTGGCCGCTTCCTCGCCCCGCTGAAGATCATCGCCCTGGCCGCGCTGGGCATCGCCGCCTTCATGCTGCCGGCCGGCCCCATCGGCGTCGCCGAACCGGCCTACCAGGCTGCTGCGTTCTCCCAGGGCTTCGTAAATGGCTACCTGACCATGGACACCCTCGGTGCGCTGGTCTTCGGCATCGTCATCGTCAACGCGATCCGCTCCCGTGGCGTCGACTCGCCGCGGCTGATCACCCGCTACGCCATCATCGCCGGCCTGATCGCCGGGGTCGGTCTGGCGCTGGTGTACATCAGCCTGTTCCGCCTCGGCTCGGGCAGCCATGACATCGCCGCCGGTGCGGCCAACGGCGCCGCGGTCCTGCACGCCTATGTGCAGCACACCTTCGGCTCGCTGGGCAGCACCTTCCTCGCCGTGCTCATCGCGCTGGCCTGCCTGGTCACCGCCGTAGGCCTGACCTGCGCCTGCGCCGAGTACTTCTGCCGCATCGTGCCGCTGTCGTACCGCAGCCTGGTGGTGATCCTCGCCGGCTTCTCGCTGCTGGTATCGAACCTGGGCCTGACCAAGCTCATCCAGTTCTCGATCCCGGTACTGACCGCCATCTACCCGCCGTGCATCGTGCTGGTGGCGCTGAGCTTCTGCGCCAGCCTGTGGCGTTCGCAGACCCGCATTGTCGCCCCGGTGAT
>NZ_JASMRU010000017.1 GCF_030462585.1 Pseudomonas sp. CAN1 | reverse complement strand
AGCGCAGGATCGGGTCGGTGCGCAGCTTATGCCAGGCGCCGGAGAGGGTCATCATGCCGTTGATCATGCCGCCCCAGCTCGGAGCCAGCAGGATCAGGGACATCACCATGCCCAGGGACTGGGCCCAGTCCGGCAGCGCGGTGTAGTGCAGGTGGTGCGGACCGGCCCAGATGTACAGGGTGATCAGCGCCCAGAAGTGCACGATGGACAGGCGATAGGAGTAGATCGGACGCTCGGCCTGCTTCGGAACGAAGTAGTACATCATGCCGAGGAAGCCGGTGGTCAGGAAGAAGCCTACGGCGTTGTGGCCGTACCACCACTGGATCATCGCGTCGGTAGCACCGGCGTAGACCGAGTAGGACTTGAACCAGCTGACCGGCAGTTCCGCGCTGTTGACGATGTGCAGCATCGCGGTCACGAGGATGAAGCCGCCGTAGAACCAGTTGCCCACGTAGATGTGCTTGGTCTGGCGCTTGACGATGGTGCCGAAGAACACCACGGCATAGGTGACCCAGACGATCGCCAGGAGGATGTCGATCGGCCATTCCAGCTCGGCGTACTCCTTGGAGGAGGTGTAGCCCAGCGGCAGGGTGATGCCGGCCAGCACGATCACTGCCTGCCAACCCCAGAAGGTGAAGGCGGCGAGGCTGTCAGAAATCAGGCGGGTCTGACAGGTGCGCTGTACGACGTAGTAGGAAGTAGCGAAGAGAGCACAGCCGCCGAAGGCGAAGATCACCAGGTTGGTGTGCAGCGGACGGAGGCGGCCGAAACTGGTCCAGGGAAGGTCCAGGTTCAACTGGGGCCAAACCAACTGTGAGGCGATGTAGACACCAACCCCCATTCCAAGTATCCCCCAGACCACCGTCATGATGGCGAACTGGCGGACGACCTTATAGTTATAAGCAGTCGGACTGATTGCTGTGCTCATTCTAAGGTTCCACGGTTTTTGGATTTTATGGACAAAAAAACGGCGGCAAGTATGTAGAAAGCAGGTAGCCAATGCAACGCGCCGGCCCTTGGCGTGGAGCAGGTTTGGCGCCTGTTGCAGAGCGCTCTGCGCCCTGATCTGCTGCTCGTTTCGGGTCGCTCGTGCCAACCTGGGAAGTGGGTCAGGTTAGTCGTATTGCAGGTTTGCGAATGGAAACCAGCTTAGACGCGAACGGGGAGGGTGTGAAGAAAGGGGATAGAGAGGGTGCGACACTTCGTCGCGATAATGCGGGGGAAGAAACTCGCGCCCGTTTCAAGGGGCGCGAGTTGGGGCGGGGAGTTTACTTCGCCTGGCCGGAGATGTTGTAGATGTAACCGGCAAGAATGTGCACTTTGTCTTTGCCCAGGTACTGCTCCTGCGCCGGCATCTGGCCTTGGCGGCCGTGGCGGATGGTCTGCTGCAGTTGCGCGTAGCTGGAACCGTAGATGAATGCGCCCGGGTGAGTCAGGTCAGGCGCGCCCATGATCGGGTTGCCCTTGCCTTCCGGACCGTGGCACGCGACGCAGGTAGTGGCGAACAGCTTGCCACCGTTGTCGACGTTGTCCGCGGTCACGCCTTCGGGCAGCTTGCGGCCGTCCAGGTTGGCGGTGACGAAGGCGGCGACATCCTGCACGCCTTTCTCACCCAGCACTTCACCCCAGGCCGGCATTGCCGCATGGCGGCCACCGAGAATGGTGGTCTCGATGTCCTGGGCGGTGCCGCCCCAGCGCCAGTCGCTGTCGGTCAGGTTGGGGAAGCCGACGGCGCCCTTGGCGTCGGAGCCGTGGCAGATCGAGCAGTAGGTGGCGAAGAGACGCTCCCCCATTTTCATTGCTTGCGGGTCCTTGGCGACCTCTTCCACGGGCATGGCGGCGTATTTGGCGAAGATCGGACCGTATTTTTCCTTGGCCAGGGCTTCTTCGCGCTCCCACTGCTTGTCCTGGGTCCAGCCGCCGTCATAGCCCGGCAGGACGCCTTTCCAGTTGCCCAGGCCCGGGTAGAGCATCAGGTAGCCGGCGGCGAACACGATGGTGCCGACGAACAGCAGGAACCACCATTTGGGCAGCGGGTTGTCGTATTCCTCGATGCCGTCGAAGGCATGGCCCATGGTCTGGTCGGTGGTGTTCGAGGACTGCCCGCTGCGGGTGGCGAAGACCAGCCACAGCAGGGCGATCAGCGAGCCGACTGTTAGAACGGTGATGTACAGACTCCAGAAGGTAGTCATGCGTTGTTGCTCCTAGAAGCTTGCTCTTGCTCAGCGTGACGCTTGGCTGCCGGGTCATCCGCGAAGGGCAGTAGCGCGTCTTCGTCGAAGCGCTCCTTGCGTTTGCCGCCGTAAGCCCAGAGCAGTACGCCGACGAAGGCCACCATCACGATGACGGTGCCGAGGCCGCGAATGGTCCCGATATCCATGCTGTCACCGCTTGTTCTTGATGGAGGTGCCGAGGACCTGCAGGTACGCGACCACCGCGTCCATTTCGGTCTTGCCTTTGACGGAATCGCTGGCGCCAGCGATGTCGTCGTCCGTGTAGGGCACGCCCATGACACGCATCACTTCCAGTTTCTTCGCCGTGTCCTTGCCGTCGAGCTTGTTCTCGACCAGCCAGGGGTAGGCGGGCATCTTCGATTCCGGCACCACGTTGCGCGGGTTGTACAGGTGTGCGCGGTGCCAGTCGTCCGAGTAGCGGCCGCCGACGCGGGCCAGGTCCGGGCCGGTACGCTTGGAACCCCAGAGGAACGGGTGGTCCCAGACGCTTTCGCCGGCGACGGAGTAGTGGCCGTAGCGCTCGGTCTCGGCGCGGAACGGCCGGATCATCTGCGAGTGGCAGCCCACGCAGCCTTCGCGGATGTACACGTCACGGCCTTCCAGTTGCAGCGCGGTGTAGGGCTTCATGCCTTCCACCGGGGTGTTGGTGACGTCCTGGAAGAACAGCGGAACGATCTGGGTCAGGCCGCCGATGCTGACGGCGACGGCCATGCACAGGGCCAGCAGGCCGACGTTTTTCTCGAGTATTTCGTGTTTCATGTCGGTCTCCTCAGGCCATCTGCGCCGCGGCTTGCATTTCAGCCGGCTTGGCGGCGGCTACGGTGCGCCAGGTGTTGTAGGCCATGACCAGCATGCCCAGCAGGAAGATGGCGCCACCGATCATCCGCACGATGAAGCCGGGGTGGCCGGCGGCCAGGGCTTCGACGAAGGAGTAGGTGAGGGTGCCGTCGGAGTTCACTGCGCGCCACATCAGGCCCTGGGTGATGCCGTTGACCCACATCGAGGCGATGTAGAGGACGGTGCCGATGGTGGCCAGCCAGAAGTGGGTGTTGATCAGGCCCACGCTGTGCATCTGCTCGCGGCCGAAGACCTTCGGGATCATGTGGTACAGCGAACCGATGGAGACCATGGCAACCCAGCCCAGGGCGCCGGCGTGTACGTGGCCGATGGTCCAGTCGGTGTAGTGGGAGAGGGCGTTGACGGTCTTGATGGCCATCATCGGGCCTTCGAAGGTGGACATGCCGTAGAAGGCCAGGGACACCACCAGGAAGCGCAGGATCGGGTCGGTGCGCAGCTTATGCCAGGCGCCGGAGAGGGTCATCATGCCGTTGATCATGCCGCCCCAGCTCGGAGCCAGCAGGATCAGCGACATCACCATGCCCAGCGACTGCGCCCAGTCCGGCAGCGCGGTGTAGTGCAGGTGGTGCGGGCCGGCCCAGATGTAGACGGCGATCAGTGCCCAGAAGTGCACGATGGACAGGCGATAGGAGTAGACCGGACGCTCGGCCTGCTTGGGCACGAAGTAGTACATCATCCCCAGGAAGCCGGCGGTCAGGAAGAAGCCCACGGCGTTGTGGCCGTACCACCACTGGATCATGGCGTCGGTGGCGCCCGAGTACAGCGAGTAGGACTTGGTCAGGCTGACCGGGATTTCCAGGTTGTTGACCACATGCAGGATCGCCACGGTCAGGATGAAGCCGCCGAAGAACCAGTTGCCCACATAGATGTGCTTGGTCTTGCGCTTCATCAGCGTGCCGAAGAAGACGATGGCGTAGGAAACCCAGACGATGGTGATCAGGATGTCGATCGGCCATTCCAGCTCGGCATACTCCTTGGAGGAGGTCATGCCCAGCGGCAGGGTGATGGCCGCACACAGGATCACCAGCTGCCAACCCCAGAAGGTGAAGGAAGCCAGCGTGTCGGAGAACAGACGGGTCTGGCAGGTACGCTGCACCGAGTAGTAGCTGGTGGCGAACAGTGCGCAGCCGCCGAAGGCGAAGATCACCGCGTTGGTATGCAGCGGACGCAGGCGGCCGAAGCTCGTCCACGGTAAGCCGAGGTTAAGGTCCGGCCACACCAGTTGCGCGGCGATCAGGACACCGACGGCCATGCCGACGATCCCCCACACCACTGTCATAATGGCGAACTGGCGGACCACCTTATAGTTATAAGCGGTCTGATTGGTTGTGCTCATTTATGGGCTTCCATCCACGGTTATGGGCTATGCCCATCCCGGCAGGTTTTTTACGGCTTACGGCGTATGCCGCCCCTCCCCCTTGGGATAGGTACTAATTCGGAATTAGCGGAGTGAAGGATGGATAAAGGCACCTCTGGGAATATTGATTCGGATCAATTGCCGCCTGAGACCTCTGTCGCGAGCGCCTGCGGTCCTTTGTCGCTGTTGCGGAACCCGGCACAGGGCGAGCTGTCAGCGACGCTGGTCCTGGCGCACGGAGCGGGCGCTCCGATGGACAGTCCGTTCATGGACGACATCGCCGCGCGCCTGGCCGGAAGAGGTATCTCGGTGGTGCGCTTCGAGTTCCCCTATATGGCTATGCGCCGCGAGGACGGAAAGCGCCGGCCGCCCAACCCGCAGAAGCAGTTGCTGGAGTGCTGGCGGCAGGTCTATGCGCAGATTCGCGCCGAGGTGCCGGGCAAGCTGGCCATCGGTGGCAAGTCCATGGGCGGGCGCATGGCCAGCCTGCTGGCCGATGAGCTGGGGGTGGATGCGCTGGTCTGCCTGGGCTACCCGTTCTACGCCGCCGGCAAGCCGGAGAAGCCGCGGGTGGCACACCTGGCGGAGCTGAAGACGCCGACTCTGATCGTTCAGGGTGAGCGCGACGCGCTGGGGGACCGGGCTACCGTTTCAGGCTACGTGCTGTCCGCGGCGATTCGCCTGGAGTGGCTGGTGGCGGGCGATCACGATCTGAAACCTCTGAAGGCAAGCGGCTACAAACACGAGGATCATTTGGAGTCTGCTGCGAAGGAAATTTCTATCTTTCTTGAAACTTTGTAGGCCTGGATGGCCATTTCCTAAGCCGTTCGTAATGTGAGCCTTCCTACTCTGTGCGCCGTCAGTCCCCTGTGACTAGCGCCCGCGATTACAGCTAAAGAAGCAAGGCTCGCATGAATATTCCCAACACGCTGTCCGATTCTCTGTACGAAGTTTTCCCTTCCATTCTGCTCACCGGCGCCACCGGATTCCTTGGTGGCGCGGTGGCCGCGCATCTGATCGAAGAGGGGCACAGGGATTCGCTGCTGTTCCTGGTGCGTGCCGAAGGCCCAGAGCAGGGCCTGGAGCGTCTGCGCGACAATCTGCGCCTGCACTCCGTGCTGGAGCTGGACCTGCAGCACCTGCAGGCTTCCCAGGTCATCTGCGGCGACCTGCTCGACATCGCCTGGCTGCGCGCCGAGCGGCCGCGACTGATGCAGATCGAGCAGGTGATCAACTGCGCAGCAGTGGCTTCCTTCTCGAAGAACCCGACCATCTGGCCGGTGAACGTGGAGGGCACTTTCGCCTTCGCCAAGGTGATGAGCGAGTCCGCTCGCCTCAAGCGCTTCCTTCACGTTGGCACGGCCATGTGTTGCGGCCCCGACCGTCCTTCGCCTATTCGCGAGTCCTGGGACTTCCCGCCCAGCGAGGAGCAACTGGTGGATTACACCGCGTCGAAGGCGGAGATCGAGCGCCGCATGCGCGAAGAACTGCCGCAACTGCCGCTGGTGGTGGCGCGGCCGTCGATCGTGGTCGGTCACAGCCGCCTCGGTTGCCAGGCTTCGGGCAGCATCTTCTGGGTGTTCCGCATGGGCTTCGCGCTGGAGAGCTTCACCTGCGACCTGGACGAGCAGATCGACGTGATCCCGGTGGACTACTGCGCCGAATCCATCGTCGCGCTGGCGCTCAAGCCGACCCTGGAACACAGCCTGTACCACATCTCCGCCGGCAACGAGGCTTCCTGCACCTTCGGCGAAATCGACCGTGCCTTCGCCCATGCGCAGGGTGAGGAACCCGTCGGCGAACGTTATCGCAAGGTCTCGGCGGAAAACCTGCGCGAGCTGGCCAACAACTTCGAGGCACGCATCGGCAAGGCCAATCCGCGCCTAGTGCTGCGGGCACTGCGCCTGTACAGCGGCTTCGCCGACCTCAACTACCTGTTCTGCAACCAGCGCCTGCTCGACGAAGGCATCGCACCGCCGCCGCGTTTCAGCGACTACGTGGACGTCTGCGTGCATTCCTCGCGGGATGTGAGCATCCCGGCGCAGATGCAGTGGGACTTCAAGTAACCCAGCTGCAAGCCTTGTAGGAGCGAGCTTGCTCGCGAACCCTATCCGGTCAAGACGCTGCGTAGGGCGGATAACCCGGAACGGGTTATCCGCCGCAATGGCGGATAACGCCTGAGGCGTTATTCGCCCTACGGTCCTGCTCCGTCATCAAGGGATTCGCACGCAAGCTCGCGCCCACAGGTGAGCCTGGGCGCTAGCGGTTGAAGCGTTCCACCAGCGAATACTGGCGCTGCGCGGTGTGGGTCAGCTCCTCGCTGAGCAGCGCGGTGCGCTGGGCTTCGCCGGAGGTCTGGTCGGCGAGGTTGGCGATGGTGCTGATGTTGCGGTTGATCTCCTCGGCCACGGCGCTCTGTTCCTCCGCCGCGGCGGCGATCTGGGTGGTCATCTCGGTGATGTTGGCCACCGCATCGCTGATGCCCACCAGCGCGTTGTCCGCCTGCAGCACGCGATCCACGCCTTCGTCGGCCTGACGGCGCCCTGACTCCATGGCGCGTACCGCCTCGGTGGCGGTGTTCTGCAGGTTGGCGATCAGCTGATGGATTTGCCCGGTGGACTCAGCCGTACGCTGGGCCAGCTGGCGCACCTCATCAGCCACCACGGCAAAGCCACGGCCCATCTCGCCGGCGCGGGCGGCCTCGATGGCGGCGTTGAGCGCCAGCAGGTTGGTCTGGTCGGCGATGCCCTTGATCACATCCACCACGCCACCGATCTGCTCGCTGTCGCGGGCCAGCTGGCTGACCGCTTCGCCGGTCTCGCCCACCGAACTGGACAGGCGCTGCATGGCCTCGCGGGTTTCGGCGGCGATCTGCCGGCCCTCGGTGGTCAGTTCATTAGCCTGGCGGGTGGCATCGGCGGTGCGCTGCACGTTGTCGGCGACTTCCTGGGTAGTGGCGGCCATCTGGTTGACGGCGGTGGCCACCTGCTCGGTTTCCTCGCGCTGGCGGTCCAGCCCGGCGGAGCTGTGGTGAGCCAGGGAGTCGGCTTCGCGGGCCTGTTCGGTGAGGGTTTCGGCGGTGTCCTGCAGGCGGGTCAGACAGGTCTTCAGCCGCGCTTCCTGGCTGAGGATGGACATTTCCAGGCGCGCCTGGGCGCCACGGCTGTCGGTGTACATCTGCGCGATCAGTGGGTCGGAGGTGGTCTGCTCGGCGAGGCGCAGCAGGCGTTTCAGGCCGCGCTGTTGCCAGCCCAGGCCGGCCAGGCCCAGCGGGATCGAGAGCAGGGCGGCGAGCACGAAGCCCCAGTGCGAGTTCAGCCAGGCGCCGATGAGGAAGCCGATCTGGCCGATCAGGATGAACGGCAGCCAGTCCAGCAGCACCGGCAGCCAGCGGTCGCGCGCCGGGATGGCCGACTTGCCGGCGTTGATCCGCGCGTACAGGGCTTCGGCGCGGCGCACCTGTTCGGCAGAGGGCTTCACGCGCACCGATTCGTAGCCGACGATGGCGTTGCGTTCGAACACCGGCGTGACGTAGGCGCTGACCCAGTAGTGGTCGCCGTTCTTGCAGCGGTTCTTGACGATGCCCATCCACGGCCGGCCTTTCTTCAGGGTCGTCCACATGTGCTCGAACACCGCCGAAGGCACGTCCGGATGGCGCACCAGGTTATGCGCCGCGCCCACCAATTCCTCGCGGGAGAAGCCGCTGATGGCGGTGAAGGCCTCGTTGACGTAGCTGATCACGCCGCGGTCATTGGTGGTGGAGATCAGCCGCTGTTCGGCGGGGAAGGTGCGTTCACGCTGGGTGATCGGCTGGTTGTTGCGCATCAGGCTGGCATCTCGGAAAAAGGCGAATTGGTACGTCTGTCCAGCTTATCGGCCGCCGGATCGGAAATTTGATGGCAATCACAGAAAAATGTCAGAAGAGTGACGCCGGGAGAATGACGATAGCGTATCGCCATCGGTCAGGGAAATGAAACCAAAGAAGGAGGGCGGCGGCCCGTTGCAGGCCGCCGCACCGCTTTAGATCAGGCTGCGCAGCACATAGTGGAGGATGCCGCCGGCCTTGAAGTACTCGACTTCGTTCTGGGTATCGATGCGGCAGAGGACGTCGAAGTTGTCCTGGGTGCCATCTTCGCGCTTCACCGCGACCTTGAGGTTCATGTGCGGCTTCAGCTCGCCGGACAGGCCGCTGATGCTCAGCACTTCCTTGCCAGTCAGTTTCAGCGCCTTGCGGTCCTGGCCGTCCTTGAACTGCAGCGGCAGTACGCCCATGCCCACCAGGTTGGAGCGGTGGATGCGCTCGAAGCTCTCGGCGATCACCGCCTTCACGCCCAGCAGGTTGGTGCCCTTAGCCGCCCAGTCGCGGGACGAGCCGGTGCCGTACTCCTTGCCAGCGACGATGACCAGCGGGGTGCCGTCCTTCTGGTAGCGCATGGCGGCGTCGTAGATCGCCAGCTTGTCGCCGGTCGGGACGTACAGCGTATTGCCGCCTTCCTCGCCGCCGAGCATCTCGTTCTTGATGCGGATGTTGGCGAAGGTGCCGCGCATCATCACCTCGTGGTTCCCACGGCGCGAGCCGTAGGAGTTGAAGTCGGCGTAGGCCACGCCGTGCTCGCTGAGGTAGCGCCCGGCCGGGCTGTCCTTCTTGATGTTGCCGGCAGGGGAGATGTGGTCGGTGGTCACCGAATCGCCCAGCACCGCGAGGATGCTGGCGCCCTCGATATCTTCAATTTTCGGCGGCGCCTCGGCGATGTGCTCGAAGAACGGCGGGTGCTGGATATAGGTGGAATCGTCCTGCCAGGTGTAGGTCTTGGCGTCCGGCACCTGGATCGCACGCCATTTCTCGTCACCCTGGAAGACTTCGGCGTACTCCTTGTGGAACATCGCCGTGTCGACTTTCTGTACCGCGTCGGCGATTTCCTGCTGGGTCGGCCAGATGTCCTTCAGATAGACCGGTTGGCCATCCTTGCCGGTGCCCAGCGGGTCCTTGGTCAGGTCGGTGCGCACGGTACCGGCCAGTGCATAGGCCACCACCAGCGGTGGCGAGGCCAGCCAGTTGGTTTTCACCAGCGGGTGTACCCGGCCCTCGAAGTTGCGGTTGCCGGAGAGCACCGAGGCGACAGTCAGGTCGGCCTGCTGGACGGCCTTCTCGATGGGTTCCAGCAGTGGGCCGGAGTTGCCGATGCAGGTGGTGCAGCCGTAGCCCACCAGGTCGAAGCCCAGCTCGTCCAGATAACGGGTCAAGCCGGCGGCATGGAAGTACTCGGTGACCACCTTGGAGCCGGGCGCCAGCGAGCTCTTCACCCAGGGCTTGCGCTGCAGGCCCTTCTCCAGCGCCTTCTTCGCCAGCAGGCCGGCGGCCATCATCACGCTCGGGTTGGAGGTGTTGGTGCAGGAGGTAATGGCGGCGATCACCACCGCGCCGTTCTTCAGCCGGTAGGTGTGGCCATCGTGCTGGTAGTCGGCTTCACCGGTCGGGGCCGACGCGCCCACCGCAGCGCCGCCACCGCCTTCGCTGAGCAGGCGGCCTTCCTCGGTGGAAGCAGGTTTGATCTGCAGGCCGAGGAAGTCATCGAAAGCCTCGCTGACATGGCCGAGGGCGACGCGGTCCTGCGGGCGCTTGGGCCCGGCGAGACTGGCTTCGACATCGCCCATGTCCAGTTGCAGGGAATCGGTGAACACCGGCTCGTGGCCTTTCTCGCGCCACAGGCCCTGGGCCTTGCTGTAGGCCTCCACCAGCTTGACTGCGTCTTCCGGGCGGCCGGACAGGCGCAGGTAGCCCAGGGTGATTTCGTCCACCGGGAAGAAGCCGCAGGTGGCGCCGTATTCCGGGGCCATGTTGGCAATGGTGGCGCGGTCGGCCAGGGGCAGGTCGGCGAGGCCGTCGCCATAGAACTCGACGAATTTTCCGACCACGCCTTTCTTGCGCAGCATCTGGGTGACGGTCAGCACCAGGTCGGTGGCGGTGATGCCTTCCTTCAGCTTGCCGGTGAGCTTGAAGCCGATCACCTCGGGGATCAGCATCGACACCGGCTGGCCGAGCATGGCCGCTTCCGCCTCGATGCCGCCCACGCCCCAGCCGAGCACGCCGAGGCCGTTGATCATGGTGGTGTGCGAATCGGTGCCGACCAGGGTGTCGGGGAAGGCATAGGTGCGGCCGTCCTCGTCCTTGGTCCAGACGGTGCGCCCCAGGTACTCCAGGTTGACCTGATGGCAGATGCCGGTTCCCGGCGGCACCACGCGGAAGTTGTCGAAGGCGTTCTGCCCCCAGCGCAGGAAGGCATAGCGCTCGCCGTTGCGCTCCATCTCGATCTCGACGTTCTGCGCAAAGGCCGACTGGCTGGCGAACTTGTCCACCATCACCGAGTGGTCGATGACCAGGTCGACGGGCGACAGCGGGTTGATCTTCTGCGGGTCGCCGCCGGCCTTGGCCATGGCGTCGCGCATGGCGGCGAGGTCGACCACCGCCGGTACGCCGGTGAAGTCCTGCATCAGTACACGGGCGGGGCGGTACTGGATCTCGCGTTCGGAGCTGCGGGTCTTCAGCCAACCGGCCAGGGCTTTGAGGTCGTCGCCGGTGACGGTGTTGTCGTCTTCCCAGCGCAACAGGTTTTCCAGCAGGACCTTCAGGGACATCGGCAGCTTGCCCAGGTCCCCCAGGCTCTTCGCCGCTTCGGGCAGGCTGTAATAGTGATAGGTCTTGCCGGCGACCTCCAGGGTGCGCAGGCTGTTCAGGCTATCCACTGCGGGCATGACATTCTCCTCAGGCTTGAATTCTGCTCGTGATCGGCAGCGCGGCCGATGGCTTCGTGGGCGCTAGCGATACTTGGCGAAGAAGGAAGCAAACATCCTGATCCATCGCAGATAAGCTGCGATTAGTGGCAATCTTCGCCATGCAGGGCAATCACCGGGCAGTCTTCCGGCGGGCTGGGCCGGAACACTCAAGCTAGACCGCCCGACGGGGTCTTGCCATCTGTTCTTGACCGGTTGATCCGGAGGCTGGTTCAGAACAAATGGCGTTTGTCGTGGGATATTTCCGGCGAATCTGCATGAAACCTTCGCGGGCAGCCTCTATAGTGCGCGGCCGAGGAGACACCCCGATGAATACCCTGTTACTGCACTGCCGCCCGGGCTTCGAGAATGAGGTCTGCGCGGAATTGTCCGAGCACGCCGCGCGCCTGGACGTTCCCGGCTACGCCCGGGCCAAGCCGGCTACCGCCTATGCCGAGTTCATCTGTATGGACGCCGACGGCGCCGATCGCCTGATGCGCCAGCTGCGCTTCTCCGAGCTGATCTTCCCGCGCCAGTGGGCCCGTGGTAACGGCTTCACTGCACTGCCGGAAACGGATCGCATCGGTGCGATCCTCGAAGCCCTGGCCGACTTCCCCCCGTGCGGCAGCCTCTGGCTGGAAGTGTTCGACACCAACGACGGCAAGGAGCTCTCGACCTTCTGCCGCAAGTTCGAGAAGCCCCTGCGCGCCGCTCTGGTGAAGGCCGGCAAGCTGGTGGAAGACCCCAGCCTGCCGCGCCTGCTGCTGACTTTCCGCTCCGGCCGCGAGGCCTTCATCGGCCTGGCCGAGTCGCGCAACTGCGCCATGTGGCCCATGGGCATCCCGCGCCTGAAGTTCCCCCGCGAGGCGCCGAGCCGCTCGACGCTGAAGCTGGAAGAGGCCTGGCACCACTTCATCCCGCGTGCCGACTGGGATCGCCGCCTGGCGCCGGACATGCTCGCCGTGGACCTGGGCGCCTCCCCCGGCGGCTGGACCTGGCAACTGGTGAACCGCGAGATGCGCGTCGTTGCCGTGGATAACGGACCGATGGCGGAAGACCTGATGTACTCCGGGCTGGTCGAGCACCAGCGCGTCGATGGCTACGCCTACCGTCCGCGCCAGCGCATGGACTGGATGGTCTGCGACATCGTCGAGAAGCCCGCGCGCACCGGCGCCATGATCGAAACCTGGATCGGCGAGGGGCTGTGCCGCGAGGCCATCGTCAACCTCAAGCTGCCGATGAAGCAGCGCTATGCCGAGGTGCGGCGCATTCTCGATCGCCTGGAAGAAGCCTTCCGCGAGCGCGGGCTGAAGGTGCAGATCGGCTGCAAGCAGCTCTACCACGACCGCGAGGAAGTGACCTGCCACCTGCGCCGCCTGGAGAAAGGCGAGCGCTAGCGACTCGGAACACTCCGGCAACGCCACCCGACCTTTGGTGGCTTGTCGCGCCGCCCGGCATTGCCCATGCTAGGCGGCGCGAATTCATCCGGAGCCGTTCGTGAAGCGAAAGTTGCCCTCCCTCCTGGGCAGTTACAGCCGCATGCTGCTGCCGCGCCGTGGTCTCGGCCAGGGCGAGCGCGTGCCCTACCTGGCGATGGACAGCCGCACCCTGAAGTTCGACCTGCGCCATCTGCGCGCCTATCGCCAGCACTTCGGCCTCGACCCGGCGCTGGGCGTGCCGCTGCTCTATCCGCAGGTGATCAGCCTGCCGCTGCACCTGCGCCTGCTCAGCCGCTCGCGCATGCCGCTGTCGGTGGTCGGGCTGATTCATCTGCGCAGTCACATCCAGCGCTACCGCATGCTCGACGAGCACGAGCCGCTGCAGTTCGACTGCCGCATCCTCACCAGCCGGCGCAACGCGCTGGGCCTGGAGGTGGATGTGCTCACCGAGGCCTGGCACCACGACATGCTCTACTGGCAGTCGATCACCACCTACCTGCGCAGGGGCGACTTCCTCGATGGCGAGAACGAGCCCGATCCGCTGCCCGAGCGCGCCCAGTGGCATACCCTGGATGCGCCGCAGCACTCTGGCGTGCAGTGGCGCGTGCCGAAGATCGTCGGCTGGCGCTACGCCGGGCTCAGCGGCGACTTCAACCCGCTGCACCTGTCGCGGCTGATGGCTTCGCACTACGGTTTCGGCAAACCCTTCGCCCACGGCATGTGGGGCCTGGCGCGCAGCCTGACCGGCCGCCGCCTGGCCGAGAACGTGCGCCTGGACGCCCACTTCAAGGCACCGCTGCCGCTGGGTAGCCAGGTGAAGCAGAGCTACCGGCGCCTGGGCCAGAAGGAACAGTGGGCGCTGCTACCGGCCGAGGGCGATGGCCAGCCGATGCTGCTGGCGCAGCTGGACGAGGCGCCGGACGGGCCGTTGCGCTGACGGCCCGGCGGCAGGGGCATTGCTCTTGTAGGAGCGGAGCTTCTCCGCGATCCGGCCGCCAGGCCGGTGTGTGGCTACCAGAACTGTCCCGGCTGTGTCGGGATTTCGCGGAGAAGCTCCGCTCCTACGAAGAGCGTATGGGCGCGCTTTAAGTAGGAGCGAGGGGGACGCCTAGTTCTTGCTCGCGAACCGCACGGCAGTGGGTTTCAGGGGCGTGCGGCGACGCGAGGTTGCAGCGGCACCAGGCTGGGTAACTGCACATCGCCCTGCAACTCCACGGGCGATATCCGCCAGGAACTGTTGAACAGGTACTGGTCGCTGAACCCGCTCACCAGCAGCCCGATTTCATCCCCCGGCGCGAGGCTGGCGCTGACGGCGTTCAGCCGCGTGCTGCCCTGATTCGCCAACGGTTTCACCTGTTCGTCCAGACGTCGGGTATGGCCATCGGCGCTGCGGATCGCCACGGCGGCGAATAGCTGCGCGTCCGGGCGCTCGCTCAGTGGATGAGCCAGGCGCACTTCGGCAGGCCCAGCAGGGCGCTGTGCTCGCTGACGCGCTGCAGCGGAATGAACCGCGAAGGTTGCAGCAGGCCGCTCACTGCCGGGCGGATTGCCGTGTCCGGCAGCACCACAGTCGGGCCAGGCGCCGGCAGGTCATCCAGCGCCACGCCCTGGTCGAGGTCAAGGCTGATGCACAGGTCCGGCACGCCGTCGGCGGCGCCGGGGCGCTTGCGCAGCTTCTCCTCGTACCAGGCGACGATGCCGGTGTAGAGGTTGATCGCCCGCGAGCCGCAGTGGATCACCGGCTCGTTGTTGAACGGCGGCAGCCCGCTCCAGGCCTGCAGCGGCGGCGGCAGGATGTGCCCGCCCTGCATGCCCAGCAGGCGCACGTCGGCCGGGCCCTGTTTCAGGCACTGGCGGATCTGCAGGCCCTGATCCAGCGGGAACAGGGTGTCGCGCAGGCCCTGGATCAGCAGCGCGTCGGCATGGGGCAGGCGGCCGGCCGCGCAATAGCTGGCGAGGCTGTTGGCGTGCAGTTCGGCCTGTACCGGCGCGGCCATGCGTCCGCCGGTGGTGTGCAGGTAATCGGCCTGGACGAACTTGCCCAGGTCGTAGCCGGTCGCCAGCCCCAGGCTCACCAGTACGCCGCCCCAGCCGATCTTCAGCTGGCCGTCCGGTGCCAGGGCGTCGGCCAGGTCGTACCAGGTGGCGATGGGGACGATGGCGTCTATGCGCGGGTCCTCCGCGGACGCCAGCAGTTGCACGGCGCCGCCGTAGCTTTCGCCGAGCATGCCGACGCGCGGGTCGTTCGGGCCGTCCATGGTCAGCCGAGCCAGGTGGGTGGCGGCCCAGTCGATCACCGCGCTGGCGTCCTGCACCTCGAACTGCGGGTTCATCATCTCGATACGCCCGTCGCTGCCGCCCCAGCCACGCTGGTCGTAGCTGACCACCCAGAAGCCGGCCTTCCAGGCGCGCAGGGCGGCGCGGCCGGACATCATGTTCTTGCCGTAGTAGCCGTCCGGCCCGGTCACCCGCCAGCCGCCCCAGCCGTGGGTGTGGACGATCAGCGGGGCGCTTTCGCCGGCCTTCAGTGCCGGCTGAAACACGGTGGCGGAGAGCCTGGTGCCGTCGCGGGCAGTGATCACGGCCTCGAACCAGGTGGCCGGCAGATCCTGGCCTGCGCTGGCGTTGAAGTCGGGGACCTGGTCGCGGGCGGCGCAGCCGGCGAGCAGCACGAGGCACAGGCAGAGGAGGGCGCGCATCGGGGCTCCAGTCGAGAGGCGGCTGTCCGGGCGGACAGCGCGGGCGAATGCGCCAGCATGCCCGGCACCCGCAGCGCTCACCCCCAACCAAGGTTCGGTGACCCGGACGGACGCAGGGTGACCGCGCGGTGCGCTTTGCGCGAGAATACGCCATTGGTTTTTCTGGAGTGACGTGATGTCCCAGCCTGTCGATGCGATTCTCGACGCCACCGGCCTGAACTGCCCCGAGCCGGTCATGATGCTGCACAACAAGGTGCGCGACCTGCCGGCCGGCGGCCTGCTCAAGGTCATCGCCACCGACCCTTCCACTCGCCGCGACATCCCCAAGTTCTGCGTCTTTCTCGGCCACGAGCTGGTGGAACAGCAGGAAGAGGCGGGGACCTACCTTTACTGGATTCGCAAGAAGGCGGAGTGATAACCCTGCCGATTTCGGGTGGCGCGTAGGAGCGGACTCTGTCCGCGATGTCTTGTCGCCGCTCCTTTCTTGCCGGGAGCAGCCGGTGGGCGATCGCGGACGGAGTCCGCTCCTACCGAGCGGGATATTCCTCTGCGACGCGGCCTCTCAACTGGACTCGCAAGAAGACGGAGTGATCCGCCCGCCGGTGTTGAATGGTGCGTAGGAGCGGACTCTGTCCGCGATGTCTTGTCGCTGCTCCATTCTTGCCGGGAGTAGCCGGTGCGCGATCGCGGACGGAGTCCGCTCCTACCGAGCGGGATAATTCTCTGCGATGCGGAAGGGAGAAATTGCATTTCGTAGGAGCGAGCTTGCTCGCGAACCGCCCAGCGCCGGAGCAGCCGGGAGCTCTGTTCGCGAGCAATAACGATGGCGTCCCCCTCGCTCCTACAAGGTCGCTTCTCAGCTGCCGACCGGTCGCGCGGCGATGCGCTGGGCGATCATCCGGCCGATCAGCGCGACGAAGGTCAGGGCGATCAGCACCACGGAGATGGCGGCCACGGCCGGGTCGATGTTGTCACGCAGGCCGGACCAGATCTGCCGCGGCAACGTGTTCACCTCGGTACTGGTGACGAACAGGGTCACCGCGATCTCCTCCCAGCTCAGCGCGAAGCAAAGCAGCGCCGTGCTCGCCACGCCCAGCTTGAGGTTCGGCAGCACCACCATGAAGGTGGTCTGGCCCAGGCTCGCGCCGAGGTTGCGCGCGGCCAGTTCGATGCGCCGGTCCAGTTGGCTCAGCGCCACCAGCATGGTCACCACGCCGTAGGGCACGACCATCACGATGTGCGCGATGGTCAGGCCGACCAGGGTGTCGTAGCCGATGCCCGGGGCGAACTGGCTGACCTTGGTTTCCATGAAGTACAGGACCATCGCCGAAATCATCGGCGGGATCGCCATGGGCAGCAGCACCAGGCCGATCAGCAGGGTCGCCAGGCGTGAGCGCAGGTACCAGATACCGAGGCTGAAGCTCACCGCCAGCGCGGTGGCGATGATGCAGGTGGCGGTGGCCACGATCAGGCTCTGGCCGATTGCCGAGAGCCATTCGGGGCTGTCCAGCAGCGCCTGGTAATGGCGCAGCGACCAGTTGCCGTTGGGCATCGACAGGAAGCGCTTGCTGGTGAAGGACACCGGGATCACCGCCAGCAGCGGGAAGACCATGAAGATCATCGCCATGGTCGCCAGCAGGCGGCTAGGGGCTTTGGTTTCGTGTGCGTTCATCGTTGAGTCCTCAGCCGACCAGCTTGTCGACGCGGGTCATGCGCAGCAGCGCCCAGATCATCCCGCTGACCAGCGCCAGCAGCACCACCGAGAGCGCGGCGCCCAGGCCCCAGTTGCTGGTCTGGAACATCTGCAGGTAGACGTACTCGGCCACCATCACGGTCTGCCCGCCGCCGAGGATCGCCGGAGTGATGAAGAAGCCCAGGCAGAACACGAAGACGATGATGAAGGCGCCGAGGATGCCGGGGATGGTCTGCGGCACGAAGATGCTCCAGAAGGTGCGCATCTGCCCGGCGCCCAGGCCGCGTGCGGCCAGCAGCACGCGCGGGTCGAGGCGGCGCATGGTCGACACCAGCGGGAACAGCGCGAAGGGCACCATGAAGTGCACCATGCCGATCACCACGCCCGTCTCGTTGCGGGTGAGCTGCAAGGGCTCGCTGGTGATCCCCAGGTATTGCAGCCACTCGTTGAGCAGGCCGTTGCTGCGCAGGGCGATCAGCCAGCCGAACGCGCGCACCAGCACTGATAGCCAGAACGGGATGAACACGCAGATTTCCACCACCCGCTGCCAGCGCGGCGGGCTGTAGACCCAGCAGTAGGCCATCAGGTAGGCGATCAGCAGGGAAACCACGCTGACCGTGGTGCACAGGCGGAAGGTCCGCCAGAGCACGTCGTGGATCGCCGGGTCCGTCATGATCCGCTGGTACTGCTCGATCCCCGGCTCCGGCAGGGTCACGCTCCAGCCGAGCACGCCGAGGAAGGGCAGTACGTAGAACACGATCAGAACCACCGGCAGCGGCAGCAGCAGGGCGCCCAGCTTGAGCCGCGAGGGGGCGTTATCGGCCATGACCTGCGCTCCGCGTCACTTGGAAATGTGGGTCAGGTACTGCTCCAGGGTCGCCGCGTAGTGGTCGGTGTACCACTCGTGGCTGAGCATCACCTGCTTGGGCAGGTTGGCCGGGTCGGTGCAGTTCAGGTGCTTGCGGTCGTCCGGGATCAGCGCGGCGGCGGCGGGGTTGGCCGGGCCGTTGCCGAACATCTTGAACAGCTCCACCTGGGACTGCGGGTCCTGGGCGTAGGCGATGAACTTCATGGCCGCTTCGGTGCCGGCCGGGTTGCCCTTGAGCACGCCCCAGTTGCTGCAGCCCAGCAGGGCGTTGTCGAAGGTCCACTTGATGCGGTCTTCGCTGTCTTCGGTGATCACCTGGGCGCGGGTGTTCCAGATCGCGCCCATGGACACTTCGCCCTCGATCAGCAGCTGCTGGGTCTCTGCGCCCGAGCCCCAGAAGGCCAGCACGTGGGGCTTGAGCTCGTCGATCTTCTTCATCGCGCGCGGCACGTCCAGCGGGTAGAGCTTGTCCGGCGCCACACCGTCGGCCAGCAGCGCCGCCTCCAGCATGCCGTTCATCCACTTGTAGAGGGTGCGCTTGCCGGGGAAGGTCTTCACGTCCCAGAAGTCGGCCCAGGTCTTCGGCGCCTTGTCGCCGAAACGCTCGCTGTCGTAGGCGATCACGTAGCTGAGCATGTAGTCGGCGATGCCGTATTCGTAGGCGAAGCCGGGCAGCACCTTGTCCTTGGACACGACGTTGTAGTCGATGGGCTGCACCAGGCCTTCCTTGCCCAGGTTCTGCAGGATCGAGCTTTCCGCGTCGACCACGTCCCAGCTCACCCGGCCGCTGGACAGCTGGGTACGGATGGCGCCCTCGGTGGGGCCGCTGCCGTCGATCTTCACCGGGATCCCGGTGGCCTTGGAGAAGCCCTCGGTCCAGGCCTTGCCGAACGCCTTGATGGCGTCGCCGCCCCAGTTCACCACCACCAGTGGCTTGTCGCCGGCGGCGAAGCTCACGCCGTTACGCAGGGCCAGCGGCAGGGCGGCCATCAGGCCCATGCCCTTGAGGAAGGTGCGGCGGTCGATCTGCCCGCGGCGGGTCTTTTCGATGAGGACTTCGATGCAGTCTTGCTGGTGCGGATTGAACTCTTTCGGATTGAACATGGAGGCAGCTCCCGATCAGGTGGGAAAGCAAATAGGGGACGAACGCGTTCGGCGACTCAGGCGATCAGCAGGCTTTTCTCGATGGGCCAGCTCAGCCAGACCTTGGCGCCCTGTTCCAGGCGCGAGGCCTGGTGGTCAGCGTGCACGGCCAGGCTCATCGGTTGCTTGCCCTCGCTGCCGGCACCCAGGCACAGCTCGGTGCTGGCGCCCTGGTAGGTCTTGGCGGTGAGTACCGCCTGCACCACGTTGTGGCCGCTGACCTGCGGCGGTGCGCTGTGCAGCTGCATGTGTTCCGGGCGCACCGCCAGCAGCGGCGCCTCGGCCTGCATGGCGTTGGAGTAGCTGGCGCGCAGCTCGGCCTCGCCGAAGCGCCCGCAGGCCAGTTCGCCGGCGCGGCCCACCTGGCTCAGCGGGAACAGGTTCATCTTGCCGAGGAATTCGGCGACGAAGCGGTTGCTGGGCTGGTTGTAGATGGTCTGCGGGTCGTCGACCTGGGCCAGTTGGCCGCGGTTGAAGATGGCGATGCGGGTGGACAGGGCGAGGGCTTCGTTCTGGTCGTGGGTGACGAAGACGAAGGTGGTGCCGACCTGGCGATGGATACGCTGCAGTTCGGCCTGCAGCTGCTCGCGCAGGTTCTTGTCCAGCGCCGAGAGGGGTTCGTCGAGCAGCAGCATGTCCGGCTCGAACACCAGCGCGCGGGCGATGGCCACGCGTTGCTGCTGGCCGCCGGAAAGCTCGCCGGGGCGCTTGCCCAGGTGCTCGCCGAGGCCGACCACGTCGAGCATGTGGCGTACGCGGCGGTTGCGTTCCTCGGCCTTCACCCCACGGATCTTCAGCGGGAAGGCGACGTTGTCCTCGATGCTCATGTGCGGGAACAGGGCGTAGCCCTGGAACACCATGCCGAAGTTGCGCTTCTCGGCGGGGCGTCGGGTGATGTCGGCGCCGCCCTCTTCGAGCTTGCCGCGGGACGGGTCCTGGAAGCCGGCGAGGATCATCAGGAAGGTGGTCTTGCCGGAGCCCGAAGGCCCGAGGAGGGTGAGGAACTCGCCCTGCTGGATGTCGATGGACACGTTGTCCAGCGCGTTGAAACTGCCGTAGCTCTTGCCGATGCCGATGGCACGTAGTTGGGGCTGTCGCTCCACTGCACTTACCTCGATTTCTTGTTCTTGTTCGAGCGGCCGCCGGGTGAGGATCGGGGTAAAAATCAGCGGCCTTTTTTTAATGCAGTATTGTCAAATCTCTCTCCGCTTCAATCGCGTTTTTTCGCCCTCATTGTTCGAAATCATTCACCAATGACGGCGCTGCGGCCGCTGTGGCGGAACTGCTCGGACATCCGCAGTTCGGCCTTCATCCAGGCCTTGAAGGCCCGTACGTCGGGGCGTTCGGACTTGGCCGGGTCGGTAACGAAGTAGTAGCGGTTGGGTGGCTCGATGGCGACGTTGAACAGCCGCACCAGTTGCCCCTTGGCCATGGCATCGCCGCTGACCAGCGCATCGCCCATGGCCACGCCCTGGCCGGCGATGGCCGCCGACTGCACCAGGTGGGCGTCGGAGAAGACGATGCCGTTGCGTACGTTGAGGTTCTTCACCCCGGCGGCGGCCGTCCACAGCAGCCAGTCGGAGTGGTCGACCATGTGCAGGAAGGGCAGGCTGGCGAGGTCTTCCGGCGAATCGAGGCCGCCCACCGAGTTGATCAGCGACGGGCTGCATACCGGGAAGGTGTCCAGGGTGGCGATCAGGTCCACATGCAGGTCGGTCCAGTCACCCACGCCGTAGGCAATGAACAGGTCGACGTCGCGGTCGCTGACGTCGTCGGGCACTCGTGGCGAGACGAGGTTCAGTTCCACCTGCGGGTGGGCGCGCTGGAACTTGCCGATCTGGTGGCACAGCCAGTAGGTGGCGAAGCCCGGCGTGCAGCTCACGCACAGGCGCCCGGAGACTTCCTCGGCATTGGCGAAGCGCCGCGCCTCGTTGAGGATCGCCAGGGCGCGCTGGGTCTCGCGGGCGAAGCATTCGCCGTGGTAGGTCAGCGCGATGCCGCGGCCGACCCGCTCGGTGAGCGGGATGCCCAGGCAGTCTTCGAGGCTGTGCAGCTGGTGGCTGACGGCGCTGCGGGTCAGGCTCAGCTCGCTGGCGGCGCCGGACAGGCTGCCCAGGCGGGCGACGGCGTCCAGCACGCGCAGGGCGGTCATCGAGGGGAAACGCATGGCTCACTCCATTTTCGAAGTGGAGCCTTTATCCCTGAGCGGGGCGGTGGTGTCGAGTGGCTGCGGGTACGGGCGGAGGATGGGCGTTCCCCTWGATCGCCGAAGTCCCCTGTAGGAGCGGGCCATGCCCGCGATCCGTCGGCAGGGCCGACGTTTGACCTTTGCTCCGTGCTGCGTCAGCTCGCGTATTTCCGCGTCGCTTCGGTGGGCGCCTGGACTTCCTGTTTCGCCCCCTCGGGCGACCTCCTTTGGCAAACGACCCAAAGGAGGCAAAGGTCTTGCCCCGGACATCCGGTTTTTCGCTTAGGCGAAAAATTCCCTCGTTGAAGCGCAGTTTCAGGGGCACGCTGCGAAGGGCCGTCCCTGGCCCATCGCAGCTCTCGCGACATCCATGTCGCTCAACCCCTGAAACTCCGCTTCAACGAGGCCTCCTGAACGGGGCAGTCGGAGTGCTCGGATGTTTCCGTGGAAGTCTTTAGAGCTAGAAACGAGACAAGAGCGGCGAGGCGTGGCTTTGCGTAGGAGCGGACCTTGTCCGCGAAATCCCCCGCGGCGTACTCCGTAGCCACGCTATAGCACCGTCTGTAGGAGCGAACTTGCTCGCGAACCGCCCATCGCCAGAGTTGTCGTGTAGGAGCGGGCCATGCCCGCGATGGCGCCCATGGGGCGCTCCTACAGGCTGGTGCCGGAGTTTCCAGCCAGGTTGAAAACCGTCTTGAACGCCGGCCCTGCCGGCGGATCGCGGGCATGGCCCGCTCCTACAGGGGAGCGCTGGTTATCAGCGCAGCTTCTCCATCATCTGGTAGTACCACATGCCCGCCGCCAGCATCGGGTTGCCGAACACGTCGCCCATGGGCACGCGGATGTGCTTGCACTGGGCGAAGGTGTCGAACTTCTCCAGGTCGCCGCTCATCGCCGTGGCCATGATCTCGCCCATGATGTGGGTGGTCGCCACGCCGTGGCCGGAGTAGCCCTGGCAGTACCAGACGTTCTCCGACAGCTTGCCCAGCTGCGGGATGCGGTTCATCACGATACCCATGGCGCAGCTCCACTGGAACTCGATGTCCACGCCCTTGAGCGCCGGGAAGGTGCGCTCGATGCACGGGCGCAGCTCGCCGGCGATGTCGCGCGAATCGCGGCCCGAATAGTTGGCGCCGCCGCCGAACAGCAGGCGGCCGTCGCCGGTCATGCGGTAGTAGTCGAGCACGAAGCGACAATCGTAGACCGCCAGGTCCTGCGGGTTGATGCGCTTGGCCAGTTCGCCCAGCGGCTTGGTGGTGACGATGCCGCCCATGGCCGGGAAGATCATGCCCTTGAGCTGCTTGCGCTCCAGCTTGTGGTAGACGTCGCCGGCCAGCATCACCTGGGCTGCGTTGATCCGCCCACCCGAAGTGACCACTGCCGGACGCGGGCCGTGGATGATGTCGAGCACCTCGGAGTGCTCGAAGATCAGCGCGCCCAGGCTGGCGGCGGCCTTGGCTTCGCCGATGCACAGGTTGAGCGGGTGCAGGTGCATGTTGCGGGTGTTCTTGATGGCGCCGCAGTAGAGGTCGCTCTCCAGGTGCGCGCGCACGCCGGCGCCGTCCAGCAGGCTGATCTCATCGCCCATGCCACGGCGCTTGGCGTCGTCGAAGGTGGCCTTCAGCTCGTCCATGTGCGACTGCTTCATCGCCGCGTGCAGGTGGCCGAATTTCAGGTCGCACGGGATGCCGTACTTCTCCACGCGGCTCTTGATGATCTCGTGGCCGCGCCAGCGCAGGTGCCAGATGAAGTCGTCGACATCGTCGCCCAGCCACTGGCGCATCTGCTTCTCCATGGCGGAGTCGCCGGAGAGGCTGCCGGTAACCTGCCCGCCGTTGCGCCCGCTGGCGCCCCAGCCGACCTTGTTGGTCTCGACGATGGCGACCTTGTAGCCGCGCTCGGCCAGCTCCACGGCGGTGGCGACGCCGGTGAAGCCGCCGCCGATGATGGCGATGTCGACGTTCACCTCGCCTTGCAGCGTGGGGTAGCTGGTCTCTTCGTTGAGGCTCGCGGAGTAGTAGGACTTCGCGCGCTCGGGGGCGGGAGTGGCGGGGTTAACAGCGGCGTTCATTACGGTGTTCCTTCCTTGTTCGTTCGTTTCGCCTGCTTCCCTCACCCTCTCCCAGAGGGAGAGGAGGCTGATCGGAGCAAGCCTTGATGTCTGGTTGTCGCCGGGTGCCTCAGTGAGCGAAAAGCTCATCTCGGCACATTCGGCTCCCTCTCCCTCTGGGAGAGGGCTGGGGTGAGGGGCTCGTGAGTCCACGACTCAACAGAGCGCCCTCACGCCTGCGTCAGATACCAGCGCCAGTCCTGCTCGCCGACCTCGCCCATGAACTGGCGGTACTCGGCCTGCTTGACCTTCAGGTAGACGCCGAGGAATTCGTGGCCCAGGGCATCGCGCGCCCAGCTGGAACGTTCCAGCGCGCGCAGCGAAGTAAGCCAGTCGGTGGGCAGCAGTTCCTTGGCCTGGGCATAGCCGTTGCCTTCCACCGGTGCGCCCGGGTCGATCTCCTCGCGGATACCGCGATGGATGCCGGCGAGGATGGCCGCGGCGGCGAGATAGGGGTTGGCGTCGGCGCCGCAGATACGGTGCTCCACGTGGCGGGTATTGGCCGGACCTCCGGGTACGCGCAGGCTCACGGTGCGGTTGTCGCAGCCCCAGGTCGGCGCCAGCGGTGCGTAGCTGTTGGCCTGGAAACGGCGGTAGGAGTTGGCGTTGGGGCAGAACAGCAGCAGCGAGTCGAGCAGGCTTTTCAGCATGCCACCCACGGACTGGCGCAGCAGCGGGGTGCCCGCCGGGTCTTCACTGGCGAACAGATTGTTGCCTTCGGCATCGGCCAGCGACACGTGCATGTGCATGCCGGTGCCGGCCAGGTCGTCGAACGGCTTGGCCATGAAGCACGCCTGCATGCCGTGCTTGTGCGCCACGCCTTTGACCAGGCGCTTGTAGCGCACGGCCTGGTCCATGGCGACCAGCGCGTCGCCGTGCTCCAGGGTGATTTCCACCTGGCCCGGCGCGTATTCGGAGATGGCCGTGCGCGCCGGAATGCCCTGGGCCTTGCACGCGGCATAAAGGTCGGCGAGGAAGGGCTCGATCTGCTCCAGTTCGCGCAGGCCGTACACCTGGGTAGCACGCGGACGGCCGCCGTCGGAGTCCAGCGCCGGTTGCGGGCGGCCGTTGGCGTCGCGCTTGGCGTCCAGCAGGTAGAACTCCAGCTCGCAGGCCATCACCGGATGGAAGCCATCGGCCTTGAGCCCGTCGATCACCCGGATCAGCACGTGGCGCGGGTCGGCGATATCCGCCGGCTTGCCCTCTTCAGGGTGCATGCTGACCTGCACTGCCGCCGTGGGAATCTGCCGCCAGGGCAGGCGTACCAGGCTGCCGGGCAGCGGATAGGCGCGGCAGTCGATATCGCCGACGTCCCAGACAAGCCCGGAATCCTCCACATCCTCGCCGTGCACGGTGAGGCCGAGGATGGTGCTGGGCAGCGGCCGGCCGGACTGGTACACGGCGAGCAGCTCCTCGCGGTGCAGCAGCTTGCCGCGTGGCACGCCGTTGGCGTCGAGGATGAACAGCTCGACCATCTCGATATCGGAGTTCTGGGCCAGGAAATCCTGGGCTTCTTGCACGGAGGCGAAATTCATGGGGCTCTCGTTAGCATCCACGCGGATGCGCTGACGACCTGCAGGCCAGGGCCGCGCCGAAGGGCACGGGATTGAAGGCAGGCAAGCGATGCAACGGGCTACGTCTTGTTCGAGAGTGGCGTATGCCACTCCTGAGCGTAGTTCCGTCGAAGGAATCCGGGCGATGGCGCCCGATCAGCGAGAGATGGAGTCCGGCGGGCGCGCGTGGCGGCAATGCCAGAGCGCCCAGAAGGCCAGTTCCAGAGGCAGGGTCAGCGGTTGCAGTTCGAGCCAGCGGGCATGTTTGCGCGGCAGGCGGACGACGCTGCCGGCCTTGCGGGCGGCGACGGGTTCCAGCGGTGCGGGCGAAACGAGCAGGTGCATGTCGAAGGTTTTGGCTGACGATTACCGCAGACTCGCACGGCGTATGGGTTTGTTAAATGTGATTTTCACGACGTTTGGTTTTGCCAATTCGAAACTGAATGCCCGCTGACGATCATCGCGAAGGCCGTCCCAGAGCCTTTTCGTTCTGGTTCGCGCACCTCGTCGAAGCGCCCGGAGCGCCTGCCGTGTCTGCCCTAGACTGGTGCAATCAGCGTCCGTCACGGGCCCGTCCATGTGCCGCATCGTCTTCGCCCCGTCGATCCAGCGTCACGTTCCCATCGAGGAGCGGGAATTGCCTGCCGTGACCCTCGCCGGCGCGCTGGAAGCGGTATTCGTCGAAGCGCCGAAACTGCGCGGCTACCTGCTCGACGACCAGGGTGGGCTGCGCCGGCACCTGACGATCTTCATCGACGGCCTGCGCCTGCGTGACCGGGCGCGCCTCAGCGATGCGCTGGCGGCGGACAGCGAGGTCTACGTGGTCCAGGCCCTGAGCGGCGGATGAGCAGCAAGCGGTATTTCAGGAGAGCAGGATGGATGATCGATTGCTGGTGGCGACCCGCAAGGGGCTTTTCACCTTTCAGCGTGGCGCGGACGGCTGGCAGGAAACCCGCCGTGATTTCATCGGTGAACCGCTGAGCACGGTGCTTGCCGACCCGCGCGACGAGACCCTCTACGCCGCCCTCAACCTCGGCCACTTCGGCTGCAAGTTGTGGCGCCAGCGCAGCGGTGAAGACTGGCAGGAGATCGCCGTGCCGACCTACCCGCCGCAGCCTGACCCGCTGCCCGCGCCCCAGGAGGGGGAAGCCCCGTCGGCGCCCTGGGTCCTGCAGCAGATCTGGTGCCTGGAGACCGGTGGCGCTGCCGAGCCCGGCGTACTCTGGGCCGGGACCATCCCCGGCGGCCTGTTCCGCAGCGAGGATGGCGGCGATAGCTGGGAGCTCAATCGCCCGCTCTGGGACCGCCCCGAGCGCTCGCGCTGGATGGGCGGTGGCTACGACTGGCCGGGCATCCACTCGGTCAGCGTCGACCCGCGCGACAGCCAGCACCTGACCGTCGCCGTGTCCTGCGGCGGCGTGTGGCAGAGCGACGATGGCGGGGCCAACTGGCGCGTTACCACCAGCGGCATGTACGCCGACTACATGCCGCCGGAGCTGCGTGAGGAGGGCGCCATCCAGGACCCGCACCGCCTGGTGCAGTGCCCCGCGCAGCCGCAGCGCCTGTGGGTGCAGCACCACAATGGCATCTTCACCTCCACCGACGGCGGCGCGCGCTGGAGCGATGTGCAGGTCGAGCCGTCGAGCTTCGGTTTCGCCGTCGCTGTCCACCCGACCCGGCCGGACACCGCCTGGTTCGTCCCCGCCGTGAAGGACATCTGCCGGATTCCGGTGGACGCCCGTTTCGTTGTCACCCGCACCCGCGACGGTGGCGCCAGTTTCGAGGTGCTCGACAGCGGCTTGCCCCAGGGCGCGGCTTTCGACCTGGTGTATCGCCACGGCCTGGCGGTGGACGACGATGGCGCCTGCCTGGCGATGGGCTCCACCACCGGTGGGCTATGGCTGTCGGAGAACGGCGGTGACCATTGGCAGTGCCTGTCGATGAACCTGCCGCCGATCTACTGCGTGCGCTTCGGCTGAGCCTTGCGCCGGGCCTGCTCGCGCACCTCGCGCGGCTTCATGCGGCGGTCGAAGTAGTTGATCGCGGTGCCGAACACGACGATGGCGATCAGGATGCTCAGGCCGATGTGGGTGGCTTCCATGGGGTTCTCCTTGAGGGGGCGGATCACAGCGCCTGGCCGCGCCGCTTGAGTTCCAGGCGGCGGATGAATTCCTCCAGCACCTGGCGGTAGAGGTCGTCCTTGAGGCAGGCGTCTTCGATGCCGGCGTCGAGGTTGGGGTTGTCGTTCACTTCGATCACCACCACCTCGCCGTTCGCCTCCTTGAGGTCCACGCCATACAGGCCGTCGCCGATCAGGCTGGCGGTCTTCAGCGCCAGTTCCACCACGGCGGGCGGCGCGCTTTCCACCGGCAGCGTGCGGCACTCGCCGATCACCTCGCCGCCGGCCTTGTGCTCGACGATCTGCCAGTGCCCGCGAGACATGAAGTACTGGCAGGCGAACACCGGCTTGCGGTTGAGGATGCCGATGCGCCAGTCGTACTCGGTGTAGAGGTACTCCTGGGCGAGCAGCAGTACCGAATGCTCGAACAGCTCGGCGCTGACACTGCGCAGTTGCTGGGCGTCCTCGACCTTGTAGACGCCGCGGGAGAAGCAGCCGTCGGGAATCTTCAGCACCAGCGGGAAGCCCAGCCGCGCGCCGACGCGCTCCAGCTCCTGGGGGTTGTCCTTGTAGAGGATTTCCGTGTCCGGCATGCCCAGGCCCTGGCCGCGCAGCAGGTCGGTCAGGTAGACCTTGTTGGTGCAGCGAAGGATCGACGCCGGGTCGTCCATCACGATCAGCCCCTCGCTCTCGGCCTTCTTGGCGAAGCGGTAGGTGTGGTCGTCGACACTGGTGGTCTCGCGGATCAGCAGCGCGTCGTACTCCGCCAGCCGTGCGTAGTCCTTCTTCTCGATCAGCTCGACGTCGATGCCCAGTTGCCGGCCGACGCGGACGAAGTTCTCCAGCGCGCGGGCGTTGGACGGCGGCAGGCTCTCGGTCGGGTTGTGCAGGATGGCCAGGTCGTAGCGCGCCAGGCGCCGCGAGTTGGGCTGGCGCCAGACGCGGCGGCTGAAGCGGTCGAGGGCGTCGGCGAACTGGTCCTCCTGGTTCTCCCGCAGCTTGTGCAGCGCGCCGGGGCGCACGCCAGCGATGTGCCAGGCATCGGTGCGGCGGAAGTCCACCAGCAGGATCGGACAGGGGAAGGCCTCGAACAGCTGGCGGGCGATGGGCTGCAGCGGCTCAAGGTCGGTGCGGCCGAAGTACAGGCGCAGGGTGAAGCCGTCGGTGCTGGCGCAGGGGTGCTGGTCGAGGGCTTTTTCCAGGGTCTTCTCCAGGCCGTCCAGAGCCAGCCCATAGAGGGATTTCTTCGCCAGTTCGCTGATGGTACGCACCGAAGGAATCACCTTGTGCCCGCGCGCTTCGGCAAGCAGGGAACAGTAATAACCATGGCCGAGGTATTTGTAATTTCGGCACAGGTTGATTACCTGAAAGCGTTTTCCCGCATCGAACTGGCGTGAGTCCTCCAGATATTCCCGTGCGCTCAGCATATCCTCGCTGGGGATATACGAAGCCCAGTCTTCCTTGCGCTCGACAATGATCAGGACCTGGCTGGAGTGGGCTGAAGGTAGCTCCGCAGCGGGCTCGGTGATGGGCTGGAGGGAACTTGCGCTGAACTTTTCATGGAAGTTAGTGTGTAACGAAGACATTGCTGACGGACCTGTTTGAAAGTTGCCGTGTTTCTATTAAGCAGCAACTTTCCGGAATGTCCCGAACCATTACGAAAGTTTTACGGAGAACCCATGTCGTTGTTATACCGCCTTGCCGAGCGCACCGATTTGCCGGCCCTGTTGCACCTGGAAGAGGAGTGCTTCGCGCAGGACCGCATGAGCGAACGCAGCTTTCGCCAGTTGCTCGCGGCTCCCAGTGCCGCATTGCTGGTCGCCGAGCGCAACGGAGCCTTGCTGGGCTACGCCCTGCTGCTGTTGCGCCGGGGTGCCGCTGTCGCGCGCCTATACTCCCTGGCGATTTCCGCGCAGGCACGAGGTCAGGGCGTGGGCAGCGGATTGCTGGAGCACATCGAGGCGCTGGCCGTCCAGCGAGATTGCACGCGGCTGCGGCTGGAAGTCCGCATCGACAACGCGGTCGCCATCGGCCTGTACGAGCGGCGCGGCTACCGGTGTTTCGGCCGGTCCGCCGGCTTCTACGAGGATGGCAGCGACGCCTGGCGCTACGAGAAAACCATCGGCGTCGGGGCAGCAGAAGGGAGCCCGGCATGACTGCACAGATCCAGCACTTCTTCGACCCGGCCACGTCCACCTACAGCTACGTGGTGGCGGACCACAGCACCGGGCGCTGCGCCATCGTCGACCCGGTACTGGACTACGATGCCGCGGCCGGCCGCATCGGCAATGCCAGCGCCCGGCGCATCCTCGACTACGTGCGCGAGCAGGCGCTGACGGTAGAGTGGCTGCTGGAGACTCACCTGCATGCCGATCACCTGTCTGCGTCCGCCTGGCTCAAGGGCGAGCTGGGCGGCAAGCTGGCCATCGGCGCGAGCATCGCCCAGGTGCAGCGCACCTTTGCCGGTCTGTTCAACCTGGGCGAGGAGTTCCCCTGCGACGGCAGCCAGTTCGACCACCTGTTCGAAGACGGCGAGCACTTCAGCATCGGCGAACTGCCGGCCCAGGCGCTGCATACGCCCGGCCATACGCCGGCCTGCATGACCTACCTGATCGGCGATGCCGCGTTCGTCGGCGATACCCTATTCATGCCTGACTACGGCACGGCGCGCTGCGACTTCCCCGGCGGCGATGCGCGCCAGCTGTTCCGCTCCATTCAGCGGCTCTTCACTCTGCCGGGGCAGACGCGGCTGTTCATGTGCCATGACTACCTGGCGCCTGGGCGGGACGAGCATCAGCACGAGACGACCGTGGCCCGTGAGCGCGAGACCAACATTCACGTGCATGACGGGGTAGGGGAAGACGCCTTCGTCAGCATGCGCAACGAGCGCGATGCCTCGCTCAACGCGCCGGCGCTGATCTGGCCGTCTATCCAGGTGAACATGCGCGGCGGCGAGTTGCCGCCAGCCGAGGCCAACGGCGTGCGTTACCTGCGGATTCCGCTGGATCGGATGTAAACGGGCGGAATAAAAAATGCCGCCCGAAAAGGGCGGCAAAACACCAAAGGAACTGTGTTCCCCGCACCAGGGTGCGGGGAGGGTGGATCAGAAACGCCAGTCCAGCGACAGGTTGCCCGACACCGCGTTGTAGCCGGTGCGGAACAGGTCGCTGGAGACGCCCGCGCCGATGTCGATGTCCTTGCTCAACTGGTAGCGCACGCTGCCGCCCAGGCCCATGGAGTCGCGGCCGAATGCAGTGTTCTTGCTGTTGAAACCGGTCGCCGGGTAGTTGGCGAAGGTCGCGTCCTGCAGCACATCGGTATCCAGCAACTCGTGGTTCCAGGTGATCTGCGCCTCGGCCTTGATCGCCTGGCCAGCGCCCAGCGGGAAGGCCATGGCGCTGCTGAGGCCGATGCTCGAACGCAGCGAATCGAACTGCTGCGAATCCAGCTTCAGGGTGGTGCCGTCGGCGCCTTTTTCGTGGGTGCTGTCGCGCCACAGGCTGGTGTAGGTCAGGGTGGCGATCGGGCCGACGCTGACGTTCTCGTTCACCATGAAGCGATAACCGCCGCCACCGACGACCGATGCGCTGGTGCCGTTCCAGTCGGCCTTGTTCTGCGTCGAGTAGTCAGCGAAGTTCAGCTTGCGCTTGAGCTCGCCTTCTTCGTAGCCAACGCGGGCACTGCCGAGCATGTAGGGGCCGACCATCGGGTCCAGCGCGTAGCGCGCGTGCACGCCCAGCTCCAGGGCGGTGGTGTTGCCATCGCCACTCAGCGGGTCCTTGAGGCTGACCGTCTGCTTGCTGGCGGCACCGTGCAGGCCGACCACCAGGGCGCCTTCGGCGGAGGCCACGGTTTCGGCACCGAAGATCACACCGTAGCTGTTGCCGGTGTAACCGACGCTGTGGCTGTCGCCGTTCTGCCGGGTGTTGCCGCCGAAGGGCTGGATGAAGGTCTGCCACTGGCCCAGGGCGAGTTTGCCCGGTTCACGCTTGCTGATCGCATCGGCCACCTGCTGCTCGCGTTGCACGGAACTGGCGACCATAGCGCTGTAGGCGGACGGCGAGAGCTGGTCCAGCGCCGTGGCGATGGTGCTGCCGTCGGCGGCGGAGAAGTCCAGGGTGGTGTAGAGCTTGTGCAGGTCGCTGCCGGCGAGCGGGGCGATGCTCGACAGGGCCTCGCCCACACGCTCGCCGTTGCGGTCCTGCGCATATTGGCTGTAGGCGTCGGCGGCGCGGGTCAGGCTCAGGTTGTAGCTGCCGTTGGCGAGGGGGGTGCTGAGCAGTGTCAGGGTCGGCGAATCGAAGTCGGCATTGACCTGGCTGAAGGCGCCTTCGGTGGAACCGGCTTTCAGCAGGCTGGCGGTGTTGAGCTTCCAGCTTGGGGCATACCAGCCGCGCTCCGGCGTCACGCTCAGTTGGCCATCGAGCTTGGCCTTGCCGCTGACGGTAAGGGTGTCGTGCTGGCCCTTGGCATCGACATCGATCAGCAGCTTGCCGCTGGCGGCCTGGGTGTAATCGCCCTTGATGGCCATGGTGCCGTCGGGGGCGACGGTGCCGGCGTTCACGAAGGTACCGGCCTTGTTCAGGGTGAAGTTACCGCTGCCGCCGAGGGTGGCGCCTTCGGCCACGTCCACGCTGTAGATGGTGTTCGAACCATTCAGCGTAGTCGTGCCACCTACGGCTTTGATGGCGAAGCTGGCGACGCCGTCGATGTCGTCGTCGAAGCTGAACTTGAAGTTCGGATCGGCAGCAGCGAGGGCGCGGCCATTATCGTCGGCCAGGTTGCCGAAGGTGAGCTGGGTCAGGAAGGGGGTTCCGTCCCCATAGTTGATAACGTAGTCGGAGCGGATGTCGCCATGCACCTTGGCGCCGTTGAGGAAGTTGATGTTTCTCACGGCGGCGTTGCTGGCAATGGAAATAGCTGCGTCGGCGCCTGCCAGACGGCCGCTGATATCGACGTTGTTGACTAATGCTCCTTGCAGGTCCGCATACGCTGCATTGAAGGAGGAGTAGAAGCCGGAGTCGTTACCCAGGAGGTTGTTGCCGAAATTGAATTCGGCGCCGATACCGCCTTCGCCCAATGCCTGTACTTCACCGCGCTGCACGAAGTTGTGATTGCTGCCGTAGGTGAACAGCACGCCACGGCCGTTCAGGCCATCAGCATGGACCGTGGTACTCGGATCGATGGTCAGGGTGTTGCCGACGCCGTCCACCCGAATGCCAGCGGCGCCCGCACCGTTGGCCAGAAGATCCGCTGCCTGGTGGATCTGGTTATGGCTCCCGTAGACGTGGAGGCCCAGGCCTTGGGTCGTGGTGTTGGCCTGACCTGCCAGGTAGGCAGTGCCCTCGGCGTTGCGCTGGAAATAACCGTTCTGGTTGACCAGGGTCAGGTTGTCGCCATACACCGAATAGCCGAAGAAATTGCGCCGGTCGATGGTGAAACCCAGGTCCTGCAGTACCGCCAGCTCCGCTTCCATGAAGGTGACATAGTTGCGGATTTGCTGGTGGCTCATCAGGCTGTTCTTCAGCTCGCTGTGGCTCATGTAGTCGTCATCGACGCTACCGTCTGTGCCGAGGATCTTCACCGGCACGCCGGGCATGGCGCCGGCCAGGACTTCGCTGACGTGTTCGCCGGTGAAATAGCCCTGGTCCTTGCGAACATCGAAGGCATCTGCGCTGTACGGATTCGCGCAGCCCGTGCAAAGGATGGTCTGCCCGGCGTGCGCCGGGTTGCCATTGTCGTCTCGCAGCCCGATGGCCCAGGCATTGAGTTTGTCGTCGAACTGGGGGGTATAGGTGGGGTTGGAAGGATCGGTGCTTTCCGTGATTTCGTGGGTCGTGTTGGTTAGCCCCAGGCCGTGGGCCAGTTCGTGCAGTGCGGTGGCTGTCAGGTCGGGCTCTGCATGCAGGGGAATCTGCGAGGGAATGGAGGCCTGAGTACTGAACCCCATCTTGCCCAGGACGAAGTAGCCGTCGGCGCCGAATTTAAGCGCGCCGGGATCTCGGCCGGTCAGGGCTGCTTCGAGTTGCGTGATGATGTGGCCACCGACATCCGGGCCATCGCCGCTGGAACCTGCGGCGTTATCGTCGGTATTGAAGGTCCCCACGTTCAATATTGCAGGCCTGATACCGGGAGCAGGGGTAATGACATTTGCCCAGTACTTCATGGCATCCATCACCTGGCTCTTCTGCTGTTCGTCCAGGTTCCAGGTGGACGTCATTCCCGCAGCACTATCGCTATCACCTGGCATGAATTGACCATCGGTCGTGTCGAAGAAATTGACCTGGAAGATCGGTAGGCCCTGAGAGTTCGAAGCCGTGCGTGTGTCCTCTGCCATCAATTGCAGGCAAGGCAGAGCTGCAGCCATGGAGATGGCGAGGGAGATTCTGTTCCTGAAGAACTTCTGTTTGTTTTTCATTTCTGGTGATGGATCCCAAAGAGTGTGTTGGCAGGCGTTGCCACAGGAGCGGCAGCGCGCTCTCTTGAAAAAGAACGCCGGGATTCTTTGGGAGTGACTCCAGAAAAATAAGCAGTCTCCAGGCATCTGCAGATGCGTTTTTTCCTATTTTATTTCTTTTCTAATCAATTGATTTTGATCAAGATATTTATCTTCTTGCGCACTGTTGTTTCGACGTTGTGGATGACATGGTGCGGATAAAAGAACCCCGCCGGGATGGCGGGGCAGTTGAGGCAAGCGGAGTGTTGGTTTCTCAGAGCAACAGACTTCGAATATCCCCCAGCACCTCACCCAGCCTGCGGGTAAAGCGCGCCGCCGCCGCCCCGTTGATCACCCGGTGGTCATAGGACAATGACAACGGCAGCATCAGCCGTGGCTGGAAGGCCTTGCCGTCCCACACCGGCTGTATCGCCGCCTTGCTCACGCCGAGGATCGCCACTTCCGGCGCATTGACGATCGGCGTGAAGCCGGTGCCACCGATGTGCCCGAGGCTGGAGATGGTGAAGCAGGCACCCTGCATCGCATCGGCAGAAAGCTTCTTGGTGCGCGCCTTCTCCGCCAGCTCGGCGGCTTCCAGGGCCAGTTGCAGCAGACCCTTCTTGTCGACGTCGCGGATCACCGGCACCAGCAGGCCGTCCGGCGTGTCCACGGCGAAGCCGATGTGCACGTACTGCTTGCGGATCAGCGCCTTGCCGCTGGGGGCCAGCGAGCTGTTGAAGTCCGGCAGCTCGCGCAGCAGGTGGGCGCAGGCCTTGAGCAGGATCGGCAGGATGGTCAGCTTGGTCCCGGCCTTTTCCGCCGCCGCCTTCTGCGCGATGCGGAAGGCTTCGGCCTCGGTGATGTCGGCGGACTCGAACTGCGTCACGTGGGGCACGTTCAGCCAGCTGCGGTGCAGGTTGCTGGCGCCGACCTGCATCAGCCGGGTCATCGCCACTTCTTCCACGTCGCCGAACTTGCTGAAGTCGATTTCCGGGATCGGCGGGATGCCGGCGCCGCCAGTTGCACCCGCGCCGGACTTGCTGCGTTGCAGCTGCTCCTTCACGAAGGCCTGCACGTCTTCCTTGAGGATGCGGCCCTTCGGCCCGGTGCCGGTGACCTGGGCGAGATCGACGCCGAACTCGCGGGCGACCATGCGCACGGCGGGGCCGGCATGTACCTTGGTGCCGTCGCGGCTGGGTGCCCCGACCGGGGCTGCTTCCGGCGCTTTTTCCGGTTCGGCTTTCGCCGCCGGCGCAGGGGCTGACTCCTTGGCGGCGGCCGGTGCAGGAGCCGTGCCGGCGACTTCCAGGTCGAGTATCTCGTCGCCTTCCTTGAGGGTGTCGCCGATCTTCACCTTGATAGCCTTCACCACCCCGGCCTTGGGCGCGGGAATCTCCATGCTGGCCTTGTCGGATTCCAGCGTCAGCAGGCTCTGGTCGGCCTCGATGGAGTCACCCACCTTGACCATCAGTTCGATGACGTTGCCCTGGCCGTTGCCGATATCCGGCACGCGGATGGTCTCGACGCCGCCGCTGGCAGCCGGGGCGGGCGCTGGCTTCTCTTCCTTCGCAGGAGCCGGAGAGGAGGCGGGCGCCGCCGCGACTGGCGTGCTGGCCGGCGCAGTACCGCCCTCGGTTTCCAGTTCAAGGATGTCGTCACCTTCCTTGAGGGTGTCGCCGATCTTCACCTTGATCGCCTTCACCACGCCCGCCTTGGGCGCGGGAATCTCCATGCTGGCCTTGTCGGACTCCAGCGTCAGCAGGCTCTGGTCGGCCTCGATGCGGTCGCCGACCTTGACCATCAGCTCGATGATCTCGCCCTGGCCATTGCCGATGTCCGGCACCTTGATGGTTTCCACGCCGCCGCCACCGGAAGGCGCCGGCGCGGCAGCCGTCTTGGGCGCTTCGGCAACAGGCTTGGCGGGCTCCTCGGCCTTGGCTTCGGCCTTGGGCTCGGCAGCGCCGCCCTCGGCCTCCAGCTCAAGGATTTCGTCACCTTCCTTGAGGGTGTCGCCGACCTTCACCTTGATGGCTTTCACCACGCCGGCCTTGGGTGCGGGAATCTCCATGCTGGCCTTGTCGGATTCCAGGGTCAGCAGGCTCTGCTCGGCTTCGATACGGTCGCCGACCTTGACCAGCAGTTCGATGACTTCGCCCTGGCCGTTGCCGATGTCGGGTACGCGAATGGTCTCGCTCACGGTGCCTCTCCTCAGCAGTCCAGCGGGTTGGGTTTTTCCGGGTCGAGGCCGAACCTGGCGATGGCCTCGGCCACCACCTTCGGCTCGATGTCACCGCGATCGGCCAGGGCCTCCAGCGCGGCGAGCACCACCCAGTGGCGGTCCACCTCGAAGAAGTGGCGCAGCTTGGCGCGGGTGTCGCTGCGGCCGAAGCCGTCGGTGCCCAGCACCTTGTATTCCTTGGTCGGCACCCACTGGCGAATCTGGTCGGCGTAGACCTTCATGTAGTCGGTGGAAGCGATCACCGGCCCGCGCCGTCCGCCCAGGCACTGCTCGACGTAGCTGGGCCGTGGCTTCTGCCCCGGATGCAGGCGGTTCCAGCGCTCCACCGCGAGGCCGTCGCGGCGCAGTTCGTTGAAGCTGGGTACCGACCAGATATCCGCGCCGATGGAGAAGTCCTCACGGAGGATTTTCGCCGCCGCTTCCACCTCGCGCAGGATGGTCCCCGAGCCGAGCAGCTGCACATGGTGCGCAGCCGCCTTCTTGTCCTCGTCGAGCAGGTACATGCCCTTGATGATGCCCGCCTCGACGCCCTTGGGCAGCGGCGGGTGAGGGTAGTTCTCGTTCATCACGGTGATGTAGTAGAAGACCTCCTGCTGCTCTTCCATCATCTGCCGCACGCCTTCCTGGATGATCACCGCCAGTTCGTAGGAGTAGGTCGGGTCGTAGGTGCGGCAGTTGGGGATGACCGAGGCCAGCACGTGGCTGTGGCCGTCTTCGTGCTGCAGGCCCTCGCCATTGAGCGTGGTGCGCCCGGCGGTGCCACCGAGCATGAAGCCGCGCGTCAGGCTGTCACCGGCTGCCCAGGCCAGGTCGCCGATGCGCTGGAAGCCGAACATCGAATAGAAGATGTAGAACGGCAGCATCGGCTGGCGGTAGTTGCTGTACGCCGTGCCGGCGGCGATGAACGACGACATGGCGCCGGCCTCGGTGATGCCCTCTTCGAGGATCTGGCCCTTCTTGTCCTCGCGATAGAACATCAGCTGTTCCTTGTCGACCGGCTCGTACAGCTGGCCCACCGAGGAATAGATGCCGAGCTGGCGGAACATGCCTTCCATGCCGAAGGTGCGTGCCTCGTCGGGGATGATCGGCACGATGCGCTGGCCCAGCTCCTTGTCCTTGACCAGCTGCGAGATGATCCGCACGAAGGCCATGGTGGTGGAAATCTCGCGGTCGCCGGAGCCGTCCAGCAACGCCTTCAGCGCCTCCAGCGGCGGTGCCGGGATGCGCTGGCTGTTGCCGTGGCGATGGGGCATGAAGCCGCCCAGGGCGGCGCGCCGTTCCTTCAGGTAGCGCGCCTCGGCGCTGCCCTCGTCGGGGCGGTAGAAGGGCAGCTTGGCCAGGTCCGCGTCCTTGATCGGGATGTCGAAGCGGTCGCGGAAGGCGCGCAGGCTGTCGACGTCGATCTCGTGGATGTTATGGGCGATGTTCTTCGCCTCGCCGGTGCCGGTGCCGTAGCCCTTGATGGTCTTGGCCAGCACCACGCTGGGCTGGCCGCTGTGGTTCACCGCTGCGTGGTAGGCGGCATAGACCTTGTACGGATCGTGGCCGCCACGGTTGAGCTTCCAGATTTCCTCGTCGGAGAGGTCCTTGACCATCTCCAGCAGCTCGGGCCGTGCGCCGAAGAAGTGCTCGCGGACGAAGGCACCGTCCTTGGCCTTGTAGTTCTGGTAGTCGCCGTCCACCGCCTCGTCCATCCGCGCCTGCATCAGGCCGGCGGTATCCTTGGCGAACAGCGGGTCCCACATGCGCCCCCAGATCACCTTGATCACGTTCCAGTTGGCGCCGCGGAACACGCCCTCCAGCTCCTGGATGATCTTGCCGTTGCCGCGCACCGGGCCGTCCAGGCGCTGCAGGTTGCAGTTCACCACGAAGATCAGGTTGTCGAGCTTCTCGCGCCCGGCCAGGGAAATCGCGCCCAGGGACTCCGGCTCGTCGGTCTCGCCGTCGCCCAGGAAGCACCAGACCTTCTGCTTGCCGGCGGGAATGAAGCCGCGGCTCTCCAGGTACTTCATGAAGCGCGCCTGGTAGATCGCCTGGATCGGCCCCAGGCCCATGGACACGGTGGGGAACTGCCAGAACTTCGGCATCAGGCGCGGGTGCGGGTAGGAGGAGATGCCCTTGCCGTCCACCTCCTGGCGGAAGTTCTCCAGTTGCTCGTCGGTGAGCAGGCCCTCGATGTAGGCGCGGGCATAGAAGCCCGGCGAGGCATGGCCCTGGAAGTAGATCAGGTCGCCGGCGTGCTCCTCGGTCGGGCCGTTGAAGAAGTAGTTGAAGCCGATGTCGTAGAGCGTTGCCGAGGAAGCGAAGGTGGAGATGTGCCCGCCCAGCGACGGGTCCTTGTGGTTGGCGCGCATCACCATCGCCAGCGCATTCCAGCGCACCAGCGAGCGGATGCGCCGCTCCATGAACAGGTCGCCCGGCATGCGCGCCTCATGGCTGACGGGGATGGTGTTGCGGTAGGGCGTGGTGATGGCGTAGGGCAGCTGCGTGCCGGTACGACTGGCCAGCTCGCCTAAGCGAGTCATCAGGTAGTGGGCGCGCTCTTCGCCTTCTTTTTCCAGTACGGATTCCAGCGCGTCCAGCCATTCCTGGGTTTCGACGGGGTCGATATCGTGCATGGTCAGGGGTCCTGGTTACGGGGTCGGCTCTACGCAATGCCGGCTCCGGGCCAGGTGTTCCATGGGGTTGGCGCAGCGGGCGGCAACCCTTGTGAGGCCGCCGCGCTGCCGCCGGCACGCGCGTGTGGCTATAGAGCTTAGACAGCTCTGGCGCCCGTGCCTGCCCGGTTGGTCGAGTCAGGACGTCGCAGCTGAACTAAAACAACACTAAGATCCAGCTCTTGATCGAAGGGGACGACAAGGCGATGCAAACAGTAGAGGCGTTTTACGTCGAGATTCGGCGGCGGTTTCCCGATCTGGCAGAGCGCGCCGATCGAGAGCATGTTCGACTGTGGGGGGAGGTGGATATCGCCTTCGCCTACTCATGGTTTGGCAGTCTCGCGAATAGCCTCTGTGCCTTGATGCAACGCCACCAACTTCTCGAACGTTGCTCTGAACTGTTCAATTACGTCGATGTGCAGTTCGAGTTGGGCAGTGATGAAGTCCGCAACTGCATCGATGTTTCCCTGGTGGAGAATCTTTTCTGGCAGGTCCCCGGTGAGCTGGCGCATCCCTATTGGAATTGCCTACCGCAGCAATTGAAGGGGCTTTACCTGGGCTTCCATGCCCGGCCACCGATTTAACTTTCGTTCATCGCACTGCGTCACGTCGCAAGTCATCCCCCCGCTGCCACTGCGCCGCCACCAGGCGGTCGCGGCCGGCCTGCTTGGCCCGGTAGAGCAGGCGGTCCACCGCGGCGACGAAGTCCAGCGGGCGGTCGTTGGAGGAGGGCACGGCAGTACCGACCCCCAGGCTGATGGTCAGAAGGTCGGAAACCCCGGACTTCTCATGGACGATGCGTTGCTCGCGCAGCGCGTCGCGGCAACGCTCGGCGATCTGCTGGGCGGCCTCGCTGTCGGTTTCCGGCAGCACCAGCACGAACTCCTCGCCGCCAAAGCGCGCGATGAAGTCCCGCGGGCGGTGCAGGGCAAACGCCAGGGCCTTGCCGACGATGCGCAGGCAATCGTCGCCACGGATGTGCCCATAGTGGTCGTTGAACTGCTTGAAATAGTCGATATCCAGCAGCACCAGGGACAGCGGCTGACCGCTGCGCTGGGCGCTGCCCCATTCGGTATCCAGCACCGAATCGAACATGCGCCGGTTGGCCACGCCGGTCAGGCCGTCCTTGTAGGAGTACTCCTCCAGCTGGCGCTGCAGCATGATCAGCTGCTCCTCGGCGCGCTTGCGTTCGCTGATGTCGAACATGAAGCCCACCAGCGAATCCACCTCGCCCTTGTCGTCGCGCACCACGTGCACCACATCGCGGATCCACACGTACTCGCCGGTGGTGGTCAGCGCGCGGTAATCCGCCTCGTGGTCGGTGCCCTCGCGGGACTGCGAGATGCAGAAGTTCACCACCCGCTCGCGGTCTTCCGCGTGCATGCGGTCCGCCCAGTCGTTGGCGCTGACCCAACTGGCCTGGCTCCAGCCCAGCAGCTCTTCGATCTGCGGGCCGATGTAGGCGAAGGTCATGGTTTTCCAGTCGATCTTCCACGGGATGGCGCGGGTGGATTCGAGCAAGGTCTGGTAGACGGGATTTTCGCTGACGGTGTCGTACGGCATGACTGACCCCTGATGGCACTGTGCCTTGTTTCTACCACAGTCCGATGACGCAAAGTCCGCAGCGATGCGCCAACTCGCGACTCCGGTGCGACAGGGCGACGGACGGTCAATCCGCCTTGTACGGATTCTTCAGCAATTCATAACGGGATCTTCACGATTCTGGCGATAGGGTTTGCTCGCCCGCCATCTGACAACCCGCAGTGCGATGGAAACCCCAGGGATGGGTCGGGCCTCCTGCCCCGCGCAGGCCAGGAATGGACGAACGATGTATTCCATTGCAGTACGGCGGAGCCCCATGCCGATTCCCCAGTCCCTCAGCTCGATGTCCCGGCGCCTCTTGCCACTGGTAGCGATCCTGCCCCTGATCGGCCTGCTCAGTGGTTTCCTGCCGCTGGACTCCTCGCGCCCCGAGAACCTGCAGGGCAATACGGCGCTCCAGCAACAGCTGCGCGAACACTGGCAGCAGGGCGACCTGATCGTGCTGGTGCGCCACGCCGAACGTTGCGACCGCTCCAGCTCACCCTGCCTGGCGTCCGCCGAAGGCATCACCGTGCGTGGCAGCCGGAGCGCGCATGAGCTGGGTCAGGGCTTTGCCGCCCTCGGTCTGGGCAACGCCGACGTTCTCAGCAGCGATCAGCTGCGTGCGGCGCAGACGGCCGAGTCGATGTTCGACCAGACGCCGGTGGAGCAGCCGTGGCTGTATGACTGTCAGGGGGCGATGTTGCAGAAGGCGCTGGAGCACAAGGTTGCGCACCGCAACCTGATCCTGGTGACCCACAGCGAATGCATCGAGGACCTGGAGCACTCGGTGAGCGTGACCGACCCGGCCACCCCCGACTACGCCTCCTCGCTGTTCGTGCTCAGCGACGGTAGAACTGCAACTCAGTTGCTGGGCTATCTGGACGCGGATCGCTGGCCGACGCGGTAGTACGCGGGCTGACCTGCGCCGTCGCGGCGGACAAACCGTAGCGCTGCAGTTCCGCCGGAGTGAGAACGCGCATGCTGCGTGGATCGATGCTCTGCATGGTGTCGGCCAGTTCAACCGGCACATTCATTTCCCGCAGGTAACGGCGTGCGTCGTAACCGCCACTGGCCTGCGAGGAATCGCCGGCAGGGTAGTAGGGCCGATGCAGGCCGACATAGCCGCGCACCGTCTTGCGCTTGCCGGCCGCCAGCAGGTAGACGCAGGAGCCCTGGCAGACATTGTTGGTCGGCACCAGCGTCTCGAAGCCGGATTCACGCAGCAGACGCCCCATCTTGATCGCTTCCGCCGCGCTGCCGCCGATGCTGTCCAGCAGCGCCACCTTGCGTGCGTATTTGCCGGGGTTGGCCAGCAGGCCCTTGAACAGCCGCTCGTAGTCGCCCGGTGCGATGTCCTCGTTGATCTTCACTGCCAGTACCGCGCCGACCTTGGCGCTCTGTACCTGTTTCACCTCGACCTGGGCGAGGGCAAGGCTGGAGCAGAGCGTGAGGGAGAAAAGCAGCGCGGTGCGAAGCATGGGAAAAGGACTCATGTAGGAGCTTTCAGTCAGAAGGCGCTGAAGATACCTGCATCGACGACCGGCGTCAGCCTGCCTTGTTCATCCTGCCTTGGGGAGGCAGTTGCGCAGCAGGCGGCGCGCCGACTTGTTGATCCGGCGGCGCTCGATGTCTTCCAGAGCGAACCAGCGGCAATCGGCGATCTCGTTCAGCGGGGTGGGTTGCTGCGCCGGGTCGACCGGCGTCTCGAACACGTAGTGCAGCGTCTGGTACAGCTCCAGCGGCGCCACGTAGTTCATCTGCTCAATGGCCAGCCCGGTTTCCTCGATCAGCTCGCGGGTGGCGGCCTGGCCGGGGCGTTCGTCGGCCTCGATGCGGCCGCCGGGGAGGTTCCATTTCGACTTGGGCTTGCGCACGAAGAGGATCTTGTCGTCGAGGCGGCAGATGACCGTTGCACGCTCTTTCAGGTTCTTAGCCATGGGTGTGGCTCCTCGACGTTCTTCCAACAGATTTCAGCTTAGACATTACGTGAAGATTCCCAACCAGATGAACTGGTTACTGAAACTTTGTCGACAAATGGTAAGGATCGGTCGCGGAAAGGTATGTAGGGGATTTCTGAGGAATCGGCCGTCATCTTCCCGACTCGTTCCCGACTCGAAAGTGCTGCAGGGTGGACCGGTGCCTGCGGAGTAAGTGCGAAGTTTCTGTACGGGCGTACCTGCTTCCATGGCCTACGCTTGATTCCTGCCGTTTCGTTCGACCTTTTCAGCAGGGCGGACGCTACGGGAGCGAGCGCGCAGTCACGCTGACTCAGCAGCGGCCCGGTGCCATGTGCCGGGCGCCACCTTCGGGCTTCCTGCCCTGGGAGCCTTCCACAGGAGCCAATCCAAGGAGAAAGCGCCATGAGGAAGCCCTACGTCCGTCTCGACAAGACCCAGGCCGCCGTGCTGCTGGTCGACCACCAGGCCGGCCTGCTCTCGCTGGTCCGCGACATCGAACCGGACAAGTTCAAGAACAACGTCCTCGCCCTGGCCGATCTGGCCAAGTACTTCAAGCTGCCCACCATCCTCACCACCAGCTTCGAGAGCGGCCCCAACGGCCCGCTGGTGCCCGAGCTGAAAGACCTGTTCCCCGACGCGCCCTACATCGCCCGGCCCGGCAACATCAACGCCTGGGACAACGAGGACTTCGTCAAGGCGGTCAAGGCCACCGGCAAGAAGCAGCTGATCCTCGCCGGCGTGGTCACCGAGGTCTGCGTGGCCTTCCCGGCGTTGTCGGCGCTGGAGGAGGGTTTCGATGTGTTCGTGGTCGCCGACGCCTCCGGCACCTTCAACGAGGTCACCCGCGACGCTGCCTGGCGCCGCATGGAAGCCGCCGGGGCGCAGATGATGACCTGGTTCGGCGTGGCCTGTGAGCTGCACCGCGACTGGCGCAACGACATCGAAGGCCTCGCCGCGCTGTTCTCCAACCACATCCCCGACTACCGCAACCTGATCACCAGCTACAGCACCCTGACCGCGAAGAAGTAGCGTGGCGCTCGCCGGGCCGGCCCCGTGTGCCGGCCCGGCGAATCATGGTCCAAAGCCGTGCCGGCGGCGGCTCGGGGTGATCCAGCGGGCGCCGAACGACCATTGCGGCACGCCGTGCCGAGCCTCCTGCAGCAACTGGAAGAAACGGATCAGGTAGCCCGCCTCGAAGCACTGCCGCTCGGCACCCACGCTACGCCGCTGGCGGGCATTGAACAGGGCATTCCAGGGGGCCGAGCGATCGTCCGGAGCCAGGCTGTTCTGCGCTTCGAGCATGCCGGCGCGCAGCAGGTCGAGATTGCCGGCTTGCATGCGGGTCAGCGGGATGCGCCGGCAATAGGGCGTCGCCGGGATTTCCCGGATGTTGCTCAGCACCCGCAGGTGGGCCAGCCAGAAGCCGTTCTCCAGGTTGTCCTGCACGTTGGCCAGCAGGCTCAGCAGCAGGGGATCGTGGTGTTGCCGCAGCAGCGGGCGCATCGACTCGATGGCGCGCATCGCGGCGTCGTAGTGAACGAGCGCCTGGTCGATGTTCATCGTTCGGTCGGCCCCGCCTTGTAGCCGGGCCGCTCCAGCGCCAGTTCATAGAGCTGGCGCGCTTCGCTGACCAGCGGGGCGAGGGCGGAGGCGAGGCGCGCGGTCGCGCGGATCAGGCCGCTGTCGTGGTCGTCTTCGATCAGTTGGAGCAAGTCCTCGACCGCCGTCAGGCGGCGCAGGGCGGCTTCGCGCAGGTGTTCGGCCGGAGCCAGGGAGTTGATGAAGAGGACTTCCTCGCCGAACTGGCCGGTGAGGGGGACGGGGAGGAATTCACGCATGGGGCACCTCCGTGGGGAGGGCTGAAGAGTGGCGTGATAAAGGGTGGTGCTCGGGGGAGAAAGGGGGGTAGTGCATATCGGCTCTCTTGTTCCATTGACCAAGTAGCCGCCAATCGACCTTCCTACAGGTAGAGAGGCGGACCGTGCAAGGGTAGGAAACCCATCAAGAGCCAAAACGGGCAGGCCGAAGCCTCCTTACACGGCCGCCATAGAAACACGAGTTCACCAGACAACTGCTGTGAATCGTGACCACAGTGCTACCGCTGTTCTAGCTCTAAAAACTGGGTTCCTACACCCATCCGCGATGCACTGCGGCAGACAAAGGCTAGAGACGGCGCTTGTAGGCCCGCAAGGCTAATGGGGAGTGGGAAATATCGTTTCTCCGCCACCCGCACTGACCGTCCTTTCTGGCGACTTCGTGAACCGGTCGGGTGTTTTCCGCGGCGCACCTTCATTTCCTCGCAGGGCGGCCGCCGCCGTTTCCGCAGCGCAACACTGTGGCGCGTTTTCCTGGCTATCGGCCGGTGCTCGGGCGGCATAGGGTCGCCGACGAAGATTGCGCCGAGCGTATGCCCGGCCCGGAATCCACCCTATGCATCTGTTCAGCCCCGGAGGCGATCCATGAATTCCACACAGCCCGGCAGCGACCGACAGCCAAGCTCGGCGGCCACCCTTTCGGCCGCCGTCGAAGGCCGTCCCATGAAGCTCGGCAAGGGCTTCACCGCCCGGCATTTCAGCGAGGACAAGTTCAGCGGCCTGATCGACCCGGTGGTGATGGTCGATCATTTCCACATGACCTCGCCGACCTTCGAGCCGCACCCCCACGCGGGCATCTCGGCGGTGACCTACGTCTTCGAGGACACCCGTGGCGTGCACTACAACTACGACTCGCTGGGCAACTTCGGGCCGATCCGCCCCGGCGACCTGCACTGGTTCGCTGCCGGGCGCGGTGCGGTGCATACCGAGCAGCCCGAGGGCGACGACAGCCCCCATGTGCACGCCCTGCAGATTTTCGTGAACCTGCCGGCGGCGATGAAGTTCGACGAGCCCTATGCGGTGCATGTGAACGCCGAGGACATGCCTGAACTGCGCACCGAGGGCTGCCGCGTCCGTGTGGTGGCTGGCGAAACCCACGGGCTGCGTTCGCCCGCCCTGCTGCCGCGTCCATTCACCCTGCTGGATGCTTACCTTGATGCCGGCCAGCACCTCAGCCATGACCTGGCGGCGGGCTGGAACGCGATGATCTGCGTGGTCTCGGGCAGCCTCGTGGTGCGCCAGGGGGAGCGCGAAGTGGTGCTGCAGGCGGGGCAGTCGCTGGGTTGTGGCGCCGAGGCAGCCGCGCGGTTGATGAGCGAGGCGCGTGGCGATGCGCACTTCGCCCTGCTCGCCGGCGAGGCATTGAAGGAGCCGCTGGTGAAATACGGGCCGTTCGTGATGAACACCCAGGAACAGATGGCGGAGCGTATTGAGGCCTACCGCAACGGTGAGTTCGGAACCCTGGAGATGCCGGGCTGATCGTCACGCCCGATTTGCAAAGGCCACCCTTTTGGGTGGCCTTTTCAGTTGTCCGCCAGGGAAATAGAAAAAGGGCGACCCGTGGGTCGCCCTTTTCCTGTCCGGCAGGAGGTGGTTGCCGTCTTACTTGGCCTTGCTCAGCTCGGCCTTGACCTGTTCGGCCTTGGCGCCTTCGAGCTGGTACAGCAGGGTGGCGAACGGAATGTTGAGGATGCCGTAGACCTCACCGGCCTTGGGGTCAGTGTTGCTGTGCAGCAGTTCCACCGCCGAGGTGGCGACGTCGGTGATCGGTACGCCGGCCATGGCCAGGCGGCTCAGGGCGACGGTGCGCTTGGTGTCGTTGAAGGTGCCGGAGGCATCCAGCACGACGCGGGTGTCGAAGCCTTCGGCCTTGGCCGAGAGCGCCGGGAAGGCGGCGCAGACTTCGGTGGAGACACCGGCGACCAGGACCTGCTTGCGGCCGGTCTTGCGGACGGCCTCGGCGACTTCCTTGTTGTCCCAGGCGTTGATTTCCGTGCGGACGATGATCTTGGCGTTCGGCAGCGCCGCGCGCAGTTCCGGGATGGCCGGGCCCCAGGCGCCATCGGGCATGGTGTTGGTGATCACGATGGGGATGTCGAGTGCCTGTGCCGCCTTGGCCAGGGTCACGACGTTGCGCTTGAGTTCGTCGACCTGGATGTCGCGGACGCCGGTGAACAGGCCCATCTGGTGGTCGACCAGCAGCAGGACGGTGTCCTTGCGGTCGAGCATTTTGGTGGCAGCAACTTGAGCTGGAATCATGGCGGCCTCGACAGCGATGGCGGGAGTGATTGCACCGATGTTCAGTGCGGCGACGGCCAGCGCGATGGCGCATGGGCGAATCAGTTTGCGGATCATGGGGTAGCTCCAGAAATTGAGAGCGCAGTCTGCTGTCGGGTCCGGGGAGGGAGAAGCCACGCTTGTGGAATGCAATGTTTCATCGCGGAAACGCCGCCGGAACCTGTCTGTGACGGGCTCCGGCGGCGCTTGCTCAGGGCTTCATGCGCAGCAGCCGTGCGGCGTTGTCGTGGAGCACCGCTTCGGCCTGCGCGGCTGGCAGGGTCTCGGGGATGTAGGCCACGGCGCGGTTCAGGTAGTCGCCGCTCTGGTAGGGGTAGTCGGAGCCCAGCAGCAGCCGGTCGGCGCCCAGCGCTTCGGCGGCTGCGCGCAGCGCCGTGGGGCTGTCGTGGGAGACGGTGTCGTACCACAGGCGCCGGGCGGCCTTGCTGGGCAGTTCCGGGGTGTCGGGCGATTCCACCTGGTACTTGTGGTCCAGCCGGGGCAGGAACATCGGCAGGGCGCCGCCCAGGTGTGAGGCAATGATGCGGATGTTCGGGTAGCGGCTAGGGATGCCCTTGAGGATCAGCTGGACCAGCGCCACGGTGTCCTCGATGGGCGCGCCGACGCTCCAGGCCATGCGGCTGCCGCTGATCAGCTCGGAGCCGCAGCAGACCCCGGCAGAGTGCACGTAGAGCAGCGTGCCGCGACGGTCGAGTTCGGCGTAGAAGGGTTCCAGCCGCGGGTCGTCCAGGCCCATGCCGAGAATGCTGGTGGTGATGGCGACGCCGCACAGGCCCAGCTCGTCCAGGGCGCGGGTGGTTTCGGCGATGGCGTCCTGGATATGCGGCAGGGGCACGGCGGCGAAGGCGCGGAAGCGCTGCGGATACTCGGCCACGAGGCGGGCGTAATGGTCATTGGCCAGGCGCGCGGCTTCGATGGCCTTCTCGCGGTGGGCGAAGTGGGGCGCCGACGGGGTGACGGACAATACCTGCAGGTCGATGCCGGCCTCGTCCATCTGCGCGAAACGCCTGGCGAGCTGCTCCGGGGCCGGGCCTGCGCCGGAGGCGCGGTTGGTCTTCACGGCGGCGACGTTGCCGTATTGCTCCACCAGGTCGAGGTAGTCGTCGTACCAGAGGTGTGCATGGACGTCGATGCGTGGACGGGCCTTGTCGCCCTGCAGGGGAGTGGTCATCGGGTGCTGCTCCTGAAACGGGAGCGCTGACTGTGCTGGGGCCGGGCGGGGCGGAGAAGAGGAGGCTGTGGAATGCAGAGTTTCGCGAACGAAACTCTCTGCGCCGGGGCTTCGCTTTTATCCGAGTGCGCGAGTGGCTTTGGCGAGCGCCGAGGCCACTGGGAGGATCAGCGCAGGCTCAGTGGGTCGAGCCGGGGGCACAGTGGATGGCGCTGGGGATGCGCTCGATAAGGAAGTCGGCGAGCGCGCGGACGGCGGGCATCAGGCCGCGCGAGGAGGGCAATATCAGGCTGAGCGAGCGGCGTGCCAGGTGCCAGTCGGGCAGCACGCGCTCCAGCTGCCCCAGCTCCAGTTCCGCGAGGCAGGTGAAGAGTGGCAGCACCGCGACGCCCTGGCCGGCAATGGCGGCCTCCTTGAGCAGAGCGGAGTCATCCGAGGTGAGCCGTGGGTTCAGCTGCAGAGTCGTGCGCTCGCCGCTCTGGCTGTGCAGCGTCCAGACGGACGGCCCGTCATGGGTTTGCAGGCACAGGCCGTCCAGCCCCTGGATTTCAGCGGGCCCGAGCACCGTCGTGGCGTCGATATAGCCGGGCCGAGCTACCAGGACGATGGGCAGGGTGGCCAGGCGCCGGGCGACCAGCGACGAGTCTTCCAGCTCGTGTTCGTGGGAGCGCAGGCCGATATCGAACCCCTCGGCGATCAGTTCGCTATGACGCCCGCTGGCGACCACCTCGACGCTGACCTGCGGGAATCGCGCCAGGAACTCGGGCAGCAGGGAGGTCAGCAGTATGCGCAGCACGCCTTGCGGGCAGGTCATGCGCACTACGCCGCAGGGCCGTTCGCCGAGGCTGCGCAGGTGGGATTCGGCATTGGTGGCCTGCTCGACGACGCTCTGTGCATAGCCGACCAGGCTGCGGCCGGCCTCGGTGAGGGCGAAGCGTCGTGTGGTGCGGTCGATCAGGCGCAGGTTCAGTTGGGTTTCCAGGGCCTTGAGGCGACGGCTGAGAGTGCCCTTGGGGATACCCAGGGATTGAGCAGCGCCGGTCACGCTGCCGCGCTCGGCGAGGGTGGAGAAGTAGTACAGGTCGTTGAGGTCCAGCATGAAAGATCTCCTTGCTCGCTCCCCGGCGCGTCGAGCCGGGCTCGATGGCGGCGGGCTCGTGGCCCGGACTCGGGGAGGCCGGCAGATTCCGGCTGTGCAGGGAGGGGATGCTGGCAGTCGTGGTTCGCCCAGGTCAGTCGGCAACTACTGATTCTTACGTGGGAATGCTCAAGTTCGCGGCTTGTCTGACGGAAATCAGAAAGGTCGCTCCATCTTTCCGCCGAGGTTCTTCCTTGTATTCGGGGTAGCCGGTGATTGGGGCTGAAGGAAACGTCAGGCGTCAGGATTGGGAAAAGTTGAAGCTGAAGATCAGACGCGCCGCATCCATGTGCCGCGTTGGCTGATGTTGGCTGGCATCGGCGGGAGGGCAGCACCGTCTGGCGATCGACTGAAACCTTCACGGTGGTTGTGCGTCCACCGCCAGGTCATGGATAAAACCGCTGGAGGTGAGCATGAAAGGCCACGGTGAAATCAGACAGCGCCCGACCATCGCGCCGGAGCGCTGGCCGAATCGCTCCGGCCCCGGTGACAAGCGCGGGTTGCCCGGCTACCCGCAGCGCCAGGGGCCGCTGGGTGGTTCGCGGCAGATCGACCCGGAGCTGGGTTTCGATCCGGACTCCCCGGATCTCGCCGACCCGCAGATCGACCCGCCGCATCCGCCACACATCCCCACGGATGGCCCCGATCCGCAGGGCCAGCGGCGTGTGCCAGGGGATAAATATCCGCCGTATTCGCGGCATTAGAGCCGGTGCCCCTGACCCTGGCTGCACGCGCCGCTCCTCAAGCGGGAGAGGGGGCTGCAGCTTCAGTCGGCACCATCGCATCGCGCGAGGCACGTCCCTGTAGGAGCAACTGTCTTCTTCTGAAAATCCTTGCCGGGGGGTTCCCTCTCCCTAACCCTCTCCCTGAAGGGAGAGGGGACTGTACGGCATCAGGCGGAACTCCGTGCCTCCCGGCCATACCGGGCGGCTCCCTCTCCCTTCGGAGCGGGGCGCGCAGCCAGGGCGAGGGAGAGGGCTGAGGTCGGCACAGGATTTTCCAGGTAGGAGCGGACCTTGTCCGCGATCCGGCCGCCAGGCCGGTGCTCCTTGCGCTGGCTGTCCCGGCTGCGCCGGGATTTCGCGGAGAAGCTCCGCTCCTACAGGGAGTCCCACCAGTTACGTAGGGCGCATAACCCGGAACGGGTTATCCGCCGATGCGACGGCGGCGGATAACGCTGGCGCGTTATGCGCCCTACGGACTGCGCTCCACGCCATCCTGCGTCGGGGGCGGCCGGTTGTTGATCAGCGCGCCGATGATGACCGGGAAGCGCCCTGTAGGATGGGTGGAGCGGAGCGATACCCATGCTGGCGATGGTGCACGGGTGTGATGGGTATCGCTGCGCTCCACGCCATCCTACGTCGAGGTCAGTTGGTGATTGATCAGCTGGCCTGGGGCATTTCTCCGCGCGCGAGGCGCGCATTGATATCGGCGATCACTGCCGGCAGTTCGGCGATGGTGTCGATCAGGTAGTGCGGGCGGGAGCCTTCGAGCATCTGGCCGATGCGGCGGCGTTCCTGGTCCAGCTTCGCGGCCGGCAGTGCCTGGTACTGTTCATAGGTCAGGCCGAGGGCGTTGCCCGAGCAGGTCAGCGCCACGGTCCACATGCCGGCGCTGCGGCCTTCGAGGATGCCCGGCCAGGTGTCGTCGACCTTCACGCAGGCGGCGACGTCGTTGATTCCCAGGGCGATAACGTTGGCGAGGGCTTGTGCCGGGTGCGGGCGGCCGTTCGGCACTTCATCGGTCGCCACCACATGGTCGGCGACATAGCCGTTGGTCTTGGCCAGTGCCACGACCTTCTCCATCACCACCGCCGGATAGCCGGAGCAGGAGCCGATCTTCAGGCCACCCTTGCGCAGGGTGGCGATGGCCTCCAGTGCACCGGGAATCAGCGCCGAATGCTCGGCGATCTTCTCGATCTGCAGCGGCATGAAGCGCTCGTAGATGGCAGTGACGTCGTCGTCGGTAGGCAGGTGGCCGAAGGCGGCGCGGTAGCGTTCGCCGATGGCGGGGAGGTCGCACAGGGTGCGGATGTGGTCCCACTTGCCCATGCCCATCGGGCCGCGGGCTTCTTCCAGGCTGACTTGCACGCCGAACTCGGCGAAGGCCTCGACGAAGATCTGCGTCGGCGCGAAGGAGCCGAAGTCGACCACGGTGCCGGCCCAGTCGAGGATGGCGGCTTGCAGTTGCTTGGGTTGCTGGTAGTGCATGGTGGTGCTCCTGTAAGGGGATTATTTGTGGAATCGAAGATGAGCGCGGCCCGCCCGGCGTGGTGGCAGGCTCGCGGTGTCAGGGGTTGTTAGGGGTGAGGATCAGGCCGTGGAGTCGAACAACTCGGCGATGATCGGCCGCTTGCGGCGAATGCCCAGGCAGCACAGGAAGTAGCTGATGTGGAACGGATCCTCGGCGAAGGCGATGGAGCGCGTGCCCGGTCGGTCGGCGTATTCCACCGAGGAGACGAAGCCCACGCCGATGCCGTGCACCACCGCGTGGACGATGGCCTCGCGGCTGTTCAGCTGCATCGCGCAGTCCAGCTCCACGCCGTGCCGGCGGCAGCCTTCCTCGACCAGTTGGCGAGTACGCGAGGCCGGCTCGCGTAGCACTACGCGCTCTTTGGCGATCTCCTGCACGCTGACCGATTCCTGCTGCGCCCAGGGGTGGTCGTCGCGCACCACCGCGAGGATCGGGCAAGTGCGGTAGAGCTGCGTGCTCAGGCGTTGGTCGAACTCGGAGAGGGCAAGGATCGCCACGTCGATGTCGAAGTTGTACAGCCGCTCCAGGGTGCCGGCCTCGCTGGTGAACGAGGTCTCCAGATCGATGTGCGGGTAACGCTGCATCAGCGAGTAGGTCAGGCTCATGGCAATCGGCGGCGACACCGCGCCGATGCGCAACATGCCCTGCTTGCGCTGCTGGAAGCTCTGCAGCAGTTGCAAGGCTTCGTCCTCCTGGCCGAACAGGCCCTGGGTGATGGCGTAGAGCTGCTCCCCGGCCGGGCTCAGCTCGATGAAGCGGCCGCGCCGGTGGAACAGCTCGACCGAGAAGCGCTTCTCCAGGCCGCTGACCTGCTCGCTGATGGTCGGCTGGCCGACGCTCAGCAGCGCCGCGGCCTGGGTGAAGCTGCCGGTGCGGGCCACGGCGTGAAAGGAGCGCAACCACTTGTGGTACTGGTACATGGCTTCTCTTTTTATGGGAGGCGTCTGGCACGAGGGCTTGCCGCATGGCCGTGCCCTCAGCGGCGGACGAACAGGGCGACCACCGCGCTGCATACGCAGGCCGTGGTGACCACGATGAAGATCAGTGAAGTATTGCCGGTCGTATCCAGCATGCGACCGATCAGGGGTTCGGCCAGACCCGCAAAGAGGTAGGAGGAGAAGTTCATGATCCCGGTGGCGGTGCCGGCGCGACGGGCGCCTACCAGGTCCGGGCAGAGCGCCCAGAAGCTCGACGCCGGGCCGTAGACGAAGAAGCCGCAGAGGAACAGCGCGAGCAGGCCGATGCCGCTGTGTGCTGGCAAGCTCCACATCCACAGGCTGGTGAGGGCGCCCAGTACCATGTAGAGCATGATCGCGCGGTAGCGCTTGCTGCCGAACAGGCGGTCGGAGACCCAGCCGTTGCTCAGCGCGCCCACGGCCATGCCGACCGGCAGGGCGATGGTGATCCACTTCGGGTCGATGAAGCTCTGGCCCTTCTGCCAGTCGGCGCCGAGGAAGTGCACCGGCACCCAGACAATCAGCCCGTAGCGCGCGGCGTTCTGGAAGCCCAGCGACAGCGCCGCCACCAGCAGGCGCGGGTTCTTCAGTACGGCGAGATAACGCTGCGTCGAGGTTTCTTCCTCGCCGTGGGCGGCTTCGCTGGCGCGGTCCTCGGCGTTGGCCACGCCGGTGTCGGCCAGTGGCTCGAAGCCCATGTCCTGCGGGCGCTCGCGGGCCACCAGGTAGAACACGATGCCACCGGCGAGCATCAGCAGTACCGGCAGGCGGAAGATCCAGCGCCACTCCAGGTGCATCACGTCGATCACTATCACCGAGGTGACGTAGGACAGCACCGACGCGCAGCCGGCGGCGAACACGTAGAAGCCGTAGACCTTGCCGCGCTCGGCGGCGCTCCACCAGTTCGACAGCAGGCGGCTGCCCGGCGCCCAGCCCAGGGCCTGGAAGTAGCCGTTGATGCCCCACGGCAGGATCAGGCTGCCGAAGCCGCCGGCGAAGCTGGTGACCCAGTTGGCCGCGCAGGACAGCGCCGCGCCGAGGCTCATGATGCGCCGGCCGCCGAACTTGTCGGCGAGGTTGCCGTTGATGGCCTGGCCGATGGCGTACATCCACAGCATGGCGCTGGAGGCCCAGCCGAGGGTTTCCTTGCTCAGGCCGAATTCGGCCTGGATGCCGGGGATGGCGAAGCCGAAGGTCTGGCGACCGGTGTAGAAGAACAGGTAGCAGAACATCGCGGCCAGCAGCATGCGCCACTGGGCCATTCGGAAGGGGGTAACGGTGGAAACTGAGCCAGACAGAGTTTGGGCACGGTTCATGGTGGTTTTCCTTCTTGTTCGCTCGCGCCGGCGCAAGGCTCGGCGTGTCGGCACTCTTCTTCGGTGCAACAGGAAAAGGCGACCGCCAGGGCCGCCCGGTGAGGAGCGGCGTCAGGCAGCCTGCGAGCCGATGAAGTTGCGGCCGCGGGCACCCTGCATGGCGAAGTCGATCATCGCTTCGGCTTCGGCGGCAGTCACGCCGTAGTCGCCGAACTCGGTCTTGACCCCGAGGCGATGGAGGAATTCACGCAACTGCTTCTGCGCGCCGGCCAGATCGCTGCCGAACACCCGTTGCAGGGTGCGGTCGCGGTCGGCGTCGCGGCCCCAGGCCAGGCCCAGCACCAGCGGCAGGGTGAAGGAGCAGGCGATGCCGTGGGGCAGGCCGTGGCGCAGGGTCATCTCGTAGGAGATGGAGTGGGCCAGCGCGGTCTTGGTGTTGGAGAAGGCCATGCCGGCCTTCAGTGCAGCCAGCGCCATGCGCGAGCGCAACTCGCGGTTGGAAAGGTCCTGCTGCAGGCGGGGCAGGCAGTCGAGGATGTCCTCGATGGCGGAGAGGGCGAAGGTGTCGGAGATCGGGTTGGCGTTGTGGTTCCAGATCGATTCCAGCGCGTGGGACAGGGCGTCCAGCCCGGTGGAAACTGTCACCCCGGCGGGCACGCTGAGCATCAGGTCCGGGTCGATCAGCGCGATCTTGGGCCAGGTGCAGTCCAGGTGCAGGGAATACTTCTTCTGCTGTTGTGCGTCCCAGATGGTCGCCCAGGGCGTGACTTCGCTGCCGGTGCCGGCGGTGGTCGGCGCGGCGATCAGCGTCTTGCTGCGCGCCGGAGCGAAGGGTTTGCCGGCGGCCAGCAGGTCGAGCAGTTCGTCGAAGTGCCCGGAAGCGGTGCCGACGATCAGCGCCTTGGCGGTGTCGATGGCGCTGCCGCCGCCCAGGGCGAAGACGGTGCTGCAGTCGGCCGCTTCGCGCCAGAAGCGCTCATGCACATCGCGCAGCCAGGCCACGTCGGGGTTGGGCTGCACGTCGTCGATGACGTAGGCGAGGCGCTCGCCGAGCAGGCTGCGGACGCGGTCGATCAGCCCCAGTTGCGCGGCTTCGGGGAAGGTCACCAGGGCGACCTTGCCTTCGCACAGGTCGGCGATGCGGTCCAGGCTGCCGCCGCCGAAAACGGTGGCGACCGGATTATGGAATCGGGCAGGCATGGGCAGTTCCTTGTTGTTGTTTGAACTTGCGGCCATGCTCGGGGCCTCGTCGGTTTCGTTCCAATCGATTGATCGCAGGTGGGCATCGGCCAGACCGATAACGGCGGGTGCGGGCATCTTGGGCAAAATCCGGGCGTGCGCCTGCCCGGCGCGCACCCGGAAGGCACACGCGGCAGGAGGTTGGGGCAGAAGGAAAGAAGGTTGGGGCGTGAGCGGTCAGTGCCGCCCGTTGCCCTGGATGGCGTGGCGCAAGCGGTTGGAGAGCAGGTCGGCGAGCACCACCATGACGGTGATGACGACGATGCAGGTGGCGGTCTCCTGGTACTTGAACAGCTTCAGGCTGCTGACCAGCTCGAAGCCCAGGCCGCCGGCACCGACCATGCCGAGCACGGTGGCCGAGCGCAGGTTGACCTCGAAGCGGTAGAGCACCACGGCGATCCACGCGGTGATCACCTGCGGCAGCACGCCGAAGACGATCACCTGCAACGGCCGCGCACCGGTGGCCTGCAGCGCCTCGATGGGGCCCTGGTCGATCTCCTCGATGCTCTCGGCGAAGAACTTGCCGAGCATGCCCACGCCGTGCAGCGCCAGGGCCAGCACGCCGGGGAAGGGGCCCAGGCCCACGGCGGAAACGAACACCAGGGCAAGGATCAGTTCGTTGATGCTGCGGATGACATTGAGCAACTGGCGCGTGGCGAGGTACAGCCAGCGGTTGCCGTGCAGGTTGCGCGCAGCGAGAAAGCCCAGCGGCACGGCCAGCACGATGCCCAGCAGGGTGCCCCAGAGGGCGATCTGCAAGGTTTCCAGCGCCGGGCCCCAGAGGCTCGGCAGGATGCTCATGTCGGGTGGCAGCGAGCGGCTGAGGAAGTCGCCGATCTGCGGCAGGCCGCTGGCCAGTTCGCTCCAGCTCAGTTGTGCGCCCTCGGCGCTCCAGTGCAGCAGGTAGAGCACCGCCAGCACGGCGGCGCCGGTGGTCAGCCAGCCGCGCTTGGTTTGCGGGGTTTCGACCATCCAGTGGTGGCTGCGCAGGTTCATGCTCCGGCTCCTGTTTCGCTGGCGTAGACCGCGCGGGCGGCTGCCTGGTAGGCGGTTGCCTCGCTGTTCGGGCGTTGCTGGTAGATGCGCTGCAGGGCAGCGTCATCCAGTTGTTCGCGGCTGCCGTCGAACACCAGGCGGCCGTTGGCCAGGCCGACGATGCGGTCGCCGAATTCCCGCGCCAGGTCCACCTGGTGCAGGTTGCACACCACGGTGATGCCCAGCTTGCGGGTGGCTTCGCGCAGGTAGTGCATGACCAGTTGCGCGGTCTTCGGATCGAGGCTGGCCACCGGTTCGTCGGCGAGGATCACCTGCGGCCGCTGGGCCAGCGCGCGGGCGATGCCGACGCGCTGCATCTGCCCACCGGAGAGCGAATCGGTGCGCGCCTCGGCCTTGTGCTCCAGCTCCACCCGGCGCAGGCATTCGCGGGCCAGGGCGACGTCGTCGCGGCTGAACAGCTGCAGCACCGAGGCGAGGGTGCCGACGCAGCCCAGGCGCCCGGTGAGTACGTTCTTCAGCACCGACAGGCGCGGCACCACGTTGTGGTGCTGGAAGATCATCGCCACCCGCCGGCGCAGTTCGCGCTGGTCGCGCGCCTGCATGGCGTCGACGCCGGCCACCTGCAATTCGCCGCCGTCGGCCTGGGCCAGGCGGTTCATGCAGCGCAGCAGGGTGGACTTGCCGGCGCCGGACTGACCGAGGATCACCACGAACTCGCCGGCTTCGATGCGCAGGTCGATCCCGCGCAGCACCGGATTGTCGCCGTAGCCCTTGGTCAGCTGGGTGACACGGATCATTTCAGGCTCCGCAGGTCGAGATCGAGCACCTTGGCGGTGTCGCGCACGACGTTGTAGGCGGCGTCGTTGGTGGGCTGGAAGCCATTGAGCAGGCCCTGGTCGCCCCACGGTACGTCCTTGATCGAGGCGAACGCGGCGACCAGTTTCTGCTGCAGTTCCGGGTCGAGGTTCTTGCGCCAGACCATGGGCGATTCGGGGATGTCGTCGGACTTCCACACGACCTGGATATCGTCCTGCTTGACCTGGCCCGTGCTGATCGCACCGGCGAGGATGCGGTCGGCCACGGCGGCAGCGTCCACCTTGCGGTTCGCCACGGCGAGGATGCTGGCGTCGTGGGAGCCGGAGAAGATCACCCGCGAGAACAGCGCCTTCGGGTCATGCCCGGACTGCTCCAGGCCAGCCTTGGGGAACAGATGGCCGGAGGCCGAGCTGGGGTCGACGAAGGCGAAGGTGTGGCCCTTGAGGTCGTCCAGGCTGCGGATGCCGCTGTCCTGACGGGCGATGATCAGGCTGTGGTAGGCGCTGGTGCCGGTCTTCTTGGTCACCGCCACGGCAAAGGCGTCGGCGCCGGCCACCTGGTGCGCCAGCACGTAGGAGAACGGGCCGAGGTAGGCAACGTCGAGCTTGCCGGCGCGCAGTGCTTCGATCACGCCGTTGTAGTCGGTGGCCACGAAGGGCTTCACCGGCATGCCCAGGCGTTCCTGCAGCTGGTCGAGGACCAGTTGGCTGCTCTTGATCATGGCCTGGGAATCCTCGGAGGGGATCAGGCCGACGGTGAGGGCATCCTGCGCCTGGGCGGTGGAGGCCAGGGCAGAGGCGAAGGCGAGCGGCAGCACGGCGAAGCGGAACAGTCTGGTCAGCGAAGTCATGGCGTTACCCGGAGGTTGTGTTCGGTAGCGCCAAAGCTAGGGCTGTCATGTGACAGTCACGCCATCAAATCAATATGGGTTAAAGCACTAATCCATTGACAGGAGCTATGGATGTCCACCGCCCGCCTGCGCACCTTCCTCGCCGTGGCGCGCCACGCCAGCTTCAGCGCCGGGGCCAGGGCCATCGGCCTCAGCCAGCCGACCGCGACCACGCAGATCCAGGGCCTGGAGCGCGAGTTCAACGTCGAGCTGTTCCACCGCCGCGGCCGGCGCATCGAGCTGACCGCCGTGGGCCGCGCGTTGCTGCCCATCGCCCAGCAGATGTCGATGCTCGAATCCGAGGCGACCAACCTGCTGCGCGATTCCGGCCAGCTCAACCGCGGGCAGCTGAAGGTCGGCGCGGTGGGGCCGTTCCATGTGATCGAGATGGTCGACCTGTACCGCCGCGACTACCCGCAGATCGATGTGGCGATCCGCATCGGCAACTCCGCGTCGGTGCTCGCCGACCTGGAAAACTACGTCACCGATGTCGGCGTGCTGGCCGGCCTGCATGACGACCCGGCGTTCGTCGCGCAGTTGTACGCGCGGCACCCGGTGATCCTCTTCGCCCATGTCGACCACCCGTTCGCGCGCCACGCCGAAGTCCGCCTGCAAGCCTTGCAGGGCCAGCCGTTGCTGCGCCGCGAACAGGGCTCGACCACCCGCGTGGCGCTGGAGCGCGAGCTGGACAAGGCCGACGTCACGCCGCGCATCGCCATGGAGATCGGCAGCCGCGAAGCCCTGCGCGAGGCGGCGATCCGCGGCATCGGCATCGGCGTGGTGTCCGAGGCGGAATACATCGCCGACCCGCGCCTGAAGACCATCCGCATCAGCGGCGACCCGGTGTGCACCGAGACCTACCTGTACTACCTCGCCGAGCGCCGCAGCAGCCAGGTGATCGCCTCCTTCCTGCGCTCGCTCGCGCAATAGCACAGCTGCCGGCACTGGCGTAAGGCTTGTCCTGCGGGGCGGGGCGCGGGTTATCCTGCGGCCCCCGTCGTTGTCACGAGGCTGTCATGTCGTCCGCTTCCGCGCCTGCCCTGCAGCGAGCCGACCGAGATTCGCGCAACTCCGCCCAGGTGCTCAGCCTGTGCCTGCCCAGCGACGTGCTGCTGTACCTGCTGCTGCCGATGTACGCCGCCGATTTCGGCGTGACCCTGGTGGAAGCCGGCATCCTGCTGGCGGCCAACCGGCTGGTGCGCATCGTCGGCTACGGCTGGGTGGTGCGCTTCTACGGCCGCCACGGCGACCGCGCCGCGTGCAGCCTTGCGGCCTTCGCGGCGGCAGCCTGCGCGCTGGGCAACGCGACTCTTTCCGGCTTTGCCGCGCTGCTGGTGCTGCGCCTGGTCTGGGGCCTGTGCTTCGCCACGTTCAACCTGAGTACCCAGACCCTCGCCACCGCCGAGGCGCAGGGCGCAGCGCGGCGTGCCGGGCGCTCGCGGGCGACGCTGTCCATCGGGCCGATGCTGTTCCTCCCGCTGGGCGCGGTGATGGCCCAGGCGCTGGGGCCGCGCAGCATCTTCTTCGTCCTCTGCGTCAGCGCCCTGTGCGGCCTCTGGCGGGCCCGCGCGCTGCCGGACAAGGGCCACGACATCCCCAGCAACAGCGGCCGCCGCCTGCGCCTGCCGGACAGCATTGCCACCTGGTCCTTCATCGAGGGTGTGACCCTCGACGGCCTGTTCATCTTCGGCCTGTCGCTCTACGCGCAGACCCACCTGGGCGGCACCGGCGTGCTGGTGGCGGGCGTGCTGATGGCGGTGCGGTATCTCAGCGAGATGCTCTTCAGCCCCTTCGGCGGACGTCTGGCCGACCGCTTCGGCGCGTTGCGCATGCTGGTCGTGCTGTCGCTGGCCACCTCGCTGGCGCTGCTGATGTTCGGCAGCTACTGGCTGTTCGTCGGTGCCTTCTTCGTGCTGGTGCTGCGTGCGCTGCAACTGCCGCTGGTGGTCACGCTGGTGGCGCAGCGCAACCCGCAGGCGCGCATCCAGGCGCTGGCGGGCAACGCGGTGTGGCGCGATATCGGCGCGGGGCTCGGGCCGATCCTGGCCGGTGTTCTGCTGCCGCAGGTGCCGGCGCTCTGGGCCTATGCCGGCGCGGCTGCGATACTGGCGCTCAGCGCGCTGGGCTGTGCCTGGCGACGTTGACTGAATCAGGACTGATTGGCACGGCAAGGAAGCAGGAAAGTGAAAGCATTGTTCATCGCTCTGAGCGGGATTCTCTCGCTGGCGCAGATAGCGCCGGCCCTCGCGGATAACCTCAACGGCAAGACCCTCTTTACCCAGCGCTGCGCGGTCTGCCACGGCGCGGACATCAAGGCGACCGGGCCGCTGGCGCGCAAGAGCAACCCACCCACGCCCGACCTCACGACGCCTGCGTTCAGGAAGCGCCTGAGCGAGTATCCAGGCGTCATCGTGTCCTCGGTGGTGCTGCGCCCCAACGGCAGCCTGATCCCCCGGACCCTGCGCGAGAACGGTGTGAAGATACCGCCGCATGCCTGGAGCATCGATGACCTGCGCGACCTGAACCAGTACATGGTCGGGGTGATTGCAAAGAGTCGCTGAGGCTCTCCGTGAGGGCGCGGAAATCCGCGCGCGATGTCGGGGCTGAATGCGCGGATTGTTCAAGCGCGACTGACGGCTCGGCGGGAACACTGGCGGCTCTTCCTGCACTGGAGCTGCCCCATGCGACACCTCTACGCCCCCGCGTTCTCCTTCGGCTTCATCGGCCTGGCCCTGTACCTGGTCGGTGCAGGCGTATCGCTGTTGTGCCTGCCGGCGCTGCTGCCGCTGGCGATCCTGCTGGCTTTCCTCGCCGAGCGACTCTGGCCCTATCGCGCGGGCTGGAATGACGGCCACGGCGATGGCGCCCGCGACTTCATCCATGCTTTGGTCAACGAGGCGTTGAATGCGCTGGGCATCGCTGCGATTCCGCTGCTGGCCCTGTGGCTGCCGCATTTCGGGCTGTGGCCAAGCGATTGGCCGCTGGCGCTGCAACTGCTGGCGGCGCTGCTGATCGCCGATCTCGGCATCACCCTGGTGCATTACGCCAGCCACCGCTCTGCGCTGTTGTGGCGCCTGCATGCGGTGCACCACAGCGTTACCCGCATGTATGGCTTCAACGGGCTGATGAAGCATCCGTTGCACCAGATGCTCGAAGCCCTCGGCGGAACTCTGCCGTTGCTGTTGCTGGGGATTCCGGTGGAGGTCGCCGCGCTGCTGGCGTTCGCCATTGCCATCCAGTTGTTGCTGCAACACAGCAACGTCGACATGCGCATCGGCGCGCTGCGCCACCTGTTCGCCTGGGCACCGCTGCATCGCCTGCATCACCTGAAGTACGGCACGGCGGGGGATGTGAATTTCGCGCTGTTCTTCAGCTTCTGGGACCGTCTGCTGGGGACTGCGCTGTATCTGCCGGACTACGTGCTGGCGGAGGATGACCTGGGGATTGGCGATCGCCCCGACTATCCGCTGGCGTATTTCGATCAGTTGGCCGAGCCGTTCCGTCGTGTGGAGGTGGTGCATCCGCCGGCGCCGTTGCCGGTGGCGCTTCGCCGCGCGGGCGTTGGTGTGCGCTGATCACCCGGCAGTAGAGTGGAAAGGGAGCGTAGGAGCGGACTTCGTCCGCGATAGGCCCGCATCACGCTGAAACCCATCGCGGACAGAGTCCGCTCCTACGGAATGTTTCCGCGCGTGCGCACGCACCGGCACCGATATCTCAACTAATCGAGCAGTCGAAGTTTCAGCTGACGCAACGTCAGATCCGCCCGAATCCCGAACTGACTGCGCACACTCCGCGAGAAATGCGCGGAATCGGCAAAGCCCGCGGCGATGGCGGCGCTGGTCAGGCTGTCGCCGGCCATGGCCAGCCGCAGCGCCTGGCGCAGCCGTTGCCAGAGCACCAGGCGGCGCACCGACAGGCCAAGGGTGCCGCTGAACAAGCGTTCCAGCTGGCTCAACGATAGCGAGGCTGCCTCGGCCAACGCCTGGGCGGGCAGGGCGCCGTCGTTCAGCGCGCGGATGCGTTGCAGGGCTCTCTCCAGGCGCGGATCGAGCTGCCGGCGTGGCAGCGCGCGCAGGCCCGATGCGAGGCTCTGCAGGTCCGGTCCGACCTCCCGGCAGAGCCGCTCAAGATCGCCCAGCTCGAACGCCAGCGGTTCAGCAAACAGGGTGACGACGCGCTGATCACTGTCGAGGATCGCGTGGCGCTGATTTGAGGCGATCACCAGCAATGAACCCTGCTGTTGCTGTTCGTCGATCAGCGCTTTCACCTCGCCTGCGCAGGCCATCAACAATTGGTGTGCGTAATGAGCGTGGGCGCGCGCGTGGCCGGTGGTACCGGCGATCAGGCAGAAGTCCGCGCCGAGCCAGAGCTCGCCCTGCCAGGCCTGCTCAGTTGGCTGCATGGCGCGCCAGCCACTCTTCGCGGGTCAGCTCCCAGGTTTCCCGTGGCAGCACGCCGCTGACGAAGTGGCCTTGGTCGCGGCCCACCAGGCGCATGCCTTCGCGTTCGGAAATGCGCCGCGAACCCTGGTTGGGCACAGCCTTGGGCACCTGCATCAGCGGCTTCTGCAGCGTTTCGAACCAGAAGCGGCTGACCGCCTCGCAGGCCTCGCTCATGTAACCGCACCCCTGCCACGCGGGCGCCAGCCAGAAGCCCCGATGATTGCCCGGCTGATCGAACAGCGAGATGTTGCCGATGGCGTCCTCCGGGGCGCTGGCGAGGCGGATCATCCAGTGCCATTCCTCGCCACGGGCCATGGCCGGCAGCACCCTGTCGCGCACATAGACCAGCGCGCCGTCGTCCGGGTACGGCCAGGGCACGCGGCGGTCGAGGTAGCGCACCACTTCCCAGTGCGGGAACAGGCGCTGGATGAGTTCGGCGTCTGCCAGCTCGATCGGCGTCAGCAACAGGCGCGCAGTGCGCAGGATGGGGCAATCCATGGCGAGGTCCTTGATTCTGTGGGGCCAGTCTGCCGTCCCGTGAGGTGGCTGGCCAGCGTGCGTGGGCAGTTCTCCCGGCAGAAGCGGGTCGACCTGTTTGAGGCCGGCGTCAGATGCCAGTCTGGCCAGCGCCTGGATTGCCCTGCATGGCGCGGACGGTCGAGCACCGTCGGCAAGACTTTCTACACTCCCATTCCGGCCAGCGCTTTCACGTTGGCTCTTGCTTCGAAGAGAGGTTTCCATGGCCCGCATTGTCAGAATCCACGAATACGGTGACGCCAGCGTCCTGAAGCTGGAGGCGGTGGACGTGCCCGCCCCGGCGGCGGACGAGGTGCAGATCGCGGTCAGGGCCATCGGCCTGAATCGCGCCGAAGTGATGTTCCGCAGCCACGCCTACCTGCAGGAAGCCGAGTTCCCCAGTCGCCTGGGCTATGAAGCTTCCGGCGTGGTCAGCGCAGTGGGCAGTGCAGTGAAGAGCGTTGCGGTCGGCGATGCGGTGAGCCTGATCCCGCCGCTGGATATCGCCCGCTGGGGCACCTACGGCGAAGTGGCCAACGTGCCGGCCTACCTGGTGGTGAAGCACCCGCAGAATCTCAGCTTCGAACAGGCTGCCGCGTCCTGGATGCAGTACGTCACCGCCTGGGGCGCGCTGGTGGAGCAGGCCAAGCTGGCCAAGGGCGACTTCGTGCTGGTCACTGCGGCGTCCAGCAGCGTCGGTCTGGCGGCCTTCCAGATTGCCCGCATGGTCGGCGCCACTGCCATCGCCGTGACCCGCACCCAGGCGAAGAAACAGGCGCTGCTCGATGCCGGTGCCGCCCACGTGATCGTCAGCGACGACGAGGACATCGTCGAGAAGGTGATGGCGCTGACCGTCGGGCAGGGCGCCCGCGTGGTGTTCGACCCTATCGGCGGCCCCGGCTTCGAGGTGCTCACCCAGGCCATGGCGCGTGGCGGCATTCTCCTCGAATACGGCGCGCTGAGCCCGGAGCCGACACCTTTCCCGCTGTTCACCGTGCTGGGCAAGTGCCTGACGCTGAAGGGTTACCTGTACGCCGAGATCGTCGCCGACCCGGCCGCGCTGGAGCGCGCCAAGGCGTTCATCGTCAAGGGCCTGGAGTCCGGCGCGCTGAGCCCGATCATCGCGCGGACCTTCCCGCTGGAGCGGATTCAGGACGCGCACCGCTTCCTCGAAGCCAACCAGCAGGTGGGCAAGATAGTCGTCACCGTCTGAGCCGATCAGTCCGGCGGCAGCGCCTGGACGGCACGCTCGACGGCCAGCAGCGCGCCTTCCATGTAGCCGGCCTGCTCGCCGCCGGCTTCGCTGCCGATCAGGCGCAGGCGTTGCTGTGCATGGCCGTCGAACAGGCCGGCCAGGTCCTGCTGGCCGTGCCAGCGCGGCGGAATCTGGTCGTCCTCGGTGGCGGTCAGTGGTTCTGCCGCCCAGTCCTGCAGGCTTTCATCGAGGGGATGCGCAGCCGCTTCGCCGAACAGCCGGACCAGTTGCGCACGGCAGGCCGCCATGAGCGCCGGGCCATCCAGCGCGCGACGCTGTGCGGCACTCAGGCCGAGGAAGCCGAACAGCGCTGCGCCACCCAGGTGGCCGGCGTCATGCACCTCGGCCAGCGGGCCGATGCCGCTGAAGGCATCACCGGAGAGCCCCGACTCACGCCAGAACGGCCGCGCATAGCGGGCCACGTACTTGGCGTGGGAGGCCATCCAGGTCGGTACCTCGGCAAGCTGCTTCATCACCTCCGCTGGCAATGCCGGAGCGAAATTCACGCGCGCCACCAGACGCGGTGGAACGGCGAGCCAGACGGCGCGAAAGCCACGCGGCAGGGGGCCTGAGCCGGCAAATTGCAGATGTGCGCCGCCATTATCCAGCTCGATCCGTTGCAGTTCGCTCTGCAGGAAAATATGTTGCGCCGGCAAGCGCTCGGCCAGTGCCTGAACCAGGCGTTCGGTGCCGCCCTCGATGCGCAGCGAAAGGTTGCCGGAGGTATAGCCAGGGCGGCGGATCGCCGGGGCGCCCCAACGCTCGACCAGCGCATCACCGTCTTCGTACTGGGCGAAGGTTGGCAGCCCAAGCTCGGCCGCCAGGGCCTGCAGGCGCGGCTGGCAGTCGGGCCAGAACCAGGTCGGACCGAGGTCGATGCCGCCGGCAGGCGTCGACAGGATGCGCCCACCCAGGCGCGCACGCGCCTCGAACAGCTCCCAGTCGATACCCAGCTGTTGCAGGCGATAGGCGGCGTACAGGCCGGCCAGCCCGCCACCGACGATGGCGATCTTGCGCGAGGACATCAGGGCTCTCCGCTATATGACGATGGATGACCGGGCGCCTGGCGGCGCCCGGTGCATTTTCAGGGCTTGTCGAACGCCGCCACGGCATCGAACACCCGCGCCGTGTAGGTCAGCGCAGCGCCGGCGTTCAGCGCGATGGCCACACCCAGTGCTTCGGCGATCTCCTCGCGGGTTGCACCGTGCTTGAGCGCCGCCTGCACGTGGGTGGCGATGCAGCCATCGCAGCGGGTGGTGATGGCCACCGACAGGGCGATCAGCTCATGCACCTTGGGCTCCAGGTGGGTGGCTGGCAGGTTACCCAGGGTGTTCAGGCCGCGCATGGCCGCCGGGGCCAGGCCGGCGAACTCGCCGACGCGCTCGATCAGGCTGGTGAAGTAGTCGTTCCAGTTCATCATGGTGGTTGCTCCTTTTTTTCACTGACGTCCGGCGGTCACGCCGCCATCCACCGGCAGCACGGTGCCGGTAATCCACGAGGCCTCATCGGAGGCGAGGAACAGAATCGCCGCCGCTACGTCGCCCGGCTGGCCGTTGCGGCCCAGCGGGTGGAAGGCGTTGAAGGTCGGCAGCACCTGCTTGACCTGCTCGGCATCCATGAAGGTGCCGTAGACAGGGGTCTCCACCACGGCCGGGGCCACGGTGTTGATGCGGATGTTCGAGCCGGCCAGCTCGATGGCCAGGTTGCGTGTCAGCGCATGTACGCCGGCATTGGCGGCGGAGTAGGCCGCCGACGGGGTGGCGCCGATGGCCTGGATGGCCCACAGCGAACCGGTCTGCACGATGGCGCCGCCGCCGCGTTGCAGCATGGCCTTGGCCGCTGCCTGGGCCATGAAGAACTTGCCCTTGAGGATGGTATCGAGGAAGGCGTCGTACTCCTGCGGGCTGACTTCCAGGAACGGCTTGGGCGTGAAGATGCCGGCGTTGTTGATGAGGATGTCGACGCCGCCGAACTCGCGCTGCGCCAGGTCGACCAGGGCCTGGGCGGTGGCCGGGTCGGCGATGCTGCCGGCGAGGGTGCGCACGTGCTGGCCGCTGGGGTCGATCTCGCCAGCGGCTTCGAGCAGCTTGGCGCCGTCACGGCCGCCGATGACGACGCTGGCGCCGGCTTCGACCAGTCGCCGCGCGACTTCCTTGCCGATGCCCGAGCCGCCGCCGGTGATGATCGCTACCTTGTTAGAAAAACTATTCATGGTGGGAGTCCTCTTGTTCTCTTGGATGAGAACGGTCGTTGATCGTCCGGGCCTTTCCTGAAGTGGCGTATCTGCTATCTTTCAGGCTTGAATATGGCCCTGGGCTGGTGCGCATTGTCGAACCGGGCCGAGGCGCCAACAACGCAGATGTTCTTCGCTGGCGGAATAGAAAAACTATCCATGACCACTCCGGCCTATCTCAACGCGCTGCGCGCCTTCGATGCGGCAGCGCGGCACCAGAGCTTCTCCGCCGCGGCGGCGGAGCTGAACGTCACCCCGGCGGCGGTCGGCCAGCAGGTGCGCAATCTCGAATCCTGGCTGGGCATCGCGCTGTTCTCCCGTGCCAGCAGCGGCAACGCGCGGCTGGTGCTGACCGATGCGGCGCGCGCGGCATTACCGGATATCCGCGAAGGCTTCGAGCGGCTGACGGTGGGGCTGGCGCGGCTGAAAGACGCTGGCGTGCAGGCCGGGCTGACCGTCACCGTGAGCCCGGCCTTTGCCGCCAAGTGGCTGTTGCCGCGCATCGAGCGCTTCCAGCAGGCCTATCCGGAGCTGGATGTGCTGCTGGACACCAACGCGCGTTCGGTGGACTTCCAGGCCGAGCGCATCGATGTCGGCGTGCGCTATGGCGGCGGGAAATGGCCGGGGCTGACGGCGGTGCGGCTGATGGACGAGGTAATGTTCCCGGTGTGTGCGCCGGACTTCCCGCTGCTCAAGGGCGGCAGGTTGACGGCCAAGGCGCTGGAGCGCTGCACGCTGATCCATGACCTGTCGATGGCCAGCGAGCCGGACTACCCGACCTGGCGCATGTGGCTGGATGCTTCGGGCTACCCGCAGATCAAGGCCAGCCACGGCCTGCGCATCAACAACTCGGCGGCGGTGCTGCAGGCGGCGATGGACGGGCAGGGGCTGGCGCTGGCGCGCAGCGTGATGGTGCGCGATGACCTGGCGGCCGGGCGGCTGATTCGCCCGTTCGCCGACAAGGGCCTGGATTGCCCGCTGACCCAGGCCTACTACGTGGTCTATCGCCCCGAGTGCGGCGAGCTGCCGAAGGTGCGGGCGTTCCGCGACTGGCTGCTGGACGAGGCCGGGGCGGTGGGATCAGAAGCCCAGGTCGGGTGACGCGTCCTTGACCCACAGGCGGGCGCCCCGTGTGCCCGCCACGCCGCTCAGCTGCGTGCCGGGCGGCAGGCGCAACCAGCTCAGGGGATGCAGGCGCTGCTCCTGCAGCGTCAGCCAGCCCTGCAGCACCAGTACTTCCAGCCCGCGCGGATTGGCCTGGCGCCAATGGCCGCCGGGTTCGATGGCCTGCAGCCAGACCTTCTCGTCAGTGTTTTCGAACAGCGGCTGGCCGTCCGCTGGCAGTGCCGGCACGACGACCTGCTGGCGGTCATGCTCGGGAAACTGGCGTAGCCGGACGAAGATCACGCAGCCCTCGGCCGAACCCGGCGTGTGGCGGCTGCCGGGCGGATTGCGCACGTAGGTGCCGGCCGGGTAGCGGCCGTGCTCGTCCTCGAAGGTGCCTTGCAGCACCAGGAATTCCTCGCCGCCGGGGTGGACGTGGGCCGTGAAGCGGCTGCCCGGTGCGTAGCGCACCAGGCTGGTGGCGCGGGCGTGCTCGCCGCCGACGCGGTACAGCGGCAAGCGATCCACGCCGGGTTGCGGGGAGGCGACCCAGGGCAGGGCGGCGCCATGGCGGATGGCCGGTTGCCCGAGGTCATCGTTGAGCCGTTCGACAATCACAGCTCGGCCCTGCCGCCATCGACGACTACTTCTGCGCCGAGCATGTAGCTGGAAGCGTCGCTGGCGAGGAACAGCACCGCGGCGGCGATTTCCTCGGGGCGGCCCATGCGGCCGATGGGCGCCTGCTTGCCGACCCGCTCGGCGTAGGCGCGGAACTCCGCTTCGCTCTGGCCGGGGCTGCGGTGGATCGGCGTTTCGATGGCGCCGGGGCTGACCGCGTTGACGCGGATGCGCCGCTCCAGCAGTTCCGCCGACAAGGTGCGGGCGAAGGAGCGCACCGCTGCCTTGGAGGCCGAGAGCAGCGCGCGGCCGGGCGCACCGACCTGGTTGAGCCAGGAGGTGTTGAGGATGATCGAGGCGCCGTCGCGCAGGATCGGCTCGACCGCCTGCACGGAGAAGAACAGGCCTTTGACGTTGATATCCATCAGCCCGTCGTACTGCTCCTCGGTGGTGCTCGCCAGCGGAGTTCCATAGGCGACGCCGGCATTGGCGAAGAGGATGTCCAGCGCGCCGAAGCGCTCGCGAACTGCATCGGCCATGTTCTGTAGCTGTTCGCTTGAGCGCACGTCGCAGACCAGAGTGTGCAGTTCCGGGCCAAGTTCCTGGCGGGCGATCTCCAGTCGTGCAGCATCGCGGCCGGTGATGACGACGCGGGCGCCGTGTTCGAGGAACAGCCGGGCGGTGGCCAGGCCGATGCCGGAGTTGCCGCCGGTGATGAGGGCCGTCTTGCCGTTGAGCATGGAAGTCTCCTGTCGAGTGGGAAGCCGGCGCAAGGCCGGCGCAGGAGCCATGATCGACAGGGGCGGGCAGGGTCGCGACCGATTAAATCTTCGCACCCGGCATAGAAAAGCTTTGTTGTGGAGGTCAGGCCAGCTTGTGTGCCTCGGTCTCCCAGGGCGCACCGCTGGCGAACGCTTCTTCGATCCAGGCCTTGAACGCTGCGCTGGTGGCCGAACCGTGGCGGGCGGAAGGGCGGACGAAGTAGATGCCGCCGGCGGCGTCCAGTTGCCACTCCGGCAGCACCCGCACCAGCCGGCCGCTGTCGAGGTCGTGGCGCATCAGCCACTCGCCGCCGGCGAGGATGCCCACACCCAGGCGTGCGGCGCAGAGCAGTGCCTCGTTGTCGTTGCTGATGAGGCTGCCGCGCACCCGTACCGTGTGCTGGCGGCCGTTGCGCGCAAGCTTCCAGTCGGGCCAGGAGTGCAGGCCGGTGAAGCCCAGGCAGTTGTGTTCGGCGAGCTGCGCTGGGGTCTGCGGCGTGCCGTGGCGCTCCAGGTAATCCGGGGCCGCGCAGAGGATGCGCCGCAGGTCGCATAGGCGCCGGGCGAGCAGGCGGCTGTCGGCCAGTTCGCCGATGCGGATGGCGGCATCGAAGCCTTCGGCGACGATGTCGACGAAGCGTTCGGCGTACTCCACTTCCAGCGTCACCTGCGGATGCGCCAGGGCGAAGCGCGCGAGGATCGGGCTCAGCCACTGGCGGCCCATGGCAGCCGGCAGCGCGATGCGCAGGCGCCCCTGCACCTGGGCGGCGCTGCGGGTTGCCTCGGCCTGCGCTTCGGCGATCAGGCCGGCGGCCTGGCGCAGCCGCTCCACCAGCCGCTGGCCCTCGTCGGTGAAGCGCAGCTGGCGCGTGGTGCGCTCTACCAGCCGCACGCCCAGGCGCTGTTCCAGGGCGCCGAGGCGCTTGGACAGCACCGAGGGGTGGCGTTGCAGCGCCCGCCCGGCGGCGGCGAAGGAGCCGTGCTCGGCCAGCCCCAGGAGGGTGGCGAGTTCGTCGGCCTGGCGACTATCGAACAGATCCATAGGGCTCCCGGTTCGGCGAATCCGCCGTGGCGGCGGGGATCATTCATGGTGTGAGGACGATGGCCCCTTCGGAGCGGCCTTCCTGCAGATCGGTGTGGGCCTGGGCGACCTCTGCCAGCGGGTAACGGCGCCACATGCGAGGCTGGATGATACCGTTTGCGACGGCTTGAAGGACGTCCTGCGCGCGCTGCTGGTATTCCTCCGCCGTGGCGGTGTGCGCGGCCAGCGACGGGCGGGTGAGGAACAGCGAGCCCTTGGCGTTGAGCGTGGCGACTTCCACGGCCGGCGGCGCGCCGGAGGCCATGCCGAAGCTGACCAGCAGGCCGCGCGGGCGCAGGCAGTCCAGCGAGGCCTCGAAGGACGCGCGGCCGATGGGGTCGTAGACCACGTCGACCTTCGCCCCGCCGGTAATTTCTCGGACCTGCTCGGCCAGCATCGCGGCATCGAACACCAGCACTTCATTGCAGCCCGCTGCACGGGCGCGTTCGACGCTCTGCGCCTTCGACACTACGCCGATGACGAAGGCGCCCAGGTGCCTGGCCCAGGGCACCATGAGCTGCCCCAACGCGCCGGCGGCTCCATAGATCAGCACGCGGGAGCCAGGCCCGACCGGCCAGGTGGTCTTGAGCAGGTATTGCGCGGTAATGCCCTTGAACAGCACGGCGGCGGCGTCTTCGAAGCTCACCGAATCCGCCAGCCTGACCAGGCGCTCCGCCGGGTAGAGCCGCGCGCTGGCATAGGCGCCGAGAGGCCCGGTGGCGTAGGCGACGCGGTCGCCGACCTGCACGTTGCTCACCCCGGCGCCGATGGCGGCCACCGTGCCGGCACCCTCCAGGCCGAGGGAGGAGGGCAGCGTGACCTTCACTGCCCCGGAGCGCTGGCTCAGGTCCAGTGGATTGACGCCGATGGCGGCCTGCTCCAGCCACACTTCGCCGGGCCCCGGCTGTTGCACCTCGGCCTGTTCGAGGCGCAGCACCTGCGGGCCGCCGAAGGCTTCGATGGATATGCGGTCGATCATGGTTGTCCCCTGACTGGTGATGGTGCCAACCAGTCTAGGGACATGATTCCAGTGCACCAGCCGGGGCTGATGCAGGACATCGCTGCACGGAGTGCAGTAATGCGTGGCGTTGGTTCAGGCGTTGGCGAGTTGGGCGAACGCCAGGTGGTAGCCGTTGCAGTCGCGCACGCCGAACTCGCGGGAGCCGTAGGGCATGTCCTGCAGCGGCCAGGCGATCTGCGCGTGGTCCTTCACCTGCTCGAAGTAGCCTTCGACGTCGACGATCTGGAAGTACAGCGTGCCGGAGCTGCCGACTGCGGCGGACCATAGATCGTGGGCGGTGAACAGCAGGCGGCAGTCCTGCAGTTGCACGGTCAGCGTGCCTTCGGCGGAGTCGCTGACGCTGAAGCCGAGGGTGTCGCGGTAGTGCTCGCGTGTCAGGTCCAGGTCGTGGCAGCGCAGCAGCAAGGTCAACGGCATGGGAGGCTCCGAAGGGCAGGCGTGGTTGGCGATCATCGCCTTTACGGGCTCACTGCGCCAGATAGGGCCCGATCTGCGCGGTGAACCAGTCGAGGAACACCGCCAGGCGTCGCGAGCGCTGGCGGCGGCTGGGGTAGAGCAGCGACACCGGCATTGGCGCCGGGCGGTGCTCGGCGAGCACTTCCACCAGCGCGCCGGCGTCGAGCAGGTGCTGCACGTCGAACAGTGGCACCTGGATCAGCCCCAGCCCCGCGCAGCAGCTGGCGATATAGCTTTCCACGTTGTTGACGATGACCCGGCTGGGCAGCTGGCAGCTCTGCTCGCGACCTTCGGCGGTGTATTCCCAGGGCAGCGCCTGGCCGCCGGGCAGCGGCGTGTAGCCGATGCACAGGTGGCCGTTGTGCAGCTCTTCGGGGCGCTGCGGATGGCCGTACTCGGCGAGGTACGCGGGGCTTGCGCAGTTCACCAGCAACACTTGCCCCAGCGGCCTGACCACCAGGCTGCTGTTGCTCAGCCGGCCGAAGCGGATCACGCAATCCACGCCTTCGCCCACCGGGTCGATGAGCCGGTCGGTGGAACCCAGCCCGAGCTGCAGGCGGGGGTACTGGCGGAGGAACTCCGGCAGTGCGGGAATCAACAGACGCCGGGCGATGCGGCTGGGCACGTCGACATCCAGGCGGCCGCTGACCTGCTGCGGGTGGGTCTGGAACAGCTGGTCGACCTCGTCGTACTCCTGCAACAGCTGGCGCGCGCGTTCGAGCAGTTGCAGGCCGTCGGCGGTCAGGCTGACCCGGCGTGTGGTGCGGTGCAGCAGGCGTGTGCCGACGCCGCTTTCCAGCTGCTGGACTGCCGCCGAGACGGTGGCGCGGGGCAGCTTGAGTACCCGCGAGGCCTGGATGAAGCTGCCCAGCTCGGCGACCTGGATGAAGATGCGGTATTGCTCGATGCGCTCCATTGAACCTCGGCAGAAGAGCGGCGCCGGTCGGGCGCAGGCACCCGGACCGGCGATCCCGGTGGGGAGTTACTTGGTGGTATAGCCGCCATTGATCAGCAGCGTCTGCCCGGTGATCCACCAGCCGTCGCTGACCAGGTGGCGAATGAAGGGCACCACGTCCTCGATGTCGGTCAGGCCGGTCTTCGAGAAGGGCGACAGGGCGGCGGCTGTCTTGTGGTAGTTCACCGCGTCCTGACCCTCAGCGGGGTAGAAGAACGGCGTATCCATCGGCCCCGGCCCCACCGCGGTGACGGAGATACCGCGCTCGCCGAGCTCCTTGGCGGCGGCGCGGGTGAAGTGCTCCACCGGCGCCTTGCCGCCGGCGTAGGCGGCATAGAACGGCGTGAAGGCGCCCAGCAGCGAGGTGACGAGGGTGCAGATCTTGCCGTTGTCGTTGAGGTGCCGGCCGGCTTCCTTGATGAAGAAGAACGCCGACTTGGCGTTCACCGCCATCATCTCGTCGTACTCGGCTTCGCTGATCTCGGCCATGGGCTTCTTCAGCACCTTGCCGACGGTGTTGATGGCGATGTCCGGCCTGCCGATGGCGGCGATGGTGTCGGCGAACAGTTTCTCCACCGCACCGGCGCGGGTCAGGTCGGCCTGCAACGCCACCGCTTTGGCGCCCAGTTGCTGCAGGGCGGCGACGGTCTTGTCGGCATCGGCCTTGCTGGCGGCGCTGTTGTAATGCACCGCCACGGCGGCGGCGCCGTTCCCGGCGAGGTCGCGGGCGATCAGCCCCCCGAGATTCTTCGCTCCTCCGGCGATGAGTACCACTTTCCCCTTGATCGAATGGTCAGCCATGGCGCTTGTCCTGCTTGGTTGAAGGCAAGCTGAGTCTAGAGCGGGATGCGACATGGATAATTCCCGTCGGGCGGGATGGACTGTCCAGCGGGGCTGGATAATCGCTGGGCAGCAGCAGGCTGCGCCATGGCGGAGAAGCTTGTGGGAATGCTCCGCTAATGCAACACTAATGTTGTCATTTGCGTGTGCGGCCATAGGCTTGGCTCATCCGGTCAGGAAGAGACGAGCTGATGAAGTTCAGCGAATTCAGGCGATGGCTGAAAGCCCAGGGGGTGACCTTCGAAGCGGGCAAGGGCAGCCACTTCAAGATCACCGCCCCCAACGGCAGGAAGACGACCTTTGCCGACCATGGAGCCAAGGAAATGCCCGAGGGAACCCGCCAGGCCATCATCCGGCAACTGGGCTTGTGAATGCATCGCCAGAGAGGGAGGCAACGATGTACGACTACGCCATACGATTCGAGGAAGACCCCAGCGCTGCTGGCCTCGCCGTGTATTGCCGCGATCTGCCGGAGCTCAACAGCTTCGGCGATGACCGTGCCCATGCGATCACGGAAACTCTGGATGCCATCGATACGACCCTGTCGCTTTACGTCGACGACCGCCGCGCGATTCCGCCGGCGAGCGCGGCTGAAGCCGGCGAGCACGTCGTGCACCTGCCGACAGTGACCGTCGCCAAGATCGTGCTGTGGAACGAGATGGTGCGGCGGGGCATGCGCAAGGCTGATCTTTGCCGGCTGCTGGAGGTGAATCCGGTGCAGGTGGACTTCCTGCACACCTCGAAGATGGAGCAGCTGGAAGCGGCGTTGGCGGCTCTCGGCCTGCGCCTGTCGGTCAGCGTGCTGGCCGCGGCCTGATGCGAATGAACCGGCGTGACGGCCGGTCCTTCTCCGTTTAGCTAGGGACGTAGGGCGCATAACGCGCCAGCGTTATCCGCCGTCGTGGTATCGGCGCATAACCCGTTCCGGGTTATGCGCCCTACGGGGGGAGGCGCTGGGTGGGTTCGCGAGCGAGCTCGCTCCTACGAGAAGCATGCCTCTACGCTCGGGGCGAGCGCAGCTTTTGGATCATGCCCACAGACACGGATGACCGCACAAACCTCGCCCTTGTCCCCGCACCGACGGCCATTTTTTTCTTAAGGTCCGAGCATATTTTTACTAATTTTCCTCGGCCCCAAGCTCACGCACCATGCGCCCGCCTTTCGAGCCATGAGTGAGCCATGAAAAAAACAACAAGCGCTTCCGATACTTCCTCGCCTGCCCATCAAGCCCAGAACAGCACCCCGTCGTCACGGGGCTTTCGCAAGTCACTGGGGATTCCCGCGCTGGTCCTTTTCGGGCTGGCCTACATGGTGCCGCTGGCGGTCTTCACCACCTACGGCCTGGTCACGCGGATGAGCATGGGCCACCTGTCCTCGGCCTACGTGTTCACCCTCGCCGCGATGCTGCTGACGGCCTACAGCTATGGCCGCATGGTGCAGGCGCACCCGTATTCGGGGTCGGTGTACAGCTACACGCGCAAGACCTTCGGCGCCGCATTCGGCTTCATGGCCGGCTGGACGCTGCTGCTCGACTACATCTTCCTGCCGCTGCTCAGCTACCTGCTGATCGGCATCTACATGGTCGACTATTTCCCCTCGGTACCGCTGTCGGTGTGGATTCTCGGCTCCATCGTGCTGGTGACTTTCCTCAACCTCATCGGCATCGAGTCGATCACTCGCGTCAACTGGGTGCTGATCGTCGCGCAGATGGTCTTCGTGGTGGTGTTCATCGCGCTCTCGCTGAGCCACCTGGGCCAGCAGGCGGAGCCGGTGGCGTTGGCGCAGCCGTTCTATGACGAGCACTTCAGCCTGCCGCTGGTGATGTCCGGCGCGGCGGTGCTGTGCCTGTCGTTCCTCGGCTTCGATGCGGTGTCGACCATGGCCGAGGAGACCCCCGAGCCGCGCCGGCAGATTCCCGCAGCGATCATGCTGGTGACCCTGATCGGCGGCGTGCTGTTCATCGTCATGGCCTACTTCGGCCAACTGGTGTTCCCCGAGTGGCAGGCGCTCACCGATGCCGACTCGGCGTCCCTCGACGTGCTGCGGCGCATCGGCGGCGAGTGGCTGGTGACCTTCTTCACCGCCACCTACGTGGCCGGTTGCTTCGCCTCGGCGATGGTGTCCCAGGCCAGCGTGTCGCGGGTGCTGTTCGCCATGGGCCGCGACGGTGCGCTGCCTCGCGTGTTCGGCAAGCTGGTGACGAAGAAACGCGTGCCGGCTACCGCGATCATGGTGATCAGCGCGCTGTCGCTGATCGCCCTGTTCGTCACCCTGGATACGGTGGCGAACATGATCAGCTTCGGTGCGCTGTTCGCCTTCTCGGCGGTGAACCTGGCGGTGATCAAGCACTACCTGATCGACCAGAAGCTCACCGGCAAGCGCAACTACCTGCGCTACGGCGCGCTGCCGGGGCTGGGCTTCCTCAGCACCATCTGGCTGTGGTCGAGTCTGTCCGGGCTGTCGTTCATGATCGGCTTCGGCTGGATGTGCCTGGGCTTCATCTGCCTGCTCAGCGCCACGCGGATGTTCCAGGTGAAGCTGCCGGACCTGCAGATGGCGGAGTGATCGCCAGCGATGACGGGCCGCAGTTTGCGCCCCGTCATCTGCTGCCGGGCGGAGTTTGATAATCTCGGGCTCCCCTGATTCGATGGCGGCCCAATCATGCCCAGCGACGCTCCGTTCCCCCAGTCGGTCGACAGCCCGATCACCCGTTGCGCGATCTTCCTCGTGGCCACCCTGGCGCCGGGCCAGCAGCCCTGGGGCGCCGTGCGTTCGCTTTGCGGTGACGTGGCAGCGCTGGTGCGCTCGGTGGGCAAGCGAGTGCCCAACGGCAACTTGTCCTGCGTGGTGGGCTTCGGCGCCAGTGCCTGGGACAGCCTGTTCGGCGCCCCGCGGCCGGCAGAGCTGCACGCCTTCCGCGAATTCGGCAGCGGCAAACGCATTGCGGTCTCCACGCCCGGCGACCTGCTGCTGCACATCCGCGCCGACCAGATGGACCTCTGCTTCGAGCTGGCGGCGCAACTGGTGGCGCGCATGGGCGAGGCGGTGACGGTGGTCGACGAGGTGCATGGTTTCCGCTACTTCGACATGCGCAGCATTATCGGCTTCGTCGACGGCACCGAGAACCCGGAGCAGCACGAGACAGCGCGCTTCACCCTGATCGGCGACGAGGACCGCGAGTTCGCCGGCGGCAGCTACGTGCTGGTGCAGAAGTACCTGCACGACATGAACGGCTGGAACCAGCTGTCCACCGAAGCCCAGGAACGCATCATCGGCCGTACCAAACTGGCCGATATCGAGCTGGCCGACGACGTGAAGCCGAGCTGCTCGCACAGCTCGCTGACCACCCTGGAGAAGGACGGCGAGGAGGTGAAGATCCTGCGCGACAACATGCCCTTCGGCCGCCCCGGCTCGGGCGAGTTCGGCACCTACTTCATCGGCTACGCGCGCTCGCCGGCGCCGGTGGAAGAGATGCTGGAGAACATGTTCGTCGGCCGCCCCGCCGGCAACTACGACCGCCTGCTGGACTTCAGCAAGGCCGTCACCGGCAGCCTGTTCTTCGTCCCCTCGGCGGACCTGCTGGAGGAGCTGGCCGACAAGGCGCCCTGATACGGTTCGCGCAAGCCTCGCCGGGACGGCGGGGCCATTCACGCAATACTCGAAACAAGGCAAGGGAGTGACCTGACATGAAGACCATTGATCGCGTTCTGCTGGGAGCAGGGCTGCTGATTCCATTCTGGCTGGCGATCGGCGTGGCGCTGACGGCGCTGGCCTATCCCGGCTACAGCCACATCGACCAGGCGATGAGCCAGCTGGGCGCCGAGGGCGCACCGACCCACGGCTTCTCCGCCTGGGTGAACAACTTCCCGCTGGGGGTGCTGTTCATTGCCTTCGCCATCGGCGTGGCGCGGCGTTTCGCCGGCTCGCGCCTGGCAGTGCTCAGCGCCGGGTTGATCCTGCTGCATGGCCTGGCCAGCTTTGCCACCGGGCACTTCTCCTGCGACCAGGGCTGCGCCCCGGCGCAGCCGTCGCTGTCGCAGCAGGTCCACAACCTGGCGGGCCTGCTGATGTTCCTATCGCTGACCCTGGCCAGCGCGCTCTGGGTCTTCCTCGGCAAGCGGCTGCTGGCGTCACCGCGATTCGCGCTGTTCTCCGCGCTTTGTGTGCTGCTCTCGATCGCGAGCGTGGCGATGATGGGCAAGGCGTTCGCCGCGGGGCACGGCTTCGGTCTCTACCAGCGACTGAACTACGGCGTGGCCGTGGTCTGGGTCGCCGTGCTGGCCGGCCTGGCGCTGCGCGATGGGCCGGCGGCAACGGAGTGATCAGCTTCCGCCGAGAATCTGTTCCAGCTGCTCCGGCCGGGGCGCGCCCTGCACCTGTTCCATGCGGCCCTTGTCGTTGAGGTAGAAGATCGACGGCGTGGCGTTGACGCCCATCTGGTCGGCCAGCGTCATGTTGGCATCGAGCTTCTGCTGGAGCGCTTCGGGAATCCGGCTGGTGGCCTTGAGCGGGCTGGATTTGCCGGCCAGCTCGTGGTCGTGCAGGGCCTTGGCCGGATCGGCGTCGGCGAGCAGGGTGGCGGCCTTGGCCAGGCTGTCGGGCTTGATGATGCCGACCATGACGTGGCGCAGCTGCACCTTGCCGCTCTCGACCCAGGGCCGAGCCTGCTGCCAGAACATCGTGCAGTAGGGGCAATTGGGATCGGTGAAGACGTAGACGATGCGTGGCGCATCGGCCTTGCCGTCGGCGATCCAGGTGGAGCTGGCCATCTTCGCCCACATCTCCTTGGCCATGGGCGCGAACACCAGGCGCTCCAGCGGTTCGCGGCTGAGGTCGTTGCCTTGCGCATCGAACAGGCGGCCACTGAGGACGTGCTTGCCATCCGCAGTGAGGTAGAGGGCCATGGCCTGGCCTTCGTACTCGGCGGCGTAGCCCTTGAGGCCGTCCGGCGCGTCGAACTGGCCGATGACGCGGGCGCCCTTGGATTCGACCATGCGGATCGGCGCCGGCAGGTCTTCGGCGGCCTGGGCGCTGCCGAGTCCGAGGGCGATGAGCAGGCCGAAGGGGAGCGGGTTTGCAAGCTTCATGGAATGCCTCTGATGGGAGTATCGGTTGTCGTTGTGAGCAGGTTCTGCAGGGTTGCGTGACCGCCCGTGCGGCAGCGGAGTCAGGAAGGTGGAGAGCCGCAGCATCAGCCATTGCCCCTGGCGCGTTGCCACAGGGCGAGGAATTCGCCGCGACTGATTTCGCCGGTGATGCGCAGGCCGCGACGTTCGCTGCCGTCAGGGCCGATCCAGAGCACGCTGGGCGGGCCGGGCACGCGGTAGCGCTGGAGCAGGGCGCGGCTGTCCGGGCCATCGGCGGTGACGTCCAGCCGCAGCAGGCGCACGCCGTGCAATGCCTGCTGCACGTCCGGCTGTTCGAACACCTGTTGCTCGATGACCTTGCACGCCACGCACCACTCTGCCGAGTAATCCAGCAGCACCCATTGCTGCTGCGCCTTCGCATCCTGCAACTGGGCATCGAGTTCGGCTGTGCTGCGAACGGTGACGAATTCGCTGGCGGCAGCCTGTGTGACCGCGCGTGCGGCGCCGTAGATTTTCAGTGGTTGCAGCGGGCTCTGTGCGCCACCTGCGGCGCCCAGCAGCATGGCCGCGCCCCAGAGGATCGCAGTCAACCCGGCGGCGCCGGTGACCGCGCGCCGGCCCGGCAGGCTGCGCCCGGTTTCCACTGCGGCCCAGCCGAAGGCCACCAGCAGCGCGCCGCCCAGTGCGACCCAGAGCGTTGCGTCGAGCACCGGGCGTATCACCAGCCAGGCGCTGGCCAGCAGCAGGAAGCCGAACAGCCCTTTCACCGCCTCCATCCAGGCACCGGGGCGGGGCAGCCAGCGCTGGCCGAAGGTCAYCACCAGGATCATTGGCACGCCCATGCCCAGGCCGAGGGCGAACAGAACCGAACCACCCAGCAGCAGGTCACCGGACTGGGCGATGTACAGCAGCGCGCCAGCCAGCGGCGCGGTCATGCATGGGCCGACCAGCAGGCCGGAGAGCACGCCGAGGATCGCCGCGCCACCCAGGCTGCCACCCTTGCGTTGCTGGCCCGCAGCATCCAGGCGCTGACGCAGGGCGGAGGGCAGTTGCAGCTCGAACAAGCCGAACATCGGCAGCGCCAGGATGACGAACAGCGCGGCGAAGCTGCCGAGCAGCCAGGGCTGCTGGAGCCAGGCCTGCAGGTTGGTGCCCAGCGCGGCGGCAAGGGTGCCCATGGCGGCGTAGACCAGCGCCATGCTGACCACGAAGCTGCCGGCGAGCAGTGCCGAACGCCAGCTGCGCGCGCCGCTGCCGACCACCACCGAAGCGAGGATCGGCAGCATCGGCAGCGAGCAGGGCGTGAAGGCCAGCAGCAGGCCGAAGGAGAAGAACAGCGCGAGGCTGGAAACCAGCCCGGCCTGTTGCAGTCGCGTCGCCAGTCCTTCGTCCACAGCGACTGCGTCACTACCTGCCAGCTGCGGCGCAGCGCCCGAGGTCGGCGCCACCGCCTGGTGTTGCGGCGGATAGCACAGGCCGGCATCGGCGCAGCCTTGCCAGCTGACTTGCAAGGTGCTGGCGCTGCCGGGTTGCAGGAGGATTTCCAGGTCATCACGGTAGATGGTCGAGGCGCCGAAGAAATCGTCGTGATGCTCCTCGCCAGCGGGCATCGGCGGCAGCTCCGCTGCGCCGTCGACGCGCAGCCGGTCGCGGTACAGGTAGTAACCCGGCGCGATGCGCCAGTGCAGGCGAATGCGGCCGTCCTCCTGCCGGCTTTCATCGAAGGCGAAGGCCTGCTCCACCGGCAGGAAATCCGCCTCGGTGCCTTTGCGGGGTCCGAACAGCGGGTCGGAAGGTTGCGCCAGGGCCAGGCCGGGCAGCAGCAGAAGCAGCAGTAACAGGAAACGTCGCATCGGGTCCTCGCGGCAAATCGGTCAGCTGCGAGGTTCGCCGGCTCCGATTAACCCAGCATTAGCTGGTCGCCCTGCGGTCGACGCTGGCCGCCGCATCGCATAACGTTCAGTTAATCCCCGAATGGCAGCGTGCCGCGATCTTCCAGGCGAATTCCTCCATGCACGTACTTCTGACCGAAGATGATGATCTCATCGCCGCCGGCATCGTCTCCGGCCTGCGCGCCCAGGGCATGACCGTCGACCGGGTGGGCAATGCCGCCGACACCGACTCGCTGCTGCAGGTCGCCCGTTTCGATGTGCTGGTGCTCGACCTGGGCCTGCCCGACCAGGACGGCCTGCAGCTGCTGCGTCGACTGCGGCGGCGCGGCGACGATCTGCCGGTGCTGATCCTCACCGCGCGCGATGCGGTGAGCGACCGGGTCGCCGGCTTGCAGGCGGGGGCCGACGACTACCTGCTCAAGCCGTTCGACCTGCTCGAACTGCATGCCCGCCTGCACAGCCTGCAGCGCCGGGCAGCGGGGCGCTGCAGCAATGTCATCGAGCATGGCTGCCTGAGCTTCGACCCCAGTACGCGGGAGACGCTGCTGGACGGCGAGCCGGTCGACCTGTCGCGCCGCGAGCAGGCCCTGCTGATGGCGCTGCTGGACCATCGCGGGCGCATCCTCACCGCCGACCAGCTCAAGGACAGCATCTACGGCCTGACCGACGACGTGGAGAGCAATGCCCTCAACGTTCACATCCACAATCTGCGGCGCAAGCTCGGCGGCGGCATCGTCGAAACCATCCGTGGCCTGGGCTATCGACTCGGCGCGGCGGGCAGCGATGACGGTGCGAACCGATGAGCCTGCGCGCGCGGCTGAGCCTGATCCTCGGCACGACCTTCCTGCTGCTCTGGTCGCTGGCGGCGCTGTGGATGCTCTGCGACCTGCGCGAGCGCGTGACGCATTCGCTGGATGAGCGCCTGGCTGCTTCCGCGCGAATGGTTGCCGGCCTGTTGCAGCAGCTGCCCAGGCCGCAACCCGGCCACAACGAGGCGAACCGGCTGACCGCCGAGCAGTTGGGGATTCCCGACGGCCTGGCCTGTCAGGTGGTGTCGCTGCGCGGCGAGGTGCTCGCGCAGAGCCATGCGACGCCGGACCGGTCCCTGGGCAATGCCGGCAAGGGCTTCCACACCCAGGACATCGACGGCTCGCAATGGCGCAGCTTCACGCTGCAGGTGGGGGACATGTGGATCAGTACCGCTGACCGCATCGAGGAGCGCGAGTTGCTCAATCGCTCGATCCTGATCTCGGCGGCGGTGCCGGTGGTGCTCGCGTTGCTGGGTAGCCTGGCGTTGCTGTGGCTCGGCGTCACCCAGGGGCTCAGCCCGCTGCTGCGCATCCGCGAGGCCATCGCCCGGCGTGGCGCCGATTCGCTGGAGCCGTTGTCGCTGAAGCGCCTGCCGGCGGAGCTGCGGCCACTGGTGGAATCGCAGAACCAGCTGTTCGTGCGCATCGCCAGCGCCATCGAGCGTGAGCGCCGTTTCGCCGGCGATGCCGCCCATGAATTGCGCAGCCCGCTCACCGCGATCAAGACCCACCTGCAGGTCGCCCGCCTGACCACCGGCAAGGACTCGGAGCAGGCCCTGGCCTATGCCGAGCAGGGCGCCGACCGCCTGCACCGCACACTGGAACAGCTGCTGGTGTTGGCCAAGGTCGAGGGCAGCCTGGGCTTCGACGATGGCGGCGCGAGCACGGTGCTGGAGGTGGTTCGGCATGCGGTGGAGGACGCGCTGCATGCGCAGCCTGGCCGGATCGAGGTGTGTAACGACGGCGTCGCTGCCGACCAGCAGCTCGAAGCCCCCGCAGTGCTCGCCATCCTAGCGCTGCGCAACCTGCTGGAGAATGCCATGCGCCATACCCGCGCCGGTACCGAGGTCGTGCTGGAACTGCGTACGGTGGCTGACTGCCTGGTTGCCCGCGTGGTGGACCAGGGGCCGGGCGTCAGCGCCGAGTTGCTGCCGCGCCTGACCGAGCGCTTCTGGCGCATGGACGGCAAGGGCGGCAGCGGCCTCGGGCTGGCCATCGTCCAGGCCATCGTCGAGCGCTGCCATGGCCGGCTGGCATTCGACAGCTCGGCGGATGGCCTCTGCGCCATCCTGGAGCTGCCGCTGCGGCGCTGAGGCTTCAGTTGCCGATGATCCGCTCCATCTCCTGCTGGCCGAGTTTGGCCTGCGGATCGTTGAAGTGGTAGTGCGCATTCAGGTCCAGCGCCCGGTACGCAGCCGGGTCGGCCTCTGCGCGCTTGGCGGCGGCTTGCAGCGTGGTGCAGGCCTGCAGCAGACCGAGGGGGAGAACCAGGAGTAGCAGTCGTAAGCGTCGCATCGAGACCTCGGGTCGGGAGGATTTCACCCCGTTGGCTCAGGCGCCGACGGGGGATGTTCGCGGCGGTGCCGCGTCGACCTGAGATGCTGTGAGGCCCCGATTAGCTGGGTATTAAGCGCGTGTCTCCTGCTTGCCGGAAAACACCAACGCCCCGGCCGGGGCGCGGGGCGTTGGTGTTTTTGCGGGCTTGCCAGCGGCGGTGCCAGCCCCTGGTGCTAGACCCCGGTGATCGAGGCGGTCTTGGTGTTGAGGTAGGCCTCCAGCGCTTCGCTGCCGCCCTCGGTGCCGTAGCCGGAGTCCTTCACGCCGCCGAAGGGCAGCTCGGCATAGGGCGTGGCGCGCTGGTTGATCCAGACCATGCCGACTTCCAGGCGGTTGCTCAGCGCCTGCGCGGTCTTGATCGAGCGGGTGTAGGCGTAGGCGGCCAGACCATAAGCCAGGCGATTGGCCTCGGCGATGGCTTCATCCAGGTCGTCGAAACCGCGCACGCCGGCAATCGGCCCGAAGGGTTCGTCGTTGAACAGCGAGGCATCCAGCGGCACGTCGTCGAGGATGGTCGGCGCGTAGAAGTTGCCGCTGTCACCCACGCGATTACCGCCGGTGAGCAGCACGGCGCCCTTGGCCTGGGCGTCTTCCACACAGGCGCTCATGGCGGTTATCCGGCGCGTGTTGGCCAGTGGGCCGAGGGTCGTGTTCTCGTCCAGGCCGTCGCCGATGCGCAGCGCCTCGGCGTGGCGCACCAGTGCCTGGTTGAACTCGGCCTTGCGGCTGTTGTGCACCAGGAAACGCGTGGGCGAAATGCATACCTGGCCGGCGTTGCGGAACGCCGACAGGCCAGCGGTGCTGACCGCCAGTTCGACGTCGGCATCCTCGGCGACTATCACCGGCGCGTGGCCGCCCAGTTCCATGGTCACCCGCTTCATGTGCGCACCGGCCAGCGCGGCCAGTTGCTTGCCCACGGGCGTGGAGCCGGTGAAGGTGACCTTGCGGATGATCGGGTGGGCGATCAGGTGCGAGGAAATCTGCTGCGGGTCGCCATACACCAGGCCGAGCACGCCCGGCGGCAGGCCGGCATCGAGGAATGCCTGGATCAGTGCGGCCGGCGAGGCCGGGGTTTCTTCCGGCGCCTTGACCAGGAAGGAGCAGCCGGTGGTAAGCGCGGCGCTCAGCTTGCGCACGATCTGGTTGACCGGGAAGTTCCACGGGGTGAACGCCGCGACCGGGCCGACCGGCTCCTTGAGCACCAGTTGCTGCACGTCCGGCGAGCGCGAGGGCACGATGCGGCCGTAGACGCGCAGGCCTTCGTCGGCGAACCACTCGATGATCGGCACCGCCGCGGCGATTTCGGCGCGGGCTTCCTGCAGCGGCTTGCCTTGCTCCAGGGTGATCAGCGTGGCGATCTGCTCGATGCGCTCGCGCAGCAGACCAGCCGCGCGGCGCATCAGGGTAGCGCGCTCGTAGGCGGGCGTCGCACGCCAGGTTTCGAAGCCTTTCTGCGCGGCGGCCAGGGCCAGGTTCAGGTCATCCACCGTGGCGTGGGCGACGCGGCCGATGGTCTTGCCGCTGGCGGGATTGGCCACATCGATCCAGCGGCCGTCGCCGCCCGCCCTCCAGACGTTATCGATGAGCAGTTGGGTATCGGGGTAGGGGAAGGCAGTCATGGGATCATCTCCATCCGGTCGGGGCAGGCCGCGAATCGACTGGGCAGGCACGCTGGGCTGCCAGTCGAGTATTAGAGCGGCGCGGGCCCGCCAGCATAGCAGGAGCTTTTTGGCAGTACGTCGATTGCGACCCGGCGGAGAGCTCGGGCCAGCCGCCGGCGCGAAGACGCTCGAACGGCTCTCGCCTGGCCCACGGCACTGGCAAATCGGGCCAGTTGCCGAAGGTTGATATCAGCCTGATGTCATAGTTGCGGGCTGCCCGCTGGCGTACTGTTTGTCCGTTTACAGGGAGATCAGCCGATGGGAAAGGATGCAGGGTCGGAGCGGCAGCCAGCCTGCCCGCGTTGCTCTGGCCAAGAGTTCATCAATGCGCAGATTCGACGTGACCCGAGGACCTTCGGGCTGGTGCAACAGGTGCTGTGCGTCAGGCGGGACTGCCAGGTGGTGCTGGGCGTCATGACACTGTCTTCGCTGGCGAAGCGCCCCCAATGAGCGCCATGCAACAGGTTGACCGAGAGCGCCGGGATTGCTTTGTCTGCCAGGCGGAAGGTCTGTCCGCCGCGCTGGGCAATCACCTGCAGATGGAGTGCCCCCTGTGCGGGGTGTACCGGGTTTCACAAGGGGCCATCCGTTTGTTCGAGGACGGTCTGCTGATGGACATCGACTTCACACGACGCTGGATAGCCAGTTATCAGGGCAGCCCGAAGCCGCCGATGATGGCCACCTCCGTGGCGCTCCGGCGAGTCCGCAAGCGTTGACCGGGCACTGATAGCGTTCAGCTGACCGCGCTGCCCGCCAACGCCTCGCGCAGTGCGGCGTAGTGCTGGACCAGGCGCTCCAGAGAAAATGCACGGTTAAGCCCGCTCGGGTTGGGTAGCAGCCATACCCGCGCACCGCCCAGGTGCGCGGCCTGCTCGCCCCAATCCAGCTGGCCCTGGCCACTGATGGCGGAGTACGCAGCCTTGCCGAGAAAGGCCAGGCAGCGCGGCGCATAGTGGGCGATGCGCTGCTCCAGAGACTGCGCCGCCAGCCGGTATTCCTGCGCGCTGATCGACTGCGCCGAAACGGTCGGCCGCGCCACCGCGGTGGTCAGCCCGCAACCGTAGTCGAGTAGACGCGCATCGTGCTCTGCGTCGAGCAGTTCGGCGCTGAAACCGGCCAGATGCAGCACCCGCCAGAAACGATTGCTCGGGTTGACGAAGTGCTGGCGCCGCTGTGCCGAGCCCAGCCCCGGATTGAGGCCGCAGAACACCACGTCGAGGCCTGGCGCCAGGAGGTCGGGAAGGATCGCTTGTTCGCTCATGCATCACCGTGGCGGGGAACAGGGCGGAGATTATCCAGCGACGCGGTGTGCGGGCAAAGCATTGCACACCGTTAATGGAAGTAGGCTTCGCCCGCGCCGCTCCCCGGCAGTGCATGGGCCAGCAGTGCGGCTAGGTAGGTTGGATTCAGCAATTGGATACTGGCGGCAGGAAATCATAGTGCCGGGTGTCTGCTACCGACCCATAACAGTTTCCGCCCGCGCCGACTTCGTCCTGGCTCACTGTTAGGATGTGGCCGCAGGTATCCAGAATGATCGACCCCAGCTTGGCGCGCCGATCTGGGGAAATTTGGAGGGTGTGGCTAATTGCAGCCGTCAACCGATGTCCGCATTCGCCTCGATAACGCGATTACACTGGCCACTCCCAAGCCACGGCGCGGTGCAGCAATGACTTCTCCATCCAATGTGCGGCTCGCCTTGAGCACTGATCTCGACGGGCTGATTGCCCTGGACGCGATCGCGCGATGCGAGCCGAGGCGCCGCAGGTTCATCGAGCAGGCAATCACCGCCGGCCAGTGCTGGGTCGCCGTGGAAGCAGGCGACTCCTCGGTGCTGCTGGGATATGGCGTCCTCGACTATTCGTTCTTCGAACAGGCGTTCATCCCGCTCGTCGTGGTGGGTGATTCGGCGCGGCGTCGTGGCGTCGGCTCGGCGATTCTCCGGGCGCTGGAATCGCGGAGCGGGGCGGCGAAACTGTTCACCTCGACGAATGCGTCGAATGAGCCGATGCGCAGGTTGCTCGGGAAGCTCGGCTTTATCGGCAGTGGCCAGGTCGAGAACCTGGACGAGGGTGATCCCGAGCTGATTTTCGTGAAGCTTCGCTGCTGATCTCCCTCCGGAATCTTCCTGCCCAGTGGAGGATTTCCGCCGCGTGATTCGTCGGTCAGTCCGGGCAAAATCTTGTACATCTTTTATTCTTGTACAAGTTTTCTCCGTTCGCCGTGCCAGCGGGGTGTGTCATGCACGCGGGTCGATATCGTCGGGAGACTGTTCTGTTCGGATTGCTGCTGTGCCTCGCCGCCAGCTCGGTCGCCGCGGACTGGCGCGCAACGCTGCCTTCCGCCGCGCCGCTCGGCAGCGGGGAGTACCGCTGGTATGGGCTGCGCCTGTACTCGGCGACGCTCTGGAGTGACAGCGAGCGGCCCTGGCCGGACCAGCCGTTCGCGCTGGAGCTGACCTACCACCGCAGCCTGGGGCGCGACACCCTGGTGCAGGCGAGCATCGAGGAGATTCGCCGCCTGCAGGGTGACGCGGTGGATGAGGTAACGCTGGCGCGCTGGAGCGCGGAAATGGGCCGCGCCTTCGCCGATGTGTCGGCGGGGGATCGCCTGGTGGGCGTCAGCGTTCCCGGCCAGGGCTGCCGTTTCTACCTCAATGACCAACTGCGCCATGAAATAGCCGACCCGCGCTTCGCGGCGGCCTTCTTCGCCATCTGGCTCGACCCCAGGACTCAGGCACCGGAGCTGCGGCGCGAGCTGCTCGGCGATACCCGGAGGTGAACCATGCACAGATTCTGTCTGCTCGCGCTCTGCCTGTTGCTGGGCAGCTGCGGCAACGTCGGGGTCGAGGACTATGCCGGCCAGCAGCCGCAACTCGACCTGGTGCGCTTCTTCGAATCACCGGTGGAGGCCTGGGGCATGTTCCAGAAGCGCTCCGGCGAGGTGGTCAAGTGCTTCCACGTGCAGGTCAGCAGCCGCCGCGACGGCGAGCGGCTGATACTCGACGAGCATTTCCTCTACAGCGACGGGACGCGGCAGCAGCGAGTATGGACCCTGACGCCGCAGGGCGGCGGGCGCTGGACGGGGCGTGCGGCTGACGTGGTGGGGGAAGCGCACGGCCAGGTGGCGGGCAACGCGTTGCGCTGGCGCTACAGCCTGCTGCTGCCGGTGGACGGTTCGACCTACGAGGTGAGCCTCGACGACTGGATGTACCTGATGGACGCCGACACCCTGATCAACCGGTCAAGCATGAGCAAGCTGGGTGTCGAGGTGGGGCAGGTCACGCTGTTCTTCCGCCGCGTGTCGCCACGCTGAGTTCAAGTCTGGTGGGGATTGGCCTGACGAGCATTCGCCAGGCGCAGCATCAGCGGCAACCAGAGCGCCCAGATCGCCGCGAGGAGTAGGCCGCTGGCCAGCTCGCCGAGCGGCAGGTCGACATTTGCCAGGCGTGCGCCCGACAGATAGGCCAGCGGACCGCCGAGCGCGCCCAGCACCGCACCGCGCCAGAGCGGCCGGGCAGCCCAGGCCAGGCTGTGCCGCAGGCTGCTGGCAAACACCGGCCACAACAGCAACAGCCAGGGCGGCGGCAGGGCACCGGGGAAGCGGAAAACCCCGGCCAGGCCCAGCCCGGTGTCCAGCAGCCAGCCGCACAGCGCGACCCGTACCAGGGCGCGGAACTCCGCTGCGGAGTCCGCGCAGCACGCGAGATGAACGCACAGGCCGACGCCCACCAGCGGCAAAAGCCAGCCCCGTTCGGCGCCGAGCACGCAGCCCCACCAGCCCAGTTGCAGCCACAGCGCATTGCCCAGCTGCCAGGCGCGGCTCATGCCGGGAGGACTGGCCGTTCGACCAGGCTGGGCGGCCGTGCGGCGGGGCCGGCCCAGAGCAGCTGGGCGACGCCGATGGCGCGCTCCTGGAAGCCGCCTTCGCAGTAGCACAGGTAGAACTCCCAGAGGCGCTGGAAGCTGTCGTCGTAGCCGCGTTCGAGCAGCGTCTGGTGCGCGCCATGCAGGTTGTGCAGCCAGTGGCGCAGGGTGCGTGCGTAGTGCGGGCCGAAATCCTCCATGTGCAGCAGGTTCAGCTGGGTCTCGCGGCTGGCGGTCTGCAGCAGCGCGGTCAGCGAGGGCAGGGCGCCGCCGGGGAAGATGTAGCGCTGGATGAAGTCCACCGAACGGCACGCCCGCTGGTAGCGCTGGTCGCGGATGGTGATGGCCTGTAGCAGCATCAGGCCGTCGTCATTGAGCAGGGCGGCGCAGCGGCGGAAATACTCGGGCAGGTAGCGGTGGCCGACGGCTTCGATCATCTCGATGGAGACCAGCTTGTCGTAGCGTCCCTGGAGGTTGCGGTAGTCCTCGCAGAGCACTGTGATGCGGCCTGCCAGCCCCTGTTGCGCGACGCGCTCGCGGGTGTAGGCGTATTGCTCGTCCGAGAGCGTGGTGGTGGTGACGCGGCAGCCATAGTGGCTGGCCGCGTACAGCGCCAGGCTACCCCAGCCGCTGCCGATTTCCAGCAGGTGGTCGCCCGGCTGAAGGTCGAGCTTGTGGCAGATCAGCGCGAGCTTGGCCAGCTGCGCCTGTTCCAGCGAATGCTCGGGCGTGGCGAAGGTGGCGGCGGAGTACATCATGGTCGGGTCGAGCAGGCATTCGAACAGCGCGTTGCCCAGGTCGTAGTGGGCGACGATGTTGCGCCGCGAGCCGGCGCGGCTGTTGCGGTTGAGCCAGTGCAGCAGGCGCAGCGCCGGGCGGCCGAGGCGGGCCAGGCCGCCTTCCATGGCATCGAGCACGTCGAGGTTGGCGACGAACAGCCGGGTCACCGCAGTCAGGTCCTGGCTGCGCCAGAATCCGTGAATGTAGGCCTCGCCGGCACCGATGGAGCCGTTGCCGGCCACCAGCGCCCAGGCCGCCGGGTCGAGCACTTCGATGTGCGCCTTGAGCGGGCTTTCGGCGTCGCCGAAACGCATTTCCTCACCGTTGACCCACAGGCTCAGCTGCCCGTGGCGCAGCCGGCGCAGTTGCGCCAGCACGGCCTGCTTCAGCGGCACGCTGGCGAACAGCCCGCGGCTGCCGGGCTTAGTGATGCTCAGAACGTTCTGCGGCATGCGCGACTTCCTCCTGCCGGGTATGGCCAACCGAAAAGTGTTCCGTGCTGGCGTGGTGGTCATGGATCGGTGCGCGCCTTAGCAGCAGGCGCAGTGCCTGCCAGTAGATGGCGCCGAGGGTGCGCAGGCTCAGCCAGGGAAACGCCAGCACGTGGCGGCGCAGGCCCTGGCCATCCAGCGGCTGACAGCGCAGGGCGAGATCGGCCTCGAAGACCTTGGCGCTGCCGCGCCAGTTCTCCATGTGCAGGTGCAGGCTGCGTTCGTCGCGACGCAGGCGCATGCGGTACTGCAGGTCGCGGGGCAGGAAGGGCGAGACGTGGAAGGCCTTGTCGACCTCCAGCTCGGCCGTTGCGCCGGGTTCCACCGGCAGCACGTAGTGGAAGCGCTCGCGCCAGGGGGTATTGCGCACCTCGCAGACCAGGGCGCGTAGTTGCCCCTGCCGGTCATGGCAGAGGTAGACACTCACCGGGTTGAAACTGATGCCCCAGCTGCGCGGCTGGGTGAGCAGGTGGACGGGGCCGTCAGGAGGATCCTCCAGCGACTCGCGCAGCAGTGCCCGAATGGCCTCGGCAAGCCCCATGCCTTGCCCGGTCCAGCGCGGCAGGTAATCGCGCTCGCGCCAGCACAGCGGAGCCAGCGGCGAGGTCGACAGGCAGCGCGAAAGCGCCAGCACGGCGGGCAGCTCGGCGAGGTCCAGGTAGAGCATGCCCATCGGGTAGCGGAACTCCCGCGCCGGTGCCAGCAGGCGCCGATGGCGGACCCAGCCGCGGCAGAGACGGCTGTTCACAGTCGCTCCCCGAAGCATTCGGCGACCGCCAGCGCACTGACCACGCCGTCCTCATGGAAGCCGATGCCCCAGTACGCGCCGCAGAAATAGCTGTGCTGCTGGCCCTGCAGGCTTGCTTGCCTGGCCTGCGCGGCAACGCCGGCGAGGTCGTACTGCGGATGGGCATAGCGGAACCGGGCGAGCACTTGCGAAGGGTCCACTGCGTCGCCTTGATTCAGGCTGACGCAGAAGGTCGCGGGCGCGTCGATGCCCTGCAGCAGGTTCATGTTGTAGGTCACCGTGGGCGGCAGGTGGCGGGCATCGTTCAGGCGGAAATTCCAGGCGGCCCAGGCCTTGCGGCGCTGCGGTAGCAGGCGCGTATCGGTATGCAGGACGACGTCGCTTTCGGCGTAGCGCAGGGCGCCCAGCACCTCGCGCTCGGCGGCATCCGGGCTGGCCAGCAGGGCCAGCGTCTGGTCGCTGTGGCAGGCGAACACCACCTTGTCGAAACGCTCGCTGCCCTGCGAGCTGGTCAGCGTCACGCCGTCGCTGTCGCGCTCCACGCGCTGTACCGGGCAACTCAGGCGGATGCGGTCGCGAAAGCTGCGGCACAACGGCTCGATGTAGGCGCGCGAGCCGCCTTGCAGGACCCGCCATTGCGGCCGCCGGTTGATCGACAGCAGGCCATGGTTGTCGAAGAAGCGGACAAAGAACTGCAGCGGGAATTCCAGCAGCCGACCCCGGGGCATCGACCAGATCGCCGCCCCCATCGGCACGATGTAGTGCTCGATGAAGCGCTGCCCGTAGCCGCGCTCGCGCAGGTAATCACCCAGGCTCTGCTGCGGGTCGAGACGGGCGTGGGCGAGGTCGTCACGGGCTTCGCGGTTGAAGCGCAGGATGTCCCGCAGCATGCCCCAGAACCCCGGCGAGAGCAGGTTGCGCCGCTGGGCGAAGAGGCTGTCGAGGGTGTTGCCGTTGTACTCCAGCCCGCTGGCGGGATCATGCAGGGAGAAACTCATGCTGGTGGCCTGGCTCGCCACGCCCAACTGATCCAGCAGCTGGATGAAGTGGGGGTAGGTCCAGTCGTTGAAGACGATGAAACCGGTGTCGATGGCGTAGCTGCGGCCCTGCCAGCTGACGTCGACCGTGTGGGTGTGGCCGCCGATCCAGTCCGCGGATTCGAACACCGTGACCTCGTGGCGACGGGCCAACAGGTAGGCCGTCACCAGGCCGGCAATGCCGCTGCCCACGATGGCGATGCGCATGGCTCAGTGCTCCTGTGGCGGGCGCGCCAGGCGCTTGCCCAGCGCCAGGCGCCAGGCCGCGGGAAGGTGGCCCAGGGTGCGGATCGCCAGGCTGAAGGCGAGCGGGAAGGCGATTTCCAGCGGCCGCTTCGGCAGGCGCTCGGCGATATACGCAGCGGCACGCGCGGCCGGCCAGCGCTGCGGCATCGGGAAGTCGTTGCGGCGGGTCAGTGGGGTGTCGACGAAGCCGGGGCTGATCAGCGTGACGGCGATGTTCTCCGCTGCCAGGTCGATACGCAGCGATTCGAACAGGTAGCGCAGCGCCGCCTTGGATGCGCCATAGGCGCCGGCGCGTGGCAAGGCCAGGGCGGTCACCGCGCTGCACATGACGGCGACCTGGGCCTGCTCGCCCGCGCGCAACAAGGGCAGCGCCGCTTGCAGGCAGCTGCTGGTCCCCAGCAGGTTGGTGCGGATCACCCGTTCCACCAGATCGGCATCAAAGGCGCCGGGTTCCAGGTATTCGCAGGTGCCCGCATTGAGCACCAGCAGGTCGAGTGCTCCCCACTCCCGGCGGATGCGCTCGGCGATGGCGGCCAGCGCGCCGGCATCCTCGATATCGCCGGGCACCAGCAGCACCCGGCCGGGAAACTCCTCCGCCAGCGCCGCCATGGGCGCACTGCGCCGCGCCGTCAGCGCCAGTTGATGGCCATCGGCGAGCAGCCGCCGCACCAGCGCCGCGCCGATGCCACTGCTGGCGCCGGTCAGCCAGATGCGCCTCATGCCAGCCTCCGCTTCAGCCAGGCAATCACGCCGCCCATGACGGGCAGGTGCTCGTAGAGCAGGGCGCCGGCGTCGTAGTAGTCGCGGTGGCGGTACACGCGGTCGTGCCAGAGCAGGTGCGAGCAGCCGTCGGTGCGCACCGGTGCGCCGCCGTTGAGCCGCGGGTGAGTGAAGGTCAGGGTCCAGCGCAGGTAGCCCTGGCCCGGCGCGATTTCATCGAAACCGTGGAAGTCGTAGCGGATGTCGTGGGCGTTGGCGAACAGCTGGGCGAAGTAGGCGCGCACCCTGGGCAGGCCGTGCAGCGCATGCAGGGGGTCGATGAATTCGATGTCGGGGCTGTAGAGCTGTTCGAGCCGGTCGAGCGTGCCCCGATCCAGTTGGGCGAACGCCTGAGCGAAGGTTTGCAGGAACGCGGACATCCAGGCACCTCCTGAAAGTTGTACAACGACTATTTTTCGTACAACCTTTTGCAGGTTAATTCAAAACTTGTACAAGTCAAAATCAATGTACAAGTTTTCGTTGCAAACCCTGGCCGGGGCAGGCTGATGGCAGGGGAAGACGCTCGTCGCCATATCTAAATTTAAATTGAATTTAGATTTAACCTGCGTCAGGCTGACGACCACTGCCAGTACCTCCAGGAAACTCCATGGCCTCCCGCGAATCCCGAAAAGACGGTGAAGCAACCCGCATCCGCATCCTCGAAGCCGCTGGCGAGCTGATCTCGACGCTGGGCTTCGGCGAGACCAGCAACAAGGCGGTGGCGGCCAGGGCGGAGGTCGACCTGGCCTCGATCAACTACCACTTCGGCAGCCGCAACGGGCTCTACCAGGCGGTACTGGGTGAGGCGCGGCGGCGCTTCCTGGATATCGCCGACCTGCAACGGATCATCCAGAGCGAGCAAGCGGCGCCGGACAAGCTGCTGGCGCTGACCGAACTGGTGGTGCGCAAGGCGTCACGCGGACGGGAGAGCTGGCACCTGCGCGTGCTCGCCGCCGAGGCGCTGGCGCCGAGCAGCCACGGCCAGGAAGTGCTGCATCCGCAGAAGGCGCTGAAGCTGACGCTGCTCAAGCAGCTGTTCAGCGAGATCACCGGGATACCCGCCGACGACCCCACGCTGGTGCCCTGCATCCTCAGCGTGACCGCGCCCTGGGCAATGCTGCTGATCGGCCCGCGTGGAGGGCAGGGCGCCCTGCGCGAGATCCTCGACATGCCTGCCGAGGCCGTCACCGCGCAGCTCTACAGCTTCACCCTGGCCGGGCTAACCGAAGTCGGCCGGCAATATCGTCAGCGCAGCGCTGGCGCCTGAGTTCGTCCCCTTAACGACGTTCCCCTCGCAGCAGGTCAGACCCCATGCATTCGGCCTCCGAACAGACCCTGGCGCCGAGCGCGACTCCCGCGCTCGACGCCACCGATAAAAGTCCCTCCATTCCACTGCTGCTGGCGGCGCTGCTGCTGGTGATGTTCCTCGCCGCGCTGGACCAGACCATCGTCTCCACCGCGCTGCCCACCATCGTTGGCGAGCTGGGCGGGCTGCACCTGCTGTCCTGGGTGGTGACCGCCTACCTGCTGGCGTCCACCGTGGTGGTGCCGCTGTATGGCAAGTTCGGCGACCTGTACGGCCGCAAGCGTGTGCTGCAGACCGCCATCGTGCTGTTCCTGCTGGGTTCGGCGCTGTGCGGGCTGGCGCAGAACATGACCCAGCTGATCCTCCTGCGCGCGTTGCAGGGGCTGGGCGGTGGCGGCCTGATGGTGGTGGCGATGGCGGCCATCGGCGATGTGATTCCGCCGGCCGAGCGCGGTCGCTACCAGGGGCTGTTCGGCGGCGTATTCGGCCTCGCTACAGTGGTCGGCCCGCTGGTGGGCGGCTTCCTGGTCGAGCAGCTGTCGTGGCGCTGGATCTTCTACATCAACCTGCCGCTGGGCATCCTCGCGCTGCTGGTGATCGGCAGCGCATTCCGACCTCATGTCGCGCGGGTGAAGCATGTCATCGACTACTTCGGTGCCTTCTTCCTGACCCTGGCGCTGGCCTCGCTGGTACTCATCACCAGCCTGGGCGGCACGACCCTGAAATGGCTGTCCGTGGACATCTTCTGCCTGGCGCTGTTTGCCGTCGTCGGGTTGATCGGCTTCGTTGCCGAGCAGCGCATCGCCGCCGAGCCGATCATGCCGCTGCACCTGTTCCGCCATCGCACCTTCGTGCTCGCCGGGCTGATCGGCTTCACCGTTGGCGTGTCGCTGTTCGGCTCGGTGACCTTCCTGCCGCTGTACCTGCAGGTGGTCAAGGACGCCACGCCGACCAGCGCCGGCCTGCAGATGCTGCCGCTGATGGGCGCCATGCTGGTGGTCTCGGCGATCACCGGCCGGCTGATCAGCCGCTTCGGCCGCTACCGGGTCTTCCCGATCCTCGGCACCCTGCTGCAGGCGGTCGCGCTGGGGTTGCTCAGCCGTCTCGACCTGCACTCGTCGATGCTGCAGATGAACCTGTGCATGGCCCTGCTCGGCGTCGGCCTGGGCATGGTGATGCAGGTGCTGGTGCTGGCTGTGCAGAACAGCGTCGAGTTCCGTCACATGGGTGTGGCCACCTCCGGGGCGACCCTGTTCCGCTCCATCGGCGGTTCCATTGGCGTCTCGGCGTTCGGCGCGCTGTTCTCCCATGAGCTGGTCAGCCGCCTCGCCAGCAGCTTCCCGGCTAGCGCCGGCTCGCCGGCCAACCTGTCGCCGGCCGCCGTGCATGCCTTGCCGGCGGCGTTGCAGCAGGCCTACCTGGAGGCTTTCTCCGGGTCGATGCACTGGGTGTTCCTGGTGGCCTGCCTGGTCAGCAGCGTGGCCTTCGCGCTGTCCTGGCTGCTCAGGGAAGTGCCGCTGCGCAAGGCCTGAACGGGCTGCTCAAGGCCTGGTGGACGCCGGCGCGATGCACCTGCTTTCCCCGTCCGTTGATATGCATCAACCGTATTTCTCCGTCGCCAAGCACACTGGACCGGCTCGGCCGAGGCTTTATACAGCCCTCGGTCAGGCTGCATCCAAGCGCAATTCCTGCAAGGAGAAAGAACGATGGCAATGATGAAAGCGGCGATCTTCGTGGAGCCGGGGCGAATCGAACTGGCGGACAAACCGATCCCGGAGATCGGCCCCAATGACGCGTTGATCCGCATCACCACTACCACCATCTGCGGCACCGACGTGCACATCCTCAAGGGCGAATACCCGGTGGCCAAGGGGCTGACCATCGGCCACGAGCCGGTGGGCATCATCGAGAAGCTCGGCAGCGCGGTGAAGGGTTACCGCGAGGGCCAGCGGGTGATCGCCGGAGCCATCTGCCCGAACTTCAATTCCTATGCCGCCCAGGATGGCGTGCCGTCCCAGGATGGCAGCTACCTGAACGCCGAGGGCCGCTGCTCCTGCCACGGCTACAAGGCCACCGCCGGCTGGCGTTTCGGCAACCTGATCGACGGCACCCAGGCCGAATACGTGCTGGTGCCTGACGCCGAGGGCAACCTCGCGCCGATCCCCGACAGCCTCACCGACGAACAGGTGCTGATGTGCCCGGACATCATGTCCACCGGCTTCAAGGGTGCCGAGAACGCCAACATCCGCATCGGCGACACCGTGGTGATCTTCGCCCAGGGCCCCATCGGCCTCTGCGCCACCGCTGGCGCGCGGCTGCTCGGCGCCTCGACCATCATCGCGGTGGATGGGAACGAGCACCGCCTGGGCATCTCGCGCAACATGGGCGCCGACATCACCCTGGACTTCAATCGCTGCGACGTGGTGGAAGAGGTGATGAAGATCACCGGCGGCCGTGGCGCGGATTCCTCCATCGAATGCCTGGGGCTGCCGAGCACCTTCGAGCAGGCCATGAAGGTGCTCAAGCCGGGTGGCACGCTGTCCAGCCTGGGCGTGTACTCCAAGGACGTGCACATCCCGCTCTCGGCCTTCGCCGCCGGCCTGGGCGACCACCGCATCAACACCGCGCTGTGCCCCGGCGGCAAGGAGCGCATGCGCCGGCTGATGAGCGTCATCGAGTCCAACCGCGCAGACTTCGGCTCGCTGGTCACCCACCATTACGCGCTGGATGACATCGTTGCGGCCTATGACCTGTTCTCGCACCAGCGCGACGGCGTGCTGAAGATCGCCATCAAGCCCTGACCGGCTGGCCTGACGCCAGGGGGAGTGCCCCCTGGCCTCCGCGCAGCGGAGCAGGTCCTCGCGGCTCACTCCTCGCTGCTCACTCATAGCGCCGATGTCCTTGCGAGCGCGCAAAGCGACATTGCCCGGGCGCCCGTTTCCCTGGCCCGGCCCCTGGCTTATAGTCGCGCCCCCAGCGATACCGCCGCTGCAGGCCAGGCCTGCCCCAGGCGGCGCTACCACCGCGGCGCGAGGAGCACGCCAGCCATGAAAACAGAACAGGGCATCCTGCGGCTTTCCATCATCGTCACCGTGCTGCTGGCCGGTTTCGGGATCATCGTCGGCCTGCTGTCGGGATCCTTCTCCATCGTCTTCGACGGTGTCTACTCGCTGGCAGACGCCAGCATGAGCGGCCTGGCGCTGATGGTGGCGACCCTGATCCGCCGCCACACCACCGAAGGCGACGCCAGCCGGCGCCTGGCCGAGCGCTTCAACATGGGCTTCTGGCACCTGGAACCGATGGTGCTGGCGCTCAACGGCACGCTGCTCTGCGGCGTGACTCTCTACGCGCTGATCAACGCCATCGGTCGCCTGCTCAGCGGCGGCCATGCGCTGGAGTTCGGCTTCGCGATCTTCTACGCCGCGGTCGCCACGCTGGTCTGTTTCGCCCTGGCAGCCGTGCAGTTCCGCGCCAATCGGCGCATCGGCTCGGACTTCGTGGCGCTCGACGCCAAGTCCTGGGTGATGTCCGGGAGCATTTCCCTGGCCCTGCTGATTGCCTTCCTCGTCGGCGACCTGGCCACGGTGAGCGGCTACGCGCACTTCGGCCCCTACGTCGACCCGGCGGTGCTGGCGCTGATCTGCCTGGTGATCCTGCCGATCCCGCTACTGACCATTCGCCAGGCGCTCAAGGACATCCTGCTGGTCACCCCGCCGGCGCTGAAACAGCACGTCGACGAAGTCGCCGCCAAGGTGGTCGCGCAACACGGCTTCACCGCCTTCCAGGCCTACGTCGCCAAGGTCGGCCGCGCGCAGCAGATCGAGCTGTACTTCATCGTCCCGCCGGGCTGGCCGGCGCAGACCCTGGACGAATGGGACCACCTGCGCGACGAGATCGGCGAAGCCATCGGCGGCGAAGGCCCCAACCGCTGGCTGACCATCGCCTTCACCACAGATCCGCTGTGGACTCGCTGACGGCGAGCCTTCGCTTTTCTCCGTAATACGTGCGCCACAAGCTGCCGGTCGCCGCATGGCTGGCCCTGTGCGTCTGCCTGCGTCAGTGGGGCCGGCATTGCGAAATTGAGCACATTGGCTGCGTCAATTAACTTGGCCGGTGCTCGCGGCCCGGCGCTGCAAGCCGGGTTCCGGGCCGCCTGAGCGGCCCTTCGCAATGCCAGCCAGAGTCTTTCCATGTCCAGCTTCGATACCTCCGCCATTTCGGCCCGCAATCTGCTGGCCTGCCGTCTGACTTTCCTGCTTTCCGGCGCCGCCATGGGAGCCTGGGCGCCCCTGGTGCCCTATGCCCGCGAACGGGCCGGTATCGAGGATGCCCAGCTTGGCCTGTTGCTGCTCTGCCTCGGTTGCGGCTCGATGGTGATGATGCCGCTGGCCGGTTGGGTGGTGTCGCGGATCGGCTGCCGGCGCACGATCTTCCTGGCCGCCAGCGCGGTGGCAGTGAGCCTGGTGTTCCTTGCCTCGGTGTCGTCCTTCGCGGCGCTGGTGGCGTTCCTGCTGCTGTTCGGCGCTGCGGTCGGCACCGCCGATGTCACCATGAACATCCAGGGGGTGATAGTCGAACGGGCCTGCGGGCGTTCGATGATGTCCGGTTTCCACGGGCTGTTCAGCCTGGGCTGCATTCTCAGCGCCGCCAGCCTCAGCGCGCTGCTGTGGCTTGGCGCGTCGCCGCTGCAGGCTGTCTGCGGATTGCTGCTGAGCGGCGCACTGGTACTGGCGATCCATGGCAATGCGCTGCTGCCCTACGGCGAGGGCGGCGCGAGTTCGCCGTTCATTCGACCCTCCGCGGAGGTCCTGCTGCTCGGTGGGCTGTGCTTCATCGCCTTCCTGGTGGAGGGCGCGCTGCTGGACTGGAGCGCGGTGTTCCTCGCCACCGCCAGGGACGTCGACAAGGCCCAGGCCGGCCTCGGCTATGCCTTCTTCTCGCTGACCATGGCGGCGGGGCGGTTGTGCGGGGATCGTATCGTCAATCGCCTGGGGGAGCGCGCGGTGCTGGTCGCCGGCAGCCTGCTGGCCATCGCCGGGATGGCCGTCGCGGTAGTGTTTCCGCACTGGTACTTCGCCCTGCTGGGCTTCGTGCTGGTGGGGGCGGGAATTTCCAACATGGTGCCGGTGTTCTGCACCCTGGCCGGCCGCCAGCGGCGCATGCCGGCAGGCATGGCGATTGCCGCGATGACCGGCATTGGCTACCTGGGGATTCTACTGGGCCCTGCACTGATTGGTGGCGTCGCCCACCTGGCGAACCTGAGCCTGGCCCTCGCCGGCAGCGCCGGCCTGCTGCTGATCGTGGTCGTCTGTGCGCCCTGGATGACCCGCGAGCGCGCGGCCTGAGGCTGGTAGTTTCCTCACTCAGAGCGACGCACTAGACTGAGACACACTGCGCCGGCCACTGTCGGACGGCGCCGCAACAGGCGCCGCCAATGGACAAGCAGGAATTCCTCCCCGAGAACCTTCGCATCCTCAGCGAAAGGGCCGGCACGGTCACCGACATGTGCCGGCGGATCGGCATCAATCGCCAGCAGTTCAACAAGTACCTGGCCGGCACCCATGCGCCATCCAGGGCCAACCTGCGGGCCATCGCCAGCTTCTTCGGGCTCAACGAGGAGGTGCTGTTCAGCGCGCCGAACGATTTCCGCTCGATGATGGATGGCGGGCACTTCCACCTGTTCCGCGGCCTGGTGCAGTCGCCCGCCATGCAACTGTTCATCGGCGAAATGCTGCGTGCCGGTGGTGGCGGGGAGTTCGCCGGCATCTACGAGCGCTACCACTATTCGTCGATCTATCCGGGGCAGATCCTGCGTTCGATCTTCTGCCTCTACGAGCGCGACGGCGTGCTCATGCACTACTACGTGGAGCGCTTCCCCAGCCTGGACGGCACCGGCAAGGTGGATTACCGCTTCAAGTACCACGGCCTGAGCTTCCTGCTGGCGGGGCGGATCTTCTCGGTGGACTTCGAGACCATCCAGAAGAACGAGATGACCTTCAGCAACCTCGCCGCGGTGAACCGCAGTTCGCGCAAGTACATCTTCGGCGTCACCAGCGGTATCGCCGCGACCATGATGCGCCAGCCGGTAGCGGCGAAGGTCGCCATGTGCTTCGTCGCCAAGGGGCTGATCAGGAAGGAGCACATGCAGCGCGCCACGGTGCTGGCGCCCAGCGATCCCTCGATCCCTCGCGAGGTGCTGAACTACCTGAATTCGGGTAACACCTCCATCGATTCGGCCTGAACAGGGCAGTCACTCGCACGCGGTTAAAGTAGTGCGTCAAAGTGCGTCAAATTTAGCGACTTTGAGAAATTGAGCGACGCACATCGCCATCGTACTTTTCTTCCACGGGGCGAGTTTCTCGCCCTGCCGATGACACGGCCCGTCCGTTGTTTGTGCCGGCTCCATGCGTCCTGCGCCACGCCAGCAGGGGCGCCCGGCAGGACGACTGAGCGTGCGCATCCAGCGGCTGCCGCCAGCCAGGCTGCAGCCTCCTCGATCAGGCAGATCGCAGATGGTGCTTTCTGGCTTCGCGCCAGGGCCAGGCTGCGCCAACAAGAAAAGGTGAATGTGATGGCTGAGTGGATCAAGAAGGCGAAGCCGACCGAGCAACGGGTCGCGGCCAACGACAAGCTGAAGGCAGACGTATCGAACATCCTGCTGGACATCGAGAAGCGCGGTGATGCAGCGGTGCGCGAGCTGTCAGTGAAATTCGACGGCTGGGACCGCAGCGACTACCGCCTGAGCGATAGCGAGATCGAGCAGTGCATGGCCCGGCTGACCGACCGTGAGCGCGATGACATCCTCTTCGCCCAGGCCCAGGTGCGCCGCTTCGCCGACGCCCAGCGTGCGTCGATGCTCGATTGCGAGATCGAGACCATTCCTGGCGTGGTGCTCGGCCACAAGCACATCCCGGTCAACGCCGCGGGCTGCTACGTGCCCGGCGGCAAGTACCCGCTGCTGGCCTCGGCGCACATGTCCATCGTCACCGCCAAGTCCGCCGGAGTACGCAACATCGTCACGGCTGCGCCGCCGTTCCAGGGCCAACCCGCGCCCTACATCGTCGCTGCCCAGCACCTGGCCGGCGCGGATGCCATCTACTGCCTGGGCGGCATCCAGGCAGTGGCGGCAATGGCCATCGGCACCGACAGCATTGACCCGGTGGACATCATCGTCGGCCCCGGTAACGCCTATGTCGCCGAAGCCAAACGCCAGCTGTTCGGCCGCGTCGGCATCGACCTGTTCGCCGGCCCCACCGAAACCCTGCTGATCACCGATGACAGCGTCGACGGCGAACTCTGCGCCACCGACCTGCTGGGCCAGGCCGAGCACGGCAAGGATTCCCCGGCGGTGATGCTCACCACCTCGCGCGAACTGGCCGAAGACACCTTGAAGGAAATCGCCCGCCTGCTGGAGCTGCTGCCCACTGCGGCCATCGCCGGCGAGGCCTGGGAGAACTTCGGCGAGATCATCCTCTGCGAGTCCTTCGAGGAGATGGTGCGCTACTCCGACGAATACGCCTCGGAGCATGTGCAGATCATGACGCGCGATGACGACTTCTTCGTGAAGAACCTGAGCAACTACGGCGCGCTGTTCGTCGGCCCGCGCACCAACGTCTCCTATGGCGACAAGGTGATCGGCACCAACCACACGCTGCCCACCAACAAGGCCGCGCGCTATACCGGCGGGCTCTGGGTCGGCAAGTACATCAAGACCTGCACCTACCAGCGCGTACTGACCGACGAGGCCTCGGCGCTGATCGGCGAGTACTGCTCGCGGCTGTGCCTGATGGAAGGCTTCGTCGGCCATGCCGAGCAGGCCAACCTGCGCGTGCGCCGCTACGGCCACAAGGACGTGCCCTTCGGCGAGCCGGCGCTCTGAGCACGGCCGCCTGCGGAGCAACGCAAGCGCACGTGTGAAGAGCGCGCGTGAAGAGTACTTGGGAAGAGTACGTGTGAGCCGGGGTGTTCCGGGGCCGGGGCCTGCGCCGACTCACGCTACCCGCGGGGCGCTTCGGCGCTCTGCGGTTTTCCGCAACATCCAGCCACCCAGCCTGGAGAACCAGTCATGCCCAACCTGACCGCCGACATACCGGCGAAGCCGCGCTTGCGCGCAGGGATGATCGGCGGCGGTGAAGGCGCCTATTTCGCCAGCTACCACCGCGCCGCCATGCGCCTGTGCAACCGCTTCGAACTGGCCGCCGGGGTGTTCTCCTCGTCGCCGGCAAAATCTCGGGAGGCGGGCAGGGCGCTGGGCATCGATGACGAGCGTATCTACCCATCGGTGCAGGCCATGGCCGCTGCCGAGCGTGGCCGTCGCGACACGATCGATGTGGTCGTGGTGGTGACGCCCAACCACCTGCACTTCGAGGCGTGCCAGGCGTTCCTCGCCGCCGGGATTCCGGTGATCTGCGACAAGCCGCTGGTCAACCGCCTGGGCGAGGTAGACGCACTGCTGGAGCTGGTCCGTCGGCAACCGACCTTCTTCGGCGTCACCTACACGTACCTGGGCTACCCGATGGTCCGCGAGGCGCGCAGCCGCATCCTCGCCGGCGAGCTGGGAGAGATCCGCTTCGTGCAGGCCGAGTACCTGCTGGAATGGCTCTGCCAGGGCTCCGAGGGTTTGAGCGACAGCCTGGCCTGGCGCGGCGACCCGGCCAAGGCGGGGCCGACCAGCGTGGTCGGCGACATTGGCACCCATGCCTTCAGCCTCATGGAGTTAGTCACCGGCCAGCGCTGCCGCCGGCTCAATGCGAACCTCTCGACACGGGTGCCCGGCTGGCCGATGGATGACCATTGCGTCGCCCAGCTGGAGTTCGACGGCGGCGCCGACGGCCTGATGTGGCTGAGCTTTGCCGCGCCCGGCCATCGCAATGGGCTGAGCCTGCGAGTGATCGGCAGCAAGGCGTCGCTGGAGTGGCGCCAGGAAACACCGGAGACGCTGCATGTGCGGCCGGTGGACGGCGCCGAGCGTATCTACCGGCGTGGCCAGGCGGACAACCACCCCCATGCCAGGGCCAGCAGCAGTCTTCCCGCCGGCTGCAGCGAAGGCTATCTCGAAGCGCTGGCAGTGCTCTACGCGGATTTCGCCGAGGCCATGGCGACGGACGAGCTGCGACCTGGCATCGGAAGTGCACCACTTCCGGGGATTGCCGAAGGAGCGCGGGGCGTGCAGTTCTGCCATGCCTGCCTGCAATCGAGCCAGGAGCGCTCGTGGGTGGAGCTGCCCACGGTCGACGCGGAGTGAGCGGCCGGCCGCCCTTTACCAAGATGAGTGCCTGCAGGACCCAGGAGCGAGTCCGCAGGTACCAACCAACGGCTTGTGGCCCAAGGGCCAACTAGTCTTCAGCTGTGCTACGGAATTGTTGAAAACAAGATGAACAAGAGAAACAACAACCTGGTCACTCCACGCATCCGCAAGGCGCGCATCGCCACCTTCGCGGGTTTCATGATGATTGGCGCCATGATGTACATCTGGTCCACCGGCGTGACGGCCTTCCGCGAGCAGATGGGCCTGTCGGGCAGCCTCGGTGACGTGGACTTCGGCATGATCGCGCTGAGTATCGGCGTCGGCGCTGCCATCGGCTGCATCGCCGTGGGGCGCTTCGTCGATGCGTTCGGCGCGCGCAAGGTCATCTATGCCACCGCCATCGCCTATCCGCTGTCGATCATCCCCATGGGCTACGTCAGCCACTTCTGGTTCGCTGTCACCTTTGGTGGCGTGCTCGGGCTGTTCCGCGGGGCCATCGATACCGCGCTGAATTCCCACGGGGTGCAGGTCGAGCGCTTCTACCAGCGGCCGATCATGTCGGCCTTCCACGCCTTCTATTCCTTCGGTGGCTTCCTCATCGGCATAGTCGGCAGCTACTTCGCCAGCCACTACACCAGCAGCGCCGCGGTGCCCTTCACCGTGCTGGGCCTGGCGATGCTACTGATCGGCCTGGTCACCGGGCACTTCCTGCTCGACAAGGGCGAGGCGCCGGCCCTGGACGTGGCCGCCGCAGCCAGCGATGCGGCTAGCCCGGCCAGTTCCGCGCGGAACTGGCAGATCATCCTGATCATGGTCGGTTTCGGCGTCCTGCTGCTGGGCAGCATCATCGGTGAAGGCGCGGTCTCGGACTGGGGCCAGGAGTATGTACGCCGCCAGCTGGGCACCAGCGCCTCCGAGGCCGGGCTGGCGATCTCGGTGTTCATCGGTGCGCAGTGCTTCAGCCGCGTCGTCGGCGACCGTATCGCCGAGCGCATCGGCGCGGCGCAGATGGTCTTCTGCAGCGGCCTGGTGGCGGTAGCCGGCCTGCTCGTGACCATCGTTGGCGGCACGCCGCTGGCGGGGCTGATCGGTTTCGCTCTCTACGGCCTGGGGCTGGCCTGCATCGCCCCGCTGATGCTTTCCAGCGCGGGGCGCAAGGACCCGGCCCATGCCGGGCGCAACATCGGCATCGTCAATAGCATCGGCTACTCCGGGATGCTGGTGGGGCCGGCGGGGATCGCCGCGGTGGTCAACTACTTCGGCCTCGGGTACCTGCTCTATGCGCCGCTGATCCTGCTCGGCCTGCTGGCGATCTTCAGCCCGATCCTGATGCGCGCCCACGTGTCATCGCCGGCTGGCAGCGGGGCGTCAACCTCACTGCCGGCGCACTAGCGGTGGCTAGTCGACCTTGCGGGTGGAGGTGCGCACCACCAGTTGGGTCTGGAAGATCTTGCGCTTGGGCTCGTCGCCCTTGGCGGGCGGCGTGTTGAGGATGTCCACCAGGAAGCGCGCGGCGTAGACGCCTTTCTCCACCAGCGGCTGGCGAATGGTGGTCAGGCCGGCATTGCCGGCCTCGGCGATATCGTCGAAGCCGATCACCGACAGATCGTCCGGCACCTTCATCTGCAAGGCCTGCGCGGCACTGATAGAGGCGAGCGCCATGACATCCGAGCAGGCCACGATGGCGGTGGGAGCGTACTGGTTGAGCAGGCTGGTGGCGGCCGCCTGGCCCACCGTCGAGTCGAAGCCGCCGGCCTCGAAGACATGAAGATCGCTGAATGCCAGGCCGGCTTCTGCGGCTTCCTCGACGTAGCCGGTGAGCCGCTCGCGCACGATCATCTCGGTGGACGACCTGAAGCGCTTGAAGTCCACCTCGCCACGGTGATTGTCGGGGTTGAGACGGTCGACGATGACGCCGATGCGCCGGTGTCCCAGCTCCAGCAGGTGACGCATCTGCTGCCGCGCCGCGCCGCGGTCGTCGATGCCGACGTAATGGGCGCCGTCGATCATCGGCGAATCGACCACCACGTAGGGAATGCGCTGCTGGATCACTGCCCGCACCATCGGATGGTCGTCGGGCATGGTCGGGATGATCAGACCGTCCACCAGCCCGCGCACCGCCAGGCTGGTGTTGCCGGGCTTGCCGTCCTCCTTGCGGATGCGCTGGTTGTTCAGCGGGAACAGTGTCAGGGCGACGTTGGAGAGTTCGCCGATCTCGCCGATGCCGCGCAGCAGGGCGATCATCGAAGGGTCGGCGAAGGCGTAGGAGAGCTTGTCCATCACCATCAGGCCGATGGCGCCGACCTTACCCGAGCGCAGGCTGCGCCCCATGATGTTGGGCCCTGGATAGCCGAGCTGCTCCGCCACCGCGAGGATGTGCTCGCGCTGCGCCACCGACAGCTTGCCGGGCTTGTTGTAGGCATAGGAAACCGCCGGCTGGGAAACCCCGGCGGCCAATGCCACGTCCTTCATCGAAACCATCGTCACACTCTTCAGCCACTTGCGTGGCGCTTATTCCTGTTCGGCCCCGGCGGCTTCTGCCTTGCCCGGGCCGCGAAGTCCCGGCGCGATCATAGCGCACCTGAGGGCCGGGTATCGGCCGCAAAGCGGCGCCGGCCTGCCGAATCCGTCATCCAAGTCGTCACCTGAGAAAAGGAGTGAAACCGTGAGCACACTACTGGAAAGCGCCTACGCAACCCTGCTGCCGGCCTTTGCCGGGCTGGAGCTGGATGGCGCCGTCCGCGATTTCCTCGCCAGTGGCGGCTGTTCGCTGCTGCTGGGCGAGACCCGCGCGGAATACCTGGCGCGGGCGATGTCGGCCGAGCGCCAGGGCAGCGAGAGCCGTGAGCAGTTCAGCCAACTGGTCGCTCAGGCCCGCGAGCTCGCCGGGCAGGACCTGCTGATCGCCGTGGACCAGGAACTGGGCGGCATCCAGCGCCTGCACCGGCTGGTCCCCGCGCTGCCCAGCGCTGCTGAGGCACGCGAGCTGAGTTCGTCGCAGCTGACGCAACAGGCGGCGGCGGTCGCCGAGTCGGCCCGAGCCATGGGCGTCAACCTGTTCCTCGCGCCCATCGTCGATGTGGTCACCGGCGAAAATCCCTGGTTGCAGAAGCGCACCCTGGGAACCCGCGCGGAAGATGTCAGCCGTGTCAGCGCTGCCTACGTCAGCGGAGTGCAGCAGGCCGGTGTTGCCGCCGTCGCCAAGCACTTTCCCGGACACCCGGTGACGCCGCTGGACCCGGCGGTGGCCGAGGCAGTCGTCGAATGCTCCTGGGACGAGCTGCAGCCCACCCTGGGCGTGTTCGCCGAACTGATCGCGGGCGGCGTGCAGGCCATCATGGTCGGCCCGGCGCTGGTGCCGGCGCTGGACGCGCAGGAACCTTCCAGCACCTCGGCGGCGACCATTGCCCTGCTGCGCGATGAAATGGGCTTCACCGGGCTGATCGTCTCCGATGACCTGGACGCACCGGGCATCCACCGTGGCCGCTCCATCGAGGCGACCGCCGTGGCGTCGATCAGGGCGGGCGCCGACCTGCTGCTGCTTTCCAGCGAGGCGGGTCTGGACTCGGTAGCGAGGGCGCTGGCCGAAGCGGTAGAGAAGGGCGAGATGACCGAGGCACGCCTGCTGGATGCGGCGCGGCGGGTGAGGGCGCTGGCAGCGCAACTGGCATCGGCCAGGGGCTGAAAAAAGCTGCGTTGCACTGCCGGTGGCTGTGGCAGTGCAACGCAGAAAGGATGCTCGGTCAGGCCGATTCGGCAGGCAGGGTCTGGCGCAGGGCGCCGGCGTCGGTCTTGAGTGCCAGGCCTTTCTGGATCATGTCCGCGGCCTTCTCGCCGATCATGATGCACACCGCGTTCGGGTTGCCCGAGACCAATGTCGGCATGATCGAGGCATCGGCCACGCGTAGGCCCTCGACACCGTGTACCCGCAGGTCAGGCCCGACCACCGAATCCGCGTCGCTGCCCATGCGGCAGGTACCGGCTGGGTGCAGCGCGGCATGGGCCTGCTCCAGGCAGAACTTGCGCATCTCCTCGCGGTTGCGCACTTCGTTGCCCGGCACGTGGCGGCGGGCGATGAAGGGTTTGAACGCCGCCTGGCACATGATCTGCTCGCCGACCATGCAGCCATCGGTGAGCGCCTCGATGTCGTAAGGGTCGGAGAAGTAGTTCGGCACGATGCGTGGCGGCAGGCTGGTGTCGGCCCCGCGCAGTTCGACGTAGCCGCGCGAACGCGGGCGAATCTGCCCCAGATTGAGGGTGCAGCCATTGCCGCCGGGCACCGAATCGACGCCTTCCTCGATACCCGCGCCGACCACCATGAAGTACTGCACGTCCGGGGTTTCCTGGGTCTTGTCGCCCCACCAGAAGGCGCCGCCCTCGATGAGGTTGGAGGCCGCCGGGCCGTTGCGGAACAGCGCGTACTGCAGGCCGGCCATGGCCTTCCAGAACGACTTCTTGTATTTGTCGTAGCTGTGCGGGCCGGTGAGTTCGTAGACCAGCGAGATCTCGATGTGGTCCTGCAGGTTCTGGCCGACACCGGGCAGGTCGCTGACGACCTCGATGCCGTGCTCGCGCAGGTGCTCGGCCGGGCCGATGCCGGAGAGCATCAGCAGGCGCGGCGAGCTGATGGCGCCGGCGCTGAGGATGATTTCCCGGTTGGCGAAGATCTGCTGGCGGTGGCCGTTCTCGATGAACTCGACGCCCTTGGCGCGGTTGCCCTGCATGAGGATGCGCTCGACGCGGCAGCCGGTGCGTACCGACAGGTTGGCGCGACGTTTCGCAGGGGCCAGGTAGGCGCTGGCGGCGCTGCTGCGCAGGCCGTTCTTCGCGGTGATCTGGTAGAGCCCGCAGCCAGCCGGGTCGCCGCTGTTGAAATCGGCGTTGTAGGGCAGGCCGAACTCCTGGCAGGCCTTGAGCCAGACCTTGGTCAGCGGGTGGATGTAGGGCACGTCGGAGACGCCCAGCGGGCCGCCGGTACCGTGCACCGGGTTGCTGAAACGCTCGTTGTCCTCGGCCTTGCGGAAGTACGGCAGCACGTCCTGGTAGCCCCAGCCGGCGGCGCCCTGGGCGGCCCAGCCGTCATAGTCCTGGGGCACGCCGCGGATGTAGATCATCGCGTTCACCGAGCTGCCGCCACCGAGCACGCTGGCCTGGACCATGGTCGGCTTTTCCGTGCGCGCCTGGTCGTCGCGGGGTTCCCACTCGTAGCGCTTGAGCAGCGGGCCCTGGGCGGTCTTGTAGTAGGCGCCGGGGATGTGGATGTAGGGGCTGCGGTCGCGCGGGCCTTCCTCGAACAGCACGACGGAGGCGGAAGGGTCCTCGCTCAGCCGCGAAGCGACGGTGCAGCCGGTGGAGCCGCCGCCGATAACGATGTAGTCAACCATGAAAGTTCTCTCAGCCTGGTGACGGAATGGGGTGGGGATCATCGGCTCAGCAGGCGTTCGAGCAGCGCCTTGAGCTCGCTGGCGACCGCGTAGCTGTCCTGCTGCTGTTGCCTGCGGCAGAACAGCTCGCAGCTCCACCAGCCCTGGTAGCCGGTAGCGAGTACGGCGTCGGTCCAGGCCTGCAGGTCCAGGGTGCCCTGGCCGGTGGGAACGTCGCGCAGCACCACCTCGTCGGGAATGCCGCCGGCGAAGGCCAGCGAGTCGCAGACGTGCACGCCGTAGAGGTGGCGCTTGTCCATCTTCGCCACGTCGTCCGGGGTATCGCCGGAGGTGTGGCAGTGCCAGAAGTCGATGACCATCTTCAGGTTGTCGCGCTCGCTGCGTTCGAGCAGCTCCACCTGGTGGTCGATGCCGCGCAGCGGGGTCCAGGACAGCGCTTCCAGGTACAGGGTCAGGCCGAAGCCCTGCGCCAGGTCGGCCAGGCGGCGCAGGTTGTTGGCCGTCAGCAGCATCTGCTCGCGCAGATCGATACCCAGCAGGCCGGCGTAGTGCTGCGAGCGGCCCTGGCGCTCGAAGTCGCGCACCGCCTCGACGTTGATCGGCCCGGTGAGCACCTGCACGCCCTTGGCGCCAGCGGCCTGGGCCAGGGTGAACAGCGCTTCGGCCTCGGCGAACAGCGCGTGTTCCTCGGCGCCCTGGCGTTCGATGTTCGCCAGGTAGCCGACACCGGGGATGTCCAGATYGCCCAGCAGGTTCTTCAGCTCGGCGTGGGTGAAGCCGGCGTCCAGGTAGCTGGCGATCTTCAGGCCCGAGGCCTCCAGCGCCGGCAGGCCGAGACGGCGGGTGATGTCGACATCGGTGGCCAGGGTGCCGTGGCGCGAAACAGTCGAATGCAGCGCCATCGTTTGCCCGGAAATGTTCATCGCGATTCCTCTTGTTCTTCTTGGGGCGGTCAGTGATCGCCGCGGGTTGCCGAATGCAGGAAGCCGTGCGCCACGCGCAGCGCGTTCGCCGCGATGGTGAGCGCGGGATTGACCGCAGCGGAGGAGGGGAACGAGGAGCTGTCGACGACCCACACATTGCTCAGGTCATGCATGCGGCAGTCGCGGTTCAGCACGCTGCGGCTGCTGTCCTCGCCCATCACCGCCGTGCCGCACTGGTGGGAGTTGGTGCCGATGCCCATGCGCTCGGTGAGCACCAGCGGATAGCCCGCCGAGCGCATCAGCGCGGTGGTCTTCTCCACCAGCTGTTCGTGGGCCTGGAGGTTGTTGGGCGTCCAGAACACCTTGATCGCATCGCGCTCGGCGTCGTATTCGATGCGGTTCTGCGCGGTGGGCAGGTCTTCCGAGGTCAGGTAGAGGTCGACGCTGTGGTCGGTGAGGTAGCGCGAGACCGTCTTCGGCACCCAGGGGCGCATGCCGGAGATCATCGGCTCGCGAATCTTGCCGAGCATCTGCACGTTGCCCAGGGGGAACATGTTGTGTCGGGTCGGCAGGTACCAGTCGTTCAGCGCCAGGGTCTTCTGGAACATCACCTCGTTGCGCCGACGCGGATCGACCGCCACCAGGAAGGTGCTGTTGTGCACCATGTAGTTGCGCCCGAGCTGCCCCGAGCTGTTGCCCAGCCCGCCGGGGTGCCGCTCGCTGGCGGAGCGGAGCAGCAGGGCGGCGGTGTTCACCGCACCACAGGCGAGGACGAAGCGCCCGGCCTGGATGCGCACCGGCTTGCCATCGCGGCTGGCCACGGCCTCGGTGACCTGGCTGCCATCTTCGCTGGTCAGCAGGCGCTCGACCTTGGTCCGGTTGAGCAGGCGCATGTTGTCGCGCTGCAGGGCAGGGCGCAGGGCGGAGAGTTCGGCGTCGCCCTTGGCGTCCACCAGGCACGGGTAGCCGTCGCAGGTGGAGCAGAGCACGCAGGGGCGCTCTTCGCCGAAGTCGACCGCCGCCGGCATGGCGAAGGGCTGCAGGCCCGCGCGGCGCATGGCGCTTTCCAGGGCGCTGAGCGCCGGATCGTGCTGCAGCGCCGGCCACGGGTAGGGTTGCGAGCGCCAGGGCTCGGTCGGGTCGGCGCCGGCATTGCCGTGCACTTTGTACAGCGCCTCGGCCTCGCAGTAGTACGGCTCCATTTCCGCATAGCTCACCGGCCAGGCTGGCGAGACGCCTTCGGCATGGCGGATTTCGCCGAAGTCGGCCTCGCGGAAGCGCGGCAGCATGGCGCCGTAGAATTTGGTATTGCCGCCGACGTAATAGAAAACGCCGGGGGCAAAGGGCTTATTGTCGGCATCCAGCCATTGCTCGGCATTGCGGTAGCGGCCTTCGCCGAACACCGCCTGGGCGCTCCAGTTGTGGATCTCGCGCGGCAGGAAGTCGCCACGCTCGATCACCACCACCGAGAGTCCCTGGTTGCGCAGCGCATAGGCGAAGGTGGAGCCGCCCATGCCCGAGCCGATGATCGCCACATCGCACGTCACCAGCCCGCTTTCATCAGGCTCGACCAGCGACAGGGAGCGCCGGCTGGCCGGCGCCCCCTGTTCCGGTTGCTGCGCTGAATGAGTCGAAAACAGCAGATCGCTCATCAGAGCCTTCCTCACCTCTTACAGGTGTTGTTCGGAGTTGCGCAGTTCCCAGTACTCGTCCTGACGTTCGTCAGTGATGTACTCGGGGATCGGGAAGTCCCACCAGCCCGGTACCCAGGGCCCGGCCGCGTCGCGGTCGGTGGGTACTTCGATGAGCACTGGCTCGTTGCACTCCAGCGCCTGCCTGAGGATGGGTTCCAGGTCCTCGGGGCGCTCCACGCGCCAGGAGCGCAGGCCGAAGGATTCGCCCATGGCCTTGTAGTCCGGGGAGTAGGGCTCGCCGTCCGGGGTGTTGAACTCGGTGCCGATGTGGCGGCTGGTCTGCTTGCGCTGGCCGCCGCGGATCGACATGTAGCCGGCGTTGTTCTGGATGATGAACACCACGGGGATGCCGTTGGTCTTGCAGATGGCGATTTCCTGGTTGGTCATCAGGAAGTCGCCGTCGCCGAGGATGCACACCACCGGCTGGTTCGGTGCCGCGAGCTTGGCGCCGATTGCCGCCGGCACCGCCCAGCCCATGGACGAGAAGCCGCCCGAGGTCAGGTGGGTGCGCGGCTGGTAGACCGGGAAGGTCTGCTTGACCGCGCCCTGGGTGTTGCCCGAGCCGACCACCACGATGGTGTCGCGCGGGAACACCTTGCGCAGGGCACCCAGCGGGCGCTGCGAGGTGAACGGGAAGCGGTCGGAGTCGCGGCGGGTAGCCAGCTTCTCTTCCCACTCGGTCTGCCGGGCGAGCAGGTCCTTCATGTAGTCGCTGCGGTCCACGCTCTGGCCCTTGAGGGCGTCGGCCAGGTGCGCCAGCGCGTACTTGGCGTCGGAGACGATGCCCACGGTCACCGGGTAGTTCTTGCCAATCTCGTGCGGGTCGATGTCGATGTGGATCAGCTTGCCCGGCGGGATCGAGAAGGTGACGCCCTTGGCGTAGCTGGAGGACGACCAGTCGGTGAAGCGGCAGCCCACGGCGAGGATCACGTCGGCGCTGGAGGCCATGGCGTTGCCGCACAGGGTGCCGGTCTGGCCGACGCTGCCGGCGAACAGCGGGTGGTCCTCGGGGAAGCCGCTCTTGCCGTTCCAGGTGGTCACCACCGGGATCTGCCACAGCTCGGCCAGGGCCAGGACTTCGTTCCAGGCCTCGCCGGTGATCACGCCGCCACCGATCACCATGACCGGGCGCTTGGCCTCGCGCAGAACGTCGGCGGCCTTGGCCACCGCCGCCGGGTCGGGGAACACCTTGCCGACCGGGGTGCGCTCCTCGATGGCATGCAGGTTCACCTCGGCGGCTTCGGCCTGCACGTCCATCGGGATCTCGATGTGCACCGGGCCCGGGCGGCCGGTCATCATCGAGCTCCAGGCGCGGTGCATGATGAAGGGCATCTCTTCAACGCGGGTGGCGACCCAGTGACGCTTGGAGACGGCCTCGGCGATCTTCGGGAAGTCGTTGTCGGTGTAGCGCTCCAGCTCCTGCAGCAGGCCATGGCCGCGCATGTGGGTGGGCGGGCCGCCGGTGATCAGCATCAGGCTGGTGGAGTCGGTGAAGGCGGTGGCCATGCCGATCACGGTGTTGCTGGCGCCGGCGCCGATGGAAGTCACCGCGGCCATGGGCTTGCCGCTGACGCGGTAGTAACCGTCGGCCAGGTGCACGGCGCTCTGTTCGTGGAAGACCTGGATGAACTTCAGCTTCGACTCTTCTTCGAGGAAGGCGTCGGTGAGGGTCCAGATGCCGTGGCCGGGAATCCCGGCGACGTACTCGACGCCGTAGTTCTTCAGGGTTTGGGCAACCACTTGGCTGCCGGTCAGTTTGGGCATGTCGATGCTCCTTCGGGTGGTTGGTGGCGGCTCAGGCGGGCTTGCGCGCGGCCCAGGCCAGGCCCTGCTTGGTCAGGCGGCGAATGTTCGGGTCGGCGAGGTTGCTCGTGTCGTGGCCGATGGAGTGGTAGAAGACGCGCCCCTCGCCCCAGTTGCGGACCCAGGCGACCGGGCTGCGATGGCCCTTGAGCCAGGGCATGGGGTTGCCGTCGAAGGTGGTTTCCGCCAGCACGTGGAGGTTCGGGTCGACCTGCATGTAGTACTGCTCGGAGCGCACCTCGAAGTCCTCCACGCCCTGGGTCACCTCGTGCTCGCGGTCGATGAAATTGACCATGTACGGATGCGGGTAGCCCTCGCCGGCGGGGTGCTCGAGGAACGAGCCGCCGAGCACGAAGTGGTACTTCAGGCTGGCGCGGAAGGCCGCCCCGGCGCCGTGCCAGGCGGCCAGGCCGGTGCCGCTCTCGATGGCTTCGAGCAGGCGGTTTTCCTGGGCGGCGGTGAGGGTCTCGGTGGTCACCGCGTTGTTCCAGCCGATGACGATCAGGTCGTAGCCGGTGAGGTCGCGGTCGAGGGTGAAGATGTCGGTCGATTCCTCGACCTGGAAGTCGAGCTCGGCGAACAGCTCGCGGGCCCAGGCGGCGATCTCGTAGGGGAAATGGCCGGGCCAGCCGCCATACAGGTAAAGGACACGGGTCACGGTTGGTTACCTCCGGTGTTGCTGTTTTTGCGGGAAGCCGGCGACGGGTTCCGGGCAGGGGAGTGCCCGGAGCGCAGGCGGTCTCGCGCTGGTGGGTTGTTCTGGTTGGGGCTGTCGTGAGGGTTCTGGGGCTGTGCTCAGGCCGCCGCAACGCGGGAGCCGCCTTGGCCTGATATCGAGATGCCCGCCTGCGCCCTGACCGCGCAGAGCGCGGCGTTGTGCATCGGCGCGATCACCTCCGGACAAGCGGAGAGCGCAGCGGCATCGGGCAGGAAGACGAAGAAGTGACCCGCAAGGGCGTGCCGGGAGGCCGCGGGTTGCGAGCTGGACTGGCCGGCATGCGGGGTAGAGCCGCACGGGTCATGAAGGGAGCTGGCCATGGTTTCACCTCGATCTTGTTTTTGGCGTGGCGTAATCGGCTAGGGGTTATACGTATAACCTTAATTTCACATTACCACCGGCAGAAGTCTTGTCAATACCAGGCGTCGACCAGGGCGACGCCAAGTCTGCGGCGCGGCTTCCAGGCCGCATTCGGTGGCTGAAAGATGAGTCTTCGACGCGCTCGAAGCGCATTCTGTCGCTTTTGGATATGTCGCTAGAGCCACTGATAATGCGGCTTGTGGGTGATATCTGAGAGACGGTGCCGATGCTCTACGGAAATTCTGACCATTTGGTCATCGCGCCGATTTCCTAAAAACGACCCTGTGAAAGAAGCCCATTGACAAGCCAGGCGGTGGTGATAGCTTCGAAAGAAATGAGTTATACGAATAACTCGAAAACAAGACACGAGCGAGGTACCCCACCCATGAACACGAATTCTGGCCCGCTGGCGGGCTCGATCATCGAGGGAAGGGCGTCCAGCGGCCTGCGGGCCGTTCTTGTCATCGTGCGGGCCATCACGCAGGCCAGCGCCGTGGCGCCGGCCTCGTCCAGCTGCAACCTGCGGCTGCGGCTCTAGCCCTTCCGTTTCGCACTCCAACACTGCCGGTCAGCCGGCCGAATCGACGCTCGACAGGGCCATCCAGGGCCCCGGCGAGCCCGTACCTGGTCGTTTCATCGCTTCATCCAAAACCTACAAGACAGGAGCAACACAGGTGAAAACACACAAGCCAGAGAAGGGGCGTGGCCCCGTCAATCCCGGCAGGCTCTGCGCCTGCATCGCCGTGCTCGGCGCGGCGCTGGGCGCTTCTGCCGCGATGGCCGAACAGCGTCTGGAGGTACTGCACTCCTGGGTGTCCGACAGCGAAGTGAAGGCGGTCACGGTGATCAAGCAGAACCTCGCCGCCAAGGGCGTGACCTGGGTCGATTCGGCGGTTGGCGGCATGAGCGGCAGCAATGCCCAGCAGGCGCTGCGGGCGCGGGTGACTGCGGGCGATCCGCCGGCCGCCATGCAGTCCCTCGGGCATGAAGGGATGATCTGGGCCGAGCAGGGCATGCTCGCCAGCCTCGATCAGGAGGCCAAGGCCAACCAGTGGGATGCCGCGGTACCCGATCCGCTCAAACCGTTCCTCAAGCAGGGCGGCGAGTGGAAGGCGGTGCCGGTCAACACCCACCGGCAGAACTGGCTGTGGGCCAACGCCAAAGCCTTCGAGAAGGCCGGCGTGAAGCCGCCGCACACCTGGGACGAGCTGATCGGCATGGGCGACAAGCTGCGCGCCGCCGGCTACGTGCCGCTGGCGATCAGCGATGAGCCGTGGCAGATCGGCATCGTCTTCGACGCGATCCTGATCGACCTCTACGGCGCCGACTTCTACAAGAAGACCGCCATTGACCTGGACAAGGACGCCCTCGGCAGCCCGCAGATGGTCAAGGTGTTCGACACCCTGCGCCAGGTGCGTGGCCTGGCCGACAACAACTTCCCTGGCCGCGACTGGGCGGTGGCCACCGGCATGGTGATCAACGGCAAGGCGGCCATGCAGTTCATGGGCGACTGGGCCAAGGGCGAGTTCCTCGCCAAGGGCATGAAGCCGGGTAGCGACTTCCTCTGCCTGGAGACGCCTGGCAAGGAGATTTCCTTCCAGTTCGTGATGGACACCTTCGGCATGTTCAAGGTCAAGGATCCGGGTGTGCAGAAGGCCCAGGTGATGCTGGCCGATGTGACCATGGACAAGAAGACCCAGCACGACTTCAGCCTGATCAAGGGCTCGATCCCGGCGCGCACCGATGTCGATATCTCCGACTACGACAGCTGCGGCATCAAGGCTGCCGAGGATCGCGCCACTGCCCTGAAGTCGGGCGCACTGGTCGGCGCCATGACCCACGGGTTTGCCAGCCAGGCCGAGTTCGCCAACGTGTTCCAGGATGTGGCGAGCAAGTTCTTCGTGACCGACATGAGTTCGCAGGATGCGGTGAACATGCTGGTCCAGGGCATCGATAACGCGCGGTGATCGTCATGCAAGATACTTCCCTGAAGTCGCCTGGCGCCCTGGTCGAAGCGGGAGTGGCCGAAGTCGGCCGCTCCACTCCGCCCTCCGGCGCACGGCGCTGGCTGGCCCGGCACCTGCCGAAGCTGGTCCTGGCCCCCAGTACCTTCGTGGTACTGATCGCGGTCTACGTCTTCATCGCCTGGACGGCGTGGATTTCCCTGTCCTCGTCCAAGGTGGTGCCCATCTACGACTTCGTCGGCCTGGAGCAGTACGTGCGCCTCTGGGCGACCGAGCGCTGGCACACCGCGGTGGTCAACCTGTTCGTCTTCAGCAGCCTGTTCCTGATCGGCGCGGTGCTGATCGGCCTGCTGCTGGCTATCCTGCTGGACCAGCGGGTGAGGGCGGAGGGTGCCTTGCGGGCGATCTACCTGTACCCGATGGCGCTGTCGTTCATCGTCACCGGTACTGCCTGGAAATGGATTCTCAATCCGGGACTGGGCATCCAGAAGGTGGTCAACGACCTGGGCTGGGACAGCTTCGTCTTCAACTGGATCGTCGACCCGCACTACGCCATCTACACGGTGGTGATCGCCGGTATCTGGCAGTCCTCGGGGTTCGCCATGGCGGTGTTCCTGGCGGGGCTGCGGGGTATCGACAACTCGATCATCAAGGCCGCGCAGATCGAGGGCGCGAGCCTGCCGCAGATCTACTGGCGGATCATCGTGCCGATGCTGCGTCCGGCCTTCCTCAGCGTCGTGGTGCTGCTCAGCCACATCGCGATCAAGAGCTTCGACCTGGTCCTGGCGCTGACCAATGCCGGCCCCGGCGGCTCCACCGAACTGCCCTCGACCTTCATGTTCGCCGCCAGCTTCCGCCGCAACCAGCTGGGCGTGGGCGCGGCGAGCGCGATGATGATGCTGATGACCGTCGCCGCGATCATCGTGCCCTACCTCTATTCGGAACTGCGAGGCCGCCGCGATGAACACTGACCTGCAAGGCTTCTCCCGTTACCTGGGCGGTCGCCTGTTCATCTACCTGGCGCTGGTGCTGGTGGCGCTGGTCTACCTGATGCCGCTGTGGGTGATGATCGTCACCTCGGTGAAGGACCTCGACGAGATCTACAATGGCTCCTTCATCGGCCTGCCGCAGCACATCACCTTCGAGGCCTGGGACAAGGCGTGGTCCAGCGCGTGCATCGGTACCGAGTGCGTCGGGCTGCGTGGCTACTTCCTCAACTCGATCCTCATGGTGGTGCCGGCGGTGGCGCTGTCGACGCTGATCGGCGCGTTGAACGGCTATACCCTGACCAAGTGGGAGTTCAAGGGCGCCAACGTGCTCTTCGGCCTGCTGCTGTTCGGCTGCTTCCTGCCGTTCCAGGCGGTGCTGCTGCCAATTGCGCAGTCGCTGGGCTACCTCGGCCTGGCCGGCTCGATCAAGGGCCTGATCCTGGTCCACACGGTCTACGGCATCAGCTTCACCACGCTGTTCTTCCGCAACTACTTCGTCGGCCTGCCGGGCGATCTGACGCGCGCCGCACTGGTGGACGGGGCGGGGTTCTTCCGCATCTTCTGGAGCATCATGCTGCCGGCCTCGATCCCGATCATCGTGGTCTCCTGCATCTGGCAGTTCACCCAGATCTGGAACGACTTCCTCTTCGGCGTCTCCTTCACCTCCGGCTCCAACACACCGATCACGGTGGCGCTGAACAACATCGTCAACGTCACTGCCGGCCGCAAGCAGTACAACGTCGACATGGCCGCCGCCATGGTCGCCGGCATTCCAACTCTGGTCGTCTACATCCTGGCGGGTCGCTACTTCGTGCGTGGCCTGACCGCTGGCGCAGTCAAGGGGTAAAGAACTATGGCAACTCTTCAGATCGACGGCGTAAGCAAGAGCTACGGCGACCTCGATATCCTCAAACGGGTGGACATCGCCATCGAACCAGGCGACTTCCTGGTGCTGCTCGGCCCCTCGGGCTGCGGCAAGTCCACGCTGCTCAACCTGATCGCCGGGCTCGACGACATCAGCGCCGGGGAAATCCGTATCGCCGGCCAGCGGGTCAACGAGCTGTCGCCCAGGGATCGCGACATCGCCATGGTGTTCCAGTCCTATGCGCTGTACCCGACCATGAGCGTGCGCGAGAACATCGAGTTCGGCATGAAGATCCGCAAGGTCCCGGCCGCCGAGCGCGCCGAGGCGGTCAAGCGGGTCGCGGCGCTGCTGCAGATCGAGCCGCTGCTGGAGCGCAAGCCCTCGCAGCTCTCCGGCGGCCAGCGCCAGCGCGTGGCCATGGGCCGCGCCCTGGTGCGCAACCCCAAGCTGTTCCTGTTCGACGAGCCGCTGTCCAACCTCGACGCCAAGTTGCGGGTGGACATGCGCACCGAGATCAAGAAGCTGCACCAGCGCCTGGGCACCACCATCGTCTACGTGACCCACGACCAGATCGAAGCCATGACCATGGCCACCAAGGTCGCGGTGATGAAGGACGGCTACGTGCAACAACTGGCCGACCCAGAGACCATCTACGACACGCCGGCCTCGGTGTACGTGGCGCGCTTCGTCGGCTCGCCGGCGATGAACATCATCCCGGCCAGCTTTCGCCTGACCGACCGTGGCCCGCAGTTGCTGTTCCGCAAGCCGGACGGCAGCTCGGTGAGCCTGGGTGACGTGCGCATCTCCGACGAGACCGCGCGCCAGTATTCCGGCCGCGATGTGCTGGTGGGCATCCGTCCGGAAACCTTCCGCAGCGTGACCGCGGGGCAGCCCGGCGCTTTCGACGTGGACGTCGAGGTAATCGAGCCGACCGGGCCGGACACCCTGGCCTTCTTTACCCTTGGTGGCACCGAGGTGATCGCCCGCCTGGAGCCGCGCAGCGTGCAGTCCGGTCGTAGCGCCTGCCTGAGCGTGAACATGGAGAAGGTGGTGCTGTTCGATCGCGACAGCGAGAAGCGCATCCAGTAGGGCGCGCGCGAGCAGGGCGCCTCATCGAGACGTCCGTCGTTACGTCCGGGCGCCGGCAACGGTGCGCGGGCGGGGCCTCGGTCCGGCAATTTTGTCGGCGCCGGACCAGGCCCTTTTTCCTGCCTCGGGCACGCTCGCCCGCGTCATCTGCAGAGGTGCTTCCGATGATTTCCATGAAGGACGTGGCGCGCGCCGCGGGCGTTTCCCAGCCTGCGGTTTCCTACGCCTACAGCGGCTCGCCGAAGGTCTCGGCGGCGCAGCGCGAGCACATCTTCGCGGTCGCCGAGGAGCTGGGCTATCCGGGCCCCAACCTGCGCGCGCGCAGCCTGCGCTCGGGGCGCATCGGCGCCATCGGGCTGATCGTCATGGACCAGCTGTCCTATGCCATAGATGACCCCTGGGCCACCGCGCTGCTGCGCGGCATCAGCAACATCAACGAACTGTCCAACGTCGCCCTGACGCTGTTCCCGATGAACAGCCGGCGCCTGGAGGAGGACGGCCAGGGCGGCGACGTGCACATGGCGGTGCGCGGGCTGGTGGACGGACTGATCATCTCGACCCTGCCGGACGACCACCCGACCATCCAGTTCCTGCTCAAGCGCAAGATTCCCTTCGTGGTGGTCGACTCGCCGCGCATCGAGGGCGTGCCCTATGTCGGCATCGACGACCGTGGCGCCGCACGTGAGCAGATGCGCCACGTGCTCGGCCTGGGCCACCGGCGCATCGGCATCCTGCTGGAGCGCCTCAAGCCCGACGGCTACCGCGGCATGGTCGACGAGCGCCGCTACAACCGCTCCACCGAGATGATCGTCCGCGAGCGCCTGACCGGCTACCTGGAAGAGGCGGCCACTGTCGGGCTGCGCTTCGAGGACCTGCACGTGATCGAGGCCGGCGGCTTCGATACGGTGGTCGGCAAGGCTGCCGCCGAGACCCTGCTGCGCAAGCAGGAAGTGACCGCGGTGATCGCCTGCTCGGACGTCATGGCGCTGTCCTGCCTGGCGGCGGCGCAGACCCTGGACGTTGCCGTGCCCGGCGATGTTTCGCTGGTGGGTTTCGACGATATCCCCGAGGCTGCGGAGAAGGGCCTGACCACCATCCGCCAGTCGCTGCTGGAGAAGGGCGAGTGCGCGGCGCGCTTCCTCACCGACATGCTGCAGTCGCCGGAGTCCCGCGCGCTGCCACCGAAGGTGAAGATATACCCGACCAAGCTGATCGTCCGCAGCTCGACGGCTGCGCCGAAGGAAATCGGCTGAGAGGCCTGGCTTGAGCGTCCCAGGGGAGTGGAAAGCACCCCGAAGGTTGTGCGCGCGTCCACGCTGGCACAATGCAATCCTTGATTGTTCGGGTTCATTCCTTGAAGATTTTTCTTCAAGTGCCTAAGCAGAATCCTACGGAAGGGGTTACACCTTGTCGCTCTATCGACTCAACGAAGCCGACCTCGATATCCCAGATGCCTGGCAGGACCAGAGCATCAACATCTTCAAGCTCCCCGCCAACGGCCCGGCCCGCGAAGCCAGTTTCGTCGTCAGCCGCGATGGCAGCCAGGGCGATGCGCCGTTCTCCGCCTATGTTGACACGCAGTTGCAGAACGCCGAGAAGCAGTTGCCCGGCTTCAAGCTGCACAAGCGCTGGGACTTCAACATCCACGGCCACGCGGCGGTGATGCTGGACTACCAGTGGCAGCGCGAAGGCCGTGACCTGATGCTGCGCCAGGTGTTCATCGAGCGCCGTCCGGCGGTGCTGATCACCACCCTGACCACCACGCCCTCCGACCTGCCGCACCACGAGGCGGGCTGGAAGCAGGCGATGCAGAGCCTGGTGCCGGTACCCGCCAAGGCCTGACCCCCGAGGCAAGACGCATGGATGCGCAAGCTGCAGCTCGCCTGGGTGACGAGATCGCCCACGGCTTTGGTGTCGCCGCAATGGTTGCCGGCGCGGTGGCCGGTGCCCTGATCGGCGCCGCGGTCATCGCCGCGACCGCCGCTACCGGTGGCGTGGCGCTGGTGATCATGGCCGGCGCGATTGCCGCCGGCGGCCTGTCGATGTTCCAGATCGTCAAGGGCCTGACCACCATCTTCGAATTGCCCGAGCCCACGACCGGGGTGCTCATAAGGGGCAGCCTCAACGTCTACGTGAATGACCGCAACGCCATGCGTGCCGGTGACGATGTCTCCGAGGATTGCAGCGGCCTGCCGCTGAACCATCCCTGGTGGCCGTTCCCGGTGCTGATCGCGGAGGGCAGCGCCACCGTCTACATCAACGGCAAGCCCGCTGCGCGGCTGCACAGCAAGATGGTCTGCGGCGCGCATATCAAGACCGGCAGCAAGGACACCTTCATCGGTGGCCCCACCGAGCGCGTGGCCTTCGTCCTCGACCTGGAAGAGTGGCTGCACACCGGCCTGGAAGCCCTCGGCATCGCAGCCGCGCTGGGCGGCCTGGTGCTGGCGGCGCTGGCGGGCGGGGCGGCGCTGGGGACCTTCCTCGCTGTCGGCGGCATGATCATGGGCGGCATGGAGCTGCTCGGCCAGCTCGGCGACCGCCTCGGCCCCGGCTACCGCGACCTGCTGCAGGGCGTGGCCGGCATGGCGCTGCTGGGCATAGGGCCGAAGATGGCGCGCATGAGCGCGGCAGAGAAGGCCGCCGCCGAAGCTGCCGAGGCCGCCGCGGCGCGGCGTGCCGCTCAGGCTGAGCGGCGTGCTTACCTGAACGACAAGTTCGGCCGCAGCGGCGACCTCAACCGCGACATCAACTACCGCGGCAACCAGGAAACCGCGATGAACTTCTTCAAGTCCAAGGGCATCTCACAAAGCGATGCCGAGTCGTACATGAACGGCCTGGACTTCAATCACCCGGTAACGGTCGAAACGGTGTCGTCGAGCAAGAACCTCTGGCAGTACCAGTCCCCCGGAGCCCCGCAGGGCAACTGGTATACACTCACGCCGCGCGTGCAACCCACTGAACTCGGGATCAACCCGATGGGCACCAACCGAGCGGCGAACACCATCGAACCCAAGGTGCTCAATGCCTACAAGACCACCCAGAAGGTCGAGGTGCTGCGCAGCACAGCGGCGCCGACGACGGACTTCTGGTCGGTCAAGGGCCAGAACTTCCCGGCCAAGGGCGGCGCCACCCAACTGTTCTCCAATGAAAAGGGCTCGTTCGGGCTGACACCACCATGACGCCAATCCAATACATCGACCATGCCCTGGCCCTGGTGGCCGACCGCCTGCAGCGCTTCCCCGGTTTCGACGTGCTGCTCTCGGCACAGGAGCAACTGGAATACGTGCGCGCCGTGCTGCTGGACCGCAGCCTGGACCGTGCGCCACTGCATCGGCTGACCCTGGGCGCCATTGCCGTCAAGGAATTCGACGAGACCGATCCGCCGCTGGCCCGCGCGCTCAAGGATGCTTTTTACGTGGCCATACGCACCGCGCGTGGCTTGAAGGTCGACCTGCCATGAGTCGCCAGCCGGCCACCTGATCCACCGGAAGGAAAGCTTGCATGGATGCACAAGCTGCCGCCCGCCTGGGCGATGAGATCGCCCACGGCTTCGGCGTTGCCGCGATGGTTGCCGGCGCGGTGGCCGGTGCGCTGATCGGTGCTGCGGTGGTCGCTGCAACCGCTGCAACGGGTGGCCTGGCGGCGGTGATCATCGCCGGTTCCATCGCCGCCGGCGGCCTGTCGATGTTCCAGATCGTCAAGGGCCTGACCACCATCTTCGAGTTGCCCGAGCCCACCACGGGGGTGCTCATACGCGGCAGCTTCAATGTCTACGTGAACGACCGCAACGCCATGCGCGCGGGCGACGATGTTTCCGAGGATTGCACCGGCCTGCCGCTGAACCATCCCTGGTGGCCGTTCCCGGTGCTGATCGCCGAGGGCAGCGCCACCGTCTACATCAACGGCAAGCCCGCTGCGCGGCTGCACAGCAAGATGGTCTGCGGCGCGCACATCAAGACCGGCAGCCAGGACACTTTCATCGGGGGCCCCACCGAGCGCGTCGCCTTCGTGCTCGACCTGGAGGAATGGCTGCACACCGGGTTGGAGGCGCTGGGCATAGTCGCCGCGCTCGGCGGCCTGGTGCTGGCCGCCATGGCTGGACTGGCAGCGCTGGGCACCTTCGTGGTGGTCGGCGGACTGATCATGGGTGGCATGGAGCTGCTCGGCCAGCTCGGCGATCGCCTTGGCCCCGGCTACCGCGACCTGCTGCAGGGCGTGGCCGGCATGGCGTTGCTCGGCTTCAGCCCGAAGATGGCGCGCCTGGGCCGTAAACCGACGGCCTGGGAAATGCGCCAGAACGCCTTCAAGCCCGGCGTCACGGAGAACGACATCCTGGCGTTGCCCCACGGCAAGCGGCCGCCGGCCACGGACTACCTGAAGGACTCCTACGTCAAGCAGCACCTCAAGGTGTTCGAGAAGGAGGGCGGTTCCTTCCTGTTCACCCCCGGCGATATCGCCGACCCGATGTACACCACCTTCAACCCGAAGAAGTTCGTCATGGCCCGTTCCGACATGGACGCGGTGGTCGCCAAGTACCGCGAGACCGGCGACGTGGCGGTGCTGGAGGATGCGCTGGGCTACAAGAAGGGCGACCTGGTCGGCAAGGACATCTACCGGGTCAACGTCGACAACCCCAAGGTGATCATGCCCAGCGGCAACGAGGGCGGCGCCAACTCGCTGTGGCGCCCCGGCGGCGTGACCTATCCCGGCGGCAACCGCGAAGCCGTGCTGGACAACGTACCGATTGCCCACGGTAACGACCTCGGCATACTGTCCTCCACCCAAGATGTGACGAGAATTCCATGACGACACCCGACGACGTCCTGTCCCTGGCGCTGGCCAACGACGAACTGGACCGCTTCCTGGCCGGCGAACCGTTCTATTTCGTCGAGGCGCAGACCGACAACCCCGAGCCGCAGAACGTCGCCCAGGCGTTCGACGAACTGGTGGTGCCGCAGTGGCAGCAGGACCCCGGCTTCGCGCCGCGTTTCGTCGCTGCGCTGATGAAACTGCTGGCCAGCTATCCCGACCGCAACCGCGCAATCTACCTCGCCCATCGCTGGGTCTGGTACTACCGCTACTGCCTTTCGAAGCAGCACGCGGAACCCACGGGGCGCTATGCCGGGCTGTTCGAGGTCGACCTCGGCGGCGTGGCCGCGCAGCTCAAGCAGCTGACCCAGGAGCGCAAGGCCGATCTGCTGGCCGACACGCGCTGGGCCGGTGCCAGCTGGAACAGTGACAACGGCCTGTGGGGACCGCTGCTGCGCACCTCGATCCACCTGCGTGACCGGCTCGGCGGCCCGGACTTCGTGCCGGACAACCCCTGAGCCGCCACGGGGCTGCGACGATGAAATTCAACGACCGGTGCTGGAGCCGCGAGCATCGCTTCAGCATCGGCCGTGAAGAAGTCAGCGGGCGCTGCTACCTGTCCATCCCGGTGAGCAACCGGCGGGTGGACAACGAGGAGTACTACGCGATCGAGCGAGCCGATTTCGACGCCTGGCAGCAGGACATGAGTCTCGCGCTGGGCTTCGTCGAACGCTGTCGGCGGCGTGAGATGGACCATCTGCTGCTCATGGCACCGGGGCCTGACCGAGGCACGGCGCTCTGATCCGCACGCCGGGCGGCTTCCCCGCGCCCTGATCTACCCCTGCCAAGCCGGCGCGCGCCCGGGGCAGGGCGCGCGCCAGCTTTGCAGCAACGGATCAGGCCTTGGGCGGCGGCGGGAAGGCGCTCTGCACTTCGCCGTTGATGCTGCCCTGGTTGCCCTGGCCCTTGCCGTCCACCGCGCTGGCGCCGCCGGAGTTGAGGTCGAGGCGGCCGCCGGTGTCGATGTTGCCGTTGCCGCTGGCGTAGATGTTGAAGGCGCTGCCGGATATGTTGATGCGCCCGTCGGCGTTGAACTCCAGCACGCTGAGGCCGCAGACCAGGCGAATCTGCGCGCCGGCCTCGATCAGGTACTGGATGCTCACCTTGTCGCTCTTCATGCCGCCCACCAGCAGGCTGTCGTTCTGCTTGACCGCCCGCGAACGGTGCTGGCCGATGCGCACGTTCTCATTGTTGCCGATGCTCTTGGTGCGGTCGTGGCCGACGCTGTGGCTCTCGTCCACCTCGACGACTATGTCCTGGTTGCGCTCGGCGTGGATGTACAGCTGCTCGGCGCCTTTCTTGTCCTCCATGCGGATTTCGTTGAAGTTGGCCGGGGTGCCGCCCTTGCTCGAACGGCTCTTCATGCCGCTCTGGGTGGCGTTGGCGGGCAGGTCGTAGGGCACCGCCTGCTCGGCGTTGTAGACGCGCCCGGTGATGATCGGCTGGTCCGGGTCGCCTTCGAGGAAGCTGACGATCACCTCCTGGCCGATGCGCGGAATCTGCATGCTGCCCCAGTTCTTGCCGGCCCAGGCCTGGGACACGCGAATCCAGCAGGAGCTGTTCTCGTTGGACTGGTCGTGGCGGTCCCAGTGGAAGTGCACCTTCACCCGGCCGAACTGGTCGGTGAAGATTTCCTCGCCGCTGGGGCCGACCACGCGGGCGGTCTGCGGGCCCTGCACGCTGGGCTTGCGGGTCGCTTCAAGCGGGCGGAAGGTCTGCTGCGCGTCGGTGCAGGTGAGGCTGCACAGGTACTGGCCGCCACCGCCGCCGCCGGTTTCCAGTGATTCCTGGGTGACCCGGTAGCTGGCGCCGACGATCAGGTATTCGCGGTTCTGGTCGGCGCGGGCGAAGCCGGTGAGGCTGAACAGGTCACCGCTGGACAGGCCGCGCGCATTGCCGCTGAACTCGATGCGCTCGTGCAGGCTCTGCAGGGCGTCGATGCGGTTGCGCGCGTACTGCTCGCCATGCTCGCTCTGCACGTAGGCGCCGGGGTAGTCGTACAGCGGGTAGTCGCCGGCGCTGTGCGGGCGCGGCTGTGCCGAGCGCACGTCGATGCGCGCGGAGGGGCGCTGGAAGTCGTAGTCGTTGAGCTCCAGCGAGCCAGGCTGCACCTGGTGCGCCAGGCGCCAGTCGTTGAGGTGGTCGCGCTCGCGGTGCTGGCCGTCCGGCGGGTAGTAGGGCACCTGGGCATAGCCGGGCGGGGTACGGTGCGCGCCGTAGGCGTCGGCCAGCACCAGCACGTGGCGGTCCTTCTCGTGGCGGAAGTAGTAGTAGATGCCTTCCTTCTCCATCAGCCGGCTGACGAAGTCCAGGCTGCTCTCGCGGTACTGCACGCAGTATTCCCACTCGCGGTAGCTGCGGCTCAGGGCGTCCTCGAAGTCGGAGAAGCCGAGGTCGCGGAACACCTGCTTGATGATCTGCGGCACGCTCTGGTGCTGGAAGATGCGGCAGTCGGAGGTGCGGCTGAGCAGCCACAGCCAGGGCCGCAACGTCACCTGGTAGGCGGCGAACTGGCCGACGTCGATACTCTGCCCGCAACGCGCCACCAGCCCGTGGAAGTGCCGCTGGCCGCCTTCGGGCAACTGCAGCGAAAGGCTCAGCGGCTTGCCCAGCAACTGGTTGAAATCGAGGTTGGCGTCGCTGGAGACCAGCTGCAGGTCGTACTCGAACAGCCGGCCCAGCTCATCGCTGCCGGAGAAGTCGCGTAGCAGCAGCGCATCCGGGCCCAGCGGGCTGGTGACCTGGGCGAAACGGGAAAGCTGGGTGAACTGGGTGAACTGCATGGCGGGGTCCGGTGTGTCCTGTTCCTAGGATCGCCGGGGCGCACGGCCCCGGCGTCAGCGCTGGGTCACGCCGCCGCGTCGGCGAAGTGGTAGGCCAGCTCGTTGTTTTCCACGCCGATGCGCACCGAGGCCAGCGCCTTGCCTTCGAGCAGGCGGGTGAGGAACTCGCGGCTCATGTCCGGCAGCAGGCTGTTGGTGAGGATGGCGTCGATCATGCGGCCGCCGCTCTCGGTCTGGGTGCAGCGCGAGACCACCAGGTCGATCACCGCGTCGTCGTACTCGAACGCCACCTTGTGGGTGCCTTCCACGCGCTTGCGGATGCGCTCCATCTGCAGGCGGGTGATGGCCTTGAGCATGCTGTCGCTGAGCGGGTAGTAGGGGATGGTCACCAGCCGGCCGAGCAGCGCCGGCGGGAAGATTTCCAGCAGCGGCTGGCGCAGGTCGCGGGCGATGTCGTCCGGCGCTGGCAGCGCGGCGGGGTTGGCGCACTGGCGGGCGATCAGCTCGGTGCCGGCGTTGGTGGTGAGCAGGATCAGGGTGTTCTTGAAGTCGATCAGGCGGCCTTCGCCGTCCTCCATCACGCCCTTGTCGAATACCTGGAAGAAGATTTCATGGACGTCCGGGTGGGCTTTCTCCACCTCGTCCAGCAGCACCACGCTGTACGGCCGGCGACGCACCGCCTCGGTCAGCACGCCGCCCTCGCCATAGCCGACGTAGCCGGGCGGGGCGCCCTTGAGGGTGGAGACGGTGTGGGCTTCCTGGAACTCGCTCATGTTGATGGTGATGAGGTTCTGCTCGCCGCCGTACAGCGCCTCGGCCAGGGCCAGGGCGGTCTCGGTCTTGCCCACCCCGGAGGTACCGGCGAGCATGAACACGCCGATCGGCTTGCTCGGGTTGTCGAGCCCGGCGCGGGAGGTCTGGATGCGCTTGGCGATCATCCCCAGCGCGTGGTCCTGGCCGATGATGCGCTTGGCCAGGTGGCTGTCGAGGTTGAGCACGGTCTCGATCTCGTTGCGCGCCATGCGCCCGACCGGGNCCGACCGGGATGCCGGTCCAGTCGGCGACCACCGAGGCCACCGCCTGGTAGTCCACGGTCGGCAGGATCAGCGGTGTTTCGCCCTGCAGGTCGCCGAGGCGCTGTTGCAGGTCGAGCAACTGGGCGCGCAGGGCGTGGTTGTCGGCACCGGCGCTTTCGCTGTCCACCGCGCCGGCCTGTTCGCGCAGCTGGGCGCGGGTGGCGAGCAGTTCGTCGACCAGCGCCTTCTCTTCGCTCCAGCGGGCTTCCAGGCTGGTCAGGCGCTCGCGCTCGGCGGCCAGCAGGGCTTCGCTGTTGGCACGGCGGGCACCGACCTCGATGCCGATGGCGTGTTCGCGGGCGATGATTTCCAGTTCGGTTTCCAGCGCCTGGATGCGTCGACGGCTGTCGTCCACTTCCGCCGGCACCGCGTGCAGGCTGATGGCGACGCGGGCGCAGGCGGTGTCCAGCAGGCTCACCGATTTGTCCGGCAGCTGGCGTGCCGGGATGTAGCGGTGCGACAGCTTCACCGAGGCTTCCAGCGCCTCGTCGAGAATCTGCACCTGGTGGTGGCGCTCCATGGTCGAGGCGACGCCGCGCATCATCAGCAGCGCCTTGTCCTCGGACGGCTCGGGCACCTGCACCACCTGGAAGCGGCGGGTCAGTGCCGGGTCCTTCTCGATATGCTTCTTGTACTCGGCCCAGGTGGTCGCCGCCACGGTGCGCAGGGCGCCGCGCGCCAGGGCCGGCTTGAGCAGGTTGGCGGCATCGCCGGTGCCGGCCGCGCCACCGGCGCCGACCAGGGTGTGGGCTTCGTCGATGAACAGGATGATCGGCTTGGGCGACGCCTGGACGTCCTCGATCACCTGGCGCAGGCGCTGCTCGAACTCGCCCTTCATGCTCGCGCCGGCCTGCAGCAGGCCAACGTCCAGCGCGCGCAGCTCGACGTCCTTCAGCGCCGGCGGCACGTCGCCGGCGACGATGCGCAGGGCGAAGCCTTCGACCACCGCGGTCTTGCCGACGCCGGCCTCGCCGGTGAGGATCGGGTTGTTCTGCCGGCGGCGCATGAGGATGTCCACCAGCTGGCGAATCTCTTCGTCACGGCCGACGATGGGGTCCATCTCGCCCTTGCGCGCCTGCTCGGTGAGGTCGACAGTGAAGCGCTTGAGCGCCTCCAGCTTGCCCATCGCGCTGGGCGCCATGGCGCCGCTGGCTTCGCCTGGCGTAGCGCAGGCATTGAAGCCGTCGCTGGCGGCCTGGCCGTTTTCCGGCGAGTCGCCCATGTACTCGTCGAAGCGCTCGGTGAGGGTCTCCACCTTGACCTTCTCGAACTCCTTCGACAGCGCCAGCAGGGCATGCCGCAGGCTCGGTGTCTTGAGGATGCCGATGACCAGGAAACCGCTGCGCACCTGGCTCTGGCCGAACATCAGGCTGCCGTAGACCCAGCCGCGCTCCACGGCTTCCTCGACGTGGGCGGAGAGGTCGGTGATCGAGGTCGAGCCGCGCGGCAGGCGGTCCAGCGCCTCGGTCAGGTCGCGGGCCAGGCGTGCCGGCTCCAGGCTGAACTGGCGCACCACGCGGTGCAGGTCGGAGTCGGGCAACTGCAGCAACTGGTGCAGCCAGTGCACCAGTTCCACGTAGGGGTTGCCGCGCAGCTTGCAGAATACGGTGGCAGCTTCGATGGCCTTGTAGGCGGTGGGGTTGAGTTTGCCGAACAGCGCGGCGCGACTGATTTCACCCATGGGATGTGCTCCTTGTCTGTGGTGCCGGCGCGCTCGGCGCGGCGTGGTGCCGGGACAGCACCAGGTCCTTCGGGTCGTGTTCGGGGCGGCCCAGCCAGGTCGTGTAGCCCAGGCGCAGCCCATGATCCAGGCGCAGCGCGGGGGTTTCCTCGCGGCGCAGTTGCAGGTTCAGCTGCCAGTCCAGTTCCTCGCCCAGGTACTCGCCGACCCAGGCCACCAGTTCGGCGAACGCCTGGCCGTCGGGCAGCATTGCCTGGTACTGCTCAAGGCTCAGCGGGCCGAGGCAGATGCCGAAGCAG
>NZ_JASMRU010000016.1 GCF_030462585.1 Pseudomonas sp. CAN1 | reverse complement strand
GAGAATCTGGCCGTGCTGGCCGACGCTCACCAGGCGCTTGTCGGCGCGGGTGATCGCCRGCAGCGGCGCGCGGCAGGGAGCGGCGCTGTGGGGCGCGGGCTGGTCGAGTACGTCGACGAACTCTGCAACCGTCTCGCCGGCTTGCGCGCCGCCCGCCAACAGCAAGGCGCCCAGGAGCATCAGGCGCTTGAAGGGGATCTGCATGGTGCTTTCCTCACAACTTTTTTCGCGGCGTTCGTTGCCACAGCAGGCGGCGGCCCGCTCTTTCGGCAAGAGCGGGCCGCCGCCTGCTGCGTCAGCGAATGCCGCTACCGGCCAGCGCCTCGGGGGACCACTGGGTCTTGGCCAGCGGGTCGATGTAGCTGATGCCGCCATACGGGCCGACGACGCCGTTGATGTTGTAGGAGCCGGCAGTCAGGTCGTAGATCATGAACGGCGTGGCGTCCGGGATGCGCTTGTCGTAGCTCTGGCTGAGGAAGGCGAAGGAGCCGCGATAGAGCTGGCCACGGGCGTCGTACTGGTCGGAGGCCAGGGCCACCCAGCTGTCTTCGTCGAGGTAGAAGCGACGCTTGGCGTAGATGTGTCGTGCGCCGGACTTCAGGGTGCCTTCGACGACCCACACGCGGTGCTTCTCCCAGCGCACGTAGTCGGGCGACAGGTGGTTGGGCGTGACCACCGGCTTGATGTCGCTGGCGTAGGTGAGGCGGTAGGTGTTGTAGGGCACGATCATTTCCTGCTTGCCCACCAGCTTCCAGTCATAGCGGTCCAGCGCGCCGTTGAAGACGAACACGTCGTCGTAGGTGCCGGCGCCGGCCATGCCGGGGTTGGGGGTGTCGTAGGCCAGGTTCGGCGCCAGCTTCACGCGGCGCTGGCCGGGCAGGTACTGCCAGGCGCGGCGCGGCTGCTGCAGCGGGTTGGCGGCGTCCTTGAGCATCATCGCCTCGCCGGCGCGGCGGGCCGGGCCGCTGTAGTACAGCTTCATCTGGTAGTAGACCTCGGAGCCCTTCACCGGCTGGGTGAGGTCTTCGTAGACCGGGTAGTTGATGAAGGCCTGGCCGGTGGTGGCGAGGTTGGCGCTGCCGGAGGCATCGACGTTCCAGGAGTCGTACTTGGCCTTGATGTTCACGCCCTGGTAGCGCAGCAGGAAGTTCCACATCGCCTCGGCGCCAGTCTGCGGAATCGGGAACGGCACGCCCGGCAGCGCATTGTCGATGGCGGTACCGCCTTCCAGGGACTGCGCGGTGACGGCGTTCTTCTTGCTGTTCTCCAGCACGGTGTCCGGCAATGCGGCGCTGCGGTGGGTCGGGTAGACGTCGACGCGGAAGGTCGGATAACGCTTGGCCAGCTCGACGGTGGTGGCGGACAGCTCGTTCTTGTATTGCTCGACGTTCTTGCCGTCGATCACCAGCAGCGGCTTGTCGCTGGCGTACGGGTCCGGGCGCATGCTGTCGCCGGCCTTGAAGCCGGCCGGGGCGCTGGTCAGGCCGCCGGCGTAGGCGGGAATCGAGCCATCGCTGCTGGCGGCTTTCTCGGCGCCGACCAGGGTCAGGCTGCTGCCCAGCTGGGCTGCGTCCTGCGGGGAAACGGCGGCCTGGGCCAGACCGCAGAGGGTCAGGCCGAGGGCGGTGGCGATCAGGGTGGGCTTGAAGTTCATGCTGTTTTTCTCCTGCCTCGAAGTCGAGACCTGGGGTGAAATCAGAAGGTGGCCTTCAGGGAAGCGGTAACCATGCCGCGGTCCTTCAGCAGGGGCGCGAGGCCGCCCTGCGAGGTGATCTGGCCGGGGATGCACTGGTACTGGCCGTTGGCGCCGGGGGTGTTGTTGTCGCGGCCGCTCTCGCAGGTATCGAAGGGGCCGAAGGCGTCGACGTATTTCAGGTCCAGGCGGTACTGCTGGTGGAAGTCCGCGGCCACGCCGACCGAGTAGCTGCCGGCGTCTTCGTTGCCGCCCAGCTGCACTGCCGAGTTGCCATGCAGGCCGACGTTGTAGGAGACCGGCATGGACAGGTCGACGCCGGGGAAGGCCTGGTACCAGGTCGGGGTGAAGTTGGCGGACATGGCGTAGGCGTTGGCGGTGACCTTGTCGACGCCGCGGTAGCTGGAGTCGCCCTTGAAGGTCTGCTCGCCTTCGGTGACATCGATCAGGTGCGTCAGGGTGCCCTCCACCGCCAGCGACGAGGCGTCCCACAGCGGGGTGGCGCCGAAGGTCACCAGGCCGTTGAGCACGACGTGGAAGGTCTTGCCGCGGGCCAGCCCGGTATCGCCGTCGCTGGGCAGCTCGCCGATCAGGTTGGCGCCGTTGATCTGGCCGCGCTGGGCCGCCGCGTAAAGCGTCGGGTTGACCGTGGTGAAGTTGCTCGCCAGCGGCATGTTCTCGCGGTAGTTCAGGTCCATGCCGACGCTGACGCCGGCGATCTCCTTGGACAGGCTCAGGCCGTAGATGTCGATGTCGTCGGCGTAGGCGGTGATGTAGTTCATCCCCGGCAAGCCAGCGAGCCCTGGCTTGTGCAGGTTCGGCGCATCCACCAGCACCGCTGGCAGGGTGTCGGAGGTCTTGCGGTAGTAGAAGCCCAGGGTGCCGTCGAGCCATTCCGGGCTCCACTTGGCCATCAGGCCGAAGTCGCCGGTGTTGTCCGGCTTGCGGTCATGGCCGCGCTGGGCGCCGTAGAAGGCGTTCTGCGCCGGCAGCGGCAGCCAGAAGACATTGCCGCCGTCGTTGAGCATGTCGTACGGCCCCATGTAGGTGCCGCCCTCGGGGAAGCGCGAGTTCTCGAACTCGAGGAAGTACTGCGCGGCCAGGGTCAGCTCGGGGTTCACCGTCAGCGAGGCGGACAGCTGGTTGCGCGGCATGAACAGCTCCTTGGCCTCGGTGCCGGGCACGTTGTAGAGCTTGCCCAGGTCCAGGGCCGACTGGCCGTAGTTGATGCCGTTGGCGGCACTGAACAGGGTCTCGCCCCAGTACACGGTGTGGCGGCCGAGCTTGCCGCTGAGCTGCATGTCGTCGCCGACCTGGTGGCTGGCGAAGACGAAGGCATCGAGCAGTTCGCCGGACGGGCCGTTGTAGTAGCGGTCGGCGAAGGTGCTCAGGCCGTGGGTGGCCGGTTGCGCGCCCGCCGGGGCGACCACCGTGCCGTTGCGGGTGACCAGGTGGCCGGCGTTGCCCTTCTGGCCGGGGAAGGCGTTGGCGGAGCCGACATCATCGTAGGCATGGTCGTACCAGCCGGCAGCGGACAGGCGGAAGCCCATGCTCTCGCGGTAGACGAAGTCCAGTTCGCTGAGCAGGTCGAAGCGCTGGGTCACCGGGGTGCCGGAGGAGAAGTTGCGGTCGCCGTCGTTGGTGTTGGCGGTGCCGGCGATCTTGCTGTTGGGCGACTCGACGCGCTGCCCGTAGCTGAGCTTGACGGTGTTGTCGAAGCGGATCGACAGGTCCGGGTTGCCGGTGTCCAGCTCGAAGGCCTGCAGCGGCTGGCCGGCCATGGCGGCGAGGACTGCGGTGGCCAGCAGGCAGCGTTGCAGCGGGCGGTGCGGGTTGCTCTGATGATGCATTCGTGTGCTCCGTTTCTTGTTGTGGTCGGGACGCTTTCCGGGCCCGCCCCGCAGCCCCTTCTTTATCCACCAGAAGGCCGTACGCCGGAGCGCACGGAGGCCTGCCCCGGCGCGAACGCCGGAACCGGGGGGTTGCTCTTGTGTCAGTTGCCTGGGGAGATCAGTGGTCCAGCAGCTGGATCAGCTCATCGGCCTGGGGCCAGTCACCGAATCCCGATGCCGGGTTGAGGTGACCGACGCGGCCCAGCTCCACTACGCTGGCGCGCCAGTGCCGAGCTATGCGCTGCACGGCTTCGGCGGTCGCCAGCGGGTCGTTGTCGCTGCAGGCCACCAGCGTGGGGAACGGCAGCGGCTCCAGCGGCAGCGGCGCCCAGCCCATCTCGGCCAGGACTGTCGGCTTGGGATAGTGGGCCGGCCAGTCACCGTCGAGATCCGGCGGAGTGGCCAGCAGCGCGCCCTTGATCGGCCGGCTGTAGCGCGCCGCCCAGTGAGCGACCATCAGCACACCGGCGCTGTGGGCCACCAGGATCACCTCGCCCTCGATGTTCTCCAGCTCATGCTGGATGGCTTCGATGCGGGCGTTCAGGTCCAGCTTGTTCTCGGTCAGCGGCGGGACGCTGCGCACGTTGGGCAGGCGCTGCTGAAGCAGGGTCTGCCAGTGCTCGGCGACGTGGTCGCGCAGGCCGGGGACCATGAGGACGGTGGTGGAAGTCTTGTTGTTGCTCACCGGTTCACCTTTGGGTGATTTCGAACTTGTTGGACAGACAGTAGAGATGCCCCGGTGGCGGTGCTTTGCATTGAGCGTCAGGCACTTCGCATTTGATGACAGGCCCCGGCCAGCCTGCTGTCCCGTCGACTCCACGCCTGCCGGGCATACCGGGACGTACGGTGCATTCCAGAGCGCTGCAGGCACTGGCCGAAGTGAGAACTTTCGTACACGATTGGTAACAGCTGTCGCTAGAATCTGACGTCATCGACCCAGCCAGCGTGCACTCTGGCCAGCGGGCGTCCACGGACCCCGACGGCACGGAGCAACCACAAGAACAAGAAGGCGATCGGCATGACCCCCATGGTTCGCATTGCGGCCCTGACCAACTACCTGGAAGTGGCCCGACACCTGGGCCTCAACCCACAGCAGCAGCTGAGCGCGGTGGGCCTTTCCCAGTCCATGCTCGACCACCCCGAGCAGCGCATCCCCGTGGCCACGGCGGTGACCCTGCTGGAGGAATCGGCGCGCATCAGCGGCTGCGAGACCTTCGGCCTGCGCATGGCCGAATCGCGCCAGCTCGCCGATTTCGGCGTGATCAGCCTGCTGCTCTCGCACCAGGCGACGCTGCGCGAGGCCATCGACACCATCATTCGCTACCGGCACCTGCTCAACGAATCCCTGGCCCTGTACATCGACCAGGAAGGCAAGCTGGCGATCCTGCGCGAGGAGCTCCTCACCGTCCCGCCGATGCCCATGCGCCAGGGCCTGGAACTGGCCCTGGGCACCCTCTACCGCCTCTGCGCCGCCCTCCTCGGCCCGCACTGGCGGCCGGTCAGCGTGAACTTCAGCCACGACGCCCCAGCGGACCTGCAGGTGCACCGCCGGCTGTTCGGCTGCAAGATCGAGTTCGGCAGCGAGTTCAACGGCATCGTCATCCCCGCCGCCGACCTCGACGCCGCCAACCCCATGGCCGACCCGGCCATGGCGAAGCATGCGCGCAGCTTCGTCGACTCCCTGCCCGGCGCCAGCGACGGCAGCACGCTGAACGAGGTGCGCAAGTCCATCTACCTGCTGCTGCCCATGGGCCGCGCGACCATCGAACAGATCGCCCAGTCCCTGGGGCTGAACGTGCGCACCCTGCAGCGGCGGCTGGAAGACAACGGCGTGACCTTCTCCGACCTGATCAACGAAGTCCGCCGCGAGCTGGTGCTGCGCTACATGGAGAACCCGCGTTATTCGCTGGGGCGCATCGCCGACCTGCTGGGGTATTCGATGCCCAGCTCCTTCACCCGCTGGTTCACGGTGCAGTTCGGGGTGTCGCCAGCGGCGTGGCGCAAGGAGCAGTTGGGGCGGGAGGCGGAGTGAGGTTTTCTGACGGGGATGGTGCCGTGCGGTTTGCGAGCAAGAACTAGGCGTCCCCCTCGGTCCTACGAAGAGCACGTCGGGGCTCGCCTGCAGAAGCGAGGGGGACGTCGTCGTTACTGCTCGCGAACCCATCTGAAACGCCGGCCCTGCTGGCGGATCGGGGGCGTGCTCCGCTCCTAGGAGGTAACCGGGTGAGCCGAGTTTCGTAGGAGCGGACCCTGTCCGCGAAATCCATCGCGGCGGAAACCGGTGTCGCAGGGAAATTCGGTCAACCATCGCCTGTCGGCGATTCGCGGAGAAGCTCCGCTCCTACAAGAGCGCGTACATCGTTTTGGCTCTGGCTCTGGCTCTGGCTCTGGCTCTGGCTCTGGCTCTGGCTCTGGCTCTGGCTCTGGCTCTGGCTCTGGCTCTGGCTCTGGCTCTGAAGGTTTCCAGAAAAACATCCGCACGCGCCGAATGCCCCGTTCAGGAGGCCTCGTTGAAGCGGAGTTTCAGGGGTTGAGCGACATGGATGTCGCGAGAGCCGCGATGGGCCAGGGATGGCCCTTCGCGGCGTGCCCCTGAAACTTCGCTTCAACGAGGGAATTTTTCGCCTAAGCGAAAAACCGGATGTCCGGGGCAAGACCTTTTGGTTCCTTTTGGGGCGTTTGCCAAAAGGGACTCGCCTGAGGGGGCGAAACACAGAGTTCGCGCGCACGCCGATGCGGCGCGGAACAGCGACCCCGAAGCCAAAGCGTTTTGGGTGTGATCCTTCTTGACGAAAAGATCCCTGCTTCTAGTTCGGCAGCTAAGCGCCGCTTCGGCGTGCGCTGAAATATATTGTTTCGCCCCCTCGGGCGACCTCCTTTGGCAAACGCCCCAAAGGAGGCAAAGGTCTCGCCCCTACATCCGGCTTTTCGCTTCGCGAAAAGTACCCTCGGTTCCTCGGAGTTTCAGGGGGCCGCCGCGAAGGGCCATCCCTGGCCAGTCGCGGCTTCCGCGGCATCCATGCCGCTCTCCCCCTGAAACTCCGATCACCTTCGGCCTCCTGAAAGGGGCACTCCGGAGCGCTCGGATATTTTTCTGGAAGACCTTAAAAGCTAGAGCCAAAGCCAGAACCAGGGCTGGCGCCCTACGAGCTGCCATCGGCTCACGGCTATCGATGGGTATCGCTGCGCTCCACACCATCCTACGTTCGTGCGCCACCGCAATCCCGGTGTGAGCGGAAACACCAATCGGCGCGTAGGAGCGGACTCCGTCCGCGATGGTCACCCGCAACGCACGAATCAACCGGCGAAGCGCAACATCCCCAACACCAGCATCGCCAGGAACGCCGTCTCCCCCAGCATCAGCAGGATCGGCTTGACGCCCACCGTCGCCAGCGCCCGCAACTGGGTCTTCATGCCCAGCGCCGCGATGGCGATCACCAAGCACCACTGGGACAGTTTCCCTCCCGCCTCCACCACCATCGTCGGCAGCCAACCGGTGCTGTTCACCGCCGCCAGCAGCACGAAGCCCACGGCGAACCACGGCAGCAACGGTGGGCGCTGCTCACCCGGCTCTACACCGCGAGCGCGGGTGATCATCGCCGCGCATAGGATCACCGGCAGGAGCATCGCCACGCGCATCAGCTTGACCACCGTGGCACTGTCGCCGACCTCCTTGGAGATGCTGTAGCCGGCGCCAACCACCTGGGCCACGTCGTGGATGGTGCCGCCGAGGAAGATGCCCGCCTGCAGCGCTGGCAGGCCCAGGGATTTGACGATCATCGGGTAGAGGATCATCGCCAGCGTGGACAGCGCCGACACACCGAGCACGGTGAACAGCGTGGCCTTTTCCTTCTGCGTGTGCGCCGGCAAGGCCGCCGCCAGGGCCAGCGCCGCCGAGGCGCCGCAGATGGCCGTGGCGCCGCCGGTAAGCAGGCCGAAGAGGAAGTTGAAGCCCATGGCGCGGGCCGCGGCGATGGAGACCAGGATGGTCACCGTCACCAGCACCACCACCATGATCACCGGTTGCCAGCCCAGCTCGGCGATCTGCCCGAAGGTGATGCGGATGCCCAGCAGCGCCACGCCCAGGCGGAGGATTTCGCGGGCGGTGAACTCGATACCGGCCTTGCACACGCTGTCGGCGGAGAGGAAGTTCATCGCCAGGCCGAGCAACAGCGCGAAGAGCATCACCGGCGCGCCGTAGTGCTCGGAAAGGAAGGTCGCGGCAGCCGCCACCATGGCGCTGACCAGCAGGCCCGGCAGCAAAGTGCGGCTGCGGCTGCCGAGGGCGGAGATGGTCAACGTGCTCATGCCGCATCCCCCTGTTCGCAGATCACCACGTGGCATTCACCGCGAATCCAGGAGATGCCGTGGCGGCGCAGGCCGAAGCCCTTGATGCCCGCCGGGCAACCCGTGGCTACGTCAAAACGCAGGCCGTGGGCCGGGCACTGCAGCCAGCGACCGTCCAGGCGGCCGCTGAACAGCGAGGCGCCGGCATGGGGGCAGCTGTCGTCGATGGCATGCAGTTCGCCGTCGATATCGAACAGCAGGATGATCCCCTGCTCATGGTGGATCAGGCTCCGGCCGCCGCGCGCCGGCAGGCGTTCGGCGGGAATGTGCAGCACCGCGTTCATGCCGGGATCGCCTCCGGGAACTGCCTTTCCAGCGCCCGGTAGAGCGCCGCCAGCAGTTGCTCGGGGCTCTGCCCGCCCAGGGCGAAAGCGCGGCCTTCGAGGAGGAACATCGGCACGCTGGAGTCGGCCAGGGCGACGCGGCGGCCGATGAACTGGCGTGCGCCATCGGCCAGGGCTTCTTCGAAATCGGCCACGTTGAAATCGCAGGCACGCAACAGGCGGCGCAGGGTATCGCGCTCGCCGATGTTCTGGCCGAGCTGGAAGTGCGCGCGGAAGACCATCTCCAGCAGCTGCTCCTTCTGGTTGTCGCTGCCCACATGCACGGCGCGCTGGAACACCCGGTGCGCATAGGTGGTGTTGGGCATGGTGAGGATGCGTTCGAGGTCAAGATCGACCTTGGCGTCCTGGGCCGCGCGGCGTACTTCACCCATGCGGGCGCGTACCGCACGCTTGCCACCCAGGCGGCGCTGGTAGAACTCGGCGAAGGGCTCGCCCTCCAGGGCAATCTGCGGCAGCAGCTGCAGGCCGAGCCAGTTCACCCGCACCTGCAGTTCAGGACGCTGGCGGGCCAGCAGGCGCAGCGCGACGTCGAGGTTGCGCTTGCCGATCAGGCACCAGGGGCAGATGAAGTCGAAGGTCATTTCAAGGTTCAGAGTCGGCATCAGGCGCCCTCCTCTTCGCCGCGCAGGCGGCGGATATCGCTGTGGTAGTGGCGCCGGGCGTAGAGGAAGACCAGCGCGGCGAGGATGCTCAGCAAGGGGATAAGCTGGAAGGCACGGTCCAGGCCGATGCGGTCGGCCAGCACGCCGGTGAGCAGCGGGCCGGGCGCCAGGCCCAGCAGGTTGTTGGCCAGGGTCAGGGTGGCGAAGGCGGTGCCATGCACGGCCGGCGCGGTGAGGTTGGCGACCATGGCGCCGGAAGGCCCGGAGGTGCCTGCGGCAACCAGCATGCCGAGGGCGATCAGGCTCAGCTGTGCGGTGCCCGGCGGCAGGTGGAAGGCCACCGACAGCAACAGGCAGCTGGCCAGGCAGAAGCCGATGGCGAGGATGATCTTGCGCGGCGGATTGCTGCGGCCCAGGCGGTCGCAGAGGATGCCGCAGAGCACCATGCCGCTGCCGCCGACCAGCACGATCACCGCCGAGATCATCCCGGCCTTGCCGGTGTCCAGGTGGTAATAGCGGTTCAGGTAGCTGGGAATCCACACCATCACGGCGGCGGCAACGAACAGCTGCAGGCCGCTGCCCAGGTAGGCGGCGATCACCGAGCGGCTGCCGAACAGGCTGCGCAGCGAGCGCCCGCCAGCCTGGCGCGGCGCCTCGGCGGCGGCCACCGGGGCGATGCGCTTCTCGCTCACCACCAGCGGATAGAGCAGCGCCAGCAGCAGGCCGAACAGCGCCATGCCGGCGAAGGCCCAGCGCCAGCCCAGGTGCGCGGCGAGCACGCCGCCCAGGCCCATGCCGAGCACCGAGCCGAACATGCCGCCGGCCATGAAGGCACCGGTCAGGGTGGCGCGCAGGTGTGCGGGGAATACCGAAATGACCACGGCGATGCCGACGCTGCCGTAGGCGGCCTCGCCGACGCCGACGAAGAAGCCGCGGCGAACATCTGCGGGAAGGTCTGCGCCACGGCGCAGGCCAGGGTGGCGAGGCTCCACAGCATGGCCATCAGCGCCAGGCTGCGCACGCGGCCCCAGCGGTCGGCGAGCAGCGACAGCGGGAAGGTCAGCAGGCCGACCATCACCGCGACGATGCCGCTGAGCAGGCCGAGCTGCGCATCGCTCAGGGCCCATTCGACCTTGAGCAGCGGGAACACGGCATTGAGCACCTGGCGCGACATGTAATCGGAGATCAGCAGGCCGAAGGTCAGGGCAAACACCACCCAGGCATAGCGGCGCGGCACGCTGGGCACGGTGGCAGGGATGTCGCCCAGGGCGACGGAGTGGATGGCCATGGCGCTAGCTCTCCAGGTGGGTCAATGGATTCTTGTTGTTCTGGAATAAAAGCCGGCGCGGGTTACTGGCAGAACCCGCGCCGGAGCCTGTCACGCGCGAAGCGGGACGGACTTCTGGCCCGGCTGGCGGTTGGGCGCCATGCCGTTCATGCGCAGGGTTTCCTCGACGCTGTCGTACTGCACGCCGATCTTGTAGATGGCGCGCGCTTCCTTGCCGCTGGCGACCTCGCGGCCCAGTTCATGGGCGACGCGGACGCACTGCTGGATCTGCTCCACCGAAGTCATGCGCTGGCCGTGCTGGCCGATGATGGTGTCCTCGATGCCGCAACGCGGGTGCAGCCCCATGGCCATCGCCATCATGTTGAACGGCAGGACGTTCTTGAGCAGCGACTCGGCGGTGACGGTGGCGCCATCCGGTGCGCGGTGCACGAAATTCATGAAGTTGAACGGGTTGGGGCCGTCGAAGCCGCCGCCGATACCGATCCAGGTCAGGTTCAGCGGGCCCTTGTAGACACCCTTGCGCACCAGGCGCTCGAGGGTTTCCAGGGCATGCATGCCGGTGAGCTGGAAGTGTGGCTGGATGCCGGCAGCCTGCAGGCGCTTGAGGTGCTCCTCGACCCAGGCCGGGCCGGCCGGTACGGTCATCTCGCTGTAGGCCGCCTGGTACAGCGGGTTCTCCAGGGAGGTGCCCTTGAGGTACTCCGGGTAGAGCAGCTCCATGATGTTCATCTGGGTGGTGTTGATCGCCACCGTCACCTGGTCGGGCTTGGGGGTCAGCTCGGCGAGCATGTGACGGGTGTCGTCGGACAGCCACTTGGCTGCTTCGCCGTCGCTTTCCGGGGCGAAGGAGATCGAGCCGCCGACCTGGATGATCATGTCCGGCACGGCTTCGCGCACGCCGGCGATCAGCTCGTTGAACTTGGACAGGCGCTTGGAGCCCTTGCCGTCCAGCTCGCGGACGTGCAGGTGGAGCACGGTGGCGCCGGCCTCGTAGCAGTCAACGGCCTTCTGCACCTGCTCGTCCATGGTCACCGGGATGTCTTCGGGGAAGTCCTCGGGCATCCACTCAGGGCCGTAGGGAGCGGTGGTGATGACCACCTTGTCCTGGTTCTCGGGGTGCAGCGAATCGTCGAAGAATTGCATGTCGGTCTCCGTAATTGTTCTTGTCAGAAATCTTTTCAGGGGCTCAGAACGGCTTGTCGCCGATGATTCCGGCGCGTTCCATGCGGCGCACGCAGGGCGGGTAGTCCATCACCGCGTAGTGCTGGGTACAGCGGTTGTCCCAGATCGCCACATCGTTCTTCTTCCAGCGCCAGCGCACCTGGAATTCGGGGATGTACACCTGGCTCACCAGGTAGCGCAGCAGGTCCGCCGCGCCGGGGTTGGCGTCCTGGCCGAAGCGCACGTTCTGCGGCGTGTGGTAGTTGCTGAAGTGGGTGGTGAAGGCGTTGACGAACAGCACCTTCTCGCCGGTTTCCGGGTGGGTGCGCACCACCGGGTGCTCGGCGTCGGGGTACATGGACTTCAATGCCAGGCGCTTCTCGATGGGCATGGCCGCGCCGAAGCTGGCCTCGATGCTGTGGCGCGCGCGCAGCTTGGCGATGCGCTCCTTGATCTCTGGCGGGAGCATGTCGTAGGCCAGGGCCATGTTCGCCCACATGGTGTCGCCACCTACCGGCGGGCACTCCACGCAGCGCAGGACGCAGCCCAGGGGCGGCACCTCGCGCCAGGTGGCGTCTGTGTGCCAGGCGTTCTCGTAGCGGTCGTTGGGCAGGTCCGGGGTCTTGTAGATGCGCACCAGGCCCGGATGCTCCGGGTCGCTGCCGGCCACCGGGTGGTCTTCCAGCTCGCCGAAGCGACGGGCGAAGGCCACGTGCTCGGCGCGGGTGATGTCCTGGTCGCGCAGGAACAGCACCTTGTGCTTGAGCAGCAGCTCGCGCAGCTCGGCGAACAGGCCTTCATCGCGGGAGGCGTCGCCCAGGTTCACCCCGGAGATTTCGGCGCCGATGCTGCAGGTCAGACGTTCTACGTGCATGGCGGCGCCCTCAGATGACGAAGATCGACGAGCCGGTGGTCTTGCGCGACTCGAGGTCGCGGTGGGCCTGCACGGCATCCGCCAGCGCGTAGTGCTGGTTGATCTCGATGCGGATGTCGCCGTTGCCCACGTGGGTGAACAGCTCGTCCAGCAGCGCGGCCTTTTCCGCCGGGTCGGCGATGTAGTCGGCCAGGGCCGGGCGAGTGAGGAAGATCGAGCCCTTCATCGCCAGCAGCACCGGATCGAACGGCGGGATCGGGCCCGACGCGGTGCCGACGCAGACCATCAGGCCACGGCGCTTGAGCGACTCCAGGGAGGTCATGAAGGTGTCCTTGCCGACGCTGTCGAAGACCACGTCCACGCCACGGCCATCGGTCAGTTCGCGCACGCGCTCGGCGACACCTTCCTGGCTGTAGTTGATGACGTGCTCGCAGCCGTGGGCGAAGGCGATCTCGGCCTTGGCGTCGCTGGAAACGGTGCCGATCACGCTCAGGCCGAGCAGCTTGGCCCACTGCGCGACGATCAGCCCGACACCGCCGGCAGCAGCGTGCAGGAGGATGCTCTGACCCGGCTTGAAGTCGTGGATGCGCCGCAGCAGGTAGGCCGAGGTCAGGCCGCGCATGGTCATGGCGGCGGCGGTCTCGAAGGCGATGTTCTCCGGCAGGCGGATCAGCGGCGCCGCCGGCACCAGGCGCTCGGTGCTGTAGGCGCCGAGGGTGTTGATGAAGCCGGTGTAGGTGACGCGGTCGCCGGGCACGACGTTGCTCACGCCCTCGCCCACCGCCACTACCACGCCGGCGGCTTCCACGCCCATGCCGCTGGGCAGCGGGACGGCGTAGGTGCCATTGCGGAAATAGGTGTCCGCGTAGTTCAGGCCCACCGCCACATGGCGGATGCGTACCTGCCCCGGGCCGGGCTCGCCGACCTCCACGTCCTCGTAGCGCAGGACTTCGGGGCCCCCTGTTTCATAGAAGCGAACGGCCTTGGCCATGCCGGAGTCTCCAGTTGTCTTGTTGTCGTGGGCGCTCCGTTTGGAGCGGGCAAGCGCCCTTTGAGCGGACAATAGGCAGGGGGCCGGCAGGCGGCTTCACATGGTGCGACAGGGGCTTTTCATTTCATGACAGGACGACGCGGCGCCCGGCCGAGCGCCGCGTCTGGGGAAGGGTTTACTTGAGTTCGCGCAGCTTGCTGTAGGTCATGCGCATGTCGCGGGCCCAGCCGTCGAGCACGCCCTTGAAGTCGCTGGCGGCCATGGCCTGGCTGTCGTTCTCCAGCGCATGCCCGGTGCCCTTGCGCACCACCTGGGCGACCACGCGGCTGGACGGGCCGTCGAGAATGGCCGCTTCGGTGCCGATCTGGGTGTCCTGGTCGCGGATGCCGGTGGCGGTGCTGACGCCGGCGGCGATCAGGGCGATGGGGATCACTTCATAGGGCTTGAGCGACTGCGTGTGGCTGCTCACCGCGGTGATCGCCGGGCGCAGCACCAGGGTGCCGGGGCCAGGCTTGTCGACCACCTGCAGCACCTGGCCCAGCTCGCGGCGCAGGGCCTTGTCGTAGTACTCGGTAATCTGCGTCATGGTCTGCTGCGAGAGCTGCGCGGTGGGTTGCGGCGTCGGGTAGAACTGCGAGCGTTCGATGACGATGCTGCGATAGTTCATCAGGTTGAGCTTGGGATCAATCCACGCCAGGACCTTGGTACCCGAGGCGTTTTCCTGTTCGGTAAGGCGCGAGTAGTCATACAGGAAGCCGGAGTACTCCTCCGGCTGCACCTGCTTTTCCGCGCAGCCTTGCAGTAACGGCAACAACAGCAGGGACAACAACGCGACAGTGACCTTCATAGGGTTCTCCGGTTGGGATATCGATGTCGCCAGGTTGCACGGCAGGAGACTGCGTTATCCCCTCCCCCGTGTTGTTTCGCGCCCGGACGAGCGCCCGCGCGCAGGCGCCCCTCGCGGGGCGCCGCCAAGCTCAGGATCAGTGGAACGGGAAGATGTAGTTCATCCAGGCCGCCATGCGCAGGAGGATCTTGCGCATGATCGCCACGTGGTGGAAGTGCTCGCTGTACAGCGCTGCCTGGCCGTAAGCCCCGCCGGGCATGAGGTCAGCGTACTGGGCGTAGTCCGGATCGGTGATCTTGATCACCACCGGGACGCGCCCCGGCGGCGGCGAGCCGGTATAGCTGATCAGGGTGCCGGAGGGCTGCACCTGACCCTCGCCGATCACTGGCAGGACCTTGTCCACGGTGCCGGAAAACACCTTGCCGGGAATGCCGTCGAAGGCGACTTCGGCCTCGTCGCCGGTGGTCAGGCGCAGCTGGCTGTTCTGCCGCATCCAGGCAGTGAAGTACGGCCCTTCATCCGGCACGAAGACCATCGACGGGCGCAGCGGCAAGCGGCTGGCCATCATCCCCGGACGCAGCGATACGTGGCTGACGAAGCCGCGCGAGGGCGCGCGCACCACGGTGTTGTCCAGGTTGAACTGGGCCAGCGCCAGCTGCGCATTGAGGTCATCGACGCGGGCGGTGGTCAGGTCGACGTCGCGCTTGTTGCCGACATTGCGCAGCGCCAGTTCGCGGGCGCGACCCTGGTCGGCGCGCGCCGACACCAGCTGCGCCTTGAGCGAATCCAGCTTGAGCTGGAAGGGTTTCGGATCGATGCGGAACAGCACCGTCCCTTTCTCGATCATCTCGTTACCCTGCACCGGCACCTCGATGACCTGGCCGGTGACCACCGGGATTACCGGGGTGGTGACGTAGTAGGAACGCGCCACCTCGGAATACGGGTGGTTGTAGTTCATCAGGAAGATCAGCGTGCCGATCAGCACGATGCCGCCGAGCACGGCGGTGGGCACCGTCCACTTGTTCAGCGGGATGCGGAAGATCTTGAAGATGGCGACGCAGAAGGCGGTGTAGGTGAGGATCAGCAACAGGTCCATGGCTCAGCCCTCCCCGCCCGGTTGTGTGTTTGCCGGTGCCGGCGGTGGCGCGGCAGCCGTAGTCGTTGCCATAGCCGGGCTGCGGCCTTCCAGCACCTCCAGGCGCCGGCGTAGCTCCGCCAGTTGCTGTTCGAGGTATTCGGCCTCCTGTGCCGGCGTCTTGCCGTGGTGGAAACCCCAGCCGCGATCCTCGCGGTACAACATGGCCCAGATCCACAGGAACGGCCACAGCGCATGCAGGGTGAAAAGGCTGACCCAGCCGGCCGCGTGGATCGCGTCCTGGTGGGGGTGTTTGCGGTGTACCGCGATCTCGTAGGGGATGTCGTGCAGCACGATGATCCCGTAGAACAGCACCACCGCCGCGAAAATCAGTATCCCCAATGCTACATAGTCAAGCATCCCGCCCTCCTTGTTCCCCCGAGCACGACGCCGGAGCGAGTCGCCTGAGTATGGTCGAGCCATGGCAATCTGCACGATCGTCGAAACGCCCGATTGTTGAGGTTTCGAGCAATGGCCAGGACACCCCGCGGGCAACTGCCGGCGCCCCCCATTCGTCAGGCCGATCGGCTCGCGGGCGGGTTTTCGCTTTCACTGAAAGGACGACTTACCGGGGAGCGAGCGTCATGCGAAAAACCACTTTCCTGCTGCTCATTGGCGCGCTGGCCGTGCTGCTCGGCGGCTCCTCCTGCGGCAGCCACGACGACGCCCCGCCACCGCCGCCGATGAATGACGGCCAGATGGGCTACGGGCGCATCCCGCAGCAGCAGATACAGCCGCAGGTGCAGTCGATCCCGCGGCGTTGATGCGGCTTTTCGGGGTATCGCAGACCGATCCCAACCGTAGGGCGCATAACGCGCCAGCGTTATCCGCCGTCGCGGTATCGGCGGCAAGAGCGTTCACGAGCAAGCTCGCTCCTACAGGTCAGCTCCGCGCAGAGCGCCCCGGCATCTGTGCCTGCTTTTCGTAGGAGCGAGCTTGCTCGCGAACAGCCCCAGCCCCACGGCAATCGGCCACAGTTCGTAGGGCGAATAACCGTTCGCGGTTATCCGCCGTTTTGCATCCTGCTGCGCTAAAGCAGCTCTTCGTAGGACTGAGGGGAACGTCCAGTCCTTGCTCGCGATTGCAATGCACTGGTGGCTCGGCGTGAAGCGAGGTTCGCGAGCAAGCTCGCTCCTACAGGGGGCCGTGCCTGCGGCGGGCGGCGGATAACGCCGTAGGCGTTATGCGCCCTACGACAGCAGGTCAGGGCGTCAGGCGGGAGTTGATCCGACGGATGATCTCGTCCTCCGGCAACCCCCGCCCGAAGTGATCGAGATAGCCGCCGTCCCTGTCCAGCAGGAAGAGGATGGTGGAATGGTCCACGGTGTAGTCGCCGGGTTTGTCACCGTAGGGCACCTTCTTGTAGAAGACGTGGTACTCGTCGGTGATCGCGACTATCTGCTGCGGCGTGCCGGTGAGGCCGACGAACTCCGGATCGAAGTGCCCGACATAGCCCTTGAGCTGCTGCGGCGTGTCGCGCTCGGGGTCGAGGGTGACGAAGATCGGCCGCGGCTTGATGCCCTTTTCCTGCTCCACCGCGCGGGCGATACGCGCCATCTTTGCCAGGTCCGTCGGGCAGATGTCCGGGCAGGAGGTGAAGCCGAAATAGAGCAGCGCCGGGCGCCCTGCGTAATCCTGCTGGGTGACGCGCCGGCCGTCCTGGTCGGTCAGGCTGAATGGCCCGCCGACATCGCTGCGCGTCGCCGCGACGCTCAAAGCGGCGCACAGCGCCAGGCCGATCAGCCACAGCCGCATGCTCAATAACCTCCCGAATAGGTCAGCGCCAGGCCGACGATGTTGGAGTTCTCGCCCTGCTGCTTCTGCGTGCCGGCGGAGACGTCGAGCTTGAGCTGCCCGGTGATGTTGTAGACCACGCTGAACTCGTTGAGGTAGTCGTCCGGGGTATCGCTCAGCCGGTAGCTCTTGTTGGTGCGGGTCAGGCCGAAGGCCCACAGCCCCCAGTCGAAGGTCAGCGCGGTGGTCAGGTACTTGGTGTCGTTGCCCTGGATGGCATCCTCGTTGTCCACGTCGGCGTATTCGATGAAGGGCACCAGGTCCATGTACTTCTCGCCCAGGGTCGGCCCTAGGGTGTTGCCGTGGAAGGCCCAGATGTAGCGAGCCGAGGCCAGGCGGATGATCTCGTCGTCCGGCGTGCCCTGCCCCGTCACCTCATCGCCCTCGCGGCTGCGCGCATAGCCGGCCTGCAGTTCGAGGTAGGGAATCGCCGGGATCGCCAGCCAGTTCACCATCAACGCGTAGGAGTCGAGCTTGCCGGTATTGGCCGGGCCACCGTCGCTCTTCTTGAGCATCTCGCCATGGCGGAAGTACGGCCGCCCCAGGTAGGAGTTGTCGGCGCTGTAGAGGCTCAGGTTCGGCTCGATGTTGCCCAGACTCTGACTGAAGAAGCGGTACGAATAGGTGCCGCCGAGCATGCCATCCATGTCGTAGGTGTCGACGAAATCACTGGTATAGAGCCCCGGCGCCTGGTCCATGGCGCGGCCGATGGGCACGTGGTACTTGCCGACGACGAATGCCTGCTTGTCGAACTGCTGGTAGTAGTTCAGCTCGTTGATGACCATGCCGACGTCTTCGAAGAAGCGCTTCTCGCCGTTGTTGGGCGGTTCGATCGGATTGATCTCGGTGGAGAAGCGAATCTGCGCGTCGCGGCTGAAGCGGAAGTAGAAGGTGCTGTTGATGTCCGGGTAGCCGTCCAGCGTCTCCCGTCCGCCGGGCTGCGAGTGGTCGGCGCGCGTGTAGTCGTACTGGAAGGTAGCGTCGTAATCCAGGCCGACGTTGGGGTACTGGCCGTCGTCGGCGTGGACGGCGGGAGCGGCAAGCAGCGCTCCGAGGATCGGCAGGGTCAGGCGATTGGAAGTCATGGCGGCGCCCCCGTCACTTGGCCAGCGGGTTGGCCTTGTCAGCCTCCCGCCCGGTGTTTCGCAGATAGGCGCACATCTGGTTGTCGCCGTAGATGCCGCCCAGGGGTTCGAGCTTGACCGCCTGCTCGTAGTCCTCCGGGCGTACCACCTGGATCGCCTGCATCATGCCGCCGTCCTCGTGTTCGAGGATGTGGCAGTGGTAGACGAACTTGCCGAGGATCACCGGATCGCGGAACGGGATGCGCAGGGTGATCGAGCCGGTGGCCGGGATGTAGACATTGTCCCGGTAGCCGCTGAAGCGCACCGGCCTGCCATTGATTTCGGTGACCTGGAAGTCCACCTGGTGGATATGGAACTGGTGCAGTTCCTGGGACGGGTTGTACAGCCGCCACTCCTCCAGGTCTCCCAGCTTCACCGTGGTGTTGACCTTGCCGGCATCGAAGCGCGTGCCGTTGATGAGGAAGGTGTTGTCATCGCTATCCGAATCCTGGAAGGCGAACTGGCGCACCTTGGCGACCTTCTCCTGGCGGAAATCCTCGGCCGGGGGATAGGCGCTGGTGATCTGCTTCGTCGCCACCGGCACACCGGAGGATTCGAGGATCGCCAGGCGTGCGGCCGGATAGGTGTCCCCTGCCGGCCCGGTATTCGCGGCGCCCATGGTCACGTCATGGCGCCCGGCTGGCGGCCCCACCACCAATACGCTGAAGCGTGCCGACGGGCCGATCAGCACCTCCTTGGCATCGACCCGCCGGGTCACGGTGTTGCCATCGCGGGACAGCACCTGCATCGACTGCCCGTCGATGGAAATGCGGAAGTACTGGTTGGCGGCGATGTTGAGGAAATGCCAGAGCTGGGTCTCGCCGGGGCGGATGTCGATGGTCGGCTCGGCCTGGCCATTGATGGTGCGGATCGACGGCGCGCTGGTGATCACTTCGGTGGCGTTGCGCCCGGTCACGGTCTTCTGGAAGTTGCGCAGCACCAGCACGCGCTCGCGGATGCCCTTGAGTTCCGGGAAGGGATCGAGCATGCCGTCGACGATGATCGGCCCGGCGATCCCCGCGGACACCTGGTACTGCGCGCCGCCATGGAAGTGGCTGTGGTACCAGTAGGCGCCGGGGCTGTGATCCGCCGGCAGCTTGATGTTGTAGACGCCGACCTGGTGCGGGCGGGTCTCGCGGAAGATGCTGTCGCCCTCGTCCAGCGGCGAAACGGTCATGCCGTGGAAATGCAGGTTGGTGATGTCGTCCATGCGGTTGTCCAGGCGCAGGGCCAGGGTCCCGCCGGGCTTCAGGCGCAACAGCGGCGCGTCGTAATTACCGTTGAACACCAGGGTGTCGTAGCGCGCATCGCCCACCGCCACCTCGCGGCGCTCGGCGGTGAGGGTTGCCGTGGTGGTGCCGTTGGCGTCGTAGCTGAATTCCGGCGGGGGTTGCAGGGGCGCGGCGAAGGACGCCCCCAGGGGAAGCACGGCGAGCGGGCACAACGCGGCAAACGGCAGGCGCAGTCTGGACATGATCGACCCCGACGGTGATGGGCTGCTGACCGGAGCACCCGCAAGGGCCTCCAGCCGTCGCCCGAAAGGTCGGAACTGCGCTGCGTGGGACGGCTACTGAATTCTGTATAGACGGCCCCTCCGGCAAGTTGAATTGCAGGCCATTCGCATCCGCCGAACGGTCACTGCCGGCATGGAAGCGTCCGGCCAGAGCACCCCACCCTTGACCCAGATCCTCGTACCTGGCGCGTAACTGTCTATCCTTCACCGGGCTGTCACGAATCAGGGATGGGCTCATGCCGAAGAAGCTGTTGCTGGTAGCGCTGGTTGCGCTGCTGCTCGGGGGCGGACTGTGGTGGTACCTGCAGTCCCGCGAAAACGATGACAAACGCCTGGTGCTCTACGGCAACGTGGACATCCGCCAGGTGTCGCTGGCCTTCATCGGCAGCGAGCGCATCGCGAAGATGAATGTCGAGGAAGGCGACGTGGTGAAGGCCGGCGACGTGCTCGCCAGCCTCGACACCCGCACGCTGCGCCTGCAGATCGACAAGGCCCAGGCGCAGATCGCCGCCCAGGAGCAGAACCTGCTGCGCCTGAAGAACGGCTCGCGCCCCGAGGACATCGACCGCGCCAAAGCACAAGACAAGGCCGCCCGCGCCCAGCTCGACCTCGCCAATACCCAGCTGCGCCGCCTGCAAAGCATCCGCGCCAATAGCCCGGGCGGGCGCGCCGTCAGCCAGCAGGACATCGACAGCGCCACCTCGCAGCAGAAGGTCGCCCAGGCCGAGCTGGAAGACCGGCAGAAGTCCCTGCGCCTGGCGCAGATCGGCCCGCGCGTGGAAGACATCGCCCAGGCCGAGGCCCAGCTCACCGCCGCCCGCGCCGACGTGGCGCTGCTGCAGCACAACCTCGACGAAGCCGACCTCAAGGCGCCGCAGAATGCCACCGTGCGCTCGCGCCTGCTGGAACCCGGCGACATGGCCTCGCCGCAGCGCCCGGTGTACTCCCTGGCGCTGACCGACCCGAAATGGATTCGCGCCTACGTCAGCGAAACCAACCTGGGCCGCATCAAGCCGGGCATGAAGGCCCAGGTGTTCACCGACAGCCACCCGGACCAGGCTATCGACGGCCACGTCGGCTTCATCTCCTCGGTGGCCGAATTCACGCCCAAGTCGGTGCAGACCGAGGAGCTGCGCACCAGCCTCGTCTACGAAGTGCGCGTGCTGGTAGCCGACCCGGACAACCGCCTGCGCCTGGGCATGCCGGCCACGGTGCGCTTCGCCGACGAGCCGCGCTGATGGCCGAGGCTCCGGTAATCCGTGCCGAAGGTCTGGCCAAGCAGTTCCTGGTCAAGGAGTCGGGTAAGACCGTACAGGCGCTCAAGGACATCAGCCTGGACATCCCGCGCGGCCAGCTCACCGCGCTGGTCGGCCCGGACGGTGCCGGCAAGACCACCTTCCTGCGCCTGGTCGCGGGGCTGCTGCAGGCCGACGCCGGCACCCTCACGGTCCTCGACGTGGACGTCCACGCCCACCCGCAGCAGGTGCAGGACCGCATCAGCTACATGCCACAACGCTTCGGCCTCTACGAGGACCTGAGTGTGCAGGAGAACCTCGACCTCTACGCCGACCTCCACGGCGTCCCGCACCAGCAGCGCCAGGAGCGCTACCAGCGCCTGCTGGAGATGACCGACCTGGCGCGCTTCACCGAGCGCCTGGCGGGCAAGCTCTCCGGCGGCATGAAGCAGAAGCTCGGCCTGGCCTGCACCCTGGTGCGCTCGCCGGACCTGCTGCTGCTCGACGAGCCCACCGTCGGCGTCGACCCGCTGTCGCGCCGCGAACTGTGGGAGATCATCCAGCAGCTGATCGAGCAGGAGCAGCTCAGCGTGCTGGTCTCCACCTCCTACATGGACGAGGCCGAGCGCTGCGCCGAAGTCTTCCTGCTGCACCAGGGCCAACTGATGGCCAAGGGCGACCCGGCATCGATCCGCGAGCATGCCGACAACCTCTGCTTCATCGCCACTCCGCCCGCCGACCAGCCCGCGCGCACCCTGCAGGCGCGGCTGCTGGACGACCACCAGAACATCGTCGACGCGGTGCCACAGTCCGGCGAGGTGCGCTTCATCCGCCAGCCGGACGCGGACCAGGGCAAGCTAGACCAGATGTTGGACGGGGCACCGGTACGCCAGGTAGACGCACGCCTGGAAGACGGTTTCATGTTCCTCCTGCGCGCCCGCAGCGATGCCGAGGCGGTCGACATGGAATCCCTGAAAGCCGGTACGCACCGTCACGACGACAGCAACGAAGCGGTGATCGAAGTGAAGGACCTGGTGCGCAAGTTCGGCGACTTCACCGCTGTCGCCAGTACCAGCTTCAGCGTGCGCCGCGGGGAAATCTTCGGCCTGCTCGGGCCCAACGGCGCCGGCAAGACCACCACCTTCCGCATGCTCTGCGGGCTGCTGCCGGCCACCAGCGGCACGCTGCAGGTGGCCGGGGTCAACCTGCGCCACGCGCGGGCCCAGGCGCGGCGCAAGGTCGGCTACGTGTCGCAGAGGTTCTCCCTCTACGGCAACCTTTCGGTGGCCGAGAACCTGCGCTTCTTCGGCGGCGCCTATGGCCTGGGCGGCAAGCGCCTGAGCCAGCGGATGGACGCGGTGTCCCGCCAGTTCGACCTCAGCGGCCAGGAAGACTCTCCCAGCGGCCAGTTGCCCGGCGGCTTCAAGCAGCGCCTGGCGATGGCCGTCGGCCTGCTGCACGAGCCGGAAATCCTCTTCCTCGACGAACCCACCAGCGGCGCCGATCCCCTCGCCCGCCGCGGCTTCTGGCAACGCATCACGGCGCTGGCGGCTGCCGGCACCACCATCATCATCACCACCCATTTCATGGAAGAGGCCGAGTACTGCGACCGCATCGTCATCCAGGACGCCGGCAAGCTGCTGGCCATGGGCACCCCGCAGGAAGTCCGCGAGCAGGCCGGCGGCAAGGGCAGCACGCTGAACATGGAGCAGGCCTTCATCGAAATCGTTGAAAGCAACCGCCATCAGGCCAAGGCAGGCGCCGCATGAGCGCCGGCGGCTTCTGGCGACGCCTCGCCTCGCTGACCCGCAAGGAAGTGCGGCAGCTGGTGCGCGACCGCAGCAACCTGCTGATCGGCATCGGCCTGCCCATCGCGCTGATCCTGATCTTCGGCTATGGCCTGTCGCTGGACGTCAAGCGCGCCATCGTCGCCATCGTCCTCGACGACCCGTCCCCCGTGGCCCGCGACGTGGCCGCCGGGATCAGCCGCACCGAGTACCTGGAGCCGCACCTGGTGCGCTCCTTCGCCGAGGGCGAGAGGCTGATGCGCGCCCGCGAGGTGGATGCCGTGGTGCAGTTCCCATCCGATTTCACCCGCAACCTCAACGACGGCCACGCGCAGACCCAGGTGCTGGTGCAGGGCTCGGACGCCACCCGAGCCGCCAGCGTCTCCACCTATGTCAGCAGCGCCCTGGCCGGCTACGCCGAGAAGCAGGCCGACCGTAGTGCCAGCTCATCAAGCCAAGGTGGTGCGGTCACCATCGTCCAGCGCATGTGGTTCAACGCCGCCAACACCAGCACCTGGTACCTGGTGCCGGGGCTGATCGTGCTGATCATGACCCTGGTCGGCGCCTTCCTCACCGCCCTGGTGATGGCCCGCGAGTGGGAGCGCGGCACGCTGGAGGCGCTGTTCGTCACGCCGGTGCGGCCGGTGGAAATCCTCCTGGCGAAGATCATCCCCTGCTTCGGCATCGGCATGATCGGCCTGGCCCTGTGCCTGCTCGCCGCACGCTTCCTGTTCCATGTGCCGATCTACGGCTCGTTCTTCGTGCTGGTCATCGCCTCCATGCTCTACATGCTGGTGGCGCTGGGCATCGGCCTGCTGATCTCGGCGGTGACCAAGAACCAGTTCCTCGCCAGCCAGATCGCCCTGCTCGCCAGTTTCCTGCCGGCGATGATGCTCTCGGGCTTCATCTTCGACCTGCGCAACGTGCCCACCGCCATCCGCGTGATCGGCAACCTGCTGCCGGCGACCTACTTCATGGAACTGGTGAAATCGCTGTTCCTGGCCGGTGACTTCTGGCCGATGATCCTCAAGAACTGCGCCATCCTCGCCGCCTACGCCATCGCCCTGCTGGGCCTGGCGCGGCTGGTGACGCGCAAACGGCTGGACTGACTTCCATGGAATTTCTCTGGCGCATCCTCAATCTGTGGCGCAAGGAACTGCTGGTAATCCTCAAGGACCCGGCCAACCGCATCGTGCTGGTGGCGCCGGTGCTGATGCAGAGCGTGCTGTTCGGCTACGCGGTGACCTTCGACCTCAACGACGCGCCCTACGCCATCCTCGACCTCAGCCACAGCGAATCCTCCACCCAGCTCGCCTCGCGCCTGGACGGCAGCGGCATCTTCCACCGGGTGGCGACACTGACCCGCGTGGAGGAAATCCAGACGGTGATCGACGAGCAGAAAGCGCTGCTGGTGATCCACATCCCCTCGGACTTCCAGACCCGCCTGGCCCAGGGTGATCCGGCGCCGATCCAGGTCATCCTCGACGGACGCAACTCCAACACCGCCGGATCCGCCGCCGCCGGGCTGGCCGTGGTGGTGCAGCAGTTCAACCAGGAACAGGGCCTGGCCGCGGCGCCCATCAGCGTGGTCAGCCGCTCCTGGTACAACCCCAACCTGGAGACCCGCTGGCCGTTGATCCCGGCGCTGATCGCCACCCTGAGCATGATGCAGACGCTGATGCTCACCGCGCTCTCGGTGGCACGCGAACGCGAACAGGGCACGTTCGACCAGTTGCTGGTGACGCCCTACACGCCGCTGGAAATCATGCTCGGCAAGGCCATCCCGCCCCTGCTGATCGGCATGCTGCAGGCCACCCTGGTGCTGCTGATGGCGCTGTTCTGGTTCCGAATACCCATGGCCGGCTCGCTGCTCAACCTCTACGGCGGGCTGACGGTGTTCACCATCGCCTGCGTCGGGCTGGGCATGTCGATCAGCGCGGTGTCGCTGAACATGCAGCAGGCGATGCTCTATACCTTCGTGCTGATCATGCCGCTGACGCTGCTCTCCGGCCTCGCCACGCCGGTGCGCAACATGCCCGAGTTCCTGCAGATGGTGACCTACGCCAACCCGCTGCGCTTCGGCATCGACCTGATCCAGCGTGTCTACCTCGAAGGCGCCACCCTGGCCGATGTCGGCCACAACCTGATCCCCATGCTGGTGGTGGCCGGCGTCACCCTGCCGCTGGCCTCGTGGCTGTTCCGCCACCGGCTTGCGTAGTCGATCACTGGAGATGGCCAGGCGATGCAATATCCTGCCCCGGAACACGCAGCAGCAACCAAGGAAGAAGCCCCCGCCATGAGCGAAACCAGCCAGTTCATCGTCTTCGCCGTCACCCAGCTCGCCCTGCCGTTCTGGCTGGGCTACCTGTACTGCCGCCGCAAGGGCATCCCCAGCAACTCCTGGCGCGCCGGCGGCATCTACCTGATCGCCCTGTCGCTGGCGATGCTGTTCTTCATCGGCCTGCTCGGCCTGCCGACCCACGTGAAGAACGTCGGCATGGTGACCAACCGTTCCATGGGCCTGGCCTGCGGCTTGATCGGCATTTTCGGCGGTCTGCTGATGGGCTATGTCGCGCGACGTTTCGAGGGCTCGTCCGATGACTAGCGCCCAGCGAATCTGAAAAGGTGCAATTCTGAAAAGGTGCCATCGATGAACCGCACATCCCGCCTCGTCTCCCTCGCCCTGCTCGGCACCGGCCTCGCCGGCTGCGCCGTGGGGCCCGACTACGAAGCGCCGCAGACCCAGGCGCCGGCCAGCTGGCAGGCCGCGCATGCCGGCGATGCGCAGCTGCATCCGGCGCAGGGGGAGGTCCGCCTCGGCGAAGACTGGTGGACGCTGTTCAACGACCCGGTGCTGAACAACCTGCAACGCCGCGCCGACAAGGCCAGCCCTGACCTGCAGAGCGCCGTGCTGCGCTTCGCCCAGAGCCGCATGCAGCGACAGATGGTGGCGGCCCAGCGCAGCGTGGACGTCAACGCCTCCGGCGGCGTGACCCGTCAGCGCATGAGCGAGAACGGCGCCAACGCGCTGATGATCCAGCGCATCGCCCCCGGCGGTGACAGCGACCAGATCAGCAAGGTGCTGGCCGAGCCCTTCACCCTCTACCAGGCCGGTTTCGATGCCTCCTGGGAGCCCGACCTGTGGGGCCGCATCCGCCGCTCAGTGGAAGCCGCCGACGCCAGCGTGGCGGCGCAGCAGGCGATGTTCGAGGAAACCCGCCTGGGCGTCTCGGCCGAACTGGCCCGCGCCTACTTCGAGCTGCGCGGCGTACAGCAGCAGATCGCCGTGGCCAACCAGGACATCAGCGCCACCGAGGAATCCCTGCAACTGATCCAGGTGCGCGCCGACGGCGGGCTGGTGGACGACTTCGATGTCGAACGCCAGCGCGGCCAGCTTGCCGAGCTGCGCTCCAGCCTGCCGCAGTTGCACGCCAGCGAAAGCGCGGCGATCAACCAGATCGGGGTGCTGATCGGCGCCGAGCCGGGCAGCCTGCGCGATGATCTCAGACCCGTTGCCCAAGGCGCCCCGCAAACGCCGGACCTGAGCCTCGGCCTGCCCTCGGAAGTGGCCCGCCGCCGGCCGGACATCCGCGCCGCCGAAGCCCAACTGCACGCCGCCACCGCCAACATCGGCGTGGCCGTGGCCGACCTTTACCCGTCGATCCGCCTGGGCGCCAAGTTCGGCTATGAATCGGCCGACGACGGCAAGTTCAGCGACTGGGGCAGCCGCACCTGGAGCGTCGGCCCGAGCCTGTCGCTGCCGATCTTCGATAACGGCCGGCGACGCTCGCAGATCAACCTGCGCAAGCTGGAACAGCAGGAGGCGGCAGTGTCCTACCAGCAGACCGTGCTCAAGGCCTGGCAGGAAGTGGACGATGCGCTGAACGACTATGGCGCCGAGCGCCAGCGCAATCAGCGCCTGCAGGAAAAACTGCACAGCAGCGACGCCGCCTACGGCATGGCCAAGGCGCGCTATGCCGGCGGCATGACCGACTTCCTGGTGGAACTGGACGCCCAGCGCGCCTACCTGCAATCGCGCCGTGACGTGGTGGACAGCGATACCCAGCTGCGCCTGACGCTGATCGCCCTGTGCAAGGCCCTCGGCGGCGGCACGCCGGCGCCGGAGGCCAGCGCCAGTCGCTGAGGGTCAGGGGCTGGTACTGGGGCTCGGCGCGGCAACCTTGCCATCGCGCAGGTCCTTGGCGACCCGCCGCTGCATCTCGTAGGCCGGCGCTTCGACGGCGTCGAAGTTGTCGGTGTAACGCGTGGCGAAACCCTGCACGCCCCACTCCTGGTACTGCTTCACGTGCCACAGCTCGTGGGCCCAGAGGGCGACGTCCTTCTGCGCGTCTTCCTCGCGGCGGAAGACAATCACGTCCACCAGGGTGACGGCCTCGGTGTCGGGGTTCTGCATCATCGCCTGGGCGGCGTTCAGCTCGTCCAGCGCACCAGTGGAATAACGCGCGGCCATCAGCACGTCATCGGAGAAGTACGGCTGCAGCTGCGCGCGGATCTCCAGCGGGATCGGCTGGGTGCCGCCCTGCTCCGCCTGGTCGCGGGATTGCTGCAGCCAGACGCCGAGCGCCTGGGCGGCAGCCTTGCGGGTGTCGGCGAGCACCGGGCCGAGCACGCTGCCCAGGTCCGGCAGGCACACGCAGCTGTCCAGGCACACCTGGCGCTGCCCCTGCGGGCAGGTCGCCGCCTGTGTATCGACGAACGCAGCCAACCCGGCGAGCAGCGCCAGGGCGCGCAGGAAGCGAGTCGGATTCGGGGAAGGCATGGAAGGCTCCGCTACAGCGAGGAGAAAGGCATGGGCTGACGCACGACGTTTGGACCGTGGCGCGGCGCGATCATGCCACGCCGCCAGCAAAAAAAGAGCACTGGCGCGACGTATGAATCTTCTGATAGCTTCTGACCCCATGAATGCCGCCAACCGCACCTTCCAGCAGATTATTACCACCATCGCTCCGATGGTGGGTTAGCGCATTCCGCGAACAACCAAACCCGCCTCCCGGCGGGTTTTTTAATGCCCGCCGTCCGAGGCTCCCGATCGAGGAGACACTGATGGACCAGGCTTTCCAAGCAGAACCCCACGAATTGCAGCATCCCCTGCAGGCGCTCATCCAGGCCGCCGACGAAGCCATCGGCCGCGAGGATTTCGACGCGCTGCTCGGTTTCTACAGCGACGACGCCGTGCTGGTGGTCAAGCCCGGCCTGCTGGCGCGCGGCAAGGCGCAGATCCGCCAGGCCTTCGTCGCCATCGCCGAGTACTTCGGCCACAACCTGCGGGTGCGCCAGGGCCACCTGGAAATCCTCGAGACCGGCGACACCGCCCTGGTGGTCGCGCAGACCCTTCTCGACACCAGCCACGGCAAGCTGAGTCGCCGCGCCACCTACGTGTTCCGCCGTGACGCCGATGGCACCTGGCTTTGCGCGGTCGACAATTCCTATGGCACCGACCTGCTGGAGGCAACCCCATGAGCACCCAGACAGGCACGCTGCACCTGCTGTGCGGCAAGGCGGCGTCGGGCAAATCCCGCCTGGCCCGCGAACTGGCCGAGGCGCCGGGCACGGTGATGCTGGCCGAGGAACAATGGCTTGCCGAGCTGTTCCCCTGGGGCATCAGCAACCCCGACGACTACCAGCTCTACGCCCGCCGCGTGCGCAAGGTCATGGGCCCGCACGTGGTCGGCCTGCTGCGCGCCGGCACCAGCGTGGTGCTGGACATCCCCGCCAACACCCTGGCCGACCGCCGCTGGCTGATCGACCTGGCGCAACAGGCCGGCGCGGCGCACTGCCTGCATTTTCTCGATATCGACCCGGCCACCTGCCGCAGCCGCCTGCTGGCGCGCCACGCCGTCGCCCCACTGGCGGCGCCGCTGGACCCGGCCGGCTACGAGGCGCTGAACCGCTACTTCGTCGCCCCGCGCCCGGAGGAAAAACTCCAGGTGCAGCGCCATGGCGCCTGAGCGCGTAGAATCGCCGCCCCGATTTGCCCCAATCGCCTGAATCAGAAAGACCGCCAAGATGAACACCGAAGCCATCGCCACCCTGCGCGAGCAACTGCTCGCCGCGCTGAACCCCGCCCCCGCGGAAACCCGCCGCCTGTTCCACGGCCGCGGCCGCCGCTGGCCGGGGCTGGAGCAGGTCACCGCCGACTGGCTTGAAGGCGTGCTGCTGGTGTCGCTGTTCCGCGAGCCGGGCGAAGACGGGCTGAGCGCGCTGCGGGCGATGCTGGTGGAACTGGCGCAGGGCGACATCTGGCGCGCCACCGGCGCCCGCTGCCTGATGCTGCAGCACCGCTACACCCTGGAAAGCACCATGGAAGTGATCCACGGCGAAGCGTTCGACGGCTGGCAGATCAGCGAACACGGCCTGCGCTACCAACTGGACCTGGGCCGCAAGCAGAACAACGGCCTGTTCCTCGACATGCGCTACGGCCGCCAGTGGGTGCAGGCCAACTCCGCAGGCCTGCGCGTGCTCAACCTGTTCGCCTACACCTGCGGCTTCTCCGTGGCAGCGATGGCCGGCGGTGCGCAGAAGGTGGTCAACCTCGACATGGCCCGCGCCGCACTCAGCCGCGGCCGCGACAACCACCGCCTGAACGGCCACGACCTGTCGAAGGTGAGCTTCCTCGACCACGACCTGTTCAAGTCCTGGGGCAAGGTGAAGAAATCCGGCCCCTACGACCTGATCATCATCGACCCGCCGAGCTTCCAGAAAGGCAGCTTCGTCCTCGACAAGGACTACGCCCGCGTCCTGCGGCGCCTGCCGGAACTGCTGGACGGCGCCGGCACCGTGCTGGCCTGCGTCAACGACCCCGGCATCGGCGTCGACTTCCTCCTCCAGGGCATGGCCGCCGAGGCGCCGCAGCTGCGCTTCATCGAACGCCTGGAAAACCCGCCGGAGTTCGCCGATATCGAGGAAGACAGCGGCCTCAAGGCGCTGGTGTTCCGCCTGGATTGATCCCCGACCTCACATCGCAATGGCATCGGACGGCGGATAACCGTAAACGCTTATCCGCCCTACGAACGAGCGCTCCGACTGAACCAGTCGTAGGGCGGATAACGCCTACCGCGTTATCCGCCGCCCTAACGCAAACCCGGCGTCCCCTGTAGGAGCGAGCCTGCTCGCGAACCCCGCTTCACGCCGGACCAGCCGGTGCAATGCGTTCGCGAGCAAGCTCGCTCCTACAGAAAAGCCCCATCTCTCCCGATGAAAGGCCGCACTAACCCTTGCGGCCAGGCCCCCATCACGCCATCCTTGCCACTGTATGTAAAACCAGTGCCCGCCGATGTCCGCGCCGCTCGATCCCAGCCTCTACTACCTGACCAACTTCCACCGCGCCCTCGACTGGATCGACGAACGCTACGCCGACCTGCTCGACGCCGAGGAAGCCCGGTTCATCGCCGATTTCCGCGCGCTGCCGCAGCCGTCGCGGGCGCTGCTGGTGCGGCTGGTGATGCGCAAGGGGCCGCACTTTCGCGCCGGCAAGCTGAGCTACGCGGAGATCGGCGACATCCCCAGCGCCGCCGCGCCGCTGCTGGCACTGGGCTGGCTGGACGACACCTACCCACTGGCCCTGGAAGATCTGCTGCCATTGCTGCTCAAGGACGAACTGCTCGCACGCTTCCGCACTGACCTGTCGCGCGGCGCGCTGAAGAAAGCCGAGCTGTACGAGCACCTGCACGCCTACCACGAGCAGGTGCAGCCCTTCGCCGGCTGGTACCCGGACCTCGACCAGCTCTACACCCTGATGGCAACGCCGCTGTGCGACCGCCTGCGCCTGCTGTTCTTCGGCAACCTGCAGCAGGACTGGTCCGAGTTCGTCCTCGCCGACCTCGGCATCTTCCGTTACGAAACCGTCCCCTTCACCGCCGACTCCCGAGCCTTCCGCCGCCGCGACGACCTGGAGGCCTACATCCACCTGTGGAATGGCGCAGTGCGTTTCGAAACCGGCGAACCCATCGCCGAACTGCTGGCCGAGCTGGGCGATTTCCACAGCGACAACAGCTACCTGCAAGCCCGCCACGGCCGCCTGCTGTACCGCATGGCCTACCAATTGGAGCGCGAAGGCGAGCTGGACGCCGCCCTGGCGCTGTACCAGCGCACCGCCACCGGAGGCTCGCGGCAGCGGCAGATTCGCGTGCTGGAGCGCCTGCAACGCTTCGAGGAAGCCCACGCGCTGGTGCAAGCCGCCCTGGCCGCGCCGGAAAGCGACGGCGAGCTGCAGCTGGTGGAGCGCGCGCTGACCCGGCTGGTCCGCCAGCTCGGCCTGCCGAAGGAGAAAGCCGCCAAGCCCGCGCCACCGCTGCGCATCGACCTGGAGCTGCCGCGCCCGGACGTCAATGTCGAGTTCGCCGTGCGGGCCGTGCTTCACCAGGACCAAGCGCCGGTGCACTACGTGGAGAACACGCTGATCTGCAGCCTGTTCGGCCTGCTCTGCTGGGAAGTGATCTTCGCTCCGCTGCCCGGCGCCTTCTTCCACCCTTTCCAGGCCGGGCCCAGCGACCTCAACCGCAGCGACTTCGTCAGCCGCCGCGCGGACGCCTTCGCCGCACGCCTGGCGTTGCTCGACAGCGATGCCTACCTGACGGCGATCCGCGAAACCTGGGCCGCCAAGTCCGGCATCCTGTCGCCCTTCGTGCACTGGGAGCTGCTCGACGAAAACCTGCTGGAGCAGGCCCTGCACTGCCTGCCGGCAGCGCACCTGAAGCTGTGGTTCGAACGTCTGCTGGCCGACCCCAGGGCCAACCGCGCCGGCATGCCCGACCTGATCCAGTTCTGGCCCACCGAGGCGCGCTACCGGATGATCGAGGTGAAAGGCCCCGGCGACCGCCTGCAGGACAACCAGAAGCGCTGGCTGGCCTTCTGCGCCGAGCACGGCATGCCAGTGGAAGTCTGCTACGTGCGCTGGCAGGGCGAGGCGGACGAGGCCGAATGAGCTACGCCATCGCCGTGCGCGCGCTGTGCGAATTCACCGCCAAGGAAGGTGACCTCGACCTGCGCTTTACCCCCGCACCGACGGCGCAGGAAGGCATGGCCGGGCACGCCACGGTGGTCTCCCGCCGGGGCCTGGGCTACATCGCCGAACTGCCGTTGCGCGGCGAATATCCGGGGCTGGTGGTCAGCGGCCGCGCCGACGGCTACGACCCCAGCGAAAACCTGCTGGAAGAGATCAAGACCCACCGCGGCGACGTTGCGCGCATCCCGCAGAACCACCGGCTGCTGCACTGGGCGCAGGTGAAGGTGTACGGCTGGCTGCTGTGCCAGACCCTGGAGATCGACGCCATCGATCTCGCCGTCGTCTACTTCAACGTCATCACCCAGAAGGAAACCGAGTTCCGTGAGCGCTTCGCCGCCGCCGACCTGCGCGCCTTCTTCGAGCTGCAGTGCCAGCGCTTCGTGCAATGGGCCGAGCAGGAAAGCGCCCACCGCGTCGAACGCGACCAGGGGCTGGAGGCGCTGCGCTTCCCCTACGCCGACTTCCGCCAGGGCCAGCGCACGCTCGCCGAGTCGGTGTACCGCGCCGCCCGCGACGGCCAGACGCTGATGGCCCAGGCCACCACCGGCATCGGCAAGACCCTCGGCACGCTGTTCCCGCAGCTCAAGGCCTTCCCCGGTCAGCAGCTGGACCGGCTGTTCTTCCTCACCGCCAAGACCCCCGGCCGGCGCCTGGCCCTGGACGCCCTGGCGACCCTGCGCCAGCAGGAGGCCGCCCAGCCGCTGCGGGTGCTGGAGCACGTCGCCCGTGACAAGGCCTGCGAACACCCGGACAAATCCTGCCACGGTGAATCCTGCCCGCTGGCCAAGGGTTTCTACGACCGCCTGCCCGCCGCCCGCGAGGCCGCGCTCCAGCAGTGCTGGCTGACTCAGGAAGCGGTGCGCCAGGTGGCGCTGGAGCACCAGGTCTGCCCCTATTACCTGAGCCAGGAACTGTGCCGCTGGTCCGACGTGGTGGTGGGCGACTACAACTACTACTTCGACATGACCGCCCTGCTCTACGGCCTCACCGTGCTCAACGACTGGAAGGTCACCCTGCTGGTGGACGAGGCGCACAACCTCATCGAGCGCGGCCGCGGCATGTACAGCGCAGAGCTGGACCAGGAAGAATTCAACGCCCTGCGCAAGGTTGCCCCGGCCAAGCTGAAAAGCGCGCTGGAGCGCGTCGGCCGGCACTGGAACCAGCTGCACCAGGACCAGGACGTGGATTACCAGATCTACCCGACCATCCCCGACCTGTTCATCGCCGCGCTGCAGAAGGCCGTCAGCGCCATCACCGACCACCTCACCGACCAGCCCACCGGCAACGAGGCCGAGCTGCTGCACTTCTACCTCGACGCCATGCTGTTCTGCCGGCTGGCCGAGGCCTACGGGCCGCACTCGCTGTTCGACATCACCCGCCACGACGTCAGCGCGCGTCGCGTGCTCTCGACCCTGTGCCTGCGCAACGTGGTGCCGGCGCCCTTCCTCGCCGAGCGTTTCAAGGTGGCCCACAGCACCACGCTGTTCTCCGCCACCCTGACCCCGGCGCACTACTACGCCGACCTGCTCGGCCTGCCCGAAGACACCGGCTGGCGAGAGGTCGAGTCGCCCTTCCACGCCGAACAGCTGGAAGTCCATGCGCTGAGCAACCTGTCCACCCGCTACCAGCACCGCGAGGCCAGCCTCACGCCGATCAGCACGCTGATGGCCCGCCAGTTCCGCGCGCGACCCGGCAACTACCTGGCCTTCTTCAGCAGCTACGCCTACCTGCAACAGGCGCTGGAGCGCTTCACTGCCGAGCACCCGGACATCCCGCACTGGGCGCAGTCGCGCAGCATGAACGAACTGGAACGCCAGGCCTTCCTCGACCGCTTCACCACCGGCTCGCGCGGCATCGGCTTCGCCGTACTCGGCGGCGCCTTCGGCGAGGGCATCGACCTGCCGGGCGACCGTCTCATCGGCGCCTTCATCGCCACGCTGGGCCTGCCGCAGGTGAACGAGGTCAACGAGGAGATCAAGCAGCGCATGCAGGGGATGTTCGGCGACGGCTACGACTACACCTACCTGTTCCCCGGCCTGCAGAAGGTCGTCCAGGCCGCCGGCCGGGTGATCCGCACACCCACCGACTCCGGGGTGATCTATCTGCTCGACGACCGCTTCAGCCAGCCGGCGGTGCGCAAGTTGCTGCCGGGGTGGTGGAAGCCGGAGCGCCTGAAGTTCATCGCCGACCCGCCAAGATTCAAGGCGCCGCAGGGGTATCTGCTGCTGTAGCCCTGCGCGGAAATCGTTGGTTCGCAGTGAATCGTCTGCCGTGCAGTTCGCGCGCAAGCCCGCTTCTATCTGCCCTTGCTGCGCTGGTGCGCCGGCCCAAACGCACTCAACAAACCACGCCGATGCATACGGAAGCGCAAAAGTAGGATGGGTGGAGCGCAGCGATACCCATCGACCCGTGCCTGCGATACAGCATGGGTATCGCAGGCTCCACCCATCCTACGTCCGCATTTCCCGGTTGGCTTCGGGGCTTGGGGTCACTCGTCTTCCCGCGCCGGAATCCACCACTCCTCGCCGCGCACGGTGCGGATGTACTCCGGCCAGCGGAAGCGGTGCGGGACCTTGAAGTCCTTGGGCAGCAGCGGCGCCTGCCACTGTTCGCCGCCGATTCCGCCGCCGGTGCGCTGGTTGAACTCGCGGGTCGCCTCGGCCAGCAGGTCGGCATCGGTGAACAGCTCGATCAGGGTGCTGCCGATGGTTTTCGAGGCCACGTCGATCATCGGGTCGATGGTCTCGCGGATACCGCCCAGGGCGTTGGAAACCCAGTCCGGATAGGTGAAGCCGGCGGGCGCGCTGAGCATCGGCCGGGCCACGTAGAGGCGCACGGTCGGGCAGTGCCAGGTGTATTCGGGGTAGTCGTCGGAGGTCAGGTACTTCTGCCACGCTGGCATCTGCAGGCGCATCTGCCGTTCGCATTCCTGGGGCTCGATCAGCGCCTGGGTGGCCGGCAGGAAGGGTTCGTCCATGGGCTCCAGGCCGAGGTTCACCTGAATTTCCCGCGCCACGGCGATGGCCTGTTCGCCCCAGCTCGGCGCGCCGATGGCGGCGAGGTTGTCGTAGCAGGCCTGGGCCAGCGCGTGGTTGGCCAGCCCGCCACGGGATTTGCAGACCCAGGTTTTCTTCCACTGGCAGCCGGTGGCCATGGCCGCGGCGGCGGCGTTGTTGTCCATCACCGTGGAGATGGTCTCGGCCTGCTCGATGGAGTCGCAGCGCAGCAGGTACTGGATCTGCGAGATGTGCGGCGGCAGGTTGTCGGCGGTGGCTTGCCCGGCGGTGAGGATGGCTTCGTTGAAGCTCCACAGCCCGGTGAACGGCAGCGTCGAGCGGCGCAGGCTCTCGTTCAGGGTGTAGAAGTGCACCAGCGCATCGTTGGCGCCGGGGGCACGGGCGGCCAGGTGGTTCTGCGGAATCGGGCTGTAGCGGTCGGCGGCGATCCAGTTCTGCGGGTCTTCGCAGGTGAAGGTGTAGATGTACGAGTAGGCGATGCCACAGTGGGTGTCCCAGGTGGTGGTGTTGTTCAGCGGCAGCATGTAGGTGGGGTGGAAGCTGACGGCGGCGTCGAGGTCGTCGTAGTAGCCCTTGGCGGCGTGCACCGGCTTGGAGGCGCGCAGCTTTTCCGCCGGTTCGCCGAAGAACTTGATGGTGCCGGCGATGCCGAATTCCAGCATCGCCGCCTTGGCCGCCAGCACGCCGCCCAGGGCGCTGATGCCCAGCGCTGAGTGCGGGTCGGTGTGCCCCGGCGCGTACTTCGACAGGCCCTCGCGCGGCATCGGCTTGGTCGCCGCTGCCTGGCAGTTACCGGGCACCGCGTCGTATTCGGCGTAGGTGGCGAGGACCGGCCCGTCTCCATTGCTGCCGTCGCCATTGCTGAAGGTGGCGACGAAGGCAGTGGGCATGCCGCCGCTACCCTCTTCCACCGTGAAGCCTTCCTGGCGCAGCAGCTCCACGTACCAGGCGCAGGACTTGTACTCGCGGAACGCCGGCTCGGCGAAATGCCAGATCACCTGGTGCCAGTCGGACAATTGCTGGCGGTGCTCGTCGATCCACTGCTGGACGTAGGCCTTGAATTTCGACATGGCGGCTTCCTCATCGTTGCCTGTTGTTGTTGTCGTGTGGCCTAGTATTGGTGAAGCGAAATTTGCAACAAGCGCAGGATTTCGCCACCCCATGTCCGGTTAGTTTCACCAATTGAGCAGCGAGCGCCCCATGCACTTTCCCTCGATGACCGCCCTGCGGGCGCTGGATGCCGTGGCCCGGCTGGGCAGCGTTTCTGCCGCCGCAACGGAGCTGAACCTCACCCGCAGCGCGGTCAGCCACCGCATCGCCACGCTGGAGGAGCGCCTCGGCTTCGCCCTCACCGAGCGCACCGGGCGCGGCATTCGCCTGACCTATCGGGGGGAAAGGTATGCCCGCGACGTGCGGCGCATCCTCGCGGAGGTGCAACTGGCCGGCAGCAGCTTCGACGAGCAGCAGGTCAGCGGCCCATTGTGCGTGAGCTGCAACCCCGGCTTCGCCACCTACTGGCTGTGCCAGCACCTGGGCGACTTTCTCGCGCAGTACCCGCAGGTGCAGTTGCACGTGGTGACGCCGCGCGTGCCGCAGGACACCAGCGCCAGCGACGCCGACCTGTTCATCGCCTACGGCAACGGCGACTGGCCGAACCAGACGGTGGAGCAGCTGGTGGCGCTGCACTTCTTCCCGGTCTGCAGCCCGCGCCTGATCCACTCGCGCGGCGGCCTGCAGCAGCCGGCTGACCTGGCCCACTACACGCTGCTGCACATGAATGATTTCGCCGATTGGCGCCTGTGGCTCGGCGCGGTGGGCGCGAGCGCCATCGATCACCGCTCCGGCGTGCTGTTCGCCGATGCGCCCTGCACCATCGCCGCGTGCATCGCCGCCCAGGGCGTGGCCATCGGCGACAACCTGCTCAGCGGCGATGCGCTGGCCCGCGGCCTGCTGGTGCGTCCGTTCGATATCACCATCCAGTCCAGCCGTGGCTACTACCTGGTGACCGACCCGGTGAAGGCCGAACGTGCAGTGGTGAAGGCCTTCAGCCAATGGCTGAAGGCCCGTGTCGCCGCCACCACGCAGAGCGCCAGCGACCTCAGCCGCCCGCCCCTGGAGATTGCCCACGAGGCGGGACTGGCGCGCTGAGCCTCAGGCGATGCGCCGCAGCCCTTTGCGCGCCTTGGCGGAGCGGGTGTAGCGGAACAGGTCCTTGGGATCGTTGTCCTCTTCCTCGCTCCAGGGCACCAGGTCGATGCGCTCGCCCAGCCCCAGGCGGCTGGCCTGCTCGTTCACGTAGCGCAGCACGGAATAGTCTTCGAGGGCGAAGCCTACCGAGTCGAAGATGGTCACCTGCTCAACGCTGTCGCGCCCGGCGAGCTGGCCGGTGAGCACGCGCCACAGATCATTTACCGGGAAGTCCGCCGGCATCTGCTGGATTTCGCCCTCGACACGGGACTGCGGCTCGTACTCGACGAACACCTTGCCAGCGCGCAGGACGTCGGCGTGCAACTCGGTCTTGCCCGGGCAGTCGCCACCCACGCCGTTGATGTGCATGCCCGGCTCGATCATCTCCGGGGTGAGGATGGTCGCGTAGGCCTTGTCGGCGGTCACCGTAGTGACAATGTCGGCGCCGCGCACTGCTTCGGCGGTGGAGTTGGCGCGGATGATCTTCAGGTTGGGGACGTCCGCCAGGTTGCGGATCAGCTTCTCGGTGGCCTGCGGGTCGATGTCGTAGACGGCGATTTCCTCGATGCCCAGGTGGTGATGGAAGGCCAGCGCCTGGAACTCGCTCTGCGCGCCATTGCCGATCAGCGCCATGCGTCGCGACTCCGGGCGGGCCAGTGCGCGGGCGGCCATCAGCGAGGTGGCGCAGGTGCGCAGCGCGGTGGCCACGGTCAGCTCGGACAGCAGCACCGGGTAGCCTGTCTCGACATCCGCCAGCACGCCGAAGGCCATGACGGTGAACAGCCCGCGCTGGGTGTTCTGCGGGTGGCCATTGACGTACTTGAAGGCGTAGCGGGCGGTGTCGGACACCGGCATCAGTTCGATGACACCGATCTCGGAGTGGTTGGCGACGCGGGCGGATTTGTCGAAGGATTCCCAGCGCATGAAGTCCTGGGCGATGGTGTCGGCGAGTTCGCCGATGAAGCGGGCGACACCGATCTGCTGGACCAGTTGGGACATCGTGGGGACGTCGACGAAGCGAGTCATGGTGGGACCTCCGATTGTTGTGATTGGACTTTTCTGTCGGTGTTCTCGAACGGCACCGCCCCGCTCCAGCATGCCTCGAACAGCGGGCACAACAACGTCGCAGAGGCCCTGGATCAGGTCTGCACTTCAGGAGAGGGGCAACACGATTCTCCCACCGGCCAGGCGGAAATCCCGGCTGTAATGGCGATCTGCGTCGGCCGATACGGCTGTATTGCGGCGCGCTGACAGCCGATTCGGCTGTAGATCACGCAGCCGTCTACGCGGCGATATGGCGGGAGAAAAACAGAGGAAAAAGCGCTAGCTGAGCGACTCCTTGATGGTCGTCAGCTCGGGATGGGCGACCAGCTTGTCGATGTGCAGGCTCTCATCGTTCAGCCAGGTTTCGGTGAGTGCGCGGTAGTGCTCCATGTCCCGGCAGCGCATGCGCACGCTGTAGTCGAAGGTGCCGCTGATCAGCTGGCAGTGCAGCACTTCCGGGCAGGCCACCACCCGCGCTTCGAAGGCCTTCTGCGCGGTGCGGCCACTCTGGTTGGACAGCGCCACCAGCACCAGCAGCGACAGGCCCGAGGCAATCTTCTGCTCGTCGATGACGGCGCCGTAGCCACGGATGATGCCGTGCCGCTCCAGCTTGCGGACGCGCTCCTGGCAGGGGCGCGGGGTAAGGTGAACCAGCGCGGACAGCTTGCCGTAGGTAATGCGCCCCTGGTGACGGAGGATGCGGATGATCTCGTCGTCGATACGGTCCAGGGTGAAGGGTGTGCTGCTGTCCTGATCTTTCCTGCTCATGCTGCTTCGCGCTGGTTCATTAATAGAGGCGGCGTCCCTGCACCGCCCGATCTTTATGGGGCACGCCCCGCCGTCTGTCAAAGCGCGCCGTGCCGTCTGCGACAGCACGGCGCACCCACTCAGATTTCCCGTGCCAGCTCGCTGCCATTGCCGCGTCGGCTGAGCACCGCGAGGTACACCAGGCCGATGGCGATCCAGCCTGCGCCCAGCTCCTGCGCCTCGCGGCTCATGCTGAACAGCACGTAGGCGATGATCACCAGACCCACCAGCGGGAACACCAGGTGGCGCAGCACCTGGCCGCTCTTCTGGCGGATGAAGTAGTGGTTGATCACCGCCAGGTGCAACAGGCAGAACCCAGTCAGCGCGCCGAAGTTGACCAGCGAGGTGAGCACATCGGGCGAGTCGAGGAAGTAGATGCCGATGCCCAGCGACAGCACGCCCACCAGGTACAGGCTGATGTGCGGGGTCTGGTACTTCGGGTGCACCTTGGCCAGCACCCGCGGCAGCTTGCCGTCGCGGGCCATGGAGTACAGCAGGCGCGAAACGGCCGCCTGCGAGGTGATCGATACGGTCACACCCCAGGCCAGCGCAGTGGATACCGCCGTCAGCGTGGAGAGCCAGCTGCCGCCGGCCGCTTCGGCGATCTCGTAGAAGGCGGTGTCGGCCGACTTGAAGGTCATGCCGGCGGCCAGGTCAGTGGCCAGCCAGGTCTGCACGATGAAGATGGCGCCCATGACGAACAGCGCGATCAGCGAGGCGCGGCCGATCTGCTTGGCCGGGTCGCCCTTGACCTCTTCGGCGAGGGTCGAGATGGCGTCGAAGCCGAGGAACGACAGCACCGCGATGGACACCGCCTTCATCACCAGGCCGAGGTTGAAATGCTCCGGTTGCAGCAGCGGTTCCAGGGTCAGCCGGCCATTGCCGAGGCCGCCTTCCAGCGCGTGGTAACCCACCGCCAGGAAGATCGCCAGCACCGCCAGTTCGGCGATCAGGAACAGCAGGTTGAAGCGCGCCGCCAGGGTGATGCCACGCAGGTTGATGAGCGTGGCGGACACCAGGAAGATCAGCATGAACACCAGCTTGGGGATCGCCGGGAACAGGTGGTTCAGCGCCAGCGCGCTGAACACGTAGAGCAGCGGCGGGATCAGCAGGTAGTCCAGCAGCAGGACCCAGCCAGCGATGAAGCCGACGTTGGGGTGGATGCCGCGCTGGGCGTAGGAGTACACGGAGCCGGCGATGGGAAACGCGCGGGACATCGCGCCATAACTCAGCGCGGTGAACAGCATCGCCACCATGCCCACCAGGTAGGCCATGGGCACCATGCCGTGGGCGTCGGCATGCACCCAGCCGTACACGCCGAAGGGGGCGATCGGGATCATGAAGATCATCCCGTAGATCACCAGGTCGCCGAGCGTCAGGCTGCGGCGGAGTTGTTGCTTGTATCCGAACTGTTCGATAGCCACGGGGCACTTCCTCTGGGAAAGGCAGCATTCAGGGTTCGGCGCTCATGCGCTGAATTGTTGTTGTTTTCAGAACCCGCCCGCCCCGGCCGAACGCACCAGGTCGGGCCTGGGTCCTCAGAGCCAGGGAGCCAGGCGTGTTGCCCAGGCTTCCACCCCTTGCGGGGTCCGCAGTCCGTCATTGCGGATTTCGATCAGCACGGCATCCACGCCGCGCTCGTCGCCATGCACCGGGACAGTCATGTCCTCCAGCGGGTCGATCACATAGGGCTGGTTGGCGCCGATTTCTTCACCGCTCTCCCTGAGGCCCGCCACCATGCGCTGGGCATAGGCTTCGGCCTTCGCATAGAGCACCCCGGCGACCCACGGGCGCGGCTCGCCGCGATAGCTCGGGGTGAAGCTGTGCACGCCGACCAGTCGAGTCGTCCGGCCGGCCGCCAGGCGCTCGTCGAGCAGCGCGGTCAGCTGCTGGTGGAAGGGTTCGAACAGGCTCGCCACCCTCTCCTGCCGGGCCGCTGCGTTCAGGTTGCGGTTGCCGGGGATCGGGTAGATCTCGCTGTGCTCGGGAATCAGGTCCGACGCTGACAGCGGCCGGTTGAGGTCGATCAGCAGGCGCGAGTAGTTGGCCACCAGCAGCGTGGCGTCCAGGCGCGCCGACAGCTCGCGGGCCAGGTCCAGCGCGCCGATGTCCCAGGCGATGTGCTCGGCGGCGGCGGCATCGTCCAGGCCCAGTTGCGCCAGTTCCTCGGGGATGTAGCGGCTGGCGTGCTCGCAGACCAGCAGCACCGCGCTCTTGCCCTGCGGATTGACGATCTCGAAAGGCGGGCGCCGGTAGAGGCCGGCCTCAGTAGAAGGTGGCATAGGACTCACAGAGTTGCTCCTCGCTGAGTTCGCGGGTCAGCGCCAGTTCCTGGCGCTTCATGGCGGCGTAGGTTTCCAGCAGCGCGGGCGGCAGCTGGGCGCAGAGGTCCGCGTCGCTCAGAAGCAGGCGCTGGGCTTCCTCCAGCGAACCGGGCAGCGACTTGATGCCGAGTTCTTCGCGCTGGGCATCGCTCAGGCTGTGCGGATCGACATCGGTGACCGCCGACAGCGGTAGCTCCTGCTGCATGCCCAGGCGCCCGGCGATCAGCACCGCGGCCATGGCCAGGTGCGGGCTGGCAGTGGCGTCCATGGGGCGGAATTCCAGGTTGAACTGGCGCGCCTTGGGCTTGCCGCCGATCTCCACCACCGGGCAGATGCGCAGCGCGGCTTCGCGGTTGCGCAGGCCGAGGCAGGCGTAGGCAGCGCTCCAGTGATGCGGCTTCAGCCGCAGGTAGGAAACCGACGTCGGCGCGGTCAGCGCACAGAGCGCCGGCAGGTGGCGCAGCACGCCAGCGGCCCAGTGCTCGGCGAGCTTCGACAGGTTGGTCGGCGCCGCCTCGTCGTAGAACACCGGGGTGCCATCCAGGCGCTGCAGACTCAGGTGCAGGTGCACGCCGTTGGTCACGGCGCCGGGCGCCAGCAGCGGTGTGAACGTGCTGCGCCAGCCGAACTGGCGGGCGATCTCGCGGGTGACTTCGCGAACGTTCACCGCGCGGTCGGCAGCGGCAACGCCCTGGGTCGGCCGGCAGGTCACTTCGTACTGGTTGCGCCCGTACTCGGGCAGGAACATCTCCGGCTCGGCGCCAATCTGCTCCAGCGCGCTCATCAGCCAGCCGCCGAAGTTGCCGGTCTGCCGCTGGGCCTGCAGGGAGAAGGCGGCGGCGTGCTCGTCCGCCAGGCCCAGCAGGTTGAACTCGTGCTCGAAGGCGGCGGTGACTTGCAGATCGAGCTCCCGGTAACGGGCAATCTCTTCACGCAGCAACGTGCGCGGGCACACCGGCCAGGGCGCGCCGGTGGTGGTCACCAGGTCGCCGTGCAGGTAATCCAGCGGCGCGGCCTGGGCGTCCGGGCCGTTTTCCAGGCGGACGCGGCTGCTCGGGTCGGGCAGCAGGCGCAGGTCGCCGTGGCTGCCCCAGGGGTTGTCGTCGGCGATGATGTCCTGGGGCGTCAGCGCGCTGTTGGCGGGCACCCAGCCACAGCCGGTGGCCAGTTGCTCGGCGACTTCGGATTCGGGAAGCGAACGGCCGCGGGTGATGCCGCAGAGGTCGGTGGTGACGAAGCTGGTCAGGCGCATCGGTGCGGCATTGTTATTGTTCTGACTCATGACGTTCTCCCGGCCTCAGGCCAGCGCGGCGATGCGGGCCAGCACGCTGTCGGTGTCGGCGATCCAGCAGTAGCCCTTGATCGCGTCCAGGCAGGCCTGGTGGCGTTCGGCGGTGTGGGTGGCGCAGGCGTCTTCCACCAGGGTGACGAGGTAGCCGCGGTCGGCGGCGTCGCGCACGGCCATGTCCACGCACTGGTCGGTGACCACGCCGCAGATGATCAGGTGACGGGTATTCAGGTTGCGCAGCACGTAGTCGATGGCGGTGGAGTTGAAGACCCCCGAGGAGGTCTTCGGCAGCACGATCTCGTTTTCCAGCGGCGCCAGGGCGTCGATCACCTGGGCGTCCGGGCTGCCCTTGGGCAGGTGCATGTCGGAGAGCTTGTGGTCCAGCGAGCGGTCGCGGCCATCGGCGGTGAGGCTCTCGATGATGGTGTGCAGCACCTCGCCGCCGACCTCGCGCATCGCCGCCAGCAGGCGCTGCTGGTTGGGGATCACGCTCGCCTCGACGCGCTCGTAGAAGTAGCGGTGGGTGGTCGGGTCGACATGGGCGTCGCGGCCGGGGATGACCCAGGCGTTCTGCATGTCGACGAACAGGATGGCAGTCTGGCCGCGGGTGAACGGCAGGTCACGGGGAGATTGGTGGGGCAAGCTGAACACGGTCATTCCTCGAGGATATGGCTGCCGAAGGCAGCTCTCAGGTGGTCGATGCCTTCCAGGCGTTCGTCGAGCTGGCCGTCCATGCGCGCCACCAGGCTGGCGATCAGCGCCTCGACCTGGGCCATGGTCGGCACCAGGGTGTCGAAGGGCGATGGGGACTCCACCGGGGCGCTGATGATCAGGTCGGCGAACTCGCGCAGCGGCGAGTCATAGATGTCGGTGAACAGCACCACGCGGGCGCCGCGGGCCTTGGCGGCGCGGGTCACACCCAGCGCCTGGGCCTGGTAGCGGCGGTAGTCGAACACCACCACCAGGGCCTGGCGGTCGATGTCGCCCAACTGATCGGGCAGTGCGGCGCCATCGTCCAGCAGCAGGCAGCCGCTGCGCAGCATGCGCAGGTGCGCCACCAGGTAGCCGGCGAGGAAACGGCTGAAGCGGCCGCCGTGGCAGAGCACGCGCAACTTGGGGTCGAGCAGCCAGTCGCCGAGCAGACGCACGTCGTCGGCCTGGGTCAGCGCCAGGGTGCGCTGGATGCCTTCGCTGGCGTCGCTCAGGTAATTGGACCAGACGTCGTCGCGGCTCATGCCCTCGCGACGCCCGGCGAGCAGGGTGCGTGGCGAGCGCAGGCGGTCGTCCACCTCGGCCATCAGCGCGTTCTGGAAGTCGCTGTAGCCGCTGAAGCCGAGCTTTTTCACCAGGCGCAGGATGCTCGGGTCGCTGACGCCGGCCTGGCGCGCGAGGCGCGACATCGGCCCGAGGCCGGCGCGCGGGTAGTCGTCGAGCAAGGCGCGCAGGACCTTGCGCTCGGCCTTGGTGAGCTCGACTTCCGGGGTGTTCAGGCGATCTTTGAGTGTGAGCATGGAGGCGCCTCTTGTTATGGCGCCATTTGTATAATGTGCTTCAGAAACTTTCAATACGTATTTTTTGTAGCATTCACTACAAATCGCCAACGCACTCCTCCGCCCCGCGATCCAGAGGCCCGCGGGATATCTTCGACAGGGAACTGCGTCCAGCGCGGACGCGTCGAACCTCCCTCAATGCCGCCAGGAAACACCGCGATGAACGAACTGCAAAAGGCCGCCGCCGGGCTGCTCTACGACGCCAACCACGACCCGCAGGTGCTGCGCCAGCGCGCCGAGGCCAAGGCCAAGCTGTTCGAGTTCAACCACAGCCACCCGGACGCTACCGAATGCCGCGAGGCAATCCTCAAGGAGCTGTTCGCGCGCATCGGCGAAGGCTTCGTGATCGAAGGGCCGCTGCATTGCGACTACGGCTTCAACATCGAGATCGGTGCGCGCTTCTACGCCAACGTCAACCTGGTGATCCTCGATGGCGCCAGGGTCACTATCGGCGACAACGTGTTCATCGCGCCCAACGTCGGCATCTACACGGCGGGCCACCCGCTGGACGCCGAGCGGCGCAACCAGGGCCTGGAATACGCGCACCCGGTGAGCATCGGCGACAACGTGTGGATCGGCGCCGGGGTGAACATCCTGCCCGGCGTGAGCATCGGCGCGGACAGCGTGATCGGCGCCGGCGCCGTGGTGGTGCGCGATATTCCCGCTGGCGTGCTGGCGGCGGGCAACCCGGCGCGAGTGATCCGGCCGATCAGCGAGGCCGACCGCCAGCGCTACCGCTGACGGCCGCGCCTGCTCAGGCGTCGTCGAGCCCCTCGACCCAGCGCTCGGCTGCGTCATGGGACGCCTGGAAGGCTTCCTCGTGGGACTCCCACGGGCCGACCACCACGTCCAGCGGCGACACCCCGGCCGGCATCTTCGCCAGCGACAGCAGCACTTCACCGACCTTGCCCGGGGCGATGTAACGCGGCGACATCAACACGGCGACGCCGCTGGAGGTCAGGTATTCACTGGGTGCCATGAACTCCGGCTCGGCTGACTGCTGCATGCGGTTTCCCCCTGGCCTTGGCTGGCCGGTTCTCAGGATGGCGGCAACGAGGCGCACAGCGCGCACTCTTCCTGATTCCTGACCCGAGCGGGCAAACGACAGTTCCGGCAACTGCCGCCCTGCCATCAGTTGGCAGACAAACGGCCGTTTCAGGCCGGTAGCGGCTCGTGCACCGGCATCGGCCGACCGAGCAGCACGCCCACCAGCACGGCGAACACCAGGGCAGCGATGCCCACCGCCAGCAGCACGCTCTGGAAACCACCTACGAAGGCCTGGCGCACGGCCGGCGCCAGCGCATCGCGCAGGGCCGGGTCGACCAGCGCCAGCGCCGCCGTGAAGTCGCCGGCCGCCGCGCGGGTCGCCATCTCCGCAGCCTTGTCCAGCTGCATCGGCGCCAGCCGTGCCAGCGCATCGCGCAGCAGCTGGGCGCTGTGTGCGGCCAGGACGCCGCCAAGAGCGCCAATGGCCAGCACGATGGCGGCGAAGCGCGTGGTGGTGCTCAGCCCCGAGGCCATGCCGGTGCGCTCACGGGGCACGCAGGCCATGATGTTCTTCTGCGTGTCGCCGTTGAGCAGCCCGGCGCCGGCGCCCAGTACCAGGCTGGCGAGGGCGAAGGCCAGGTAACCGCCCTGCCCGGCCGCCAGCGCGCAGAGCAGGTTGCCCGCACCGACCAGCACCAGACCGAAGGCGAAAATCTGCGCCGGGCTGAAGCGCGTGCTCAGACGCATGCCCACCCGTGGCGCCAGCAGCATCGCCAGGGCAAACGGCAACATCCCCGCACCCGCAGCCACCGCCGACAGCTGCAGGCCGTTCTGCAGGTACAGCGGCAGCAGGGTCATCATCACCTGGGCACAGGCGGCGTAGGCGAACATGCCGAGCAAGGCGCCGATGAAGCGGCCGCTGCGCATCAGCCGCAGGTCGATCATCGGTCGCGCCTGGCTGCGCTCCACCAGCACGAACAGGCCCAGCAGGCCGGCGCTGACCAGCAGCCGCGCGAGGGTCGGCGGGCTGTCCCAGCCGACGCGATTGCCGTCGATCAGCGCCCAGATCAGGTAGCCCAGGCCGCCGGCAAAGGTCAGGCTGCCCAGCGGGTCAAGGCGCGCCGCCGCGCTGTCGCGGGACTCCTCGATGCTGCGCAGCGCCATCGCTCCCAGCAGCACCACCAGCGGCAGGTTGAGGTAGAAGATCCAGCGCCAGCCCAGGGTCGCGGAAATCACCCCGCCCAGCAGCGGCGCAAAGGTGATGGTGGCGCCCATGCACGCGCCCCAGAAGGCCCAGGCGCGCAGGCGCTCCTCGGGTTCGTGGAAACGGTGGCCGATGGCGGCCAGCGCCGAGGTCAGCAACAGCGCAGCGCCAACGCCCTTGGCAGCGCGGGCGATATCGAGGAACAGCAGGCTCGGCGCAGCACCACAAGCCAGCGAGGCGGCACCGAACAGCACCAGCCCGAGCAGCAGCATGCGCCGCCGGCCGAAACGGTCGGCCAGGCTGCCGGCGGGCAGCAGGCAGGCGGCGAAGGCCAGCAGGTAGGCGCTGACCACCCACTCGATATCGGCGAAGGAGCCGGACAGGTCGCGGGCGATGCTCGGCAGCGAAACGGCGACGATATTGGTATCGAGGATGATCAGCGCGCACACCGCCGAGGCAGTCAGCAGGGTGAAACGGGCGGAGGGACGTTGGCGAATCACGTGGTCGGACATGGCAGGGCTTCCAGCGCTGGCCGACGTGCAGGGTTTTGCCCTCGCCGCGCCAGCCTTGTAGTGTTGCCTCCACGGTAACGCCCACCCGCGCCGGGCTTGTTAGCCACGGCGGCCTTCGTCATTAGCCTGCGACTAACGAACATGGAAATCCGTCATTTCCGCTACTTCCTCAGCGTCGCCCGCCACGGCCACTTCACCCGCGCGGCCGAGCAGTTGGGCATCGCCCCGCCGACCCTGAGCCGGCAGATCCAGGACATGGAAAAGGAGCTGGGCGTGCTGCTGTTCCAGCGCAGCCAGCGCGAGGTGCGCCTGACTGCCGCTGGCGAGGCCCTGCTGGCCGAGGCCGAACTCGCGGTGCGCCAGTTCGACGCCGCGCAACTGGGCGCGCAGCGCGCCGGCCGCGGCGAAACCGGCCACCTGCGTTTGGGCTACGTGGCCTCGGCGGCTTACTCCGGCGTGCTGCAGCAGCATGTCGAGCAATTCACCCGCGCCCTGCCGGCGGTGGACCTGGACATCCGCGAAGCGCCCATGGCGCAGCTGCCAGCGCAGGTGCGCGACGGTGTGCTGGACCTCGCCTACGTGCGCTCGCCCATGAGCCTGCCGGAAGAGCTGGAAGCCATCGCGCTGCAGGAGGAAGGCTTCGTCCTCGCCCTGCCCGCCTCCTCGCGCCTCAACGAGCTGCCGGAGATTCGCGCGGCGCGGCTGAGCGGGGAAACCTTCATTCTCCCCGAGCAGATGTCCGGCACGCTGGAAGTCGCCAGCGCTGGCGGCTTCACCCCGCACCTGGGCCAGCAGCCGGGCAGCCTGGTCGCGGTGATCGCCCTGGTGTCGCTGGGCCGCGGCATCGCCATCGTCCCGGAATCCGTGGTGAAACGGGTGCAGCTGCCACAGGTGAACTACCGCCCGCTGGCCGACTGCGCGCCGCGCTCGTGGCTGTCGCTGCTGCACCGGCGCTTCGAGAAATCACCGCTGGTGCGGCGCTATATCGAACAGGTCAGGGCTCAGTCCGCCGACCACACCGCCAGCTCGTAGCCGTCCGGATCGATGAAGTGAAAGCGCCGGCCACCGGGGAAGGCGAAGGTCGCGCGGCTGATGGTGGCGCCGGCGGCTTCGAGGCGCGCCTGGGCCTGCGCCAGGTCGTCGGCGTAGAGGATCACCAGCGGGCCGCCGGGGCGCACCGGTTCGCCGGTGGTGAAGCCGCCGGTGAGGCGGCCGTCGCTGAATTCGCTGTAGGTGGGGCCGTAGTCGGTGAAGGTCCAGCCGAAGGCGCTGCCGTAGAAAGCCTTGCTGCGCGCGATGTCGCTGACGTTGAACTCGATGTTGTCGATCTGGCGGTCGTTTCCGCGAATACCCATGGGCGCCTCCTTGGCGGGTCGTGACGGCGTGATCCTACTGCATCCTGCGCCGCCCACGCCCCGACGCGGCGCCTAGTCGCACGCCTCCAGGTCAGCCAGCACCCGGCGCAGGCGCTCCAGGGTCGCTTCCGAGCAGGCCTGCATCGGTTCGCGCAGCTCGTTGGCCATCAGCCCCTGCAGGGCCAGGGCGCCCTTTACCGCGGCCGGGTTGGGCTCGGCGAAGGCGGCCTGCATCCACGGCAGCAGGCGCTGGAAGGTGCGCCGCGCAGCGTTGATGTCGTTGGCTTCCATCTCGCGCTGCATGCGCACATAGAGGTCGGCGCGCACGTGGGCCGAGGCCGAGATGGCGCCGGCGCCGCCCATGCAGAGGTTGGCGAAGATCTGCAGGTCCTCGCCGGTGAGCACTTCGATGTGGCCGTCGGCGATCAGCGCCAGGGTGGTTTCCACGTCGCCGCCGCAGTCCTTGATCGCCGCGATGTTCGGATGGCGGACGATGCGGCGCAGGGTCTCGCGCTCGATGCGCACGCCGGTGCGGTAAGGAATGTCGTAGAGCACGACCGGCACGCTGGAAGCATCGGCAACGGTCTGGAAGAACACCTCCAGGCCCTGCTGCGACGGGCGGATGTAGTACGGCGCAGGCACCAGCACGCCGGCCAGCGGGCGGCGCTGGACTTCCTGCTGGAAGGCCAGCAGCTCGCGCAGGTTGTTGCCGGCCAGGCCCATGATCACCTGCTGCGGCGGCACCCATTGCAGCACCGCGTCGAGCACGGCGAGCTGCTCGTCGTGGCTGAGCGCGGCGGCTTCGCCGGTGGTGCCGCAGACCACGAAGCCGGCGACGCCGTCTTCCAGCAGCCCGCTCACCAGCCCCTGCAGGGCGGGATAATCGACTTCACCAGAACGAAAGGGAGTGGCCAGGGCCACCCAGATACCGCGAAAACTGGACATGCAAAAACTCCTTGTGGCTGACCGTCGGGTCGCCGTCAGGGAGGGTGCGGGAATCAAGCGGGGGTAGAGGTTCGACCTTGCGCCTTGTGTCCAGTCAGCCCATCTGACGGGACAGCGCCCCGGTCAAATGAGCGACTGTTTCTTCGATTTCTTGGCAACCACGACGCACGCGCAAGCCCGGGCAGCGGAGCCCGAAGCAGAGAGCGAATGGTCGTGGATGGAGAACATGGGTTTCTCTTGAGTGCGAGGCTCGGAATACGTCGTTGCGCAGGAAGATGTTGCGCGAAACGTCTGACGGATACTGCTGAAGGACCGGGGCCACTGTCAACTCCCCCGCTTCGCTTAGTCGCCCTTCAGCCGATGGCCGTGGCTGCGCATCCAGCCGGCCAGGGAGTCCAGGGTCGGGCGCAGGCTGCTGCCCAGCACGGTGATGCGGTACTCCACCCGTGGCGGCACCTCGGCGAACACCTTGCGCTGCACCAGCCCGCGCTGCTCGAACAGGCGCAGCTGGCGGGTCAGCTCCTTCTGGGTGATGGGCGCCACAGCGCGCTGCAGCTCGCTGAAACGGATCGGCGTATCGGTGACGATCAGCCGGTAGAGGATCGGAATTGCCCACTTGCCGGAGATCAGGCTGACGAAGCGCAGCATCGGGCAGTTTTTTTCTTCAGGCGGCGACAGCGCGTCGTTGCTCATGGCGATCCTCGGGGTTGCCTGGTATCCAATCGGTGCCTACTAGGCAAAGGATACCATTGTGAAAATACTGGCCTGCAAGCCATCTCAACGAGGACACGAGAGCATGAATCGCTTGCAGGACAAGTACGCACTGATCACTGGCGGCAGCAGCGGCATCGGCCTGGAAACGGCCCGCCGCTTCGTCGCCGAAGGCGCCCGAGTGGCCGTGACCGGGCGCGACGCAAAGGCACTGGAACAGGTGCAGGATGAGCTGGGCGACGCGGTCATCACCCTGCGCAGCGACGCCGGCGATATCGCCGCGCAACGGCAGCTGGCCGATGAACTGATACAAAGCTGGCCGCGCCTGGACGTGCTGTTCGTCAACGCCGGCGACGTCACCCACCGCCCCTTGGAGGACTGGGACGCAGCGACCTGGAACCAGCTCATGGCAACCAACCTGATGGGTCCGTTCTTCCTGATCCAGGCTCTGTTGCCGCTGCTGGCCAACCCCGCCTCGGTGATCCTCTGCGGCTCCACCAGCGCGCACATCGGCCTGCCACAGAGCAGCGCCTACGCGGCGAGCAAGGCGGGTCTGCTGTCACTGGCGCGCACGCTGTCGGGGGAACTGGCGGGACGCGGCATCCGGGTCAACGGCCTGAGCCCCGGCCCGACCGAAACCCCGGCGCTGGGCAAGCTTGGCCTGCCGCCGGAGCAGCAGGCCGCGATGCGCCAGCAGATTCGCCAGCTGGTCCCCATCGGCCGCCTGGGCAGCGTCTGGGAACTGGCCAGCGCCGCAGTGTTCCTGGCGTCCGACGAGTCGGGCTTCATGGTCGGCAGCGAGCTACTGGTGGACGGCGGCGTCGCCAACCTGTGAGGCGTCAGTCCTTGCCGCAACGGCTCTCGTCATGCTGCAGGCTGGCCTGGCTGACCTGGCTGCCCGGCGGCACGCTGCGGGTCAGCCAGACGTTGCCGCCGATGGTCGAGCCCTTGCCGATGGTGACGCGGCCGAGGATGGTGGCGCCGGCGTAGATCACCACTTCATCCTCGACGATCGGGTGGCGCGGCTCGCCCTTGTGCAGCTGGCCGGTTTCGTCGGAAGTGAAGCGCTTCGCCCCCAGAGTCACGGCCTGGTAGATGCGTACCTGCTTGCCGATGATCGCGGTTTCGCCGATGACCACGCCGGTGCCATGGTCGATGAAGAAGCTGCTGCCGATCTGTGCGCCGGGGTGGATGTCGATGCCGGTGGCCGAGTGCGCCAGCTCCGAGATCATCCGCGCCAGCAGCGGCAGGCCGGCGTTGTACAGGTGGTGCGCGAGGCGGTGATGGATGACCGCCACCACTCCTGGATAGCACAGCAGCACCTCGTCCACGCTGCGCGCCGCCGGGTCGCCCTGGTAGGCGGCGAGCACGTCGGCATCGAGCAGCTTGCGCATCTCGGGCAGCGCGCGGGCAAAGTCGCGCACCAGCACCACGGCGTGCTCGTCGATTCGGCTGTCGACCACGTCGCCGCGCTGCCGCGCGCTGTAGCGCAGTTCCAGGCGGGCCTGCACCAGCAGCGCATTCAGCGCCGCATCGAGGGTGTGGCCGACGAAGAAGTCTTCGCTCTCTTCGCGCAGGTCGTTCGGGCCCAGGCGCATGGGGAACAGCGCACTGGCCAGGCGCTCCACCACTTCCTCGATGGACTGGCGCGACGGCAGCTCGCGGCCGCCCTGCTCCGGGTGGCGGCCGGTGCGGCTGCGCCATTCGTTGCGCGCGCCACGCAGGTCCTCGACGATCTGCGCCAGTTGCCAGTTCACCGGGCCGTTTTCGTTCAGTCGCTTGGCGTCATTCATCGCTTGCTGTGTTCCTTGGTAAGACGGGGCTTTCAATCACGGTTGCCTATCCTGATCGGTCCTACAGCGCAGGACAAATCGCCGGAAGGCATAACCTAATGCTTTTTTCGCAGGTTGCGTTGCTGCCACAGCAACACGACCTCGACAACTACCCGGCCAGTCCAAGGCAAGGCCGCATGCCTCGCGGGAAGAGGCATGCGCGAAACGGGTTGCACATCGCCATCGCTATGTAGAAATCTATATGGCGACACAGTGCATTCGACAGCCACTTGTTCTTAAAGACCCATAGTTCTTCTTAAAGCCCAAGTTCTTCATAGAGAGAGCCCCATGAATACCGCCGTGTATGCCAAGGAAGCCGTCGGCGCGAATTACGCGCTGGAATCGATGCAATACGCCCAGGCCCGCACCTGGGAAGCCGTGGACGCCATCGCCGCCGCGATGCGCCCCGGCCTGACCGAGCTGGAAGCCGTTGCCATCGGCAAGCAGGTCCTCACCGACCTGGGCATGGAGCGCATCTGGCACCCGCTGCTGATCCGTTTCGGCGCCAACACCCTGAAGACCTTCAAGCAGCGCTCCGAAGGCAACCCGGTGCTGGGCGACAACGACATCTACTTCATCGACATGGGCGTGGTCTGGCGCGGCCATGAAGGCGACGCCGGCGCCACCTTCGTCACCGGAGACGACCCGGAGATGACCGCCTGCGCGGCAGCGGCGAAGACGCTGTTCGAGCGCGTCGAGGCGCGCTGGCGCGAAACCGGCTGCAGCGGCGTCGAGCTGTACGACTTTGCCCACCAGCAGGCCGAGGCCATGGGCTGGAAGCTCAACCTCGACATCAAGGGCCACCGCGTCAGCGACTTCCCCCACGCCATCTACCGTGCCGGTGACCTGGGCGACTACGCCGAGCAACCCCATGGCGGCCTGTGGATCCTGGAAATCCAGATCGCCCACCCGAGCAAGGCCTACGGCGCCTTCTACGAAGACCTGCTGGCCTGACCCGGAGCGTTGCAATGAGTGAAACCGTACTGCTGTTCTCCTACGGCACCCTGCAGGACAAGGCCGTGCAGCTCTCCAGCTTCGGCCGCGAGCTGCAGGGCCACGCCGATGCCCTGGTGGGCTTCCGCCAGGATTGGGTGGAAATCACCGACCCGGCCGTGCTGGCTACCAGCGGCAAGACCCACCACCCCATCGTCCACTACAGCGGCGAAGACGCCGACCGGGTGCCCGGCACCGTGTTCGAGATCAGCCACGAGGAATTGCTGGCGGCAGACGCTTACGAGGTGTCCGACTACCAGCGGATCAACGCCAGCCTGCAGTCGGGCTTGCAGGCGTGGGTCTATGTGAAAGCTTGACGCAGGCGTTGTGGTGGCAAGTTCATAGCGTTTTTTGACACGCTGGTCAGAATTTTCTGAAGCCCTACGTGGAGAAAAACAATGAAAGTCAGTGCACGCAACGTTTTCAAAGGCAAGGTCCGCGAAGTCCGCGCCGGCGCGGTCAACAGCGAAGTCGTCCTTGAACTGGCCGGCGGCGAGACCCTGGTGGCCGTGGTCACCGTGGAAAGCGTCAACAGCCTGAAGCTGGCCGCCGGCGCTGAAGCAGTCGCCCTGGTCAAGGCGCCGTGGGTCATGCTGATGACCGAAGCCAGCGACATCCGCCTGTCGGCACGCAACTGCCTGAACGGCAAGGTCGTCAGCGTCACTGACGGCGCGGTCAACGCCGAAGTGGTGATCGAGCTGGCCGGCGGCACCAAGGTCTTCTCCATCGTCACCCGCGATGCCGTGAGCGAACTGGGCCTGGCCCCGGGCGTCAGCGCCACTGCGGTGATCAAGGCTTCCCACGTGATCCTCGGCGTGCCGGCCTGACCTGCTCACGCGGAGCGTCAGCCGACGCTCCCTTGCCATGGCCGATCACGCTGATCGGCCATCGCGCACCCCACCGAATGCCTCTCTCCCCCGGCAACGACACAGAAAGTCATCAAAAGCGCTTTGGCGCAACGCCGAAACTGCCGCTACGCTCGCCGGAAAGCAGCCGGAAAATTCCTTCAGACGATTCCTCAGAATCAATGTAACTGCTTGTTATTTTTGACATTTTATTCACATTTCGCTTTTTAACTTGGCGCCTTCGACCCACCGGACAGGCCCCATGTGGAAGCTCATTTCGTTCCTTGCGGCGCTCGGCAGCGCCAACCTCGCCTTCGCTGACGCCCAATGCACCCGCGCGGACCGCTCCACCTGGCAGCAGGAGTCGATCTTCCGCTCCGCCATGAAGCAGCAGGGCTACCGCATCACCAAGTTCCGCGTGACGCCGGGCAACTGCTATGAGATCTACGGCTTCAACCCGCAGAGCGACCGCGTCGAGCTGTACTTCCACCCCGTCACCTTCGCCCTGGTGAAAGCTGAGCCGGTACTGCGACGATGAACACCCTCGCCCTCCGCTCCGCCGGCGGCCTGCTGGTGGCCGCCATCTTCGGTTTCGCCTGGTACCAGTCGCCTTCCTTCGAAGTAGCCGACTTCGCCGTCGAAACCGGTGACTCCCGCGCCACTGCCGACAACACCGGCCTGACCCGGCGCTTCGCTTCCTCGGACATGCGCGACTTCGTACACTCCGCCTCCCTCGCCACCCTGCCCGACGGCGCCTTGATGGCGACCTGGTTCGCCGGCACCCGCGAGGGCTCCGCCGACGTGCAGATCCGCGCCGCGCAGTTCGACGCCACCACCCGTCAATGGTCGGCCGAGCGCGTGCTGGCCACGCGCATCGGCACCGAACAGGCGGTGCAGAAGAACATCCGCAAGCTCGGCAACCCGGTCATCGCCCTGTCGCCGGACAACCGCCTGTGGCTGTTCTACGTCTCCGTCTCGGTGGGCGGCTGGGCCGGCAGCGCGATCAACGCCATGCATTCGGACGACCTCGGACAGACCTGGAGCGCGCCACGCCAACTGGTGACCACACCCTTCCTCAACCTCAGCACCCTGGTGCGCGGCGCGCCGGTGTTCCACCGCGACGGCTCAATCGGCCTGCCGGTCTACCACGAGTTCATGGGCAAGTTCGCCGAGTACCTCTACCTGAATTGCGACGGCGAGGTGCTCGACAAATTCCGCATCAGCAAGGGCAAGCATTCGCTGCAGCCAACCGTGGTGGCACAGGATGGGCGGCAGGCGGTCGCGCTGCTGCGCTACGCCGGCGAGCAACACCACCGTGTCCTGGCCAGCCGCACCACGGACGCCGGGCAGACCTGGAGCGAGCCGCAACCAGTGGAACCGAGCAACCCCAACTCGTCACTGGCCGCTGTTGGCCGCAGCAACGGCAACCTGCTGGTAGCGATGAACGATCTGGAGGACGGCCGTTTCCGCCTCACCCTCTATGAAACCGACGCGCAGTTGCGCAACTGGCGGCTGGTCTCGCAGCTCGACGAATCCCCCGATCCCTGGGGCGACCCGGTGCCGCCGGAAGTCTTCCGCGCGCTGATCGGCGCGACCTGGGACGAGGTCGACGCGCGGCAGCAGAAGACCCTGGAGCAGAACTTCCTCGCCAGCGTCAGCCAGCGCATGTGCGAGTCCGGCCAGTGCCGCTTCGAATACGAGTACCCCTACTTCGCCCGCGACGCGGCCGGTGCCTATCACCTGGTCTATTCGTGGAACGACACCTTCATCAAGCACGTCAGCTTCAGCGACGCCTGGGTCGAGGGCCAACCATGACATTCGGACTCTGGCAGGCGCATCTGGCGCTGGCCCTTGCGCTGTTCCTGCTTATCGCGCCCTTCGGCAGCGCCCGCCACTGGCAGGCGCTGAAACTCGCCATGGCAGCCGGGCTGACCTTCGTCCCCGTCGACGGCCTGCCGCTGGCCATGGTCGTGCGCAGCTTCACCCATGACCTGTCCAGCAGCCTGCTGGTGCTGCTCATGGGCTTCACCCTGGCGCGCTTCGGCGTGGTGCAGGTTCGCGCCGTCCACCTGCGCGAGGTGCTGCTGGCCGTGGCGGTGCTGGCGCTGGTGCTCTATCCGGCCTCCCTGGGCCTGAGCTACCTGGACCCGTTCCGCTGGGGCTACGAGCCGACCTGGCTGCTGCTGGCGATGGCCGCACTGACCCTGGTTTTCCTACTGCGCGGTAACGGCCTCGGCGCGGCGATGCTGCTGATCGCGACCCTGGCCTACGCGTTGCGCGGCGACGGTTCCGGCAACTACTGGAACTACCTGATCGACCCGCTGCTGGCACTCTACGCCCTGGTTTTCTGCCTCCTGTGGGCGGGCCAGACCTTGCTGCGCCGTGCCCGCACCCTTCTCTCCGGCGAGCGCAATGCGCGCCGCCTTATGGACTTTGCCGAGACTGATCGATGAGCTGGATTCGCTCCCGACGCCTGCACTACCTGGCCGGCGTCGTCGCCGTATTGTTCGTCCTGTTCACCCTGCTGCGCGGCGTGTTCCTGCTCGGCTTCTCCGGGCTGCCCTTGCAGGCGCTGGGGGAGAATGGCGACGTCCTGCGCACCCTCGGCATCGGCCTGCGCTTCGACCTGCGCCTGGCGCTGCTGGTCGCGCTACCGCTGATGCTGCTGGCCTGGCTGCCGTGGTTGAACCTGCTGCGCAGCCGTGCCATTCGCCACCTCGCCCGCGCCTACCTGGCGCTCGCCGTGGGGCTGGTTTTGCTGGTCTACATCATCGACTTCGGCCACTACGCCTACCTCGGTGTGCGCATCAACGCCACGGTGCTGCGCTTCATCGAGGACGCGCAGATTTCCACCGGCATGGTCTGGCAGACCTACCCGGTGGTCTGGATCAGCCTGGGCTGGCTGGCCTGCCTGGCGCTGACGCTCGCCGTGCTCTGGCAGCTCGAACGGCGGACGCTGCAGCGCGCTGCTACGCCGATCTCGCGCTGGTCCGTGGCCGCCGCTTCCGCGCTGGTCACCGTGCTGGTGTTCCTCGGCCTGCTCGGCCGCGTCGACAACCTCAACCTGGAGAATCCGGTGCCACTGCGCTGGAGCGACGCTTTCTATAGCGGCGATGCGCAGATCGCCGCGCTCGGGTTGAACCCGGTGGTATTCCTCTACGATACCTTGCGCGTCGACCCGGTCGCCTTTGACGAGGCCGAGGCGCGCAAGCACTACCCGCTGATGGCGAACTACCTGGGCATCGACACCCCCGACGGGCAGGCCCTCGACTACCGCCGCCAGCAGCCCGCACAACCGGCAGCGCTGGCCAGCGGGCGACAGCCCAACGTGGTCTTCGTCATGCTCGAATCCCTCGGCACCAGCGCCGTCGGCGCCTACGGCAACCCACTGAACCCGACGCCGAACCTCGACCGCATCGCCCGCGAAGGCTGGTTCTTCCGCCACTTCTACGTGCCGGTGACTGGCACCGCGAAGACCGTCTGGGCCAGCATCACCGGCGTGCCGGACGTGACCCGCGAACAGACCGCCACGCGCAACCCGCTGATCTCCCGCCAGCACAGCCTGATCAATGCCCTGGACGGCTACGAGAAGTTCTACATGATCGGCGGCAACGCCGGCTGGGCGAACATCAACGCGCTGATCCAGCGCAGCATCGACGACGTGCAGCTGTACGAGGAACGCCACTGGCAGGCGCCGCTGGTGGACGTCTGGGGCATCTCCGACCTGGATTTCTTCAAGGAAGGCACCGCGGTGCTGCGCCAGTTGCCGAAGGACCAGCCGTTCTTCGCCTACCTGCAGACCTCCGGCAACCACCGGCCCTTCACCATCCCCCGTGACAACGACGGCTTCCAGGCCCTCGACTTTCCGTTGGAGAAGGTACAGAGCGCCGGCTCACGCAGCGTGGAACAGTTCAACGCGGTGCGCCTGCTCGACTTCAACATCGGCAAACTGCTGGAAATGGCCGAGCGCGACGGCTACCTGGACAACACCATCTTCGTGTTCTTCGGCGACCACAACACGCGCATCAGCCAGATTCCGCACATGGCGCCGGGCCTCGAACAGCTCGGGCTGGAGAGCAACAACGTACCGCTGATGATCTACGCACCGGGCCTGCTGCAGCCCCGCGTGTTCAACGAGGCCGTCGGCCTGGCCGACCTGCTGCCCAGCGTGCTTGGCCTGCTCGGCAAGCCCTACGCCAACGGCGGCATGGGCCGCGACCTGCAACTCGCCGCTCCGGAAGGCGAACGCGTAGTGCCGCTGGTGCTGCGCGAGGGCACCTTCCCGATCATCGGTGGCGTGACCCAACGTTTCCTCCTGCAGATGCAGCACGATGGCAGCTCGCCGACCCTGCACGACATCTACTCGCCCACGCCGATGGAGGACGTTGCCGCACAGCATCCGCAGGAATTCCAGCGCCTCGCCGCACTCACCCGCGCCATGCACGAGACCTCGCGGGTGATGCTGTACCGCAACGTGCGTGAATGAAAGCAAGCCGCAGAGCGTGGGATCGTCAGGTGCGTAGGAGCGGACTCTGTCCGCGATAGGTCCCCTGCGCGCCGGGAAACATCGCGGACGGAGTCCGCTCCTACGGCGCTGGGGATGCCTGAACGTAGGGCGCATAACCCGGAACGGGTTGTCCGCCGATCAGCCCGACGGCGGATAACGCTGCGCGTTATTCGCCCTACGTTCGAGGGCACCGGAAGATTCACTGCAATGAAAAAGGGCCGCGCGATGCGGCCCTTTCTTGTTCGGATCGTCGACTCAGACCGCCGACAGGTGCTCGTAGAGGATGGTGGCGCCGACCAGCATCAGCACCACGCCGCCGATGATCTCGGCGCGCTTGCCGACCACCGCGCCAAGCACGCGGCCGAGCATGGTGCCGATGGTGACCATGGTCATGGTGGCGAGGCCAATCGCAGCCGCGGCAACCCAGATATTCACGTCGACGAAGGCCAGACCCACACCGACCGCCAGGGCGTCGATGCTGGTGGCCACGGCGGTCACCGCGAGGACCCAGAAGGAGTGCTGCGAGGGCTTTTCATCCTCGGCCTCGTCGTCCTGGCGCACGCCGTTGTAGATCATGTGCAGGCCGAGCACGAGCAGCAGGCCGAAGGCGATCCAGTGGTCCCACTCGACGACGTAGCTGCTGGCGGCCTGGCCGATGAACCAGCCGATCAGCGGAGTGATGGCTTCGATGACACCGAAGATCAGGCCCGTGCGCAGGGCTTCGGAGAGGCGCGGCTTGTGCAGGGTCGAGCCCTTGCCGATGGCGGCGGCGAAGGCGTCGGTGGACATGGCGAAGGCCAGGAAGATCAGCGAGATGGGATTCACGTACAACTCCAGCCGGGCACGAGACAACGACAAGACACTGCGAGCCCGGCTTGAGCGCAGTCATGTCGTTGGTCTCGCCAATCCGGTTGGATGCACTGGCCACGGCAGGTTGCCGATCATGTTGACCAGGGCGACTTCACGCAGGTGTGAAGCCAGGCTACTCCCCAAAGAGGCGGCGATCTTAGCAGGAGTTTGTGAAGAAAGTGTCACGCCGGTCGGGTAATCGACCCCTTGGCAACCTGCCGTTACTCATTAGCCGAACGGCATGGATTCGTTAGCCAGGCTTCATGATCGGTTGTTTTCTGCTCAGTCCGATGCCATCCGCCGGGATTCGGTATTCAGTTGTACGCCGCACGCAGCAGGGATTTGGCGGATTTCCATGCGCCACCGGCGAAAGGGCGCTGCACAGGGCAAATGGCAATTCGATCAATCCCAGCAGTTTTCCTCATGGGTCGCGCCAGGGGCGGCCCCGTAGACTGTGGCCACTCGCGAGCAATCACCTATCAGAAGTCCACTACCCGAGAATTCCTTCATGAAACTGCTCACTGCCAGTGTCCTGACCGTCGCCGCCCTGCTCGCCAGCCAGGCCTCCATGGCCGAAGAATCGCCGCTGATGGCCAACCGCCTGACCCAAGCCAACTATCAGGCCATGCAGGCCAGCCGCGACAAGGCCGACGCCGAACAGCAGACCGCCCAGAACGCCCAGCCCAACGCCGAGAAAAAGGCCGAGCAGGACAAGCACTGCTGATACCGCTGTACACCGGGAGCGCGCTGTCGCTCCCGGTTCCTCCCGGCGACCCCGTCGCCTTGCTCGCGAACCCGCATCCCTCCTTCCTATCCCTGTGGGCGCCTACCCTCTTCGCGAGCAAGCTCGCTCCTACGAAGAGCACGCCGTGCCCGCTTTGGTAGGGCGCATAACGCGCCAGCGTTATCCGCCGCGGTGGCATCCGGCGGATAACCCGTTCCGGGTTATTCGCCCTACGGTTCGCCGCAGCTTTCGTAGGAGCGGAGCTTCTCCGCGAAATCCCGGCGCAGCCGGGACAGTGGCCGACACAGGGCACCGGCCTGCCCGCTTAGTAGGATGGGTGGAGCGCAGCGATACCCATGCTGGCGGGTATGCATGCGTTGATGGGTATCGCTGCGCTCCACGCCATCCTACGTCGTGCCCTTGCCGACTTCCCCCATCGACCGCCTCGCCAGCGTTTCTGAAAGGGCAATCCGCCGCCTACCCTGGCATCATTCCGGCAACCGCCACTCAAACATCAGCCATGACTGATGTCAGCACAATCAAATATGAATTTTCCCTGATGCGGCAGCGCCCTACTCTGGCTCCGCGCTGCACTGACAGCGCCAGCTACTCAGCCGTCCTAAAGAGACGCGGGTTCTCGATAACAACTCCAACTGCCCCGAGGATCTCCCATGCGCCGTCGCCCCCTCATGCCTGGCCGTGAATTCCCCTTTGCACTGAATACCGGAGGCCGGCATGTCTGACCTTCGCAGCTCCACCGCAACCGCCGGAAACGGCGACGAAAGCCTGCTCGCCAGCCACGGCTACCGCCAGGAACTGGACCGCGGGCTGAACCTGTGGTCGTCCTTCTCCGTCGGCTTCGCCACCATTTCCCCGGTGGTCGGCATCTACTCGGTGATGTCGCTCGGCGCCATGAGCGTCGGGCCGTCCTGGGTGTGGATCGTGCCGCTGTGCCTGCTGCTGCAATTGACCGTAGCGCTGGTCTACGCCGAACTGTCCTCGCAGTTCCCCCTGGCCGGCGGCTGCTACCAGTGGGTGCGCCGGCTGATCGGTGACCGCGCGGCCTGGTTCACCGGCTTCCTCTACCTCGCTTCCGCCCTCGCCTCGCTGACCACGGTCGCCTACCTGGGCGGGTTCTGGCTCGGGTTGCTGGTGATCGGCGAGCCGCCGTCGGCCAACGCCCAGGTCCTCTGCGGCGCCGCGCTACTGGCCCTGGGGCTGGGGGTGAACCTGCTGGGCATCAACCCGCTGAAGTACTTCGTCAACGCTGGTATCTTCGCCGAGGCCATCGCCTCCATCGGCATCGGCGTGCTGTTGCTGCTGTTCTTCCGCAACCATTCCTTCGAGATGCTGTTCAGCAGCCTCGGCGCCCTGGAGGCTTCCGGCGGTTCCTACTGGAGCGGCTTCCTCACTGCGCTGGCGGTGGGCGGCTGGGCCTTCCTCGGCTTCGACGCCTGCTCGCAGATTTCCGAGGAAACCACCGACGCCCGCGTCTCCACGCCGCGCGCCATCCTGCGCTCGATGCTGGTGGTCGGGCTGACCGTGATGCTCACCGCGTTCGCCGTCACCCTGTCGTACAAGGACCCGGCCGCCGTGGTCAGCGGGCAGATCATCGACCCGGTAACGCCGGCGGTGGTGGACGCCTTCGGCGCCTGGGCCGAGCGGCCGTTCKYGGCCATCGTGCTGGTCGCCTTCGTGGCCTGCGTGGTGTCGGTGCAGACCTACATCGGTCGCGCCATCTTCGGCATGGCCCGCGACCGCATCCTCCCAGGCTCCGCCCTGCTGCGCCGGGTGGACAAGCGCAAGGTGCCGATGGCCGCGATGGTCTGCAGCACCCTGCTGGCGAGCCTGGGCCTGGCGCTGGGGCTGAATGCCACCGCGGTCGGCACGCTGATCGCCTTCGGCAGCGGCGGCTTCTTCTTCGTCTTCCTGATCGTCGCCGCCAGCGCGCTGTATGCCCGCCTCAGCGGCCGCTGGGACCCGGAAAAAGGCGCACTGAAACTCGGCCGCAAGGGCCTGCTGGTCAACGTCATTGCCGTGGTCTGGCTGGTGTTCGAGGCGATCAACGTGGCCTGGCCGCGGGAAATGCTCGCCCCGCCCGGCGCGCCCTGGTTCCAGGTGTGGGCGGTGGTCGTGGTGTTCTCCGTGCTCGCCCTGTTCGGCCTGGCCTACCTGTTCATCGCCAAGCCGCACCGCCGCATCGCCACCAGCCTGAGCTTCGCCGGCCGCGCCGTCGGCTGAACCTCAGCTAGTCCATCAGCGGCGCCGGCAGTAACCGGCGCCCTCCTTTCCTTCCTGCCCGGCCGGGCCGCCCTGCGCCCCGGCACGGGCAGCTCATGCCTGCAATCCGGAGCTTCCCATGTCCACCCTGAACTACTGGAACTACCCCACGGAAATCCTCTGCGGCGTCGGCGCCCTCGACCAGTTGGCCGAGCGCTGCCGCCTCGCCGGGATGCGCAAGCCGCTGCTGGTCACCGACCCCGGCATGCTCGAACTGCCGCCGCTGCACGAAGTGCGTCGACGCCTGGAAGCCGCGGGCATCGACTACGCGCTGTTCCACGGTTTCTCCAGCAACCCCGCGCTGGAGGAAGTCACCAGCGGCGCCCTGGCCCTGGCCGAAGGCGGCCACGACTCGCTGATCGCCCTGGGTGGCGGTAGTGCACTGGACGCGGCCAAGGGCATCGCCCTGCTCAGCCGCGACGCCGATGGTCTGCACAATTTCGAGTGGTCGCAGCTGATCGAGCACTACCCGACTTTGGGCGATCACCCGGCCCTCGCCCTGCCGCCGCTGATCGCCATCCCCACCACCGCCGGCACGGGTTCCGAGCTGGGCCGCGAGGCGGTGCTGACCGACAGCGCAAGAGGCATCAAGATCGTCGTCGGCCACCGCGAGTTGCTGGCGCGCTCGGTGATCCTCGACCCGGTGCTGACCGTCGGCCTGCCGAAGTCGCTCACCGCCGCCACCGGCATGGACGCGCTGACCCATCATCTGGAGTCGCTGTTCTCGCCGCTCTACCACCCCATGTCCGCCGGCGTCGCCATCGAAGGCGTGCGTCTGGTGAAGGAGCACCTGCAGCGCGCGGTGCACAACGGCACCGACCTGGCCGCCCGCGAAGGCATGCTGGTGGCCTCGGCCAGCGCTGCCGTGGCCTTCCAGAAAGGCCTCGGTGGCGTGCACGCGCTGGCCCACCCGCTGGGCGCGAAACACCACAAGCACCACGGCCTGCTCAACGCGGTGCTGCTGCCCTATGTGCTGGTGGCCAACCGCTCGGCCATCGAGGCGGACGCCACGCGTCTGGCGCGCTACCTGGAGCTGCCGGAAGCGAGCTTCGACGGTCTGCTCGGCTGGATTCTGGAGCTGCGCTCGGCGGTGTCCATTCCCCACACCCTCAAGGAGCTGGACCTCAATGGCGAGGACGCACAGTGGGTCGGCGAGCAGGCCGTGGCAGACATTTCCTCCTCCGAGACCAACGCCCTGCCACTGCAGGCGGAGGATTACTCGCGCATCTACCTCAACGCGGTGAACGGCATCCTCGGCTGAGGGCTAACCGCCGAGGCCGTGCACGCTCAGCAGGTCTTCGATGAAGGCGCGGGCGGCCTCACTGCGGGGCCGCCCGGCGTAGGTGATCATGCTGTGAGTCACATCGTAGCAGAGCTTCTCCGGCAGCAGCGGCTTCATCCGTCCACGCTCGACCCAGATGTTCGCGTAGTGGGTCGGCAGGTAGCCCAGGTGGGTACCGGCCAGCACCGCGTGCGCCACCGCCTCCATGTGATGCGCGGTGGCGCTGCTGCGTTCGGGGCGGAACGGCAGTTCCTGGTCCGCCGGCAGGAAGCCGTGGCGCACCCAGTTGTAGTCGCCGATCTGCTTGAGCGTCGGCTTGCGCGCGCTGAACAGCGGATGGCGTTCGCCGCAGAACACGCCGATCTCCTCGGTATACAGCGGCAGGTAATCCAGGGTCGGCCGCGTGCGGCTGAAGTAGGAAATCGCCAGGTCCAGCTGGCCGTCGATCACCGCCAGTTCCAGTTCGGTGGGCGAGTTCACGTAGAGATTCAGCTGCACGTCCTGCTCGCGGCCGTGGAAGGCCGCCAGGGTCTCGTCGAAGCGTGCCTGCGGCAGGGTCGTGACATTGTCCGCCAGGCCCAGGTACAGCTCGCCGACCAGGCGCCCCGAGAGCGCCTGGGCCTGGTCGCGGAACAGGCCGATGGCGTCGAACATCGCCTGGGACGCATCGAGGATGCGCTGCCCTTTCGCGGTCAGGCGGAAGCCGCCCTTGCCGCGCTCGCACAGCCGGTAGCCCAGGCGTTTTTCCAGGCTGCCGATGTGCATGCTGATGTTCGACTGGCTCATGTTCAGCTCGGCCTGCGCCGCGGTGAAGCCGCCGCACTTCACCACGGAGGCGAAGATGCGCAGCAGGCGCAGATCGAGGTCGGTGAAATTCCTGAGCATGACGGGCTTCCGGCACTGGGCGGGGCTGGCAGTCTACTGCACCGGCCGCCCCGCGCCTAAGCCTGCGGGCCCGCTCAGCGACTGCGCGCGGGCGCGGCGTACTGCGGCATGGTGATGCAGCCGATGTTGCCGCCGCCAAGGAGGATTTCCCGCGAGTTGTCGATGCCGATCACTCGCTTGTCCGGGAACAGTTCGGCCAGCACGCCCTGGGCGATGCGATCATTGGGGTCGTCGAAGAACGGCATGACGATGGCCGAGTTGCCGGTATAGAAGTTGATGTACGAGGCGCAGATCTTCGTCCCGGCCTGGCGGTCGAAACTGCCGTCGACCTGGTCCAGCCCTTCGGCTTCGGCGGCGGTCCATTCGAGCACCTGCGGCTGCGGCAGCTTGTACACCTGCAGCGCATTGCCACGGGCATCGCGGGCGCTGCGCAGGACGTCGTAGGCCTCCTGGTAGATTTCCCACTGCGGGTCGCTGCGATCATCCGTCCACTGCATCACCACCACGCCGGGGCGCACGAAGCACGCCAGGTCGTCGACGTGGCCATCGGTCTCGTCGAACTTGCAGCCGCGCGGCAGCCAGATCACCTGCTCGGCGCCCAGGTAGTCGCACAGCCGGCGGGTCACTTCTTCCTTGCCCAGGTGGGCGTTGCGGTTGCGGTTGAGCAGGCATTGCTCGGTGGTCAGCAGGGTGCCCTGGCCATCGCTGCGAATGCTGCCCATCTCGGCGATGATGGACGCGCGGTAGCGATCGAAGCCTTCGATCTCGAGGATCTTCTGCGCGATCTGGTCGTCCTTGTCCCAGGGGTAGTAGAGGCCACCGTCGAGGCCGCCGTAGGCGTTGAACTGGAAGTCCACGCCGCGCATCTCGCCGCTGTCGTCATTGACCAGGAAGGCCGGGCCGCTGTCGCGGAACCAGGTGTCATTGCAGGTCATCTCCACCACGCGCACATTCTCGGGGAGCATGCGCCGGGCGTTGGCGTACTGCGCGGCGGAAGCACAGACAGTCACCGGCTCGCTGCTGGCGATGGCGCTGACCACCTCGACCCAGACCTTCTGCGCCGGCTTGCCGCCGTTGCGCCACACATCCGAGCGTTCGGGCCAGCCCAGCCAGCAGCGGGCCTTGGGTTCGAATTCGCCGGGCAGGCGGAAGCCATCGGCCTTGGGCATTGTCGAGTGGGTGCGGGACATGGGGGGTTCTCCAGAATCAGCGGCAGGAATGAGCGCAAGGTTGCCGCCCCACCGCAGGGGAAACCATTGATGAATTTCGCGGAATAGCTGAATTGGATTCATCGATCACAGGCATGACCAATGAATTAACCGGGATCGTAGGAGCGGACTCCGTCCGCGATCGGCCCCGCATCGCGCCGGATACCATCGCGGACGGAGTCCGCTCCTACGCAATACCCACCTGCATCACATGTCGTTGAGCTGATCCGTCACCCACTCGATGAACTGCGCCACCGCCGGCTTGTCCAGGCGCAGGCGTTCGCAGACCAGGGCGTACTGCCCCAGGGAGGTGATCTGCGCGGCGAACGGGCGCACCAGGCGGCCGCTGGCCAGGTCCTCGGCGCTGGTCAGGTTGTCGCCGATGGCCACGCCCTGGCCGCGCACCGCGGCCTCCATGGTCAGCCCGGCGTGGCCGAGGTAGACGTGGCGGCTGGGGCGGATGTCGCTGGCGTGGGTGGTCAGCCAGGCGGTCCAGGACTTGCCGTCCTGGTCGTCGTGCAGCAGGCAGTGGCGGGCCAGGTCGCGCGGGTGCTTGAGCAGCGACTGGTTGAACAGGCCGGGGCTGCACACCGGGAAGAACTGCAGGGTCGGCAGCGGCCGCACGAAGTAGGTGCTGGCATCCGCCGGACCGGTGCCGTAGGTGATCGCCAGGTCCATCTCGGCGGCCGGCCCCGGCGCTTCCAGCGGCTGCTCGTGCAGGTGCAGGACGATCTCCGGATAGCGCTCGGCAAAATCCGCCAGCCGCCCCACCAGCCACTTCTGCGCCAACTCGACGGTCACCGCGATATGCAGTTGCGCCTGGGAGCCGGGGTCACGCAGCTCGTCGCACGCCGTGCCGATCAGCTCGAAGGCCTGCTGCAGGCTGCGCAACAGCCGCCGTGCCTGGGCGGTAGGCTGCACCTGGCGACCCTGGCGCTCGAACAGCGTGGCCCCCAATTGCTCCTCCAACTGGCGAATCTGGTGGCTCACCGCGCTGTCGGTGACGCACAGCTCTGCGGCGGCACGGCCGAAATGCGCGTGCCGCGCGGCGGATTCGAAGGTGCGCAAGGCAGTGAGCGAGGGCAGGCGGCGCATGGACGGTCTCTTCGCTGGAAATGAGGCGCAAGGCGGGCAGCCGGCATGCTGACCGAGGGGCGGAGCTGAAGCAAGGCGCGCCGCGCACCCCACTCCTTGCACGTCAGTACCACTCATTTCGCGACAACGGCCGGAGCGCACGGCGAACTCGCCGCCACGCAACCACAGAAGGAGCGCCGAATGCCGCCCTCCGTCAAAAAATTGGATACGTTTCATGCCAGCCATTGTGTCGTCAAAAGTGCATTGATCGCGATTTTGACGTCAATCCGGGTTGCATATCCCCTATCGCTATCTAGGCTCTCCCTCACGGCCTGCAGCCCCCACGGGTAGCGAGCCGGATGTCTCCAGCGCGCATTCGGAGCGAATGCCTTCACGGCGTCTTCTCACCGTGAAAGCCGATCAGGGATCAGCAGGGGACGCTCGATGACCAAGCACGGCAAGCCAGCCGCAGCGGCACTCTCCGCCCTCACCGCGACATCGTTTTGTATCCTGTTTTCCACCCAGGCCAGCGCTGGCGGCATCATGATCTACGAGGCCGGACAGGAAGGCATGGGCCTGGCCAACGCCGGTTCCGCCGCCCTGGCCAGCGACCCCAGCGTGCTGATGAGCAACCCGGCGGGTATGGCGAAGCTCAAGGGCACGCAGATCAGCGCCAACGCCCAGGTCATCCTCGGCGACCTGCGCTTCTCCCGCGACGACAACAACCAGTTCGACGGCAACGAAGGCGGCAACGCCCTGCAGTGGCTGCCCGGCGCCAGCTTCTTCGTCAGCCAGCAGATCGACGACAAGTCGGCCATCGGTTTCGGCATGTACGGCAACTTCGGCCTGGCGCTGAACTACGACGACGACTGGGCCGGCCGCTACTTCAGCCAGGAGACGGCGATCATCGGTGTGTCCTTCCAGCCCACCCTCGCCCACCAGTTCACCGACGACCTCTCCATCGGCATCGGCCCGCGCATCGTCTACGGCTACTACCGCACCGAGATGGCGATCAACAACAACCTGCTCGGCCTGCGCGACAGCCCCGACGGCCAGCTGGAGTTCGAGGACACCGACGTCGGCGTCGGGGTCAACCTGGGCCTGCTCTACAACCTCAACGACAGCACGCAGATCGGCCTCGCCTATACCAGCAAGGTGAAACTGGAGTTCGAGGACAGCCCGGACGTCAGCAAGGTCAGCAAGGTCAGCAACCCGATCATCAATGCCGCGCTGAACCGCCTTGACGTGAATTCGCTGGAGCTGGACGTGAACATCCCGCAGACCGCGACCCTGAGCATCGCCCACCAGCTCGACCCGCAGTGGAAGCTGCTGGGCAGCCTGGGCTGGCAGGACTGGAGCGAGTTCGGCGAGATCGGCGTCGACGTGGATGCCAGCGCCGGCGGCGTCGACCGCACCGTCGACCGCAAGTACAAGGACACCTGGCACGCCTCCGTCGGCACCCAGTACCAGGCCACCCGGCAGCTGCGCTGGAGCCTGGGCCTGGGCTACGACAGCTCGGCGGTGGACGACAAGGACCGCACCGTCGACAACCCCATGGCCGAAACCTGGCGCCTGGCGACCGGGGTGAACTACCAGGTCGAGGAAGGCCTCGACCTGCACCTAGCCTACACCCTGGTCTGGCTCGGCGACATGGACGTCGAGCAGACCAAATCCCGCTCCGGCGAGACCTTATCCGGCACCTACAAGAATGCTGCCCTGCACATCATCGGCGGCGGTGCGACCTGGCGTTTCTGAACCACGCGTCGATCAAGAACGCGCCCGACTGCAACATCCACAAGGAGCAATACCATGCAAGTCAAACTCCTGGCCCTGTGCCTGGCTTCACTGACGTTCGCCGGCTGCGCCAGTAAATACGTGGAGCCGGAGAACTACTCCGGATTCCTCAAGGACTACAGCGTCCTCAAGGAAGAGAAATCACCCTCGGGCGCGCCGGTGATGCGCTGGATCAAACCCGGCATCGACGTCAGCACCTTCACCAGCGTCTACGTCGAGCCGAGCCAGCTCTACCCGCAACCGCAGCCCAGCGAGAAGATCCCGCAGAGCACCCTGGACGGCATCACCAAATACTACGACCAGGCCCTGCAGACGCAATTCGCCAAGGCCCTGCCGCTGGCCAATGGCCCCGGCCCGGGCGTGCTGATCGTGCGCCCGGCGATCACCGCCGTCAGCGCCGCGACCAAGGGCCTGCAACCCTACGAGGTAATCCCGATCGCGCTGATTGCCGCCGGCGTCAGCACCGCCACCGGCATCCGCGACCAGGACACCAGCATCGCCACCGAAGCGGCCTTCCTCGACGGCAGCGACGGCAAGGTGGTCGCCGAAGTCGTACGCAAGGGCGCCGGCACCGAGCTGGAGAACTCCTCCCAGGTGATGACCGCCAACGACGCCAAGGCCGTGCTCGATGGCTGGGCGCGGGACATGGTCAAGTCCTACGAACAGCTCAAGCACAAGTGATCCTTCGGCGGAGCCTGCCGCCGGCAGGCTCCGCTACCCTGGCCCCGACGCACCGCCTCATAGCGTGAGGAAACCATCGAAAAACAACGCTGGCAGTTGCCCCGCAGGTACAGCGCATCCCGCAAGAAGGAGCTTGAAATGAAAGCAACTGCCAGAGCCTCGAAGCCGCTCGGCCACCTGCCCGCCAGCAGCCTGTGGAAATTCAGCGCCTCGTTCGCCCTCGCCGCGGCCGTCTCGCTGAGCACCCAGGCCTGGGCCGCCGAGACGCCCAAGCCCGCCACCGAGGCGACCAAGACTGCCAACGACGCCCTGCTCAAGGAGCTGCCGTTCAACGACAAGACCTCGTTCGAACTGGCACACAAGGGCTTCATCGCGCCGCTGCCCACCGAACCGATCAAGGGCGAGAAAGGCAACCTGATCTGGGACCCGGCCAAGTACAACTTCATCAAGGAAGGTGAAACCGCGCCGGACTCGACCAACCCCAGCCTGTGGCGGCAGTCGCAGCTGATCAACATCTCCGGTCTGTTCGAGGTCACCAAGGGCCTCTACCAGGTACGCAACTACGACCTGTCGAACATGACCATCGTCGAAGGCAAGGACGGCATCACCATCTTCGACCCGCTGATCTCCGAGGAAACCGCCCGCGCCGCGCTGGAGCTGTACTACCAGCACCGGCCGAAAAAACCGGTGGTGGCGGTGATCTACACCCACAGCCACGTCGACCACTACGGCGGCGTCAAGGGTGTGGTCAAGGAAGAGGACGTGAAGGCCGGCAAGGTGAAGATCTACGCACCCAAGGGCTTCCTCGAACACGCCGTGGCCGAGAACGTGATGGCCGGCACCGCCATGAGCCGCCGCGCCAGCTACATGTACGGCAACCTGCTGCCGCCGTCCGATACCGGCCAGCTCGGCGCAGGCCTGGGCACCACCACCTCCGCCGGCACCGTGACGCTGATCCCGCCCACCGACATCATCTCCGAAACCGGCGAGAAGCACGTCATCGACGGCCTGCACTACGAGTTCCTCTATGCGCCGGGCAGCGAGGCACCGGCCGAGATGATGTACTACATCAGGGAACTCAAGGCGCTGAACACCGCCGAGGACTCCACCCACACCCTGCACAACACCTACTCGTTGCGCGGAGCGAAGATCCGCGAGCCGCTGCCCTGGTCCAAGTACCTCAACGAGGCGCTGAAGATGTGGGGCGACGACGTCCAGGTGATGTACGCCATGCACCACTGGCCGGTCTGGGGCAACAAGGAGGTCAACGAGCACATCGGCCTGCAGCGCGACATGTACCGCTACATTAACGACGAAACCCTGCGCCTGGCCAACAAGGGCTACACCATGACCGAGATCGCCGAGCAGGTGAAACTGCCCAAGGCGATCGCCAGCAAGTTCTCCAACCGTGGCTACTACGGCTCGCTGAACCACAACGTCAAGGCGACCTACGTGCTCTACCTGGGCTGGTTCAACGGCAACCCGGCGACCCTGCACGAGCTGCCGCCGGATGAGGAAGGCAAGCGCTACGTCGAAATGATGGGCGGCGCCGACGCCGTGCTGAAGAAGGCCAAGGAGTACTACGACAAGGGCGACTACCGCTGGGTCGCCGAGGTGGTCAACCACGTGGTGTTCGCCGACCCGAGCAACCAGGCGGCGAAGAACCTGCAGGCCGACGCCCTGGAGCAGATGGGTTACCAGGCCGAGAGCGGCCCGTGGCGCAACTTCTACCTGACCGGCGCGCAGGAGCTGCGCAACGGCGTGCAGAAGCTGCCGACGCCGGACACCGCCAGCCCCGACACCGTCAAGGCGATGGACCTCGACCTGTTCTTCGACTACCTGGCCATGCGCCTGAAAGGCCCGGAAGTCGAGGACAAGAAGATCACCCTGAACTTCGACTTCACCGACCTCAAGCAGAAGTACCTGGTGCAGATGGAAAACGGCGTGCTCAACCACACCGAGGGCCTGCAGGCCAAGGACGCCGACGCCACCATCACCCTCAGCCGCGACACCCTCAACAAGCTGATGCTCAAGCAGACCACGCTGAAGGACGCCCAGTCCGCCGGCGACATCAAGGTCGACGGCGACCAGGCCAAGCTCGGTGAGCTGGTGAGCTACCTGGACAACTTCGACTTCTGGTTCAACATCGTCACGCCCTGACCGGGCCGCAACAGGCAGCCCGGCGGCGCACGCCGCCGGGCTGTCACCATTCCCGACTACCTGGAGCCCTGCCGAAATGGACAGCGTGCGCGGAACCGCCCTCCTCCAGTTCGGCGAGCTGCTCGCCGAACGCGGCGCCTCGTTGCGCAGCCAGCTCTCGCCGCACCACATCGACCTCAACGTGGTCGGCAACTATGAACGCAAGTTCTCCTACCGCAGCCTCGTGCAGATCTTCGAAGGCAGCGCCCATGCCCTGGGCATGCCGGAACTCGGCCTGGAGCTGGCCAGCCGGCAGCAATCCAGCCTGCTCGGCCCGCTGCAGCACCTGGCGCAGACCGCCGCCACCGCCGGCGAAGGGCTCGCCGCGGTGGTGCGCTACATGCGCGTGTACAGCCCGTCGATCCTTTTCCACCTGGAGCGCCGCAACGACAGCACGCTGCTCTGCTTCGACAACGCCCTGCCGTGTATCGAGGACATTCCGCAGATAGTCGAGAAGTCCCTGCTGCACGGCCGCCTGCTGATCGCCGAACTGCTCGGCGCGCCGGTACAGCTGGCCAGCGTGCTGCTGCGCCACCAGCCCCAGGCCGAGCTGGCGGTGTACCGCCGCTACTTCGGCTGCCCGGTGCTGTTCGGCCAGGAACACAACGCCCTGGCCATCCACCAGCGCGACCTGCAGCGCCCCTGCGTGCGCCACGACCCGGTGCTGCACGGCATCGTCCGCTTCTACCTGGAAGCGCACACCGGCACGGACGAAAAGCTCGGCTTCGAAGTCGAGCGGCACATCCACGCGCTGCTGCCCAAGCAGCGCTGCAGCCTGGAGCAGGTGGCGCAGCTGCTCGACCTGCACCCGCGCACCCTGCAGCGACGCCTGGCCAGCGATGGCCTGGACTTCGAGGAACACGTCGACCGCATCCGCCGCCAGCGTGCCGAACAACTGCTCGGCCAGTCCGACCTGCCGATCAACCAGATCGCCCTGGAACTCGGCTACCGCCGCACCACCTCGTTCTGCCGCGCCCACCACCGCTGGTTCGGCATCGCGCCCATCGAGCACCGGCGGGCGCTGAAGGGCTGAGCCGCCATTCGTATTTTTGTATGAAAGGGTGCGTCAAATACTTAGGAATGCACGATAGGGCCGCAGGCCCATCCCCGCCAAAGTAAGCGCAAACAACAACCCATGGACCCCCACCATGAAGCGCTCCCTCTGGCTCCAGGAAATCGCCGACGAACTCACCCCCACCGAACCGCTGCGGGAACACCTCGATGCCGACGTCGCCATCATCGGCGGCGGCTTCGTCGGCCTGTGGACGGCCCTGCGCCTGCTGGAGCTGGACCCGACCTGCCGCATCGTGATCCTCGAACGGGATATCTGCGGCGGCGGCGCCTCGGGGCGCAACGGCGGCTTCGTGATGTCCTGGTGGCCGAAGATCAGCTCGCTGGTGGAACAGTGCGGCCAGGAAGAAGCGCTGCGCCTGGCCCGCGCCTCGGAGGCGAACATCGCCGAGATCGGCCAGTTCTGCGAGGAGCACGGCATCGACGCGCACTTCCGTCGTGGTGGCTGGCTGTGGACCGCCACCACTGCCGCCCAGCGCGGCTCCTGGAAGGGCGTGCAGCGCACCTGTGAAAGCCTGGGCGCCAACGTCTTCCGCACCCTGCCGGACAACGAGGTGGAACGTCGCGCCGGTTCGCGCCAGCACCTGGAAGGGGTGATCGAGGACAGCAACGCCACCGTGCAGCCCGCCCGCCTCGCCCGCGGCCTGCGCCGAGTCGCCCTGGAGAAGGGCGTGCGCATCTTCGAGAACACCCCGGTGGACGAAATCCAGCGCACCCAGCCGGCCGTTCTGCGCACGCCTTATGGCTCGGTCACCGCGCCGCGCGTGGTGCTCGCCACCAACGCTTGGGCCGCGCAGGTTCCGGAGCTGAGCCGCATGGTGCTGCCGGTCACCAGCACCATTGTCGCCACCCGACCAATGCCCGAGCGCCTGGAGCAGATCGGCTGGACCGGCGGCGAATCCATCACCGACTCGCAGCTGATGGTCGACTTCTACCGCACCACCCAGGACGGCCGCATCGCCTTCGGCAAGGGCACCGGGATGATCAATTACGCGAGCAGGATCGACGACAGCTTCGACGACAACCCGCGCCTGACCGAGGAAACCGAGCAGGACTTCCGCCGCACCTACCCCAACCTTGCCGACGAAGCCATCACCCACGCCTGGTGCGGCCCGATCGACCGCACCTACGACAGCATGCCGGTGTTCGGCCACCTCGACGGCGCGCCGCACATCTTCTACGGCATCGGCTGGAGCGGTAACGGCGTCGGCCCGACCCGCCTGGGCGGGCGCATCCTCGCCAGCCTGGTGCTGGGGCGCAACGACGAGTGGAGCCGCTGCGGCCTGGTCGGCCGCCAGCCCAAGCGTTTCCCGCCCGAGCCGGTGCGCTACGTCGGCGGCCTGATGGTGCGCGGTGCCGTGCAGCGCAAGGAACAGGCCGAAGCGCAGAACCGCAAGCCGTCGTGGATCGACCTGCGACTGGCCAAATTCGCCCCCGTGGGCCTGGAAGACAAGAGCGCCTGAGTGCGCAAGGAGACCGCCATGAACCAGCCGATCCACCTGCCCGATACCGCTCGCTTCGCCCTGCCCGCCGCCGTGCCGGCCAAGGAGCCGGTCGGCACACCCATCGCCGAAGCGGCCACCCATGCCGCCGAGGGCCAGGGCGGCCTGCTCACCGGGGTGTGGGAATGCACGCCGGGGCGCTTCCGCCGGCAGATCCTGCAGCGCGAGTTCAGCCACTTCATCAGCGGCCACGGCTTCTTCATCCCCGATGGTGGCGAGCCCATCGAGCTGCGCGCCGGCGACGCCATCCTCTTCCCGGAAAACTGCCAGGGCACCTGGGATATCCGCGAAACCCTGCGCAAGAGCTTCGTGATCATTCCCTGAGGTCGTTGCCCAACCCGGCGATCTGCGCCGCGCGCAGGGCGATCCAGAGGACGGCGACGTCCTCGGTGGAGTCCAGCGAGAGGCCGGTGATCTCCTCGATACGGCGGATACGATAGACCAGCGTCTGCCGGTGCACGCTGAGCCGCTCGGCGGTCTTCTGCCACGAGCGGTTCTGTTCCAGGAACACCTGCAGGGTCTGCTGCAGCTGGGCGCTGTGCTCGCCGTCGTAGTCGGCCAGCGCACCCAGCGCACGGCGATGCACCAGCAGCGCCTCCTCCAGGCTGGAAGGCAACCACAGCAGCTCGCCGGCAGCCCGCGCGTAATGCGCCAGCGGGCGGCTCGCCGAGGTGTGCGCCAAGGCCAGGCGCGCTTCGCGCAGGGCCTCGCTGGTACGCCCCGCATGCCCCAGCGGGTCGGACAGGCCCAGCGGACAACCCAGCACCTGCTGCACCGCCGGCGCCGATTCGGCATTCGCCAGCAGCAGGATCATCTCCTCGCCCTGGGCCCGCGCCAGCACCGCCACGCCCTGCAAATGCAGGCGCTGGTTCCAGCGCTCGGGCAACTCCTTCTGGCCACGGGCGATGGCGAACAGCGCTTTGCCCACCGGGTAGCCCATCGCGCTCAGGCGTTCATGGGCGGGCCGCTCGCTCAGGCGCTGCTGCAGCAGGTCATCCAGCAGCTCCCAGCCCTGGCGCAGCACGCGCTCCTGTTCGAGCTGCTGACGTTCCAGCTCGATGCCCAGCACCGCCGTGACGTGGTGCAGCAGGCCGTAATCGAGCAGGCCGCCGCACGCGAGAATCTTGCACGCCGGTATCGACGGCAGCGCCATGGACAGCGCGTCGCCCTCCTCCGACGCGTGCCGGGTCACCGTGGTCGCCGTGCTGCTGCGCTTGGCCAGGCGTTCGCACCACTCCTGCGGCAAGGGTTCCAGGCCCGGATGCCAGGGCTCCAGGGTCTGCGCGTCGAACAGGTAGAGGCGCGTGCGCAGGTCTGCCGCCAGGCGCTGCAGGAGAAACTCCAGGCCGTTGTTGCGCAGGGCCATGCGCGCGCTTTCGTAGATGCGCGTCACCGCGCTGCGGCGCTCCAGTTCTTCCTGCTTGCTGGTGTCGATGATCGCCCGCGCCACCGCGGAGAACGGCACCGACTTGTGGATCAGCAGCAAGGGGAAATCCAGCTGCCGGGCGGTGGCCAGCAGCGTCTCGATGTCCCTTGGCGCCTGCATGTTCTCGCCCAGCATGAGCCCGGCAACGCGCGCCGCAGCCAGGCGCTCGACGTACTCGCGCTGCGGCTTGGCACCCGCCGGAATGCCCATGCCGGTGGTCATCAGCAACTCGCCTTCGCCCAGCCACTGCGAAGGGTCGGGCAGCTCGCACACATGGGCCCAACGCAGCGTTCGCGTGACGTGGCTGGCGCCGCTGGCCAGGCGCGTAGCCAGGGCGGGATCGTCGAGAATGTCCTGGATCGAAATCGGCATGTTGTCTCCGGCAAACGGGCAGTCCCGCGACAAACGCAGGGCCGACAGAGCATCCCATCGGCCATCGGGAGTGGAATCCGTACAAAGGTATGAACCAGCCAGGGGTGTTTTGTAAATCCGTCTGATGTTTCGCCAGGCGAACCGGGCGGAGACTGCAGCACAGGCCGGCTCGCCACGAACGCCCGGCCCACTGCCTCACGCAGCCACAAAACGTCCCATCGGAGCCCATAACAATGCCAAAGTCTCTGAGCAGCGCCCTCGTTCTTTCCCTCGCCTGCCTTCCTCTTACCGGCCTCTCCGGCCTCGCCCTGGCCGACATCACCGTCGCCTCCCAGGGCGGCGCCAACAAGGCCGCGCAACAGAAAGCCTATTACGAGCCCTACAGCGCCCAGACGGGCAGCAAGATCATCGCCGACGAGTTCAACGGCGAGATGGCCAAGGTGAAGATCCAGGTCGACACCGGTAGCGTCACCTGGGACGTGGTGGAGCTGGAAATGCCGGAACTGACGCGCGCCTGCGACGAGGGCCTGCTGGAGGACCTGAGCAGCGACCCGGCCATCAGCGCGATGACCTCCAAGGTGGTCAAGGGCGCCATCCAGCCCTGCGGCGCCGGCATCTTCGTCTGGTCCACGGTGCTGGCCTACAACGCCGACAAGCTGAAGGTCGCCCCCACCGGCTGGGTCGACTTCTGGGACGTGAAGAAGTACCCGGGCAAGCGCGGCCTGCGCAAGAGCCCGATGTACACCCTGGAATACGCGCTGATGGCCGACGGCGTGCCGTACAAGGACATCTACAGCCTGCTCGCCACCCAGGAAGGCCAGGACCGCGCCTTCCGCAAGCTGGACGAGATCAAGCCGTACATCCAGTGGTGGGAAGCCGGTGCGCAGCCGCCGCAATACCTGATGTCCGGTGACGTGGTGATGAGCGCGGTGTACAACGGCCGCATCGCCGCGGTGCAGAACGAGAGCAACCTGAAGGTAGTGTGGGACGGCGGTATCTACGACATCGAGACCTACGCCATTCCCAAGGGCGCGAAGAACGCCGCCGAAGGCCGCAAGTTCATCGAGTTCGCCCTGCAGACCCAGCAGCAGAAGGCCTATTCCGACCACATCGCCTACGGCCCGGTAAACCTCGCCGCCGCCGCCGAGATCGCCCCGGCCCAGGCCCGCGACCTGCCCAGCGCGCCGGAGAACCTCAGCAAGCAACTGGCGATGGACGCCAGCTTCTGGGCCGACCACGGCGAGCAGCTGCAGCAGCGCTTCAATGCCTGGGCGGCGCGCAGAGGCCCGCTCACGCGTGCCCTCGAAGCCCACCACTGACGTGACGCTGTTCATTCACGTAAACGCCGCAGGCTCCTGTTAGGTCTGTGGCGTTTTTATTGCGCGATGTATCGGCCGCTTCCGGGAAGTCCGTGCTGGTGCTTCCCCTCACCCCAACCCTCTCCCGGAGGGAGAGGGGGCAGATTGTGCCGGCTGACGCTGAAGTTTCACCCTGCACCGTACGGTCCCCTCTCCCGCTTGAGGAGCGGGGCGCGCAGCCAGGGTTAGGGTGAGGGGCTCTTGCCTTGAGTAAGCGACATCAAGCTGTCGGCATGGCTGAATCCTTCACCCGCGCTACGGTCAACCCCCAGACACCCGTCCGGGAGAATCCCCATGCTGCTCGAAGGTTCCTGCCACTGCGGCGCCGTGCACTTCAGCCTGCACAGCGCCCATCCCTACCCCTACCAGCGCTGCTACTGCTCGATCTGCCGCAAGACCCAGGGTGGCGGTGGCTACGCCATCAACCTCGGCGGCGATGCCGCCAGCCTCAAGGTGCGCGGGCGCAAGCACATCAGCATCTACCACGCGAAGCTACGCGAACCCGGCCAGCGCACCCGCACCAGCGGCGCCGAGCGGCATTTCTGCAGCCTCTGCGGCAGCGGCCTGTGGCTGTATGACGCGCAGTGGCCGGAGCTGATCCACCCGTTCGCCTCGGCCATCGACACGCCGTTGCCGGTGCCGCCGGAACACACCCACCTGCTGCTGGATTCGAAAGCGGAGTGGGTCGAGGTACAGGCCGGGCCGCACGATCTGCAGTTCGACGGCTACCCGGAGGAGTCCATCGCGCAGTGGCACGAACGGCTGGGGCTGGAGCGCTGACAAGCCGGACTCGAGAGCGCCGCGCCGACCATTGATCGGCACCGTTGGGAATGAATCTCGTCTTTCCGGGAAGGATAATGTAATATTATTACATCACAGAAAGGAGATTCCCCATGAAACCCGGCATCCACCCCGACTATCGCCTGGTGCTCTTCCACGACACCACCGCCGATGCGTTCTTCCTCATCCGCTCCACCGTGCAGACGGACAAGACCTTCACCCACAGCGACGGCCAGACCTACCCCTACATGACCCTGGACGTCTCCAGCGCCTCGCACCCGGTGTATACCGGCGAGCAGCGCAAGACCAAGTCCGAGGGCCGCGTGGCTGGCTTCAACAAGCGCTTCGCCGGGTTTGCCGGCAACAAGGGCGCCTGATGAAAGTCCTCGCATCGCTGAAAACCGCCAAGCTGCGCCACCGCGATTGCCAGGTGGTGCGGCGCCGCGGGCGGGTCTACGTGATCTGCAAATCCAACCCGCGCTTCAAGTGCGTGCAGGGCCGGCCGAAGCCGAAGATCAAGCGCTGAGGCCGGCTAGGCCGTGCCCTCCTCGGCCACGCTCAGCGCGCGCAGGTAGGCGCTCGGCGCGCTGCCCAGGCAACGGCGGAACATGCTGGAAAAGGCGCTGGGACTATCGTAGCCCAGCTCCAGCGCCACCCGCGTCACCGGCGTGCCGGCAGCCAGGCGGGTGACCGCTGCGAGCAGGCAGGCCTGCTGGCGCCAGGCGCCGAACGACAACCCGGTCTGCTGGCGGAACAGCCGGCGGAAGGTCCGCGCGCTGCAGCTCAGCCGCGCGGCCCAGTCGTCCTCCAGCACGCCGATGCCCGGCTCGCGCATGAACTCGCGGCACAGCTCGGCCAGCCGCGCATCCCGCGGGAACGGCGCGAACAGCGGCAGGCTCGGCGCGCCGCGCAGCTCGTGGAGCAGCAGGCGCACCAGGTCGCCATCTCGGCCCTGCTCGTCATACGCGGCCGGCACCGTAGCGCTGGAGAGCAGCAACTGGTGCAGCAGCGGCGACACCACCACCGCCTCGCACAACGCGCTGTCGCGCACCGGCACATCCGGCTCGATGTACAGGCTGCGCGTGCTCACCCCGCGCATCAGCACGCGATGGCTCTTGCCCGGCGGAATCCACACGCCGCTGTAGGGCGGAATCACCCAGGCGCCGTCCTCGGTCTCGACCTCCATCAGGCCGCTCATGCCATAGAGGAACTGCGCCCGGCGGTGGGCGTGGGCGGTGAGCAGCTTGGCCAGCGGGTAATCGGTGGCAATGGCCAGCACCGGCCGGTCGGTGGCGTCGACGCTGTGCAGGGGGATGTTGATCATGGCGGGCTTCCGGCCGATCCAGACTGGTTCAGGCGGAACCCTTGCGTTCCGGCCAACCCGGCGATCATACCCCAGCGCAGTGGCGGGCGGTTTTGCATCGGCGGCCGGCATCCCATATGATCCATATATCTTTTGTTATGTTTCATATAGGAATCCACCCATGGGCATCATCAACCTCGATGACGAACTGCACGACCAGCTGCGCCGCGCCAGCTCGGTCAGCTGCCGCTCGGTGAACGCCCAGGCGGCGTTCTGGATCAGGATCGGCATGGCCTGCGAGCTGAACCCGACCCTGAGCTTCAACCAGATAGTCGCCCGCGAGTTGCAGGAAGCCGGGGTCAGCTATCCCCTGGCGGGAGCGGCGAAGTGATCAAGACTCCGGCCGAACTGGCGCTGATGGCGGAATCCGGGCGGCTGCTGGCGAAGGTCTTCGGCTTCGTCGACCAGTTGCCGCTGCAGGGCATGAGCACCCTGGAAGTGAACGATGCGGTGGAGCGCTACATAGTCGAAGAACTCGCCGCGCGCCCGGCCAGCAAGGGCCAGTACGGCTTTGCCTACGTGCTCAACTCCTCGCGCAACCAGGTGGTCTGCCACGGCGTGCCATCGCCGACGGAGCGCCTGGAGGACGGCGACATCGTCAACTTCGACATCACCCTGGAGAAGAACGGCTTCATCGCCGACTCCAGCAAGACCTACCTGATCGGCAACGTCGCCCCGGCGGCCAGGCGCCTGGTGGAAATCACCTACGAGGCCATGTGGCAAGGCATCCGCGCGGTGAAGCCCGGCGCGCGCCTGGGCGATGTCGGCCACGCCATCGAGCGGCACGCCCGCCAGCACGGCTACAGCGTGGTCGAGGACTACTGCGGCCACGGCATCGGCCGCGAGATGCACGAGGAGCCGCAGGTGCTGCACTTCGGCCGCCCGAACACCGGCCGGGTGCTGCGCGAGGGCATGGTGTTCACCATCGAGCCGATGCTCAACCAGGGCCACTCCGGGGTGAAGACCTTGAAGGATGAGTGGACCGTGGTCACCCTCGACGGCAAGCTCTCGGCGCAGTTCGAGCACACCGTGGCGGTCACCGCGACTGGCTTCGAAGTGCTCACCCTGCGCCCCGAAGAGCAATGATTCAGCAGCGCGGATTCAGCCGTCGGTGGAGAGGCTCAGGCCTTCCCAGCGAGTGATCTCCGCCTCCAGCGCGGCGAGCTTCTGCCGCACCAGCCCCACCGCGTCGCTACCCAGCAGCAGGTGGCTGGGCGGCTGTTCGGCGTCGATGGCCGCCAGCATCGCCTGCGCGGCTTTCTGCGGGTCGCCCAGCTGCTTGCCGCTCTTCTCCTGCCGCGCCTGGCGTACCGGGTCGAACAGCGCGTCGTAATCGGCGATGCAGCGCGGGCTGCGCACCATGGAGCGCCCCGCCCAGTCGGTGCGGAAGGAACCCGGCGCAACCGCCGTCACGGCGATGCCGAGGCCGGCCACCTCCTTGCCCAGTGTTTCGGAAATCCCCTCCAGCGCGAACTTGCTGCCGCAGTAGTAGGCGATGCCGGGCATGGTGATGTAGCCGCCCATGGAAGTGATGTTGAGGATGTGCCCGCGACGCCGCTGGCGCATGAACGGCAGCACCGCGCGGATCATCGCCACCGCGCCGAACACATTGACCTCGAACTGCCGGCGCATCTCTTCCAGCGGCGATTCTTCGAGGATGCCTTCGTGGCCATAGCCGGCGCTGTTCACCAGCACGTCGATGGCGCCGATGTCCGCTTCGATGGCCGCCACCAGCGGCTCGATGGCCGCGAGGTCGGTGACGTCGAGCAGGCGCGCAAAAATACGCCCCGGCGCCAGTTGCTCCAGCTCGGCGCGGGCCTGCTCGTTGCGGACGGTGCCGACTACTTGATGGCCGGCGGCCACAGCCTGCTCGGCCAGGGCGCGACCGAAGCCACTGCTGGCGCCGGTGATCAGAAGGGTTTTGCCTGAGGACATGAGAGTGACTCCATTGCGTCGGGAATGAGTGCACAATACTCATCACACCCAAGCATTCAGAGACCTGATCCGCTGACTTCATTGCCTGATTCTATGAAGACACCCCAACCTGCCACCGACAATACCCCGCCGCGCAGCGCCGAGCAGGAACGCCTGATCGCCCTGCTCGCCGCCCAGGCGCCGCAGGAGGGTTACAACCTCACCGCCCTGCCCGGCGTGCGCCTGCTGCGCTCGAACCGGCCGCTGGCGCGCACCCCGGTGCTCTACGATCCAGGCATCGTGATCGTCTGCCAGGGCCGCAAGCGCGGCTACTTCGGCGAGCAGGTCTACGTCTACGACGAGCAGCAGTACCTGGCGGTGGCCGTGCCGGTGCCCTTCACCATGGAGACCGATGCCACGGCCGAACAGCCGCTGCTGGCGATCTACCTGCACCTGGACTTCCAGCTGGCCGCCGAGCTGATGCTGCAGATCGACCAGCTGCGCAGCCCCGGCACTGGCCAGGACGCAGCCCCCGAAGAGGCGGCGCAGAGCCTGATGTCCAGCCCGATGGATGGGCCGGTGACGCAAGCAGTGCTGCGCCTGCTCGAAGCGCTGGGCGATCCGCTGGAGTCGGCGATCCTCGCGCCGGGCCTGCTGCGCGAGCTGTACTTCCGCGTGCTCACCGGCGCCCAGGGCAGCGCCATGCGCGCGGCGCTGGGCATGCGCGGGCGCTTCGGCAACATCGCCCGCGCGCTGCGCCACATCCACAGCGCCTACGCGCAGGCGCTGGACCTGCCGCAACTGGCCGCCGTGGCAGGCATGAGCGCGCCGTCCTTCCACAGCCACTTCAAGGCCATCACCCGCACCTCTCCCATGCAGTACGTGAAGTGCACCCGCCTGCACCAGGCGCGCCTGCTGATCGCCCGCCAGGGCATGACTGCCCAGGCCGCCAGCCTGGCGGTGGGTTATGCCAGCGCCTCGCAGTTCAACCGCGAGTTCAAGCGCCTGTTCGGCCGCTCGCCGCTGGCGGAGGCACGGCGCATGCGCGAGCACTTCGCTGTGCCGCCCGCGCAGGAGGCGGCGCAGTTCGTCTCCTCCCACTGAGCCTGTGCAGGTTCAGAAATCGAGGTTGTTGCGCTGCAGCTCGAACCAGTCCAGCACCGCCTGGCAGGCCGGGTGCGCGGCGCCGCTGTCACGCACCCAGAGGGCGTAGCGGCCGCCGGTCTTCAGCGCTGCGCCGAAGGGCACGATGAGGTCGCCGCGCTGCAGGGCGTCGTGGGCCAGCATGCGGTCGGTCATGGCCACGCCCATGCCACGGGTGGCGGCGTCCAGCGCCAGGTCGTCGAGGTTGAAGAGGATGTGCTTGAACTGCGTCGGCGGCGGGTCGCCCTGGGCGCGCAGCCACTGCGGCCACTCCAGGCGGCCGGTGGATGAGTGGATCAGCGCATGGCGGGCCAACTCGTCCAGCGAGCGCGGCGGCTCCTGGCCGTCGTTCAGGCGCGGCGCACACACCGGGATCAGGTACTCGTCGTACAGCGGAGTCAGTGCGCGGTCCTGCGGGTCGCTGCCGCTGGGCAGGTAGAGCACGTAGGCGTCGCAGTCGCCGCCGTCGTCCACCACTTCGCCGCCCACCGTCTCGATGGACAGGCACAGCTCCGGGTGCTCGGTATAGAACGAGCTGAGCCGGGGCAGCAGCCAGCGCACCGCCAGCGAGACGAAGATGCGGATGCGGAACGGCCGGTCCTGCACCGCCGGGGCCAGGCGCTCCTCCAGGCGCAGCAGCTCCCTGAGCATGTCCCGCGCCACCGCATAGACCTCGTGGCCGGCCTCGTTGAGCGCGACCTTGCGGCTGGTGCGGTCGAACAGCGGCACCCGGTAGTACTCCTCCAGCTGCTGCACCTGGCGGCTGATGGCGCTCTGGGTCAGGTGCAACTGGCGCGCGGCGGCGGTGAAGCTGCCGGCCTCGGCGACCTGCACCAGGGCCTGCAAGGCCTGCAGGGAGGGAACGCGAAGCAGTTTGTCCATGCGAGTCGTCCGGGTGCCTGACCGTGCAGCGATCTATGCGAGATGGGAATGGAAGGATGAAAAATGAGCGTTGGCTGATCGCGCTCAACTCCCCGTAGATTCTGGCCATGACGCGCCAACGGGGAAATACCCCTGGATACATCCGGCGCATGGATTGTGAAGGAGTGCCGGGCAATGAACAATCACTGCGGCTGGATCGCCCTGGCGGGCGAACTGCCTGAGCGCGAGTCCCTCGGCGGGACCCAGCGGGCGGACTGGCTGATCATCGGTGGCGGCATCACCGGGCTGTCCGCCGCGCACACGCTGGCGGCGCGTTTCCCGCAACAACGCGTGGTGCTGCTGGAGCGCCAGCGCATCGCCCAGGGCGCCTCGGCGCGCAACTCCGGCTTCGTCGTCGCCCATGAAATGCCGGCACCTGCCGAACGTCTCGGTCAACCCGGCCACGCCGCCTACCAGGTGTCTACGCGGGTCAGCGTCGCTGCCGCCGAGGAAGTCCGCCAGCGCGTCGCCCAACTGGGTATCGACTGCGAGCTGTACGAGGACGGCTACCACTTCGCCGCGCACCGCGCCGAGCACCTGGAAGACATCGACGGCATCATCGCCACCCTCGCCGCGGTTGGCGCCAGCGCGCGCTATTACGAAGGTTCGGCGCTGCAGCAGCGCCTGGGCAGCGAGTTCTATGCGCGGGCCATCCACTGCGCGGGCGGCAACGCCCTGCTGCAACCGGCGCGCTACGTGAAGGGCCTGGCCGCGAGCCTGCCCAACTCGGTGGACGTATTCGAGAACAGCGGCGTGACCGACCTGCGCCGCAGCGGCCAGGGCTGGGTCGCGCGCACCGCGCAGGGCGAGGTGCAGGCGCCACAGGTACTGGTCTGCCTGGGTGCCTTCATCGCCCGCGCCGGCCTGCGCGACAGCGGCGCCTTCCCGCTGGAGCTGAGCGCGAGCATCACCCGCCCGCTGGACGAGCCGCACTGGCAGAGCCTGTTCGGCGAGCGCCAGTGGGGCGTGCTCGCGCCCCTGCCCGGCGGCGGCACCGTGCGCCTGCTGCCGGGGCGCCGGCTGCTGATGCGCAACACCGTCGAGTACCGTCATCGCGACCTCGACAACGCCGCCCTCGCCGAGCGCCGCCAGCGCCATTTCGCCGGCCTGCAGAAGCGTTTCCCGGGCCTGGTCGAGGCCGACATCGCCTACAGCTGGACCGGCCACCTCAGCGGCACGCGCTCCGGCGAGCCGTACTTCGCCCGCGTCGACCAGGGGCTGCACGCCGTGGCCGGTTGCAACGGCTCGGGCGTCGCCCGCGGCACCCTGTGGGGCCGCCTGCTGGTGGAAATGGCCAGCGGCGGCAGCTCGCCGGTACTGAGCGATGTGCTGGCCCATGCCAACCCCGGCTACCTGCCGCCCAGCCCGTTCTTCGATATCGGCGCCTCGCTGCGCATGGCCTGGGAAGTGCGCCGCGCGCGCGCCGAGGCCTGACAAACCGTTTACCCACGCAAACGATCCATCACGACAATCCGCCAAAAAAAACCATCTCCAAGAACAAAAAATCCGAGGGCAGCATGATCAATCGTTCCAAGACCCTGGCCAGCTTCACCCTGGCCGGCCTCGCGCTTGCGGCAGGCAGCGGTTCCGTCCATGCGGCGCAGACCGTCACCATCGCCAACTGGAGCAGCTACATCGCCGACGACACCCTGGCCAACTTCACCAGGCAGACCGGCATCCAGACCACCTACGACCTGGTGGACAGCAACGAGACCACCGAAGCCAAGCTGATGACCGGCGCCAGCGGCTACGACCTGGCCAGCCCGTCCAACCACTTCCTGCCGCGGCTGATCAAGGCTGGCGCCATCCAGGAGCTGGACAAGAGCAAGCTGCCGCACTGGAACAACCTCGACCCGAAGCTGATGAAGATCCTCGAAACCAGCGATCCGGGTAACCGCTACGCCATCCCCTACCTGTGGGTGACCGTGGGCATCGGCTACAACGAGGACAAGATCAAGGCCATCTTCGGCAACACCGACGTGACCCGCAGCTGGCAGCTGCTGTTCGACCCGAAGAACGCCGAGAAGCTCGCACAGTGCGGTATCGCGGTGATCGACAACGCCACCCAGATGGTCCCCATCACCCTCAAGGTGCTCGGCCGCGACGCGGCCAGCCAGAACCCGGACGACTTCAAGGCCGCCGAGGCGGCGCTGCAGGCCGTGCGCCCGTCGATCCGCTACTTCCACCAGTCCAAGTACGTCAGCGACCTGGCCAACGGCAACATCTGCGTCGCCATCGGCTTCAGCGGCGACGTGCTGCAGGCCATGACCACCGCCCAGCAGGCCGGCAACGGCGTGAAGATCAACTACAGCCTGCCGCGCGAAGGCAGCACCATCGCGGTRGACACCGTGGTCATTCCCAAGGGCRCGCCGCACCTGGACAACGCCTACGCCTACATGGACTACCTGCTGCAACCCGAAGTGATCGCCAACATCAGCAACGCCGTGCAGTACCCCAACGGCAACGCCGCCGCGACCCAGTACGTGAAGCCCGAGCTGCGCAGCAACCCGGCCGTCTACCCGCCGCAGGAAGTGCTCGACACCCTGTTCCCGATCAAGACCCTGTCGCCCTCCGGCATGCGCATGAGCACCCGCCTGTGGACCCGCGTGATGAGCGGCAAATGACCCACGCCCACGACACGCGCCGCCACGCCCTGATGGTCGGCGCCGGCGTGGTCGGCCTGGCCAGCGCGCTGCAACTGCAGCGCGCTGGCCTGCGCGTGACCCTGCTGGACCGCAACCCGCCGGGCCTGGCCACCTCCTTCGGCAATGCCTGCACCTTCGCTACCTACTCGGTGGAGCCGGTGGCGACCCCCGGCATCTGGCGCAAGGCGCCGGGCATGCTGCTGCGCCCGGACAGCCCGCTGGCGATCCGCCCGGCCTACCTGCCGCGCATCGCACCCTGGCTGCTGCAGTTCCTCGCGGCCTCGCGGCGCGAGCGGGTGGAAGCCATCGGCCACGACCTCAACACCCTGCTGCGCCCGTGCATGGGCGCCTGGCAGAAGCTGTTCGACGACGCCGGCGCCAACGACCTGATCCGCCACGACGGTTCGCTGTACATCTTCGAAAGCCACGAGCGCGGCGACGCCGAGGCCATGGTGGATTACCACCGGCGCTTCGAGGTGCCGATCCGCCTCGTCGAAGGCCCCGAGCTGCGCGAACTGGAACCGGCACTCAACGCCCGCGCCAGCTGCGCAGTGGAGCTGCCGGGGGTGAGCCGCACGCTCGACCCTTACGCGCTGAGCCTGCGCCTGTTCGAGCGCTTCCTCGCCATGGGCGGCGAATTCCGCCGTGGCGAGCTGCTGGGCATCGAGCCGGCCGGCTCGGGGCGCGATGCGGTGCTCGCACAACTGGCGACCGGCGAGCGCTTGGCCGCCGACCGCGTGGCGCTGTGCACCGGCGCCTGGTCGCGCACCCTGGTGGAGCAGCTCGGCGATGCCGTGCCGCAGGACACCGAGCGCGGCTACCACGTGCTCTTCGGCCATGCCGGGCAAGTGCTCAACCGCCCGGTCTGCTGGGGCGCCGGTGGCTTCTACATGACGCCCATGGCCCAGGGCCTGCGCATCGCCGGCACGGTGGAATTCGCCGGGCTGGACGCGCTGCCGAGCCCGGCGCGCTACCGCTATCTGACCCGTGGCGCGCGGCGCTTCCTGCGCCTGCAACACGAGCCGGTATCGCAGTGGATGGGCTTCCGCTCCTCGGTACCGGACAGCATGCCGGTGCTCGGCCCGTCACGGCGGCTGCCACAGGTCTTCTACAACTTCGGCCACGGCCACATCGGCCTGACCCTTGGCGCGATCACCGGCCAGCTGCTCGCCGAGCAGGCCAGCGACCAGGTCACCAGCGTACCGGTGACACCCTTCCTCGCCCGTCGCTTCGGCTCGCTCTGAAGTACCGGCTTTCACCCCAACAGAAGGAGAACACGACATGCCCCAGCTGACCCTCGCCGTCCCCCGCAGCCATGTCTTGCGCAGCGTCGGCCTGATGCTGTTGTCGATGTTCTGCTTCGCCGTGGTGGATGCCCTGGCCAAGGTGGTAGCACTGAAGTACCCGGCCAACGAGGTGACCTTCTTCCGCATGGCCTTCGGCGTGCTGCCGGCCTTCCTCCTCTGCCTGCGCGGGCGACCGCTGGCGCAGCGCTGGCGGCAGCTCGACGTGCGCGGGCAGAGCATCCGTGCAGTGACGTTGCTCGGCTCCTCGGCGCTGTTCTTCGCCGGCCTGCCGTACATGGCGCTGAGCGAGGCCATCTCCATCGCCTACTCCGAGGCGCTGCTGGTGATCGTGCTGGCGCCGCTGTTGCTGGGTGAACGCCTGCTGCCGCGCAATGCTCTGGCGGCGGTGCTCGGCTTCCTCGGCGTGCTGATGGTGGTCAAGCCGGACAACGCCGACGCCAGCCTGCTCGGCCCGGCGCTGCTGGTGGCCAGCGCCTTCTTCGGCGCGCTGTCGATGATCCAGATTCGGCGCATCCGCGCCAGCGACGACTCCACCACCACGGTGCTGTATTTCACCGTGGTCGGCACCCTGGTCACCGGCGCCACGCTGCCGTTTTCCTGGAGCACACCGAGCCTGCCGGACCTCGGCCTGATGCTCGCCCTCGGCCTGCTCGCCACCTTCGGCCAGCTGCTGTTCACCATCGCCGTGCGCCGCGCCCACGCCGCCACACTGGCGCCTTACACCTACACCAGCATCATCTGGGCGAGCCTGTTCGGCTACGTGATCTGGGGCGAAGTGCTGAGCCTGCTGTCGCTGGTCGGCATCCTGCTGATCGTCGGCAGTGCCGTGGTGGTAGCGGTGCTGGAGCAGCCGCCGGAAGGCTCGGTGGTCTGATTCCCCTGTACTCCCGTCCGGCGCCGCGCGCCGCTTCACAAGACCCGCGGCGCCCGGCGCCGCATCCACAGAGAGCTTCCATGCAACACAAAGCCGTACTCGACCAACTCGACGTCAAGCGCATCCTCGCCGCCGCCACCGACGAAGCCCGGCGCCAGGGCTGGGCCGTGACCATTGCCGTGGCCGACGACGGCGGCCACCCGCTGGCGCTGCTGCGCCTGGACGGCTGCGCCCAGGCCAGCGCCTATATCGCCACGGAAAAGGCCCGCAGCGCCGCCCTCGGCCGCCGCGAAACCCGCGACTACGAAAACATGGTCAACGACGGCCGCACGGCCTTCCTCAGCGCCCCGCTGCTGACCTCGCTGGAAGGTGGCGTGCCGATCCTGGTGGACGGCCAGGTGGTCGGCGCGGTGGGCGTCTCCGGCGTGCGCGCGGAGCAGGATGCGCGGGTGGCCAAGGCGGGTATCGCCGGGTTGCGGGCCACGCCATGAGGCGATGAACCCAGGCACAGGCGTGCCAGCGGGAGAATCGAAGACAGCAGTCGCGCGGCAGGCTACAAATGCGATAGATTATCATTTATCACATCAGCACTCCGCGCCTTCCATGACCGACGCCATCAGCCAGCAGGCCCTGCACCAACTCTACAGTGACCATCACGGCTGGCTGCAGCAGTGGCTGCGGCGCAAGCTCGGCTGCCGCGAACAGGCGGCGGACCTGGCGCAGGACACCTTCATCCGCCTCATCACCCAGCGCAAGCAGCTGGAGCTGCGCCAGCCGCGCGCCTACCTGACCACGGTGGCGCGCAGCCTGGTGGTCGACCACTACCGCCGGCGGACCCTGGAACAGGCCTACCTGGAAACCCTCGCGGCCCTGCCCGAGCCGCTGGAAATTTCCCCGCAGACCCGCTGCATCATCCTGCAGACGCTGATGGAGATCGACGCCCTGCTCGACGGCATGGCCGCGCGCACTCGGGAAATCTTCCTCATGGCCCAGCTCGACGGCCTGAGCTTCGTCGAGATCGGCAAGCGCCTGAGCCTCTCCGCCAACTCGGTGCGCAAGCATTTCGTCCGGGCAATGACCCACTGCCTCGTGCTGCTGGACGACTGAACCGATGTCCTCCGCCCTCGACCTGAAGACCCTCGAAGCCGCCGCCCACTGGTACGTCACCCTCGCCGAGCAGGGCGAGGCCGCCCGCGAAGCCCACAGCCACTGGCTGGCCAGCGACCCGCGGCACGCCCAGGCCTGGGCGCGGGTGGAACGCCTGCAGGCGAAACTCGGCCGGGTCACAGCGGACATCGCCCGACCGACCCTGCAGAATTCGCGCATCAAGCGCCGCGCGGCGCTCAAGGTGCTTTCCGTGCTGCTCGCTGCCGGCGGCGCGACGCTGCTCGGCACTCGCTACGGCCCAACGCGCGACGCCCTGGCCGACTACCGCACCAGCACCGGAGAAACCCGCGACGTCGAGCTGCCCGATGGCAGCCGCCTGACCCTGAATACCCGCACCGCCGTCGACCTGAAGTACGACAGCGCCCTGCGACGGCTCGATCTGCGCGAAGGTGAAGTGCTGATCCAGACCGCGCCGGACAGCCTTTCCCGCCCCTTCGTCGTGCATACGCCGTACGGCAGCGTGCGCGCCCTCGGCACGCGCTTCCTGGTTCGCAGCGACGACAACGGGGCGCGAGTCGGCGTGCTGCAGCATGCGGTGGAGGTTCGCCCGCGCGACGCCCACCAGCGGGTCACACGGGTCGAGGCCGGGCAACAGCTGAACTTCAGCGCAGCAACCCTAAGCCAGCCCGGACCACTGCCGCGCGGGGCGGACGCCTGGGCGCGCGGGCAGCTGCTGGTCGACGACTGGCGGCTGGAGGACTTCATCGCCGAGCTGTCGCGCTACCACCCCGGCTATCTGGGCTGCGCCGCCGATGCCGGCGCGTTGCGCATCTCCGGGGCCTTCCAGCTGCACGAGATCGATACCGTGCTGGACAACCTCAGCGGCACGCTGCCAGTGCGTACGCGGCGCCTGACGCGCTGGTGGGCACGGGTGGAAAGACGCTGATCCGCCGCCACCGATCAGAGCGGCGTGACCGAAAGCGAAATCCCCGGGAGAAAAAATAATTCCGCGAGGTGTTGGTGATTCTGATTCTCGCTCGACAAGGACAGTAGAGGCGCAGAGACGCCGCAATCTGCCAATGGAGAAGAGCGCAGTCATGTCAGGCAACCACCCGCAATTCCGTCGATCCCGGTTCCACCCCATTTACCTCTCTCTGAGTGGCGCCCTGAGCGGCGCCCTGCTCACCGCGCCGGTGGCTGCGCTGGTCGCCGCGCCGAGCTGGGCACAGAGCGTCCAGGCCGAATACGCCTTCGACATCCCCGCCGGCCCGCTGGAAGACGCCATCGCGGCGTTCTCCGATACCGCAGGCGTCACCGTGTCCTACGAGCCCGGCGCAGCCCACGGCCGGCAATCGCCAGGCGTGCGCGGGCGCTTCGCCGCCGGCACGGCGCTGATGCTGCTGCTCGACGGCAGCGGCCTGCAGGCCTCGCAGCGGCAGGCCGGCAGCTTTACGCTGCAACCGCTGAACCCTGCTGCGCAGAATGCCCTGGAGATGAGCGAAACCGTGATCATGGGCCAGGGCATGGGCGAGGTGACGGAGAACTCCGACTCCTACACCACCGGGCTGGTCAGCGTCGGCTCCAAGACCCCGGTGAGCCTGAAGGAAACCCCGCAGAGCGTGTCGGTCGTCACCCGCAAGATGATTCAGGACCGCAACCTGACGACCCTGCCCGAGACCATGAAGAGCACGCCCGGCATCACCGTGCGCAATGGCAGCTACAACTCGCAGCAGTACTATTCCCGCGGCTTCCCCATCGACAACCTGCAGATCGACGGCGCGGCTCCGATGGACATCGGCAGCGGCATCGGCACCTTCTACAGCAACCGCCAGTACGACATGGCCGGCTACGACCACGTCGAAGTCCTGCGCGGCGCCAGCGGCCTGCTCGGCGGCACCGGCGACCCCGGCGGCATCGTCAACCTGGTGCGCAAGCGCCCTCTGGACCACTACCAGCTCAAGCTGGAAACCTCGGCCGGCTCCTGGGACAACTACCGCAGCGAAGTCGACCTGACCGGCCCGCTGGCCTTCGACGGCCGGCTGCGCGGGCGCATGGTGGCGGCCTACACCGACCGCCAGTACTTCATGGACAACCGCAGCACCGAGCGTCCCTACCTGTTCGGCACCCTCGAAGCGGACATCAGCGACGCCACCCTACTGACCGTCGGCGGCAGCTACGACAAGGTCAAGGAAAACGGCACCGGCGACGGCCTGCCGCGCTACAGCACCGGCGGCGACGTGCACCTGCCACGGCACAGCTGGTACACCAGCAACAGCGCCTGGGCCGATAGCTACACCCGCGAATGGTTCGCCAAGGTCGACCACTACCTCGACGACAACTGGAAGCTCAACAGCTCCTACACCTGGTCCTATAACGGCTCGACCACCGAAGGGGTGATCCCCTACGGCTCGGTGGACGAAACCACCAACACCGGCCCCTACTGGTGGGGCAGCTACATCGAGAGCTGGAGCGAGCAATCGGTGTTCGACGTCAACCTGTCCGGCCACTTCGATGCCTTCGGCCGCCAGCACGAGCTGCTGCTGGGCGCCGACTACCAGAAGGTCACCAGCCGCTGGAGTTCCGCCCAGGGCATGATCGACAAGGGCGGCCTGATCGACCTCTGGGACCCGTCGTCGACACCGCTGCCGAGCAATGACTCGAACCACAACCTGTTCCGCGACTATTCGCCCAACACCCGCGAGCAGTACGGCGTCTATTCGACCCTGCGCCTGCAGCTGAGCGACCCGCTCAAGCTGGTGGTCGGCGCCCGCGCCCAGCGCTACAAGTTCGAGCAGGCCTACAGCATGCGCAACAGCGACGGCAGCGGCCCCTGGGTACTGCAGGACAAGGTGGCGGACCGCGAGCCGACCACCCTGGTGCCCTTCGGCGGCCTGATCTACGCGCTGGATGACAACTGGTCGACCTACGTCAGCTACTCGGAAGTGTTCAAGCCCCAGGCGCAGAAATTCAAAGGCCCCGAGGACGCTCCCAGCTCCATCGAACCCATGACCGGCAAGACCTACGAGACCGGCATCAAGGGCGAGCTGCTGGACGGCAAGCTGAACCTCAGCGCCGCGCTGTTCTACACCCAGCGTGAGCACCAGGCCGCCACCGACCCGAACTACCCCAACCCGCCGTTCAGCTACAGCGGCTCGTGCTGCTTCGTCGCCCAGGACAAGATCACCAGCAAGGGCATCGACCTGGAAGCCACCGGCGAGATCGCGCCGGGCTGGGAAGTGCTCGCCGGCTACACCTACAACCAGGTGCGCAACGACACCGAGGAAACCCTCTACAGCACCGTCACGCCCAAGCACCTGTTCAAGCTCTGGACCGCCTACACCCTGCCGGGCGATTTCGCCGCGTGGCGTGTCGGTGCCGGCGTGACCACCCAGAGCCCGACCTACGTCAGCGGCACCGCCTATCGCTTCGATGCCAATGGCAACACCATCGACAGCCGCGCCTACGACTTCAGCCAGTCCGGCTATGTGGTCTACGACGCCCTGGTCGAGTACAAGGTCGACCAGCACTGGACGCTGGCCGCCAACGGCAACAACCTGTTCGACCGCCGCTACTACGCCAGCGTCGGCACCTCGGAGTACGGCAACTACTACGGCGAGCCGCGCAACTTCACCCTCACCCTGCGCGGCGTGTTCGACTGACCACAGCCGGTGCCCGACTGGGGGTTCGTGTTCCCCCAGTCCACGGCACCCGGCTGATCAATCCCTTCGCCCTATTCCCAAATCCCGATGCCCTCCCTACAATTGCGATTAATTCTTATCCGCACTAGAAAGGGAGTTCGCGGTGTCCGCAGTTCTGCCGCCCTCGCTACAGCACCAGCAGCTGGACAGCCTCTACCGCGCCCACAGCGGCTGGCTCACCGGCTGGCTGCGCAAGCGCCTGGCCGACCGCGACAAGGCCGCGGACATCACCCACGACACCTTCCTGCGCCTGCTCACCGGCACCGTCGCCCACCCACTGCGCGAACCCCGCCACTTCCTCGCCACCGTGGCCAAACGGGTGATGATCGACCACCTGCGCCGGCGCAGCCTGGAACAGGCCTATCTGGAAGCCCTGGCGCGGGAACCGGAACTGCAGGCCTGCTCGCCCGAACAGCAACTGCTGGTGCTGGAAACCCTCCTGCAACTCGACGCCATGCTCGACGGCCTCGGCCACAAGGTGCGCCAGGCGTTCCTCCTGGCCCAGCTCGACGGGCTGGGGTACGCGGAGATCGCCAGGCGCCTCGGCGTGTCGGTCAGTTCGGTCACCAAGTACATGGCCAAGGCCACCGAGCAATGCCTGTTGTTCGCCCTGGATGCCGAAGCATGAGCGCTGCCAAGCAGCGCCTGGCCCTGCGCGACGCCGCTCAATGGCACGCACGCCTCGGCGCTGCTCCGGGCTGCGCGGCCACCCAGGGCCAGTGGCAGGCCTGGCACCAGCAGGACGCCCTGCACCAGTGGGCCTGGCAGCGCCTGCAGAACTTCCAGGCGGAACTGGCCGGGCTGTCCGGGCCGCTGGCGCGACACACATTGCTGGCAGGCGAGCCGCGCCTGGATCGCCGCAGCGTACTCAAGGGCCTGCTGCTGGGCATCGGCAGCGCCGGCCTGGCATGGTCCGGCTACCGGCAGATGCCGGTGTGGATGGCTGACCTGCGCACGCGCACCGGCGAGCGCCGCAATCTGACACTCGACGACGGCACGCAGATCGCCCTGAACACCGCCAGCGCCGTGGACATCCGCTACGACGCCAACCAGCGCCTGATCATCCTGCGCGCCGGGGAAATCTGGCTGCAGACCGCCAAGGACCCGCGCCCACTCAAGGTGCGCAGCGCCCAGGGCGAGATGCGTGCGCTGGGCACGCGCTTCAGTGTGCGCCAGTTCGACGACCACACCCAGCTCGACGTCTTCGAGCACGCCGTCGCCGTGCGCAACGCACCGGAGCGCGCCGAACTCATCGTGCAGGCCGGCAGCCGCCTCGATTTCGGTGCCAGCCCCCTGCCCGACCCGCGGCCCTCCAGCCCGCAGCAGGCCGACTGGCGCAACGGTCGGCTGGTGATCGACGACTGGCCGCTGCAACGCGCCCTGGAAGAACTGCAGCGCTACCGGTCGGGCTTCATCCAGTGCGCCCCGGAAGTCGCCGGCCTGCGCGTCTCCGGCGCCTTCCCGCTGGATGACAGCGACCGGGCACTGGCCGCCATCAGCCAGGCGCTGCCGGTACGCATCGAAACCCGCACGCGCTTCTGGGTCCGCGTGCAACCCCGCAGCTGACGGGCTTCCGGACCTTTTCGAAAAATATTCTCATTGCCGATTGTCGATTTGCAGCCGCTCGCACGACTCCTTCTGCAAAACAGCCTCAAGGCATCCGAAGGAGTCTTCATGTTCCGCGCCACCCGCCCGCTTTTCCGCTGCGTACCCCATTCCCGCAAACCGCTGGCCATCGCCATCCTCGGCGCCAGCCTGGCGTTGCAGGCCGGCGTGCTGCAGCCCCTGTTCAGCTCCGGCAGCCAGGCTGCGGCCGCGTCGGCTGCCCGCCAGTACGCCATCGCCCCAGGCCCGCTCGGCGCCGTGCTGGGCCGCTTCGCCAGCGAATCCGGCGTGGTGCTGTCGTTCGACGCCGGGCTCACCAGCGGCCTGCACAGCCAGGGCCTCAACGGCAGCTACACGCTGGAACAGGGCTTCGCCCAGCTGCTGGCCGGCAGCGGCCTGAAGGTCACCCGCGGCGACTCCGGCGACTACCTGCTGGCACCGCGCGGCAGCGACGACGTGCTCGAACTGGACGCCACCAGCATCACCGGCCAGTCCCTGGGCGCCACCACCGAGGGCAGCGGCTCCTACACCACCGGCAGCTCCAGCACCGCGACGAAGATGAACCTGTCCCTGCGCGAGACGCCGCAGTCGGTGAGCGTGATGACCCGGCAGCGGATGGATGACCAGAACCTCGCGAGCCTGCCCGAGGTTCTCGAACAGACGCCCGGCATCACCGTGCAGAACCTGGGCAGCGAGCGCTTCAACATCTACTCGCGCGGCTACTCGGTCGACAACTTCCAGTTCGACGGCATCCCCACCACGCTGGATATCGTCAGCCAGGTCTCGGCGCAGAGCCTGGCCGACATGGCGATCTACGACCGCGTCGAAGTCCTGCGCGGCGCCACTGGCCTGATGACGGGTGCCGGCGACCCGTCGGCGACCATCAACATGGTACGCAAGCGCCCCACCGCGCAGTTCCAGGGCCACGTCAGCGGCGGCCTCGGCTCATGGAACAAGTACCGCGGCGAGGTCGACCTGTCCGGTCCGCTGACGCCCACCGGCAACATCCGTGGACGGACCGTGCTGGCCTACCAGCAGAATGACAGTTTCATGGACCACTACCACCAGGAGCGCGAGGTCTACTACGGCATCCTCGAAGCCGACCTCACCGACAGCACCCTGCTAACCCTGGGCATGGATTACCAGAAGAACAAGCCCGAGGGTTCTTCCTCGGTGGCCTTCCCGCTGTTCTACAGCAACGGCGAGCAGACCGACTTCTCCCGCTCCACCAACAGCGCCGCGCGCTGGAGCTCCAACCAGCAGAACACCCTCAACAGCTTCCTCAGCCTGGAGCAGAAGCTCGACCACGACTGGTCGCTGAAGGCCTCGCTGAACCAGATGTACATCGACCGCAGCGACTACGAACTGGCCACCGCCAGCTGGGGCTTCCCCGACAAGGTCAGCGGCGAAGGCGTGCGCCTCTATGGCGGCGCCGGCAGTACCTGGCAGAAGCAGACCGGCGTGGACCTGCAGGCCCAGGGACCGTTCGAGCTGTTCGGCCGCCGTCACGAGGCCATCGTCGGTTACAACTACTCGAAGTACGAGAACCGCCACAGCCCGCTGCGCGGCACCGCCGTCGAGGGCCGCTACGTCAACTTCTACACCTGGGACAACTACACCGCGCGGCCCAACACCTCGCTGGGCAAGCTCTATGACGGCGACACCACCATCTACCAGCGCGGCGCCTACTTCGCGACCCGCCTGCGCCCCACTGACGACCTGTCGGTGATCCTCGGCGCCCGCACCAGCGACTACGACTACACCTACGACCTGAGCTACGTCCTGACGCCCGCCTCGAACCGCGTCACCAAATACAAGGAAAGCGGCGTAGTCACGCCCTACGCCGGGGTGGTCTACGACCTCGACGACATCCACTCGGTCTATGCCAGCTACACCAATATCTTCAAGCCGCAGAGCGTGCGTGACCGCACCGGTGCGACCCTCAAACCGCGCGAGGGCGACAACTACGAGATCGGCTTCAAGAGCGAGTACTTCGGCGGGCGCCTGAACACCAGCGTCGCGGCCTTCGTCATCAAGCAGGACAACCTCGCCGAAGCGGACCCGGGCCAGGTCGTGCCGGGCACCACCACGGCGGCCTACCGCGCCGTGAACGGCGCCACCACCAAGGGTTTCGAGATGGAGCTGGAGGGTGAGCTGCTGCCCAACTGGAACCTCAGTGCCAGCTACAACCACAGCATCACCAAGGACGCCGACGGCGAGCGCATCAACAGCGTCAGCCCGGCCAACACCGTCAAGCTGTGGAGCACCTATCGCCTGCCCGGCGAGCTGGACCACCTCACCGTTGGCGGCGGCATGAACTGGCAGAGCGGCATCCACTTCACCGCGACGCCGTCCGGCCTGCCCGGCACGGTGAAGGCCCGACAGGACGACTACGCAGTGTTCGACCTGATGGCCCGCTACCAGCTGACCGACCAGCTTTCCACCACGCTCAACGTCAACAACCTGTTCGACAAGAAGTACCTGAGCGCGCTGGATACCACCTTCTACAGCGGCTACTACGGCGACCCGCGCAACGTGATGCTGAGCACCCGCTACGACTTCTGAGGCCGCGACGCTCAGCCACGCCAGAACGGCTTGGCAATCTCGGCCGCGACCTGCGCACGGGTCAGGCCGATGTCCTCGATCAGGTAGGGATTGGCCCGCGCCATCCGCGCCAGTTGCCGACGCAACTGGACGCGCGCCTGCCAGAGGGCGAACAACTGGCCCAGCGCAGCAGGGCTGGGGCACAGTGGCGGAGCTTGGCGCAGCAACTGCGTCGAGCTGATTTCCATCCGCTCGCCTGTCATCGCGCTATGGTTCATCACAGCCTCCTGTACAACCCTCCACGGGTTTAGCAGGAGCATGGCGAACGCCGGGCGCGCGGTCCTTAAGCGCGTCCAAAGCATTGCGAAAACTTGCAAACGGAGACCTTCATGGCGCAACCGGGCTTTGCCTTCGGCGACTTCCTGCTCGATACTCGAGCGGGCACGCTCACGCGCAATGGCGCGCCGGTCATCCTGGGCAATCGCGCGCTGCAGCTGCTGGCGGCGCTGCTGGAGCGGGCCGGGGAAGCCATCTCCAAGGCCGAGTTGCTGGAAGCCGCTTGGCCCGGCCTGGTGGTCGAGGAAGGTAACCTCACGGTGCAGATTGCCCAGCTGCGCAAGGCCCTTGGCCCGGCGGCGGACGGCGGCCAGTGGATCGTCACGCTGCCGCGGGTGGGCTATCGATTCAGCGCGGCAGTGCGGCAGGTCGCGGCGCTGGAGCCGGTCGCGCTGGCGTTGCCCGAACAACCGTCGATTGCCGTGCTGCCCTTCGTCAACCTCAGCGACGACCCGCAGCAGGCCTTCTTCGCCGACGGCCTGAGCGAAGACCTGACCACCGAACTGTCCCGCGCCGGCGGGCTGTTCGTCATCGCCCGCACCTCGGCCTTCGCCTACAAGGGCAAAGCCATGGACGTGCGCGAGATCGCCCGCCAGCTGGGCGTGCGCTACCTGCTCGAAGGCAGCGCCCGGCGCGCCGATGCACGCGTGCGGATCAACGCCAAGCTGCTCGACGCGAGTACCGGCGAGCACGTCTGGGCGGAGCGTTTCGAGAGTGACGTCGAGGACCTGTTCGACCTGCAGGACCAGGTCTGCGGGCAAATACTCCAGGCCCTGCTCGGCCACTTGCGCAGGCCATTGCCGCGCAACCGGCCGAATAACCTGGAGGCCTACGAACTCTGCGTGCGCGCCCGCCAGTTGATGGACGATTCGCCACTGGCGGCCAAGGAGGCGCACCTGCTGCTCAGCCGCGCCATCGCCCTTGACCCGCAGTACGCCGAGGCGCGCCGCTGGCTGGCGATGAACCACTGGATGGGCTGGATACACAGCGGCGGCCCGACACCGCAGGAACGCGAAACCGCCCTGGCGCAAGCCCGCGAGGCGGTGGCCATCGACCCCAACGATGCCGGCTGCCGCTGGAGCCTGGCCTACCTGCTGACCTACGAGCGGCAGTACGCCGAAGGCGACGCGCAGTTCCAGCGCGCCATCGAACTGGACCCCAACGACGCCGACGCCTGGACGGCATTGTCCGACGTCAGCGTGCTGGCAGGGCGCATCGACGAGGGCCTGGAGCACATCCGCCGGGCGCTGCGCCTCAACCCCTTCCCCGCCGGCTGGTACTACCTGACGCTGGGCCAGGCGCAGTACGCCGTCCGCGATTACCTCGGCGCGATCCACACCTTGCGCCGCGAGGAAACCTACCGCAGCAGCTCGCGCCGCTTCCTCGCCGCCAGCCTTGCCCAGCTGGGCCGGCTGGAGGAAGCGCACGCGGAAACCGAGTTGTTCCTGGTGGGCAACCCGGCCTTCAGCATCCGCCACTGGGTGGCCACCGAACCGCTGCGCGATGCGGCCGTGCGCGAGCACTTCGTCGAGGGCTTCCGCAAGGCGGGCCTGCCTGACTGAGTGCTGTGCCTCAGGTCGGCAGCAGTCCGGCCTTGGCCGCCATGGTCAGTGCCAGGTCCTCGATCATGTCTTCCTGGCCACCCACCGTGCCGCGCCGCCCCAGTTCCACCAGCAGGTCGCGGGCAGAGATCGCATAGCGCGCCTCGGCGCGCTTGGCGAACAGCAGGAACGAGCTGTACACCCCGGCATAGCCGAGGGTCAGCGCATCGCGGTCGAGGCGGATCGGCTGGTCCATCATCGGCACCACGCGGTCTTCGGCAACATCCATGATGCCGTAGAGGTCGACACCGCAATCCACGCCCATGCGCTTGAGCACCGCGACGAAGACTTCCAGCGGCGTGTTGCCCGCGCCGGCGCCCAGGCCCGCGACCGAGCCGTCGATGCGCACCGCGCCCGCTTCGATGGCGGCCAGGGAGTTGGCAATGGCCATGCCCAGGTTGTGGTGGCCGTGGAAGCCGATCTCGGTACTCGTTTTCAGCTCGGCGCGCAGCAGGCCGATCTTCTGGCTGACCTCGGCGGGCAGCATGTAGCCGGCTGAGTCGGTGCAGTAGATGCAGTTGGCGCCGAAGCTTTCCATCAGCCGCGCCTGCTCCAGCAGCTGCTCGGCGCTGACCATGTGCGCCATCATCAGGAAGCCCACGGTGTCCAGCCCCATCTCGCGGGACATGCCGATGTGCTGCTCGGAGACGTCCGCCTCGGTGCAGTGGGTCGCCACGCGGATGGTGGAGACGCCGCAGCCGTGGGCCATTTTCAGGTGCTCGACGGTGCCGATGCCGGGCAGCAGCAGCGCCGAGACCTTGGCCTGCTTCAGCCGGGGAATCACCGCCTCGAAGTACTCGCGGTCGGTGTGGGCCGGGAAGCCGTAGTTCACCGAGGCGCCGCCCAGGCCGTCGCCGTGGGTGATCTCGATCAGCGGCACGCCGGCTTCATCCAGGCCGGTGGCCACGGAGACCATCTGTTCCAGGCTGATCTGGTGGCGCTTGGCATGCATGCCGTCGCGCAGGCTCATATCGTGCAGGCGCACGCGCTTGCCTTGCAGGTTCATGGATTTCTCTCCTCAGCGGGCCGGCAGTTGCAGGACGCCCTGGTGGGCTTGTTCGGCGAACATCTCGGCGGTGCGCAGGCCGGCGGCGGTCATGATGTCGAGGTTGCCGGCGGACCTGGGCAGGTAGTCGCCCAGGCCTTCCACCTCCAGGTACACCGAGACGCGATTGCCTTCGAACACCGGGCCGTTGATCAGCTTGTAGCCCGGCACGTAGCGCTGCACCTCGCGGATCATCTCGTGCACCGAGGCGCGGATGGCGCCCTGGTCCGGTGTGCCGGCGGTCAGGCAGTGGATGGTGTCGCGCATCATCAGCGGCGGCTCGGCCGGGTTGATGACGATGATCGCCTTGCCCTGTTTCGCCCCGCCCACCTGCTCGATGGCGCCGGCGGTGGTGCGGGTGAATTCGTCGATGTTCTTGCGCGTGCCCGGCCCCACCGAACGGGAGGACACGGTGGCGACGATCTCGGCGTAATCCACCGGCTGTACCCGCGACACCGCCGCCACCATCGGGATGGTGGCCTGGCCGCCGCAGGTGACCATGTTGACGTTCATCGCCAGGTTGCCGGCGTGCTCGGCGAGGTTCACCGGCGGCACGCAGAACGGGCCGATGGCGGCCGGTGTCAGGTCGACCATGATCACGCCCAGGGCATTGAGCTTGCGGCTGTTCTCGGCGTGGACGTAGGCGGAAGTCGCATCGAAGGCGATGCGGATATCGTCGTCCAGCACGTGCGGCAGCAGGCCGTCGACGCCGTCGGCAGTGGTCTTCAGCCCGAACTCGCGGGCGCGCGCCAGGCCGTCGGAGGACGGGTCGACGCCAACCATCCAGACCGGCTCGATCCAGTCGGACCTGCGCATCTTCATCAGCAGGTCGGTGCCGATGTTGCCGGGGCCGATGATCGCGGCCCGAAGTTTCTTGCTCATGGATGACTCCTATGCACGGAAGGACACCCGGGCGCTGCCCAGGCCGTCGATGTCCAGGTCGAAACGGTCGCCCGCCTGCACCGGCTCCAGCGGTACCAGCGAGCCGGAGAGGATGATTTCGCCGGCCTTGAAGGGAATGCCGAAGGCGCCCAGGGTGTTGGCCAGCCAGGCCACGGCGGTCAGCGGGTTGCCCTGCACGGCGGAGCCCAGGCCCTCGCTGATCGGTGCGCCGTTCTTGAACACGCGCATGCGCAGGTTGGGCAGGTCCAGCTCGCGCGGGTCGCGCTCCACCTCGCCGAGCACGAACACGCCGCAGGAGGCGTTGTCGGCCACAGTGTCCTGGATGCGGATCTTCCAGTCGCGGATGCGCGAATCGACGATCTCGAAGCAGGCCATCACGCACTCGGTGGCAGCCAGCACATCGGCTTCGGTGACGCCTGGGCCCCTGAGGTCATGCTTGAGGCGGAAGGCGATCTCACCCTCGGCGCGCGGCTGGATCAGCCTGTTTTCCGCCAGCGAGATGTCGGCGCCATTGGCGAACCACATCCTGCGGGTGATGAAGCCGAAATCCGGCTGGTGCACGTCGAGCATGCGCTGCACGGCCGCGGAGGTGACGCCGATCTTCTTGCCGACCAGTTCGTCACCGTCGGCCAGGCGCAGCTGCAGGATCAGGTGGGAGATGCGGTAGGCATCCTCGACGGCGATCTGTGGCCAGCGCTCGGTCAGCGGCGCCACGCTGCGGCCGTCGGCCAGCGCGCGGTAGAGCTCCTCGGCGTACTGCTGCTGGAGTGACTGGCTCATGCCGGGGTCTCCGCCAGGAAGGTCAGCACTTCGCGGTTGAACAGCGCGCGGTGCTCGACCATCACCCAGTGCCCGCACTCGCTGAGCAACACGAAGCGGATGTGTCGGCAGGCCTCCATCAGCGTCTGTACGCCGCTGGCGGGGCAGAACTTGTCGTTCATGCCCCAGAAGCCGAGGATCGGGCAGTTCAGCTCGGCCAGTTGCGCCGACAGGTTCGGCACCTGCATGCGGGTCAGCACGCAGCGCGGCTGCTCCTTGACCACGGCGACGCGCTCGTTGACCGTCTCGTCGCTGATCTGCGAGGGATCGAAGAGCTGCAGCGAGAGCAGCCGGCGCATACCGTCGACATCGTTCAGCTCACCGTTGGCGAAGGCCGCGCCCATCTTCTGGATGCCTTCCATCTGCAGGTAATACTGCTCCTTCTCCATCAGCCCACCGGGGGCCATCAGCACCAGGCGCGCGATGCGCTGTGGCTGGTCGAGGGCCATCTTGATGGCGATGGCCCCACCCAGCGAGTTGCCCACCAGGGTGCAGCGCGGGATGTCCAGGGCATCGAGCAGGCCGAACATCGCCTCGACGAAGAAGTCCAGGGTGTAGTCGTTTTCCGGCTTGTCGCTGCCACCGTAGCCGGGCAGGTCCGGCACCAGCACGCGGTGGCCGGCGGCGGCGAAATCCGGGTAGTTCTGCTTGAAGTTGCTGTGGCCGCTGGCACCGGGGCCGCTGCCATGGATGAACAGCACGGCGTCGCCGCTGCCGCTGTCCAGGTAATGCAATCGGAGTCCGTCGTTGAGGGTGACGAAGTGCCCTTGCGGCAAGGCGGCCATGGCGTCGCTCCTGGCAGTGGAAGGTGCCGGGATTATTCGGGCGTCTTGGCGGCGGGCACATCGTCCGAGAGGACTACGGGGGCCCCGGCGAGCACCGATCGCTCTTCGTAGGATGGTGTGGAGCGCAGCGATACCCATCAATTTTCCTCGCGCCACCGCATGGGTATCGCTGCGCTCCACCCATCCTACGCTCCGGCGTTTCAAGGGAAGCCCGTGCTCAGCCAGACGTAGGGCGCATAACCCGGAACGGGTTATCCGCCGCCGCCCCCACGGCGGATAACGCTGGCGCGTTATGCGCCCTACGGATTTGCCAACCCTGTGAGCGAACCGGACCGGTGCAGGAGCTCGCGGGCATCGCCCGTGTCTAGAAACGCGTGCCCCTAGTCCCTTCGGACGTGGGCGCCATATGTCGCCGCGCCTAGGCTGCAAGCCTTCCCCATCGAGTAGCGGACATGACAAGAACAGTGGATTTCAGCGGCCAGGTGGTGCTGGTCACCGGCGGCGGCAAGGGCGTGGGCCGTGGCATCAGCCAGCGCTTTCTGGAACAGGGCGCCGAGGTGGTGATCTGCGGACGCGAAGCGCCTGACCACCTGCCCGAACACCAGGGCCGAGAAGCCTGGTTCATCCCTTGCGACGTGCGCGACTTCGAGCAGTTGCAGGCACTGATGGCCGCCATCGACGAACGCCACGGGCGCCTCGACGTGCTGGTCAACAACGCTGGCGGCGCCCCCCACGCCGATGCGGCGGATGCCTCGCCGCGCTTCTCCGAGGCCATCGTCCGGCTCAACCTGCTGGCACCGCTGAACCTCTGCCAGCTGGCCAACCAGCGCATGCAGCAACAGGTCGGCGGCGGCGCGATCATCAATATCTGCAGCGTCAGCGCTACCCGGCCTTCCCCCGGCACCGCCGCCTATGGCGCGGCCAAGGCCGGGCTGCTCAACCTGGGGCGTTCGCTGGCAGTGGAATGGGCGCCGAAGGTGCGGGTGAACGCGGTGATCGGTGGGCTGATCCGCACCGAGCAGAGCCACCTGCACTACGGCAACGAGGATGGCCTGCAACGCGTAGCCGCGACCATACCGCTGGGGCGGCTGGCCGAGCCGGGCGACATCGGCGATGCCTGCCTGTACCTGGCCTCGTCGCTGGCGGCGTATGTCAGCGGCGCCGAGATCGCCCTGCATGGCGGTGGCGAACGTCCGGCCTTCCTCGAAGCAGCACAGGGATAAGATCATGCTCAGCGCCCGTCACGAACTCCTACTCGACCTCCCCCCTGATGCTGCCTGGGCGCGCCTGCGCGACCTCAGCCTGGCGCCGCACTATGTGCCGGGCCTGACCGGCTGCGACTTCCACCCCGGCCCGCGCGAAGGCCTCGGCGCCAGCCGCCGGGTGCGGATGAAGCGCGGCTTCCTTGATGAAAGCGTGGTGGACTGGCGCGAAGGCCAGGGCCTGGTGCTGCGCCTGCACCGCGCCGAGCAGGGCCCGCCCTTCCCCTTCCGTGTGGCCAGCTTCCGCTATGCGCTGCATCCCGCTGACGACGGCCGCACCCGCCTGTGCCTCAGCCTGGACGGCGACCTGCGTGGCGGGCGGGTTGGAGAATGGTTGCTGGCGGGTGTGCTGAACAAGACCGTGGCGAAGATCGCGGTGAACCTCAAGGCGTTCTACGAAACAGGCGAAAGCCAGAATCCGGATTACTCATCCGTCCCATGAGATTGGCCATGCGTAGGAGCGGACTTCGTCCGCGATCAGTCCGCATCGCGCCGGATGCCATCGCGGACATGCCATCTCGGACAGAGTCCGCTCCTACGAGGCGCCAAGCCCACCTGTAGGAGCGAGCTTGCTCGCGAACCAACCCTGCTGCGGGGCATGGCTTCGCGAGCAAAAACTGGGCGTCCCCCTCGACCCTGCGAAGAGCATCTGCTTTTCCGTGATCAATCCCGCGCCACCTCGAAATGCCCCCGGAAGATCGTCTCGACAATCACCCAGCGGCCATCCACACGTCGATAGCGATCCTGGTAGAAACCACCCAGCTGCCGGGTCGCCCCGGTCTCGCCGTCGCGGTTCTGGTAATGCAGCGCCCAGCGCGCGCTGGCGTTGTCGGCATCCTCCAGTTCGATCTCCGGATTCGCCGCATGGTGCAGGTCGATCACCCGCGGCACGCAGGCCAGCTCCTGGTACAGCGCCAGGAACGGCTCGCGGTCGCGGAACACCCCCAGCGGGCCGTAGTCGATCAGCACCACGCCAACCGCGAAACAGCCGCGTATCGCGTCCACATCCTTCAGGTCGCAGGCGTTGAGATAACGGTGCTTGAGCTGGCGGATGGCTTCGAGCGCCTCCAACCGTTCGATGCGCTGTTCCAGGTTCATTCCGGCCGCCGCTCCACGTTGAGATCGCCCCAGTAGGCCTTCATCGAACGGATGCGCCCCTGCCCGTCGAACTCCATCACGTCGATCACATGCAGGCTGCACGGCTCGCCGTTCCAGTGCATGTCGACACGGAACGGCATGGCGCCGCAGCCGTTGCCGGTGACCCGCACCGGCCCGGTGAGCTGGGCGCTGACTTCGGCGCGGCCCAGGCCTTCGCGATAGAACCGCGCGATGGCCGCGATGCCGGTCAATGCCGGCGCCCCCACCGGGTCCTCGACCACCGCGTCATCGGCATACAGCGAGAGAATGCCGTCGATATCGCCGGCATCCACCAGCTCCACATAGCGCGCCATGCGCCGGCGGATCAGTTGAGTATCCATCAGGCCACCTCGAACAGCGCGGCCGCACCCATGCCGCCGCCGATGCACATGCTCACCACCACGTAGCGCACGCCGCGGCGACGACCTTCCAGCAACGCGTGGCCGGCCATGCGCGCGCCGGACATGCCGAACGGATGGCCGATGGCGATGGCGCCGCCGTTGACGTTCAGGCGCTCGCCGGGGATGCCCAGCTTGTCCTGGCAGAACAGCACCTGGCAGGCGAAGGCTTCGTTGATCTCCCACAGGCCGATGTCGTCCACCTTCAGGCCATGGCGCTTGAGCAGTCTGGGCACCGCGAAGACCGGGCCGATGCCCATCTCGTCGGCATTGCAGCCGGCCACCGCCAGGCCACGGTAGATGCCCAGCGGCTGCAGGCCACGGCGTTCGGCCTCGCGGGCTTCCATCAGCAGCGACGCCGAGGCGCCGTCGGACAGTTGCGAAGCGTTGCCAGCGGTGATGAAGCGCCCCGCCCCGCTCCACTGGCCGCCCTGCCACACCGGCTCCAGCGCGGCGAGGCTGGCCAGGCTGGTGTCGGCGCGGTTGCACTCGTCGCGGTCGATCAGCACCGATTCGTGGCGGCTTTCGCCGGTGGTCTTGTCCACCACCAGGCGCTGCGCGTGCATGGGCAGTATCTCGTCGGCGAACAGGCCGTCGCGCTGGGCGGCGGCGGTACGTTGCTGGCTGAGCAGCGAGTAGGCGTCCTGGGCTTCGCGGCTGATGTTGTAGCGCGCAGCGACGATCTCGGCAGTCTCGATCATCGGGATATAGGCCGCCGGGTCGCGCTCCAGAACGGCCTGGGACTGGTTGCGGTAGGCGTTCTTGTGCTTGTTCTGCACCAGGGAGATGGACTCCAGGCCGCCGGCCACGGCGATGTCCAGCTCGTTGCAGGCAATCGACTTGGCGGCGATGGCGATGCTCATCAGGCCGGAGGCGCACTGGCGCTCCACTGCCATGCCGGCGACGCTGGACGGCAGGCCGCCGGCGATGGCGCAGAGGCGGCCGAGGTTGTAGGCCTGGGTGCCCTGCTGCGCGGCGGCGCCGATGATGACGTCCTCCACTTCGTCCGGCTCGACGCCGGCACGACGGACCACCTCGGCCACCACCGCGCCGCCCAGCGCAGGCGCCTCGGTGTCGTTGAAGGCGCCGCGGAAGGCCTTGCCGATGGCAGTGCGGGCGGTGGAGACGATGACGGCTTCTCTCATTGCGAATCCTCAGGTTGGTCCAGGCTTTCTGTCTTCGTAGGGCGCATAACGCGCCAGCGTTATCCACCGCCGCAGAGCCGGCGGGTAACCTGTTCCAGGTTATTCGCCCTACGCACTGGGTTGACGCCCTGTAGGAGCGAGCTTGCTCGCGAACAGCCCCACTGCAAGGCCGGTTCGCGAGCAAGCTCGCTCCTACGAAGAGCCGGTCAGGCGGGGTGGCTCTTCAAAGTGGGCAGCTTTTCAAAGTGAGAAGTAACGGCTGATGGTGTCCACCACGCAGCCAGGGCGCTCTTCGCCCTCGATCTCGACGCTGACGCGCACGGTGGCCTGCACGGCGCCCTTCACCGCCTCAGCGGCGACCAGCTCGGCACGGCCGCGCACGCGGGCGCCGGCCTTGACCACATTGGGGAAGCGCACGCGGTCACAGCCGTAGTTCACGCCCATGGCAATGCCGCGCACCTCGACGATCTGCGGCAGGAACAGGTTGACCAGCGACAGCGTCAGGTAGCCGTGGGCAATGCAGCTGCCGTAGGGGCCGCTGGCCGCACGGGCCGGGTCGACATGAATCCACTGGTGATCGCCAGTCGCCTGCGCGAACTGGTCGATGCGCGACTGCTCGACGCTGAGCCAGTCGCTCTCGCCGAGGGCCTCGCCGACACAGGCCAGAAGCTCTTCGGGATGCTCGAAGACTCGCGTCATCTCAGGCCCTCTGGCTGGAGACCGACAGCACTTCGCCGGTCATGTAGGAGCTGTAGTCGCTGGCCAGGAACATCATCACGTTGGCGATTTCCCAGACCTCGGCGGCGCGGCCGAAAGCCTCGTTGGCGGCCAGTTGGTCCAGCAGTTCCTGCGGCGCGGAACGGCGCAGGAAATCGTGCAGGGCGATGCTCGGACTCACCGCGTTGATGCGGATGCCATACTCGGCTGCCTCCACCGCCGCACAACGGGTCAGCGCCATCACCCCGGCCTTGGCCGCGGCGTAGTGGCTCTGCTCCTTCTGCGCGCGCCAGCCGAGCACCGAGGCGTTGTTGACGATGGCGCCGGCGCGGCGCTCCATCATGTGCGGCAGCATGGCGCGGGTCATGCGCATGGTGCCGGTGAGGGTGACGTCGAGGACGCGCTGCCATTCCTCATCGACCATCTCCACCAGCGTGCGCGAACCGCCAAGGCCGGCGTTGTTGATCAGCACGTCGACCCCGCCCAGGCGCTCTTCGGCAGCGGCCACCAGGGCACGCACCTGCTCCTCGCTGGTGACGTTGCACACCTGCCCGTAGACCGCCTGCAGCCCGCAGGCCTGGCGGATGCGCTCCACCGCCTCGTTCAGGCGGCCCTCGTGGATATCGCTGATCATCAGCGCGCGGCAGCCTTCCTCGGCGGCACGCAGGGCGGCGGAGAAGCCGATGCCGGCGCCCGCAGCGGCGGTGATCAGCACCGACTTGCCGCGCAACAGGCCGCGGCCGGAGACGTATTCGGGTTTGAGCATGGAGCTTTCTCCTAACGGGGAACCTTGGGTTCGCGGGGCAGGCCGAGCGCACGCTCGGCGATGAGGTTGCGCTGGATTTCGTTGCTGCCGCCGTAAATGGTGTCGGAGCGGCTGAACAGGAACAGGCCCTGCAGGCGGCTGAGCTGGTAGGGAGCGGCGTCGAGGATTTCCGCCTCGGCGCCGAGCACGTCCATGGCCAGCTTGCCCAGGCGCGCGTGCCAGTCGGACCAGCACAGCTTGTAGATCAGCGCTTCGGGCCGCAGGCTGCCGTCCTGGGCGCCGGAGAGCATCCGCAGCGAGTTGTAGCGCAGCACCTTGAGCCCGCCCCAGGCGTCGGCCAGGCGCTGGCGCAACAGCGGGTCGCGGGCGGCGCCGTTGGCGCGGGCGATGCGGATGATTTCGTCCAGCTCGTTGTGGAACTGCATCTGCTGGCCGAGGGTGGATACGCCGCGCTCGAAGCCCAGCAGCGCCATGGCGATCTTCCAGCCGTCGCCCGGCGCACCGAGCAGGTTTTCGGCGGCGGTCTGGGCATTGTCGAAGAACACCTCGTTGAATTCGCTGGTGCCGGTGAGCTGCTCGATGGGCCGCACGCTGATGCCCGGCTGATCCATCGGCACCAGCAGGAAGGCCAGGCCGTGATGACCGACGCTGCCCGGCTCGCAGCGGGCGATGACGAAGCACCAGTCGGACTCATGGGCCAGCGAGGTCCAGACCTTCTGCCCGTTGATGCGCCAGACGTTGCGCTCGGCATCGAAGGTGGCGCGGGTTTTCACGGCGGCCAGGTCGGAGCCGGCGCCCGGCTCGGAGTAGCCCTGGCACCAGAACTCCCGGCCGCTGACGATGCCCGGCAACAGCCGGCGTTTCTGCTCATCGCTGCCAAAGGCGGCGATGGTCGGTCCGGCCAGGCCCTCGCCGATGTGGCCCATGCGGCCGGGGCCGCCGACGCGGGCGTACTCCTCGTGGAAGATCACCTGCTGGTTGATCGACAGGCCGCGCCCGCCGTGCTCCCTGGCCCAGCCCACGCAGGTCCAGCCGCCCTCGGCGAGTTTGCGCTCCCAGACCTTGCGCTGTTCGGGGAAGCTGTGTTCGTCGCCCGGCCCGCCACGGAAACGCAGCGGTGCGAACTCGCCACGCAGGTTGTCCGCCAGCCACTGGGCAACTTCGCCGCGGAAGGCCTCGTCAGCGGCGTCGAATCCGATCTTCATGGGCGTTCCTCCAGGATGGCAGCGGCAATGCGCTCGCGGTGCCAGGCCGGCGTGCCGAGCAGGGCCTCGCCGGCGCGGGCACGCTTGAAGTACAGGTGCGGGTCGTATTCCCAGGTGAAGCCGACGCCGCCGTGCAGCTGGATCGACTCGGCGGCGCAATGGAAGAAGGCCTCCGAGGCACGAGACTTGGCCAGCGCGGCGGCCAGTGGCAGCTCGGCAGCGAGTGTGGAGTCGCTCTGCCCATCCAGCGCTTCCTGGGCCACGCAGGCTGCGTAGTAGAGCGCCGAACGCGCGCATTCCACCTGCAACATCATGTCCGCCATGCGGTGCTTGAGTGCCTGGAAGCTGCCTACCGGGCGGCCGAACTGCTGGCGTTCGCGGGTGTAGGCGACGGTCAGATCGAGCGCCTGCTGCGCACCGCCGACCTGCTCGGCGGCCAGGGCGATGGCGGCCAGTTGCAGGACCTTGTCCAGCACCGGCCAGGCAGCGCCGGCATTCCCCAGCAGGGCATCGGCGGACAGGTACAGGCCATTGAGATCGACCTCGGCCAGCTGGCGGGTCTGGTCCAGCGTGGGCAGTGCGCGACGCTGCAGGCCAGCGCTGACGGCGGCAACCGCGAACAGGCAGATGCCGTCCGCGCCCCGACTGCCAGCCAGGCGCGCGGGGATCAGCAGCAGGTCGGCACTGGCGCCGTCGAGCACCGGGCGCAGGCGACCGTCGAGGACGAACCCCTCGCCTTCCTTGCGTGCCACCACCTGCACCGCGCTTGCATCGGGCACGCCTTCGGCGCCCAGCGCCAGGGTGGCGCTCAGACTGCCTTCGGCCAGCGCCGGCAGCCAGCGCGACTGCTGCGCCTCATCAGCGAGCAGACGCAGGGCGCAGACGGCCACCGAGCTGGTGAAGAACGGCAGCGAAGCCAGGCACCGGCCGAGCTGTTCCTGGACGATGGCCAGCTCGACGAAGCCCAGCCCCAGGCCACCATGGGCCTCGGGCACCAGCAGCGCCTGCCAGCCGAGTTCCTGGCAGATGCGTTGCCAGAGCGCCAGGTCTTGCCCGCCGGTGGCCATGGCTGCGCGCACGGCGCTGGAGGGTGAAGCATCGGCGAGAAAGCCGTCCGCGCTGTCGCGGATCATCAGCTGCTCGTCGGTGAAGGCGAATTCCATGGAAAGCGGCCCTGTGGTGTCGGATGGGCGCAGTCTGGCGGGAGATGCTCGGGCGGGAATCGTCCGAATGGACGTGGGGGGAAGTGAGGGGGTTGGCGAGATATTGCAGAAGCGAGCTTGCTCGCGAACCACACGCCAAGGTTTGCAATGCAGGAGCAACTGTTCACCGGAATATTCCGCGCCAGCGCTTCCCCTCACCCCAACCCTCTCCCGGAGGGAGAGGGGGCAGATCGTGCCGGCTGATGCCGAGATTTGATCCTGCACCGAACGGTCCCCTCTCCCGCTTGCGGGAGAGGGTTAGGGTGAGGGGCCTTTGATCTTGCAGGAGCGAGTCACACAGTGGATCAAGTGCCGTAGACCTTCTGCGCCGATACGGCGCTTTCGATCAGTTCTGCCACCACAGCGCCGACTTCCGCCGGCAACCAGCGCGCGCCCTTGTCGCGTTCCGGGCCGCGGCGCCAGCCGTCGGCGAGGGAGAGCTTGCCGCCTTCCACTTCGAACAGGCGGCCGCTGACGTGCTGGGAGTCTTCGCTGACCAGCCAGGCCACCAGCGGCGCGACGTTTTCCGGGGCGAAGTGGTCGAAGCCGTCTTCGGGCTTTTTCATCACCTCGGCGAACACCTGCTCGGTCATGCCGGTGCGCGCGGCCGGGGCCAGGGCGTTGGCGGTGATGCCGTAGCGCGCCAGTTCCGCCGCCTGCACCAGGGTCAGCGAGGCGATGCCGCCCTTGGCCGCCGAGTAGTTGGACTGGCCGATGGAGCCCTGCAATCCGGCGCCGGAGCTGGTGTTGATGATCCGCGCCTGCACCTTCACGCCGGCCTTGGCCTGGTCACGCCAGTGATGCACGGCGTGGCTGGCGATGCAGAAGTGGCCCTTCAGATGCACGTTCATCACCGCGTCCCAGTCGGCTTCGGTGAGGCTGGCGAACATGCGGTCGCGGCAGATGCCGGCATTGTTGACCACCGCGTGCAGGTCGCCGAAGGCATCGATGGCGGCACGGACGATCTCGCCGGCCTCGTTGTAGTCGGTGATGTCGTGGCAGTCGCCGATGGCCTCGCCGCCCTGGTCGCGGATCAACGCGACGACGCCGGTCACGGCTTCGCGGTTGATGTCGTTGACCAGCACTTTCGCGCCTTCGGCCGCCAGGGCCAGGGCGTAGGCGCGGCCGAGGCCGCCGCCAGCGCCGGTGATGATGACGACGCGGTCTTTGCAGAGTTGCATGGGGTTCTCCTGAGAGTTGAATGCAGGCGGCAAGCGCCCTCTCCCCAACCATCTCCCTGAAGGGAGAGGGGGCCGTCCGTGCTGCGGAGATGGCCTGGCGTCAGGCCCGTCCACGTCACGCCCCGGGGAGTGGTCGCGTTACAGTCGTTCGAGGATGGTCACGTTGGCCTGCCCGCCGCCCTCGCACATGGTCTGCAGGCCATAACGGCCGCCCGTGCGTTCCAGTTCGTGCAGCAGCGTGGTCATCAGCCGTGCGCCGGTGGCGCCCAGCGGGTGGCCGAGGGCGATGGCACCGCCGTTGACGTTGGTGCGTTCGAGGGGGTAGCCGGTTTCCTGCAGCCAGGCCATGACCACCGAGGCAAAGGCTTCGTTGATCTCCACCCGGTCGATGTCGTCCAGGCGCATGCCGGCCTTCTTCAGCGCGTAGGCGGTGGCCGGGATCGGTGCCGTGAGCATCCACAGCGGGTCGTCGGCGCGCACGCTGAGGTGGTGGATGCGCGCCCGTGGCTTCAGGTTGTAGCGCTTGAGCGCGCGCTCGGAAACGATCAGCAGCGCGCTGGCAGCATCGCAGGTCTGGCTGGACACGCCGGCCGTGACCCGGTCGCAACCGAACAGGGTGTCCAATTCGGCCATCTTCGCCAGGCTGGTCTGGCGCGGCGTCTCATCGTGCTGCACGCCCGCCAGCGGGACGATCTCGCGGGCGAAGCAACCGGCCTCGATGGCACGCAGGGCGCGGCGATGGGATTCCAGTGAATAGGCTTCCAGCGCCTCGCGGCTGATGTCCCATTTCTCGGCGATCATCTGCGCGGAACGGAACTGGCTCGGCGGCGCAGCGCCGTAGCGCTTCACCCAGCCTTCCGAGCCGCTGAACGGGTCGCTGAAGCCCAGCGGCTCGGCGGCGGTCATGGCCGAGGAAATCGGAATCTTCGTCATGGTCTGCACGCCGCCGGCAATCACCACGTCCTGGGTGCCGCTCATCACTGCCTGGGCGGCGAAGTGCACGGCCTGCTGCGAGGAGCCGCACTGGCGGTCCACCGTGGTGCCGGGCACGCCCTGGTCGAGGCCGGCGGCCAGCCAGCAGGTGCGGGCAATGTCGCCAGCCAGCGGGCCGATGGTGTCGACGCAGCCGAAGATGACGTCGTCGTAGTCCGCATCCGGGATGCCGTTGCGCTGCACCAGTTCGCGCAGCACGTGGGCGCCCAGGTCAGCAGCGTGGATCTGCGCCAGGCCACCCTTGCGCTTGCCGGTGGGCGTGCGCAGGGCGTCGACTATGTAGGCTTCTGCCATTGGGTTCTCCTCAGACCGCAAAGGTATGGCCGGCGCCGGCATTGACCGCACCACCGAACAGCGCCTGGCACAGCCGCGCCTTGTGCAGGCTGCGGTCGCCCCAGGCCTTGTCCAGCGCCCAGGCGCGCTTCATGTAGAGCTGCAGGTCGACCTCCCAGGTGTACCCCATGGCGCCGTGCACCTGGATGGCGTTCTTCGCCGCCAGTTGAGCGGCCTCGGCGCAGGCCAGGGCTGCCTGTGAGACATGCAGTGCGGCCTGCGGATGGACCTCGGCGAGCGATTGCGCGGCGCGGTACAGCGGCGCCTTGGCAAATTCGATGAGCACCGCGACGTTGGCCATCAGGTGCTTGACCGCCTGGAAGCTGCCGATCGCTTTGCCGAACTGCTTGCGCTCGAAGCTGTAGTCCACCGCCAGGTCGACCATGCGCCGCGCCAGGCCCAGCTGCTGGGCGGCGCAGGCAAGGGCTCCGCGCTCGAAAGCAGCGGCCCACAGCGCGCAAGCCTGCTCGCCGCTGGCCACACGGGTAGCGGCGCTGGACGTCCAGGCCACGCTGAACAGACGGCGCGCCGGGTCGAGCGCAAGGCTGCGGGTTAACTGCACGGCCTCGCGCGGCACCAGGTGGATTTCTTCTTGGCTGCCCAGGATCAGCAGGTCGGCGACGTGGGCATCGGCCACCAGCAGGCTGTCCGGATGACCGATAGCCACGCGCGCCTGACCCGCCGCAACGCGTCCCAACCAGTCCGCCTTGAGTGCCTCGTGCTCGTCGCCCAATCCGGCCAGCAAGGGCGCACTCACCAGCACGGTGTCCAGCAGCGGCTCGGCCAGCGCGGCGTAGCCGCATTCCTGCGCCGGCAGCACCCAGTCGGTTTCGTCCAGGCCCAGGCCGCCAAAGGCTTCGGGCAGGTTGAGGGCAGTCAGGCCCAGTTCGGCGAGCTGCGCCCAGAGCTCGTCGCTGCGCCCGGTTTCGCTGGCCCAGAGTTCGCGCTGGCGCTCCGGGGTCACCTGGTTGGTGAGGAAGGCCCGCACGCTGTCGTGGAAACTCAGCTGATCGTCGTTGAAAGTGAAGTCCATGTCCCGGCTCCTCAGGCGCGCGGCATGCCGAGCATGCGTTCGGCGATGATGTTGCGCTGGATTTCGTTGGTGCCGGCGTAGATCGGGCCGGCCAGGGAGAACAGGAAGCCGTCCAGCCAGCGGCCGACGTCAGCGGCCAGCGGCTCGCCGGGCAGCAGCTCGGCGCGGGCACCGAGGATGCTCAGCGCGGTGTCGTGCATGCGCTGGTCCAGCTCCGACCAGAAGATCTTGTTGGTCGAGGATTCCGGGCCGATGCGTCCACCCTGCTGCAGGCGCGAGGCGGTCATGTAGGTGCTCAGGGTGTAGGCCTCGGCGTCCAGCCAGGCGCGCATCACCGCCTCGCCGATGGCCGGGTCGCGGTCGGCGGCTTCGCGGTTCGCCAGGTACAGCTGCAGCAGGCGCCGCGCGGTTTCCTGGAAGCGCGCCGGGGAACGCAGCATCAGCCCACGCTCGAAGCCGGCAGTGGACATCGCCACGTGCCAGCCCTGCCCTTCGCCGCCCAGTACGTTCTCCACCGGCACCTTCACATCGTCGAAGAAGATCTCGGCGAAGCCCGGCAGGCCGTCGAGCTGGGCGATCGGCCGCACGGTGATGCCCGGCGAGTCCAGCGGCACCAGGATGAAGGTCAGGCCGTGGTGGCGGCTGGACGCCGGGTCGGTGCGGAACATGCCGAACAGCCAGTCGGCCCACACGGCGCGGGTCGACCAGGTCTTCTGGCCGTTGATCACGTAGTGGTCGCCGACCCGCTCGGCGCGGGAGCGGATGGCCGCCATGTCGGAACCGGCGCCCGGCTCCGACCAGCCTTGGGCCCAGACATCCAGGCCACGGGCCATGCGCGGCAGGAAGCGCGCCTTCTGCTCCTGGCTGCCGAACTCCATCAGGGTCGGGCCGAGCAGGAAGATGCCGTTCTGGTTGACCCGGCCGGGAGCACCAGCGCGATAGTACTCTTCCTCGAAGATCAGCCACTGGATCAGGTCGCAGCCGCGGCCGCCGTATTCCTGCGGCCAGGTCACCATGCCCCAGTGGCCGTCGTGCAGGCGCGCTTCCCACTCGCGGTGCAGGCGGAAACCTTCCTCGGTGTCGTACGAGGGCAAGGGGTTCTTCGGCACGTTGGCCGCCAGCCAGGCGCGGACTTCCTCGCGGAAGGCCTGTTGTTCGTTGTTGTAGTTCAGGTCCATGGGCTGCTGCCTGTGATCAGTTGAATTGCGCTTCGCGCTTCTCGACGAAGGAGTCGCGGGCTTCCTGGGAGTCCAGCGAGCGGTAGGCTTCCAGGGTGAAGCCCTGCTCCCAGCGGTACTTGTCTTCGAGATTGCCGTCCTCGATGCCGGTCAGCGCTTCCTTGGCCAGGGCGATCATCGCCGGGCTCTTGGCGGCGATCCGGCGCGCCACGTCCAGGGCCGCGTCGCGCAGCTGGTCGCGCGGCACCACGCGCTCCACCGCGCCCAGGCGATAGGCTTCATAGGCGTCGATGGGCTCACCGGTGAAGTACATGTGGCGCACCTTCTGCACCGGGAACAGGCGCTGCAGATGGGCGCCGCCGCCCATGGCGCCGCGATCCACCTCGGGCACGCCGAAGGTCGCGCACTCGCTGGCGAGGACTATGTCCGCCGCACCGCACAGGCCGATGCCGCCACCGAGGACGAAGCCATGCACGGCGGCGATCACCGGCTTGGGATTGCGGTGCACAGCCTTGAAGCTGTCGTAGTTGCCCTTGTTCACCGCGACGATCAGGTTGCCGTCGGCGGCCAGTTCCTTGATGTCGACACCGGCGCAGAAGCCCCGGCCCTCGGCGCGAATGACGATGACCCGCACCGCGTCGTCGCGCCCCAGGCGTTCCAGCTCCGCGGCGATGGCCGCCCAGCCGGCGCAGTCGAAGGCATTCACCGGCGGGCGGTCGAACACCAGCTCGGCGATGTGCTCGTGGATCTCAACGCGAAACGGCGGCATGGAGGCTCTCCTGGGTCTGTTGCGGTTGCACCCGGCGGGCCAGCTCGGTGAGCCGGGCCTGGGCCTGGGTGACGATGGTCTGGATGATCTCGGTGCACGGCGGGCGGCTGCCCAGCAGCGCGGCGACCTGGCCCGCCGGCAGCACGCCGTCTGCGGGCTGGCCGTTGACCATGGCCTTCTGGATCACCATGGGCGCGTTGGCGGCCAGCAGTGCCTGGGCAAGGGTCAGCTCGCCACGGTGGCGCAGGGCCTGGAGCATCTGCGCGAGGCTCATACCGGAGTGGCGCCGGTAGGCCAGCGCGCACTGCACGGCAAGGCCCAGGCGCCGCCAGGGGCCGGCGGCCTCCAGGGCGTCGAGCAGTTCGTTGCGGATCATCCGCTGCGGCAGGCCGTCGAGGGCGCGGCTGACGATGACCTTCGCCGGGTCCGTCACGCCCAGGTAGCGCGCCAGGGTGGCATCCGGCACCGGGCTTTCCTGGCTCATCAGGAAGCGCGTCCCCATGGCCACGCCGTCGGCGCCCAGCGCCAGCGCAGCCACCAGCCCGGCACCGTCGTGCAAGCCACCGGCCGCCACGACCGGCACCTGCACGGCTTCGCGCACTTGCGCCAGCAGCAGCGCGGTGGGCACCGAGCCGGTATGACCGCCGCCCTCGCCGCCTTGGATGGTGACGATATCGGCGCCCATCTCCACGGCCTTCTGCGCGTGCTTGAGCGCGCCGACCGTGGGCATGCAGACCACCCCGGCGTCTTTAAGCCGGGCGACCATCTGCTTGCCCGGCGAGCGGCTGTAGCTCACTGCCTTCACGCCATGGCGCAGCACCAGGTCGACGATCTCGCCGGCGTTGGGCTGATACATATGGAAGTTGACGCCAAATGGCGCCGAGGTCAGCGACTTCGTCTCAAGGATTGCCGCTTCCATTTGCTGCGGCTCGATGGTCGCGCCGGCGAGGAAGCCGAAGCCGCCAGCGTTGCCGGTGGCAGCCACCAGGCGCGGATCGGCCACCCAGCCCATGGCGGTCTGGATGATCGGGTAGCGGCAACCGAGCAGCTGGGTGACGCGGGTGCTCAGGTCCGGGCTCATCGGCCTCCCTCCACCGGCTCGCGCTGCGAGCTGGCCATGGCGCGGGCGTCGTAGCCGCCGAGGCGGTCGCCGCTGACCAGCTCGTTGTGCGCATGGGCGAAGTGGTGCAGGCCGAACACCATGTCCATGGTGGCGCGCTTGCCCATCAGGTCCTCGGCGTTGTTCACCGCCTGCTTGGCCAGCTGCAGGCCCAGGCGCGGCATTTCGGCCACGCGACGAGCCATGTCCAGGGTCACGTCGAGCAGCACGTCGCGCGACACCACCTTGTTGACCATGCCCAGCTGCCAGGCGCGCTCGGCCGGCAGTCGCTCGCCGAGGAAGAGGAACTCCTTGGCGACGCGCGGGCTCAGCTCATGCACGTGGGCGAAGTACTCGACGCCGGGGATGCCCATGCGCACCACCGGGTCGCGGAAGTAGGCGTCGTCGCTGGCGACTATCAGGTCGCAGACCCAGGCCAGCATCAGCCCGCCGGCAATGCAGGCGCCCTGTACCATGGCCACGGTCGGCTTGGGCATCTCCCGCCAGCGCCGGCACATGCCCAGGTAGACCTCCTGCTCGCGGGCATAAAGGAACTCGCCGCCGGGCTTGTTCACATGGTCGTACCACAGGCTCGCGCGCTCGAAGCTTTCGTTGACATCGCGGCCCGGCGTGCCGATGTCATGGCCGGCGGAGAAGTGCTTGCCCTCGCCGCGCAGGACGATGACCTTCACCGCATCGTCGTCGCAGGCACGGCGGAAGGCCGCGTCCAGCGCGTAGGTCATCTTCGAGTTCTGCGCGTTGTGGTACTCGGGGCGGTTCATGCTGACGATGGCCACCGGGCCCTGCACCTCGTAGAGCACGACCTCTTCGCAGCGGCTCATGGCCGTGCCCCTTCGGCGCTGCGCAGCGCCGGTGGGTTGTCCTTGAGCTGGCGGGCACGCAGGTTGTGCGGGTCAAGGCGCTGGAGGATTTCCAGCTGCGCGGCGCTGGGCATGGCGGTGGTGGCGATCTGCGCCGGCAGCGCCAGGTCGAAGCTGGTGTTGTCCAGCACCTGTGCCAGTTCTACCCCCGGATGCAGCGAGCGCACGCGCATCTGCCGCTGCGGGCCGCCGAAGTCGAGCACGCAGAGGTCGGTGACGATCAGGCGGATGTCGATATCGTCCAGCGACCAGCCACGGGCCAGGCGTGCCGGGTTGTAGCCGACCGAGGCGACCATGTCGACCTCCCCCTCGACGAACACCCGGCGGCTGTGCGCCGGCACGAAGAAGGAGTTGGCGTGGCTGATGGAATTGCCGGGGAAGCCGCGCACACCGAGCATCTGCGCCTTGGGTCTGGCGTAGTCGCCGATGCAGGAGATGTTGGCCTGGCCGAAGCGATCGATCTGGGTCGGCCCGACCAGCGCGTGGCGGCGCCCGCCCCAGACGTTGTCGAAGATGCGCGAGAAGCCCATCCAGCTGTCGAACTTCGGCACGTAGCCGTTGCGCGCGCCGAGCGGCACCGGCTCGGCAACCATGAAGGCCTCGGAGTCGGTCATCAGCAGGTCAGGATTGCTGCTCAGCATGGCCAGGGAAGCGGCCAGGCGCGGGACCACGCCGATGCCGGTGGCGAGCACTTCGCCGTCGTCACGCCAGCACTCGCTGGCGGCGCAGATCAACAGCTCGGCGAGGCTGCAGGAAGCGGTTGCGTCAGTCATGGTCAGAACACCGGCAGGGGCAGCTTGCGGAGAGACTCGATGCCACCGACCTTGTCCAGGTAGGCGGCTTCGCCGTCGCGGATGAACTCGTCGTAGTAGCGCTGCCAGCCGCCCTCCTCCTGGGCCGAAGCGTTGTAGCGCTGGAAGTGCGCCACGTCGAAGCCGTACAGCGGCGCGCAGGAACTGGGATGGGCGCCGCCGGGGACGTGCACCACGCCGTCGGTGAGGTTGCGTTCCCAGAACACCGTGCGCGCGGCCTGCGGGTTGGCGTGGAAGTGCGCAGGCTCCACCAGCTCGTCGCAGCTGACGAAGGTCTGCTTCGCGGCGCGGACGAACAGGTCGTCCATGTAGTGGTCAGGCCCGTCGATCTGGCAGACGCCGCGAGCGTCGGCGCGGTCGACATGGACCAGCGCCGCATCCAGTTCCAGCGCCGGCATGGCGACCCAGTCGCGGCCATCGGCGTAGGGCGAGGCAACCAGCTTGATCTGCGGGTTGTGCCTGAGCACATCGGTGCCCAGGCCCACGGCCGTGGGCAGGAACGGCACGTGCATGGCCGCCGCGCGCAGGCCCAGCAACAACATGCCCTCGTCGATCTCCATCACTTCCAGCTCGCCGGCCTGGCGGGCCTTGCGGAAGTAGGGTTCGAGCGGGATGAAGTCCAGCGAGACGAAGGCGAACACCAGCTTCCTCACCTTGCCGGCGGCACACAGCATGCCGACGTCGGCGCCGCCGTAGGCGACGATGGTGAGGTCCTTGAGCTCGGAACGGAGGATCTCGCGGATCAGTGCCATGGGCTTGCGCCGCGGGCCCCAGCCACCGATGCCGAGGGTCATGCCGTCGCGCAGCTGGGCGACCATCTCGGTGGCCGTCATGCGTTTGTCCATGTTGTGCTCCTTACTGGCGGCCGACGCTGAAGTCGTGGCCCCAATGGCTGACCACGGTGCTTTCGAAAGGCGTGTGCGCCTCCCAGTCCACTTCCAGGCCGCCATGGCCGTACTCGATGTCGAAGCCGCCGGGGCTCTGCATGTAGAACGACACCATGTGGTCGTTGGTGTGTTTGCCCAGAGTCGCAGAGAGCTTCACGCCGGCGGCGTGCATGCGGTCCAGCGCGCGGCCGACGTCGTCGAGGGCGGCGGTCTCCAGCATCATGTGCACGCAGCCGCTGGGGATCGGGCACTCGAAGATCGCCAGGGAGTGGTGGCGGGCGTTGTTGCAGTGGAGGAAGTGGATGCGCTTCTCCGGCTCCTGCGGGTCGGGGGTGAAACGCACCTTCATCAGGTCGGAGAGGCCGAAGCCCATGACCTGTTCGTAGAAATCCCGGCAACGCTCGAAGGCCGGCGCCGGCAGCACCACGTGGCCCATGCCCATGGCGCCGGTGACGAAGCCGCTGACACCCACCGGTGAGACGAACGGACGGAAGTCCTGGCACGGCCCCCAGAACAGTTCGTGGCGGTTGCCGTCGGGATCGTGAAACAGCGCCAGCTCCTGGATCTTGCGCAGTGCACAGTCGGCGGCACTGCCGCGGGTAACTTCGACATCGGCCTGCTGCAGCTCGGCAATCGCCTGCTCGAAGGCGGCCTTGCCGGCGACTTCCCAGCCGCTGGCGCCGTAGCCGTCGCGCTCGTCACGCAGCACCAGCACGCGGTAGTGGCGCTCGTCCATCTTCAGGTACAGCGCGCCTTCGGGGGCGGCGGCGTCCACCATCATGCCCAGCACGTCGCTGGCGTAGCTGCGCCAGCGCTCCAGGTCGGTGGCCAGGACGGTCACGTAGCCCAGTCCGCGGATATCCATGGTGCTCTCCTCATCGTCATCGCCGATGCGTCGTGCGGATCGGCTGGTGATGAGGATTCAAACAGCGTGGGAGATGGCCAACATCGTCCAATGGGACTAGCGCAAAAGGGCCGTGGGGCGTGGGTCGGAATGAGGACCGGCGGGTTGTGCCACCTGCCGGTGAACGCGGTCGATGGTCGGCAGGAATTGACCACAAGCTCATATACAGCCTAAATTTGGACCACTACGCTTCAGCATGCGCACGCAATCGAGGTACACCCCATGCGAATCGAGACCATCAGTTTCCTGAAGAAACACGCCGCGGACCTGGACCTGTCGGAGCCCATGGTCGTCACCCAGAATGGCCTGCCCAAGCTGGTGGTGGAGTCCTACGAGGAGTCCGTCAGACGGGAGAAAGCGCTCGCGCTGGTCAAGCTGCTCGCCATCAGTTCGCGGCAGCACACCGAGGGGAAATCCAACACCGTCGACGACCTGCGCAGCCGGCTGGCCAAGAGGCGCTCCAGCGAGCAGTAAGGGAATCCGATGAGTCAGCGCCGACCTGTCCTCACTACGCCGATCGCCGACAGCCTGATCATCGACCGGGAAGATTTCCTGGCCGCCAGGGCTGGAAAGGAAAAGGCCGCACAGCATATCGACGCTCTTTTGGATGAGCTGGTGCAAGCGTTATCGAATGCACCGCTGGGCTATCCGATCTCCCGTGAAGTAGCCGAGCACACCGGCCTGACGGAGTTCCGCGAGTACGTTACGCAGGACGGCTATCGGGTGTTCTATCAGGTGCTGGATGATGCCGTGGTGGTCCACCTGGTGATCCATGAGCGACAGGATGCGCGCAAGGTGCTGGTCGACTACTGCACGTACCTCGCACAGGATCCGTTCCTGAACAGTTAGAGTCCGTTTGACTCCCCGAAAGCCCCGCCCGAGCCGGGCTTTTGCATTCAGGAGTTCGCCGCCAACTCCCGCAGCGCCGCCTTGGTCACCTTGCCGGCGGCATTGAGCGGCAGTGCGTCGAGCAGCATGGCCCGCCGCGGCGCCTTGTAGTTGGCCATGCGCTCGCGGCACCAGGCGAGGAAGGCGTCGAGGTCGATGGCCTGGCCGGCGGCTGGCAGCAGGAAGGCCATGGCCACCTCGCCCAGGCGCTCGTCGGGGATGCCGATCACCGCCGCCTGGGCCACGCCGGGGTAGCCGAGGATGGCCTGCTCGACCTCCGCCGGATAGACGTTGAAGCCGCCGTTGATGAACATGTCCTTGAGGCGGTCGGTGATGCGCAGGTAGCCGCGCTCGTCGAGCACGCCGACATCGCCGGTGTGCAGCCAGCCCTGCGGATCGATGGCTTCGGCGGTGGCCCCGGGGTTGCCGAAGTAGCCGCGCATCAGGTTGTAGCCGCGCACCACCACTTCCCCCGGCTCGCCCGGCGGCAGGCTGTTGCCCTGGGGATCGACGCAGCGTACTTCGACGTTGGGGAAGGCGCGGCCGCTCGTCGTGGCGACGGTCTCGGCGTCGTCGCCGGGCCGGCAGATGGTGACGAAGCCGCAGGTCTCGGTGAGGCCGTAGGCAGTGACTATGGTCGCGAAGCCCAGCTCGCTGCGCATGCGCCGGACCATCTCCACCGGCACCGAAGCGGCGCCGGTAACCGCTACGCGCAGGGACGACAGGTCGAACTCCTGACGATGCGGATGCGCCAGCAGTGATTGATAGAGCGTCGGCGGGCCCGGCAGCACTGTCACGCGCTCGGCCGCCACGCGCTGCAGCAGCAGCGGTACGTCGAACACCGCCTGCGGCAGCACGCAGCAACCGCGCATCAGCGCCGCCAGCCAGCCGGCCTTGTAGCCGAAGCTGTGGAAGAACGGGTTGACGATCAGGTAGCGATCGCTTTCGCGCAGGCCGACCATCTCGCTCCAGTCGCGCACCAGTTGCAGGTTCTGCCCGTGGGCGGTCATCACACCCTTGGGCTTGCCGGTGGTACCGGAGGTGAACAGCAGGTCGCACAGGTCATCGGTGGACAGCGCGGCTTCGCGTGCGTCCAGCGCAGCTTCCTCGACGCCATCGGCGAGCGCCAGGAAGGTCGTCCAGTCCAGCGCTCCCTCGCGCGAGCCGCGCAGGATCACGCGCTGGCGCAGCGCCGGCAGTTCCTCGCCCGCCAGCAACGCCGGGTAGTCGATGCCGAGGAATTCGCCCATCACGAACAGCAGGCTGGCGCCGCTCTCGCGCAGCACCAGCGCCGCCTCGGCGCCCTTCATCCGGGTGTTCAGCGGCACCAGCACCGCGCCGACACTGTGCAGCGCGGTGGCCGCGACTATCCACTCCCAGAGATTTGGCGCCCACACCGCCACCCGCTCGCCATGACCGACTCCCAACGCCAGCAGCGCGCGGGCGGCACGGCGGCGCCACTGGTGCAGCTCGCGGTAGCTGAGGTGGACGTCGCCGTCCTCGATGGCCGGCAGGTCAGCGTAGGCCGCGGCAGTGGCGGCGAGCAACTGGGGAATGGTCAGGGCGGAGGACGGGCAGTTCATGGCGGGCAGCTCAGGGCGAACGGAAATCGAAAGTGGGCCGGCACCGGGCCGGCCCGCTGACAAGGCCGGTATCAGGCCTGGGGCGGCGCGAAGCGGCGGCCGGCGGAGAAGCCGCCGTCAACGGCAATCATCTGCCCACTGACGAAGGAGGCATCGTCGGAGGCGAGGAACAGCGCAGCCTTGGCCACCTCTTCCGGTTGCCCGGCGCGGCACAGCATGTGCTGCGAGGCGAAGAAGGCGTGGAAAGCTTCCTGCTCGCGGACCATCTGCGTCATCGGGGTTTCGATCAGGCCCGGGCAGAGGCCGTTGACGCGCACGTTGGCATGGCCGTAGTCGATGGCCATGGAGCGCGTCAGCTGGTTGATGCCGCCCTTGGCGACGTTGTACGCGGTGTTGCCGTCGCAACCCTGCAGGCCGAAGATCGAGCCGATGTTGATGATCGAGCCGCTGCGCTGCCGGACCATCTGCGCCACCGCGTGCTTGCTGGTGAGCATGCTGCCGGTGAGGTTGATGTCCAGCACGCGTTGCCATTCGCTGGTCGGCGAGCTGGTGACGTTGCCCTGGCTGGCGACACCGGCGGCGTTGACCAGCACGTCGATGCGGCCATGGCGCGAGACCACCTCGCCCATCACCTGCTCGATGTTGTTCTCGTTGCGCACGTCCAGGGCCATGAACAGGCCGGGGAAATCCGCCGGCGCATTGCCCACGTCCAGGCCGACGACCTGGGCGCCCTCTTCGGCGAAACAGCGGGCGCAGGCCAGCCCGATACCCGATGCAGCACCCGTGACCACGGCAACCTTGCCTTGCAGTCGATTCATTCGCACACCTCTGCTTGTTGTTGTCGGTTTGCTCTGCGCCGCAGACTAGCGGGCCTGCGGCGGCGGCAAATCGTCCATTGGGACTAGAGCCTTGGCAAGGGCCAGAAAGGGCATAGCGCAGGGCACATAAGCTGGAACAGGTTATCCGCCGATGGTCATCCGGCGGATAACGCTGGCGCGTTATGCGCCCTACGCACAGGCCCCGTGCCAGGAATGAAAAAAGCCCGGCCGGAGCCGGGCAAAAAAGGGGGCAGGCACCGCCCCTCACTCATGAGCAATCTTTCAAGTCCGACATTCAGTCCGGGAAGCGCACCCGCACCTCGCGGCTGCCGGCGCGGCCCTGGCAAGCCAGGGTCCAGCCGTCGGCCAGCTCGGCGGCGCTGAGCACATCGTTGCGCGGCAGCAGCACTTCGCCCTGCTCCACCTGGCACATGCAGGCGCCACAGAAGCCTTCCTCGCAGGAAGACGGCGCCGCCAGTCCGGCGCGGCGGCAGCTGTCCAGCAAGGTGTCGCCGGGCTCGCAGGCGACTTCGTGCTCGGCGCCGTCGAGAATCACGCGCAGGCGCTCCACCTCGATGCCGGCGACGGCTTGCCGTGCCTTCTGCTCGGCCGCTTCCAGCTCGTCCGGATCGACCGGCGAGACGAAGCGCTCGACGTGAACCCGCGCCGGAGGCACACCCGCACCCAGCAGGCCGTTCTCCACGGTTTCCATGAACGGTCCGGGGCCGCAGATGAAGCATTCCGCCTCCTCCCAGCCACGCAGCAGGTGGCGCACATCGCTGCCAGCAAGGAAGCCCTGCACGCTGTCCAGCACATGGATCACCTGCAGCCGTTCGCCATGCTCACGCAGCAGTTCACGCAGCGCCTCGCGGAAGATCACCGACTCGGCGTCGCGGTTGGCGTACACCAGGCGGATGCGGCAATCGCGGCTGGCCAGCGCCTCGCGCAGGATGGAAAACACCGGGGTGATGCCCGAACCGCCGCCGAACAGCAGCAGGTCGCGCACCTCATTGCCCAGGTGGAAATGCCCGGCCGGAGGCAGCACTTCCAGATGATCGCCAGCGCGCACGCTGTCGTTCATCCAGTTCGACACGCGCCCGCCGTCGACGCGCTTGATGGTGACCCGCAGCGCCGCATCGAGCCCCGGCGCGCTGGACATGGAGTAGCAGCGCAGCAGGCACTTGCCCGCCATGCTGACGCGGAAACCGAGGAACTGCCCGGCCCGGTAGGCGAAGCGCCCGGCCAGTTGCTCCGGTACGCGCAGCACCAGCGAGCGGGCGTCGGCGGTTTCCTCGATGACCTGCGCCACCTCCAGCTGGAAGCTGGAGGCGACGCCCGGCGCCTGGGACTCCAGGGACTGCGCGCAGTCCATCTCAGATACCGCTGATCAGCTGGGCGTTGTCCACGCGGATCTCGGCGCCATTGATGAAGCGCGACTCGTCCGAAGCGAGGAACAGCACCACATTGGCGATATCCCGCGGCGCGCACATGCGGTTCAGCGGGTCGGCGTCCAGCGCCTCCTGGGGGATCGGCTGGCCGCCGGCCAGGGCCTGGGTCATCGGCGTGTTGACGCCATCGGGGTGCACGCTGTTGCAGCGGATACGGTAGCCCTGCTGCTTGCAATGCAGGGCGATGGAACGGGTCATGGCTGCCACCGCGCCCTTGGACGCCGAGTAGGCGCAGAACATCGGCATGCCGCCCAGCGCCGCCACCGAGGACATGTTGACGATGGAACCACCGCCGCTCTCCTTCATCGCCGCGATGGCGTACTTGCAGCCGAGGAAGTAGCCCTCGCCGTTGATGGTCTGCACCTTGCGCCACAGCTCCAGGCTGGTGTCCTCGATGCTGCCAAGGGCGAGGATGGCGGCGTTGTTGACCAGCACATCGAGGCGGCCGAAACGCTCCAGGGTGGTCTTCACCACGTGCTGCCAGTCGCTTTCGCTGGCGATGTCGTGGCGGATGAACAGCGCGTCGCCGCCGATCTGCTCGGCCAGCGCGCGGCCGGCTTCCTCGTTGAGGTCGGTGAGAACCACGCGGCCCCCCTCGCCGGCCAGCAGCAGCGCGTCCTCGCGGCCGATGCCGCTGGCGGCGCCGGTAACGATGCAGACCTTGCCTTGTACTCGATTCATGCTTGTTTTCCTTCAGGCGTTTTCGGGGATGACGGCCGCCGCGCGGGACGCCGCATGGGCGGCGGCGCGGCGACCGGAATACACGCAGTCGGCGATGGACAGGCCGGATACGTAGAGGTTGGAGGCAACGCCCACGGCATTGCGGCCGGCGCTGTAGAGACCGGCGATGGGCTCTCCGGCAGCGTCCAGCACGCGCCCGCTGCGCTCGCAGACGCGCAGGCCGCCCAGGGTGATCGCCGGGCAGGGAAAGAGCTTGCTGTCGAACGACAGGTCCAGCGCGTACCAGGGACCGTCGTCGAGGTCGGCGAGCATCGCCTGGGACTTGCCGAAGGCGTCGGTGTGCTCGCCGCGCGCGGCCCGGCTGTACTCTTCCAGGCTGCGCCGCAGGTTCTGCGCCGGCACGCCGATGGCGCGGGCCAGCGCTTCGGGGGTTTCACCACGGCGGCGGTTGAACAGCAGGTTGAGCAGCACCGGCAGGCGCTGGAACGACCAGACCTTGCCCGGCCCGACCTGGCGCAGGGACTCCCTGAGCAGTGCGCGGTCGAGGATCAGGATGGCGCGGCCGCCCTGCTCTTCCACCATGGCGTGGCCGAGGGTGGCGCCGTAGACCTCCTCGTTGCAGTAGCGCTCGCCCTGGGCATTGACTATCACTCCGCGCGCCCATGCCAGCGGCGGGTTGATGAAGCGCCAGGCGCTGACCTTGTCCAGGCGCTGCGCGGCGGCGCCCACGCCAAGACCGAGGCGGATGCCGCTGCCATCGCAACCCGACGTGCCCAGCGGCAGACCCGGCAGGTATTGCGGTGCGTGCTCGGCGAGCATCTCGCGGTTGAAGATGAAGCCGCCGGCGCTGAGCAGCACGCCCTTGCGTGCGCGGATCAGCATCGGTCGAGCGTGCCGTTCCTCTATACGCCGCAAGGCCGCGATCAGTCGCTCGGCCAGCGGCGGCGCATAGGGATGCAATGCCGTCGCGGTGCGGCTCAGCCAGGCGTGACGGCGCGCGGCGAAACTGCCCGGCGGCAGGCGCCAGGCTTCGACGCCGACCACCCGGCCGCCGTCGTCCTGCACCAGCCGGCGCACTTCGCACTGGCTCTGCAGCTGCACGCCCTTCTCCCGCGCCGAGGCACGCAAGGCGGCGAACAGCGCCGCGCCGGACATCCCGCGACCCTTGGTGCG
>NZ_JASMRU010000015.1 GCF_030462585.1 Pseudomonas sp. CAN1 | reverse complement strand
GCGTTCTGCCGGGCGTCCAGCTGTTCGGCCAGTTCGGCGTAGTAGGCGAAGGTGGCGATGGCGTCGCCGATATCGATTTCCGCTTCCAGGCGCGGCTTGCCGCTGGCCTGCATCTGCAAGGTGATCAGCGCTTCGCTGCGCTCTTGCAGCTGCTCGGCGAAGGCACGCAAGTAACCGGCGCGCTGGGCGGCGCTGGTCAGCTTCCAGTCGGCGAAGGCGCGCTTGGCCGCAGCGACGGCGCGCTCCACGTCGGCTACGCCAGCGCAGGCGACTTCCGGCAGCGCTTCACGGGTGGCAGGAGCGGTCGGGCGCAGGACCGCGCCGCTGTCGGCGGGCTGCCATTGGCCATCGATATAAAGGAGACGGGACATGCGAACCTCGGACGGTTGTCTGGTGAGGCTCGCAGGATAGGCAAGGCATGCATCGGCAAAAATGCGCGCTTACCCATGCATACATCGATATAACTCGATGCATGACCGATCGTAGGAGCGGACTCCGTCCGCGATCGATTCACCGCCACTCCGTCGAGCCAGGGAGTTGGGCGAACCCATCGCGGATAAAGTCCGCTCCTACGCGCGTGCAGGATTCAGAGTGGGAATTGCGAGCGCATCCAGGCCAGGTACTCGGCAGCGCCAGGCTCGCCTTCGCGCGGCGCCCACTGGCCGCGCTCGTCCTCGCCCAGCGGGACGAAAGGGCCGGCCTTGGCTTCGAACATGATGCTGTCCGGCTCCAGCGCCACCATGGCGTGGAAGGTGCCCGGCGGTAGGTCTGCGCCAACGCATTCGCCGCCCGCGCGCAGCACGCGGGTGGTCAGCAGTTCGCCGCTGTCGGAGAAGATCAGCAGGCCCAGCGCGCCCTTCACCACCAGCAGGCTCTCGGCCTTGTCCGGGTGGCGATGGCAATGCGGCGGGATGTAGCTGTCGGTCTGCAGCGCATTGAGCAGGCGATGGCAGGGCTCGCTCTGCTCATGGAAGTTGTGGTTCTGCCGGCGCCGGGGGCTGGCGGCGGCGCGCGCCGCGACCTCGTCGAACAGCGCACTGTCGAGAAAACGCGGCGCGCTCATCTTCAAAGACCTTTTACGGCGAAGATACCGGCGGCGTTGCGCCAGTAGCCCTTGTAGTCCATGCCGTAGCCGAAGATGTAGCGGTCGATGCAGGACAGGCCCACGTAGTCGGCCTTCAGGTCCGGGCGGGCCTTGCGGTCGTGGTCCTTGTCGATCAGCACGGCGGTGTGCACGCGCTTGGCGCCGGCGTGCTTGCAGAAGTCCATGATCGCCGAGAGGGTGTGCCCTTCGTCGAGGATGTCGTCGATGATCAGCACTTCACGGTCGATGAAGGAGATTTCCGGCTTGGCCTTCCAGAACAGCTCGCCACCGGTGGTCTCGTTGCGGTAACGGGTCGCATGCAGGTAGGAGGCTTCCAGCGGGAAATTCAGCAGCGGAAGCAGCTTGCCGGAGAAGATCAGGCCGCCGTTCATCACACAGAACACCACCGGGTTGGTATCGGCCAGGGAGCCGTTGATGGCCTCGGCCACACGGGCGATGGCGGCCTCTACCTCGGCGTTGGTGTACAGGCAGTCGGCTTCGGCCATGACTTGGCGGATGTGCGCGAGATCGACGGACATGGGGGTTCTCCCGTGAAAAAGTGCGCAAAGGTACCTATCGGCGTGCCCCGGAGCAAGGGTCAGCGGACGAATGTCGCCGACAATCGTGGCCCAAGGTAGCTAGGATGCATTACGCTACCGCAATTTTTTTGCCAGCCCGTCCGGAGAACCCGTCCATGCCCGTCCTCGAGATCCGCCATCCCCTGATCCGCCACAAGATCGGACTGATGCGCCGTCACGATATCAGTACCAAGAATTTCCGCGAGCTGGCCCAGGAAGTGGGCGCCCTGCTGACCTACGAGGCGACCAAGGACCTGCCGCTGGAAAACTACGAGATCGAAGGCTGGGCCGGCCCCGTGGTGGTCGAGAAGATCGCCGGCAAGAAGATCACCGTGGTACCGATCCTGCGCGCCGGTATCGGCATGCTCGATGGCGTGCTCAGCCTGATTCCGGGCGCCAAGGTCAGCGCCGTGGGCGTGGCGCGCAACGAGGAAACCCTCGAAGCGCACACCTACCTGGAAAAGCTCGCGCCGGACATCGCCGAGCGCCGTTCGCTGATCATCGACCCGATGCTGGCCACCGGCGGCTCCATGGTTGCCACCATCAACCTGCTGAAGAAAGCCGGCAGCAAGGACATCCGCGCCATGGTGCTGGTGGCAGCGCCCGAAGGCATCAAGGCGGTCAACGATGCGCATCCGGACGTGCTCATCTATACCGCCTCCATCGACCAGTGTCTGAACGAGAACGGCTACATCATTCCGGGCCTGGGCGATGCCGGTGACAAGATCTTCGGCACCAAGCAGAAGGAAACCTGATAGATGGCCGATGAATTCAACGAACCGCTGTGGCGCCAGATCATCTCTGGCGCGCAGATGCTCTTCGTGGCCTTCGGCGCGCTGGTGCTGATGCCGCTGATCACCGGTCTGGACCCGAACGTCGCGCTGTTCACTGCCGGCTTCGGCACCCTGATGTTCCAGATCGTCACCGGCCGCCAGGTACCGGTATTCCTGGCGTCGAGCTTCGCCTTCATCACCCCGATCATCCTCGCCAAGGGCCAGTTCGGCCTGGCGGCGACCATGGGCGGCGTGGTGGCGGCGGGCTTCGTCTACACCTTCCTCGGCCTCGCGGTGAAGGTAAAGGGCACCGGCTTCATCGACCGCCTGCTGCCGCCGGTGGTTATCGGACCGGTGATCATCTCCATCGGCCTGGCCATGGCGCCGATCGCCGCCAACATGGCGATGGGCAAGGCCGGTGACGGTACCGAGCTGATCGCCTACAAGACCGCCATGTTCATCTCCATGCCGGCGCTGCTGACCACCCTGATCGTCGCGGTGTTCGGCAAGGGCATGCTGCGCCTGGTGCCGATCATCGCCGGCGTGCTGGTGGGCTACGGCCTGGCCTTCGCCTTCGGCGTGGTCGATGTGGCGAAGATTGTCGCTGCGCCCTGGCTGGAGCTGCCGAAGTTCACCGCGCCGGAGTTCAACTGGCAGGCCATCCTGTTCATCGTCCCGGTGGCGCTGGCCCCGGCCATCGAGCACATCGGCGGCGTCATCGCCGTGGGCAGCGTGACCGGCAAGAACTACCTGAAGACTCCGGGCCTGCACCGCACCCTGCTCGGCGACGGTATCGCCACCTCCGCTGCCGGCCTGTTCGGCGGCCCGCCGAACACCACCTACGCGGAAGTGACCGGCGCGGTGATGCTGACCAAGAACTACAACCCGAAGATCATGACCTGGGCGGCGATATTCGCCATCAGCCTGGCCTTCGTCGGCAAGTTCGGCGCCATCCTGCAGAGCATCCCGGTACCGGTCATGGGCGGCATCCTCTGCCTGCTGTTCGGCACCATCGCCTCGGTGGGCATGAACACCCTGATCCGCCACAAGGTCGACCTGTCCCAGGCACGCAACCTGTGCATCGTCTCGGTCACCCTGGTGTTCGGCATTGGCGGCGTGCTGATCGGCACTGGCACCGGTCCGGACGACTTCGGCCTGAAGGGCATCGCCCTGTGCGCCATCGTCGCGATCCTGCTGAACCTGATCCTGCCCGGCGAGGAAGGTTGGGAGAACAAGGCGCTGGAGCAGGTCTCCGAAGCGCCCTCCGCCGTATCCCCACCTGAGAAATCCGCCGAGTGAAACCTGGGCGCCGCCCTGCGGCGGCGCCCAGCCCACTCAAAGTCGGGCGAACGCAGCATGCCGAACAGGGTCCATTCAGCATGACAGTTCGTGCCCGACAGGAGGCTCCCGCTATCCGCTTCGCCTCGATGACTCCGCAATCCCCCGCACAGGTGCGTCAGTGAGCCGTGCCGCGTGGCTGTTGCTCGGCCTGATCGGCGCCTCGCTGGTCCCCCTCGCCCTCGGTGGCAGGGAGATGCTCGAGCACGTCCTCGCCTTCCCCCTCGACAAGCTGCTGATCATGTTCGGCATGATCTGCCTGTGCTGGCTGATCAATGCGCAGAAGCTGCGGGTGCTGCTCAACGGCCGCGCCGGGGAGATCGGCAAGGTGCGCTCGGTGGGCATCATCATGGCCTCGGAATTCGCCTTCTACGCCACCCCCGGCGGCACCGGCGGCCCGCTGACCCTGATGGCCCTGCTCGCCCGCCACGGCATGCGCCCGGCGCACAGCAGCGCGATCTTCGCCGTGGACCAGCTGAGCGACCTGCTGTTCTTCCTCTGCGCGCTGGCGGTGGTGCTGGTGTGGGCGCTGTCCCACAGCGTCAGCCCGAACCTGGAAACCTCGCTGATCACCAGCGGCGTGCTGCTGGGCGGCATCTTCTTCGGCGTCGTGCTGCTGGCGCGCTTCCAGCGCCGGGTGATCAAGGCTAACGGCCGGCTGTTCACGCGCCTGGGCATGAAGCCGCGCACACGCCTGCACTGGGCACGCAAATGCCTGCACTTCCGCGACACCCTGGTGAGCTGCCTGCGCCAGCCCAAGCGCCGGCTGCTGCTGATCTTCTCCTTCACCTGCTGCCACTGGATCCTGCGCTTCTCGGTGCTCTACATCACCCTGCAAGCGCTGGGCGTTGACCTGCACTGGGCCTGGGCCTTCCTGATCCAGCTGCTGTCGCTGGCGGCCGGCCTGGCCACGCTGCTGCCCGGCGGCGCTGGCGGCACCGAACTGACCAGCGCCGCGCTGCTCGCCCCGCTGGTGGGCAAGTCGACGGCGGCCGCGGCCATCCTGATCTGGCGCGTGGTGACCTACTACTTCTATCTGGTGATGGGCGCGCCGGTGTTCGCCGTGATGGCGGGCCGGCCGCTGCTGCGCAAGCTGATGGGGCTGCGCGAAAGCGCCTGAGGCTCAGTCGCTGGCGGGCTTTTCTTCGTCGGGTGACGCGGGCTTGAGGGAATCCCAGAGTTCGGCGGCGCCGGGAAACTCGGTGCCATCCTCTTCGCTCAGGGCTTCGGGGTCATAACGGCTGGTGCAGCCTTCGCCCAGGGTGGGCGGCGGGGTGGCGGTGCCAGGGTTCTTCGGGTCACTCATGCTGGCCATCTCCGGTGAGCGCAGCGCCCGCCGTCGGGTGACGGCGGGAGCATGCGGAGTACCCAGTCTGGAACGAGGCCGGGTGGATCAGTCGAATACCACGGTCTTGTTGTCGTGCACCAGCACGCGGTCTTCCAGGTGGTAGCGCAGGCCGCGGGCCAGCACCAGCTTCTCCACGTCCTTGCCTAGGCGCACCAGGTCCTCGATGTTGTCGCGGTGGCTGATACGTACTACGTCCTGCTCGATGATCGGGCCGGCGTCCAGTTCCTCGGTGACGTAGTGGCAGGTCGCGCCGATCAGCTTCACGCCGCGCAGCGAGGCCTGGTGGTACGGCTTGGCACCGATGAACGACGGCAGGAAGCTGTGGTGGATGTTGATCACCTGGTGGCGATACTTCTGGCACAGGTCCGGCGGCAGGATCTGCATGTAGCGCGCCAGCACCACGTTGTCGGCCTGGTGTTCGTCGATCAGACGCGACACCTGTTCGAAGGCCGGCTGCTTGTTCTTCGGGTCCACCGGGACGTGGAAGTACGGAATACCGTGCCACTCCACCATGCTGCGCAGGTCATCGTGGTTGGCGATCACGCAGGGAATCTCGCAATCCAGCTCGCCGCTGTGCCAGCGGTGCAGCAGGTCGGCCAGGCAATGCGATTCGCGGCTGGCCATCAGCACGACGCGCTTCTTCACCGAGGAATCGGTGATCCGCCACTCCATGGAGAACTCACGGGCGATGGGCGCGAAGGCCTGACGGAAACCGTCGATATCGAACGGCAGGGAATCGGCACGAATCTCATGCCGCATGAAGAACCAGCCGTTATCGTTGTCGGAATGGTGACTGGCCTCGGTGATCCAGCCGTTGTAAGTGGCCAGGAAATTACTCACCTTGGCGACGATGCCGACCCCGTCGGGGCAGGCGATCACCAGTCGGAAAGTGCGCATGGGTGTACTCCAGATACTTCGCGAAGGCCGCCATTCTAGCGGCTGCCGGGGAAAAGTTCAGCCATGGACGCAGCGCGCCGACGAGAGCCCGCCGGGGTTCTTCGCAAGTACATCCATTTAATACCGACGAATGAACTACTTAAATACTTTGGCAATTACTCACAAAACTTTTCCCAAGCATTTACTTGAACAACTTCGCTGACTATTATGTGTGCTACAAACTTTCCGCCACCGCTGGACCCAGAACAAGGTACCCAACATGTCGCTGATCAACGAGTACCGCGCTACCGAAGAAGCCATCAAGGAACTTCAGGAGCGCCTGAAATCCCTGGAGCAGGACGACAAGCTGAAGAAAGAGCTTGAGTTCGAAGAGAAACTTCGCGCGCTGATGGGCAGCTACGGCAAATCCCTGCGCGATGTCATCGCCCTGCTCGATCCGGACGCGAAGCTGAGCAAATCGCCGCGTACCGCAAAGGCCACCGTGAGCAAGCGCGCACGCAAGGTCAAGCAATACAAGAACCCGCACAATGGCGAAGTCATCGAAACCAAGGGCGGCAACCACAAGACCCTCAAGGAATGGAAAGCCAAGTGGGGCGCCGAGGCCGTAGAAGGCTGGGCCACACTGCTGGGCTGAGCCTTGCGGAGATGAAAAACGCCAGCCTAGCGCTGGCGTTTTTTATTACCTGCAGAAAACTGCGCGGCGCTACAGGCTATAGCGCGCACGCAGCACCTGCGCATACTTCTCCCACTCTTGCAGCACCAGGCGGCCGGCCGGCGTGGCATTGACCAGTTGCTCGCTCATTGCCGCGGCAAAGTTATCCAGAGTATTCGGCGCGCCGCATTCGGCCTGACTCAGGCGGGCCCGGCAGAAGTCCTGCCATTGTTGCTGTTCCGTGGCACTCAAAGTTTCCGGGAAATTCCGTGCGCGATAACGGAAGAGAAGTTCCGGCAATCGCGGATCATCGAAGGGCCATTGCTCTTTCGCCAACCGTGCCGGATCAGCCTGGCGTACCTGTTCACACAATCGACGATCACGGTCACCGATAAACCCGTCATACAACTGCTGCTCGGGATCTTCGCTGCCGGCGAAACTTTCCTCGGTATACAAGGGCGCCAGTTTGTCCTGCCAGATAGCCTTAGCCTGGTTCAAAGTCTCGGCGGACTTCAGGCAGGCATCCAGGTCCAGGCCGACGCGCTGGCGATCCTGCGGGCGCAGCACTGAAAGCGGCGCCACCACCGGGCACTTGTTGATGTGCAGCAACTTGAGCGGCACCGGCAATTCGCCCTCGGCCAGTTCGTCACGACGCGTGTAGAGGCGTTTGCGCAGGGTCTCGGCGTCCAGTTCCAGCAGCGGCGACACATCGGCCGCCAGGTCGCAGACGATCAGCGCGTTGCGGTTGCGCGGGTGCCAGCCCAGCGGCAGCACCACGGAAATGTAGTGCCGCGCCGCGGAGAACATGCCGGAGATGTGCACCATGGGTTGCAGCAGGCGGACCTGGTCGAGCACGCCCTGCTTGCTGCGCAGGCGGTAGAGATAGTCGTAGAGCTTGGGCTGACGCTCGCGCACCAGCCGCGCCAGGGCGATGGTGGCGCGCACGTCGGACAGCGCATCGTGGGCCTGACCGTGGTCGATGCCGTTGGCCGCGGTGAGACGCTCCAGCTTGAGGCTGACGACGCCGTCCTGCTCCGGCCAGACAATGCCCTCGGGGCGCAACGCGTAGGCGGTGCGCACCATGTCGATCAGGTCCCAGCGGCTGTTGCCGCCCTGCCATTCGCGGGCATAGGGATCGAAGAAGTTGCGGTACAGGCTGTAGCGCGTGACTTCATCGTCGAAGCGCAGGGTGTTGTAGCCCGCTCCACAAGTGCCCGGCTGCGCCATCTCGGCGTGCAGGCGGGTCATGAACTCCGCCTCGCCCAGCCCCTGCTCCAGGTGCTGCGGCGTAATGCCGGTGACCAGGCAGGCCGCCGGGTGCGGCAGGATGTCGTCGCTGGGACGGCAATAGAGGTTCAGCGGCTCGCCGATCTCGTTGAGCTGCTCGTCGGTGCGGATGCCCGCAACCTGCAACGGCCGGTCGCGGCGGGGGTCGATACCGGTGGTTTCGAAGTCGTACCAGAAGATGCTGGCGTTCATGCAAAAGTCCTTGCCTGCAAGCGATTGCGTCGCAGTCTAACAGTGCGGCCAGCCACACTTCCAAAGCTCGGCGCTGGCTACCGGCCGGCCCCCGCCTTTATGATGGCGGTCGCAAGGACACCCACTGGAAAGGATTTCCACCATGCAAGAACTCTCTGCGCAGAATCCCTACAGCGCACCGCTGAGCAACCTGCAGCCCGGCACTGCAAAGGGCGCCGTGCCCTCGGTGGCCGAGGCCCTGGCGCGCGGCTACACCTTCAGCATCAACGAACTGCTGGGCGAATCCTGGCGCCGCACCAAAGGGACCAAGGGTCTGATCCTCGGCGGCTTCGTGGTGTTCTACGCGGCAATCTTCGCCCTGATCAACGTCCTCAGCCTGTTCCTGGCCGTGGTCGGCATCGCCGGTGTCGCCGGGATGGGCCTGCTCACCGGTGGCGAGCCCGATGGCGGCATGGCGGTCGGCGCAGTCGTCGCCTTCCTCTTCGCCTCGGTGGCGCTGAGCTTCGTCGCCACCGCAATCTGCTACCCGCTGCTGGCCGGTGTGACCATGCTCGGCATCCGCCGCGCCGCCGACCAGCCACTGCGCTTCAACGAAATCTTCAGCCACTTCGGGCGCACCTTCCAGGTGGTGGTCTGCGTGCTGCTGAGCACCCTGCTGATCAGCATCGGCTACTTCCTCTTCGTGCTGCCGGGCATCTACCTGAGCATCGCCTACCTGCTGGCGGTGCCGCTGGTGGTGGAGCGCGGCCTGTCGCCCTGGGCAGCCATGGAGGCCTCGCGCCAGGCCATTACCCGGCACTGGTTCAAGGCCTTCGCGGTGCTGCTGATCTTCGGCCTGCTGTTCAGCTTGAGCATGCTGACCCTGGGCATAGCCCTGATCTGGCTGCTACCGTGGCTGATCGTCTGCATCGGCGTGCTGTATCGCATCATCTTCGGTGTGCTGCCGGCCAAGGACTGAACGACCGCAGAGCGGCGCTGACCGGCACCGCCTCCGCGCAACAACAAGGAACGTCCCCGGAAACCTTCCGGGAAACCGGCATTAGCCTGCCAATCGAAAGCCCGCGACCCCGTGTCGCCCGCCCCGGAGCAGAAAGATGAGCACCGAAACCACTCCCAACCCCTTTGCCACACCCGTCAGCACCCTGCAGGACCCGATCCCCAGCGGCAGCGTGCCGAGCATCGAGGAAGCCCTGGCCCGCGGCTACGACTTCTCCATCGGCGATCTGATCAGCGAAGCCTGGCAACGCGTCAGCGGCACCAAGGGCATGATCATCGCCGGCTTCATCGTCTACATGGTCATCGTCCAGGTGATCAGCTTTGCCCTCGGCCTGGTGATCGGCGTGGGCGCCGTGGCCAGCGGCAGCACCGGCGGCGTCGGCATGGCCGTGCTGCAGATGCTGGTGGGCGTTTTCGCCGCTGCCGTCGGCTATCCGTTCCTGGCCGGCATCAACATGCTTGGCATCCGCCGCGCCGCCGACCAGCCGATCTCCTTCAACGAGATGTTCAGCCACTTCGGCCTGTTCGCCCCGCTGTTCATCACCGGCCTGGTGATGACCCTGCTGGTCTACCTGGGCCTGCTGATCCTGGTGCTGCCGGGCATCTATCTGAGCGTCGCCTACCTGCTGGCGATCCCGCTGGTGGTGGAGCGCAAGCTCAGCCCGTGGCAGGCGCTGGAAGCCTCGCGCAAGGCCATCAGCCAACACTGGTTCAAGGTCTTCGGCCTGTTCCTGGTACTGGGCATCATCCTCATCCTCAGCGCCATCCCGCTGGGCATCGGCCTGGTCTGGACCCTGCCGCTGGCGATCATTTCCGTCGGCGTGCTGTACCGCACCATTTTCGGCGTACTGCCGCCGGCCAACTGAAGACTTCGGCCTGATCCCGCCAGCGCGGTTGCCTCGCCGCACCGCGCTGGCTAGCATCTGGCACTCAGCCAAAGACAGCGATTTCCCTTGAGCGCAGCCGCCTCCCCTTCCCCCGCCCCCGTCCTGGATACCCGCTACCACGTGGAGACCCCGGAAGGCATCGACCTGCTGCTGCGTCCCGCCGGCGTTGTGCCACGGGCCCTGGCCTATCTGATCGACCTGGGCATCCGCGGACTGCTGATGCTCGCCCTGTTCATGCTGCTGGCCTTTCTTGGCCAGCTCGGCACCGGCCTGGGGCTGATCCTCACCTTCATCCTGACCTGGTGGTACATGGTGCTGTTCGAAGTGCTCAACCAGGGGCGCTCGCCCGGCAAGCAGATGATGGGCCTGCGCGTGGTGCACGACGACGGCACGCCGGTCGGCTGGTCCGCCTCGCTGCTGCGCAACCTGCTGCGCTTCGCCGACATCCTGCCGTTCGCCTACACCCTGGGCCTGCTCAGTTGCCTGTCCAACTCCGCCTTCAAGCGCCTGGGCGACCTGGCCGCCGGCACCCTGGTGATCTACCGCGACCCGCCGCCAAGCCGGCCGCAGGTGCCGGAAACCACGCCGGAACTCGCCCCCTGGCCGTTGAGTCTGGAAGAACAGCGCGCACTGATGAGCTTCGCCGAACGCGCCTCGCAGCTTTCTGCCGCGCGCCGCGAAGAGCTCGCAGCGATCCTCGCGCAACCGCTGGGCGTTGCTCCGGAACAGGCTGAAGCGCGCCTGAACCGCATCGCCAGTGGCCTGCTCGGCAGCGGGACGGGCCGCGCATGAAGCAGGCCTTCTTCGAACAGCGTCACCAGACCAGCTGGAAACGTTTCGCCAAGCGCCTGGAGCAACTGGAGAGCGGCAAGCGCCAGGAGTCCACGGAAAAGCCCGAGGACTTCGCCGCCGATTACCGGCGCGTCTGCCAGCAGCTCGCCCTGGCCCAGGAACGCGGCTACAGCAGCCACCTGATCGATCAGCTGCAACAGCTCGCCATGCGCGGGCACCAGCAATTCTACCGCCATCGCAGCCACCTGGGAGCGCGCATCCTCGGCTTCCTGGTCGCCGGTTTCCCGCGCCTGGTGCGCGAGGAATGGCGCTGCATCGCCGTGGCCAGCCTGCTGTTCTATGGCAGCCTGCTGCTGATGGGCCTGCTGGTTTACCACTTCCCCGACCTGGTCTACAGCATGATGGCGCCCGACCGCGTCGCCGAGATGGAATCGATGTACGACCCCGCCTCCTCGCGCCTGGGCACGCTGAGTGACCGCGACGCCGGCGATGACTGGCAGATGTTCGGCCACTACATCATGAACAACATCGGCATCGCCTTTCAGACCTTCGCCAGCGGCCTGCTGTTCTGCGTCGGCAGCCTGTTCTTCCTGCTCTTCAACGGTCTGGTGATCGGCGCGGTGGCCGGCCACCTGACCCAGGTCGGCTACATCGAGACCTTCTGGTCCTTCGTCATCGGCCACGGCGCCTTCGAACTGACCGCCATCACCTTCGCCGGCGGCGCCGGGCTGAAGCTGGGCTGGGCGCTGCTTTCCCCCGGCCGGCTGAGCCGCCTGGAAGCGCTGCGCCAGGCTGCCTCGCGCGCGGTGCAGCTGATCGCCGGGGTGATCCTGATGCTGCTGATCGCCGCGTTCATCGAAGGCTACTGGTCGTCGATCACGCACTTCTCGGCGCAGGTGAAATACATCGTCGGCGCCTGCCTGTGGTTGCTGGTCGCCTGCTACTTCCTCTTCGCCGGACGCAAACGCCATGCGCCTGACTGACGCCAGCGTCGCCATCCGCCCGCGCAGCGCCTGGGAAGCCCTGGACCTGGGCATCCTCCTTGCCCGCCGCCACGCCGGCCTGCTGATGGCCAGCTGGGCGCTGGTCACCCTGCCGGTGTTCGTACTGCTGTCGGTGGTGCTGTGGAACTACTCCAGCTGGGCCATCCTGATCTTCTGGTGGTTGAAGCCGGCCTTCGAACGGCTGCCGCTGTACATCCTTTCCCGCGTGTTGTTCGGTGATGCGCCGACGCTCAAGGAAGCGCTGAAGGCCTTCCCGCGGCTGCTCAAGCCGCAGTTGCTGGCCAGCCTGTTCTGGCGTCGCCTGAGCCCGACGCGCAGCTTCGACCTGCCGGTGCTGCAGCTCGAAGGCCTCCAGGGCCAGGCGCGCAGCCAGCGCCTGGTAGTGCTGGGCCAGCGCAACGCTGGCGGCGCCACCTGGCTGACCGTGGTCGGCATGCACTTCGAGCTGGCCCTGTGGCTGGGCCTGACCGTGCTGATGTACCTGATGTTGCCGCAACAGTGGGTGCAGGACTGGGAATGGAAGTCGCTGATCAGCGCCGCCGAAGGCCAGTGGGCCTGGCTGGAGCACCTGAGCAACCTGATCTACGTGCTGCTGCTGATCGTCTGGGAACCGGTGTACGTCGCCTGCGGCTTCACCCTCTACCTGAACCGCCGCACCGAACTGGAAGCCTGGGACATCGAGCTGATCTTCCGCCGCCTGCGCCAGCGCCTGATCGGCAGCGCCTACGCGCTGCTGCTGGTGGTGGCCGGCGCGTTCGCCCTGCTGCCGGGCAGCGATGCCCTGGCCGCCGCTGCCGAACCCGGCGCCAGCCACAGTTGCCCGCTGCCCGACCAGAATCCCGACGGGCCGCAGGGCGCACGCCTGACCCAGCAGAAACTCAACAGCGAAGATTCGCGCCAGGCCGTCGACAGGATCCTCGCTGCGCCGCCGTTCAAGAACGACGAGAAAGTCACCGGCTGGCGCCTGCGCGAGAAGGCCGACGAAGCCAAGCCCACGGACAAGGACGACAAGCGCCTGAAGCGATTCTTCGACGGCCTCAAGGGCTGGGGCGTGCTCAAGTCCGCCGCACAGGGCATCGAGGTGCTGCTCTGGGGCCTGGTGTTCGCCGCCATCGCCCTGCTGATCTGGCGTTACCGCCAGTGGCTGCGGCTGTTCGTCGGACGCATCGGCCTGCCGCAGAAGCCGCGCCGCGAGGCACCGGCCGTGCTGTTCGGCCTGGAACTGGCGCCAGAAACCCTGCCCAGCGATGTCGCCAGCGAGGCCGAGCGACTCTGGGACGAACAACCGCGCGCCGCCCTCGGCCTGCTCTACCGCGCGCTGCTCAGCCGCCTGCTGCATGACTTCCGCGTGCCGCTGCGCGAATCCACCACCGAAGGCGAGGTGCTGCAGCGCGTCGCCGGGCTGGAAGACCCGTCCCTGGACGACTTCGCCCACACCCTGACCCAGCAATGGCAGGCCCTCGCCTACGGCCACCAGGCCCCGCAGGAAGGCCTCAAGCAACGCCTGTGCGGCGAATGGCGCAGCCTGTTCGGCAACGAGGTGCAGCCATGAAGCGCAGCAACCTCATCCTGCTGCTGGTGCTCGGCGCCCTGTTCCTCGGCGGCGTGGGTTACTACCTGTACCGCAACCTGGAGCCCTACACCGAGACCGTCGAGCACGGCCCCTCCCCGGAGGCCCGCGCCAACTCCTATCTTGCCGCCGAGATGTACCTGCGCGGCCGCGGCCTGAAGGTCACCACCGCCAGCGGTATCGAGGTGCTGGACAAGCTCCCCGCCCTGGGCCAGACGCTGATCCTGCTCGGCACGCGGGAAAACCTCACGCCGACCCAGAACAGCCGCCTGCTCGACTGGGCCAACCGCGGCGGCCACCTGATCGTCACCGCCGAAAACCTGTGGGACGAGAAGGAAGGCAAGAGCGGCGACCTGCTGCTCGACCAGCTCGGCGTGCAGCAATTCCTCACCGAAGACCTGAACAAGGACGAGGACAAGGACGGCGGCAAGACCGAGGCCGAGGCCAGCGACGAGCAGGGCGACGAACCGGCCAGCGCGCCGGAAGCCCAGGAGCAGCACCCGGACCAGCCCTCCAGCGCCAGCGATGACGCGGAGGAGAAGGAGCCGTATCCGCAGCTGACCAAGCTCTACCTGGAGAACGAGAAGGCGCCGGCCTACATCGACTTCGATACCGACTACCACCTGTTCGATTCGAAGAACCTTGCCTATGCCTGGGCCAACAGCGCCGACTCCACCCACCTGCTGCAACTGGAGCACGGCCAGGGCCTGATCACCGTGCTGACCGACAACTGGATCTGGCAGAACCGCCAGCTCGAAGACTACGACAACGCCTGGCTGCTCTGGTACCTGACCCAGGACAGCGCCGTCACCCTGGTCAAGCGTGCCGACAGCGACAGCCTGTTCGGCCTGCTCGCCCGCTACTTCCCGCAGGCGCTGGCTGCCGCAGTGCTCCTGCTGATCCTCGTGCTGTGGCGCAGCGGCCTGCGCCAGGGCCCGCTGCAACCCAACCCGGACCGCAGCCGGCGGCAACTGGAAGAACACCTGCGCGCCGGCGCCGACTTCATCCTCCGCCAGCGCGGCCAGCTCGCCCTGCTGCAGGGGCTGCAACGTGACGTGATGCGCCGGGCGCGGCAGCGCCAGCCCGGCTTCGACCGCCTGCCGGTCGCCGAACAATGGCAAGCCCTCGGCCGCATGACGCGCCTATCGGCCAGTGCCATCAGCCAGGCCATGCGCCCGCACCCGCAAAAGCGCATGGCCGTTGCCGAATTCACCCGCCAGGTCGCCCACCTGCAAAGCCTCAGGAATGCCCTATGAGCGAACAGACGCCGGATCAACCCAACCCCTCCAGCAGCGCACCGAACCCGGCGGCCCAGCGCCAGCGCGCAAGCCAGCTGGCCCAGGCGCTGCGCCACGAACTGCAGAAGGCCCTGATCGGCCAGCAGGGCGTGATCGATGACGTGCTCACCGCCCTCCTCGCCGGCGGCCACGTGCTCATCGAAGGCGTCCCCGGCCTGGGCAAGACCCTGCTGGTGCGTGCCCTCGCCCGCTGCTTCGACGGCGGCTTCGCGCGCATCCAGTTCACCCCCGACCTGATGCCCAGCGACGTCACCGGCCACGCCGTGTACGACCTGGCCACCGAGCAGTTCAAGCTGCGCAAGGGCCCGGTGTTCACCAACCTGCTGCTGGCCGACGAGATCAACCGCGCCCCGGCCAAGACCCAGGCCGCGCTGCTGGAAGTGATGCAGGAGCGCCAGGTCACCCTCGAAGGCCGCGCCCTGGCCGTGCCGCAGCCGTTCATGGTGCTGGCCACACAGAACCCCATCGAGCAGGAAGGCACCTACCCGCTGCCCGAAGCCGAGCTCGACCGCTTCATGCTCAAGCTGCGCATCGACTACCCGCTGGAAGCCGAGGAGCAGACCCTGGTGCGCCAGGTCACCCGCTCCGCGCGCAGCGACATGCTCGACGTCGCGCCGATGCGTCCCCTGCTCAAGGACAAGGACGTGCTGGCCCTGCAGAAGATCGCCGCCGACCTGCCCATCGACGACCAGGTGCTCGACTACGCCGTGCGCATCGCCCGCACCACCCGCAACTGGCCGGGCCTGGCGCTGGGCGCCGGGCCGCGTGCGTCCATCGCCCTGGTCCGCTGTGCCCGCGCCCGTTCGCTGCTGCGCGGCGGTGATTTCGTCGTCCCCGATGATGTGAAGGGCAGCGCCCTCGCCGTACTGCGCCACCGTGTGCGGCTGTCGCCGGAGCTGGAGATCGAAGGCCTGTCGGTGGACCAGGTACTGCAACAGCTGCTCGACCAGGTACCGGCGCCGCGCGTATGAAGCCATCGCGCGCACTGCTCGCGCTGCTCGCCATCCTGCTGGCGCTGGCCATCGCCCTGGGCGCGGCCCAGGCGCTGGACTCGGCGCCCGCGCTGCTCGGCCGGCTCTGGTGGGGTGCGCTCTGCGCGGCGCTCCTGCTGGCGCTGACCGATGCCCTCTGGCTGCGCCGCACGGCGTCGCCCGAACTACGCCGCCAGCTCAGCGGCAACCTGCCGCTGGGGCGCTGGAGCGAGGTGCGCCTGCAATTCCATCACCGCTACGCACAGTCGCAGCGCATCACGGTGTTCGACCACCTGCCGGCCGGCATGGAGTTCGAATACCTGCCACAGACCATCGAGCTGCACCCCGGCGAGCAGACCGAACTGGGCTACCGCGTGCGCCCACTGTCGCGCGGGCACTTCGTCTTCGAGCGCTGCGAGATCGAACTGTCCAGCCCGCTGCGCCTGTGGAAGGGTCGCCGCTACCTGGAGCAGCGCGACGAAACCCGCGTCTACCCCGACTTCGCCCGCCTGTATGGCGCCGAGCTGATGGCCGTGGACCACTGGCTCAACCGCATCGGCGTACGCGCCGGACAGCGTCGTGGCCTGGGCCTGGATTTCCACCAGCTGCGCGAATTCCGCGACGGCGACACCCTGCGGCAGATCGACTGGAAAGCCACCGCGCGCAAGCGCACGCCGATTGCCCGCGAATACCAGGACGAGCGCGACCAGCAGATTCTCTTCCTGCTCGACTGCGGCCGGCGCATGCGTAGCCACGACGGCGACCTCTCGCACTTCGACCACGCGCTCAACGCCAGCCTGCTGCTCGCCTACGTCGCCCTGCGCCAGGGCGATGCGGTGGGCCTGACGACCTTCGCCGGCGACCAGCCGCGCCACCTGCCGCCGGCCAAGGGCGCCGCCCAGCTCAGCGCGCTGCTCAACGGCGTGTATGACCTGCGTAGCAGCCAGCGCCCGGCGGACTACCCCGCCGCCGTACAGGAAGTGCTCACGCGCCAGCGCCGCCGCGCCCTGGTGGTGATAGTCACCAACCTGCGCGACGAGGATGACGAGGAACTGGTGGCGGCAGTGAAACGCCTCGGACGCCAGCACCGCGTACTGGTTGCGAGCCTGCGCGAGGAAGTGCTGGATCGCCTGCGCCAAGCCCCGGTGGAAGGTTTCGAAGAGGCCCTGGCCTACTGCGGTGCGGTGGATTACCTGAACGCCCGCGCCGGCCTGCACGAGAAGCTGGTCGCCCACGGCGTACCGGTGCTCGACACGCGGCCGAGCCAGTTGGGGCCGGAACTGATCAGCCGCTATCTGGGCTGGAAGAAGGCGGGCGCGCTGTAAGGCATTCGCACTCAGTTGAGCGGCGTATGACCGCGAACGGTCATACGCCCTACGCTGGCGTCAGCAGAAATCCTGTGCTGCCCTGCCGGTCAGATCGGTCAGCGCGTCCTGCGCTTCAGACCGACTCCACCTGCCGGCGAAAACTGAAATAACGGCGCAGCGCGTCGACCAGCTCGACGTAGTCGCCCGGCGGCGACACCAGGCTGAAGCCGGAGTCGTAGTTGCCCGGGTTGACGTCCTCGCGGCACCACTGGCAGGTCGCAGTGAATTCGATCAGCTGCAGCTTGCCGTCGTGCCCGGGGATCTTCAGGCGCATGTCGAAACGGCCACCCACCAGCATTGGCAACTGGCTGATCAGCAACAGTCCATCCAGCGACACGTTGCCCAGGTAGCCCATCGGTTTGTCGGTGATGCTGTTGAACACCTTCAGGTAGTAAGGCAGCTGATGGCGCTCGATATGTCGTTGATGACGCATAATGGCGTTTCGCTATGAGATATCGTCCAGTATGACGATGCTGCCCGCCGTGGGCCAGTCCTAACGACAACCTTCCGCCAGCCGAGCGCTCAGCGCCTGACGAGCGGCGTCAACCTGTGCATCGCTGTAGTAAGTCCTTTCACCGCTGCCATCCTTCGTGAAATAGCGTCCACCCTGACTGATCGACGTCAGGTCATGGCGCCACTTCGCGCACTGCTGATCCAGCTGGGCCTGCTGCTGGGCCGCCCGACTCTGGGCGGCGGCGCTTTCATCACGGCGTGCGTCGTAGAAGCGGCGGGTGCGTTCTTCCCGCTCGCGGGTAGCCTCGTCACGTTCGACGACCTGCGGCTTGACCTCGACGCGTTGTGCCCCTGGCGGCGGTGTTTCGCTGAAATGCACCTTGCCCTGGGCGTCGGTCCAGCGGTAGATGTCCGCTGAAGCGAGCAAAGGGATAAACCAGGCGCAGAGCCACAGGGCACGCATTCGAACCTCCTCCGTGAAGTCACCCAACAGATTAGCCAGCTATCGGACTTGCTCAAGTCGGCCATTGACCACTGGTCAGGGAGCAAGGGTCACGGAGCGGCCGGACTGATCCGCAGGTCATTGGGCAGACGGCCGTTCAGGCGCAGCGTTTCCAGCCGCGCCTTGGCCCGGTAAGCATACTCGCTGGTCGGGTAGCGGGCGATGATGAACTGGTAGGTCTGCGCGGCATCGACGTAGAACTTCTCGCGCTCCAGGCACTGGCCGCGCAGCATCGAGACTTCCGGCTGGATCCACGGCCGCGCGCGGGCCTTGCGCTCGGTCTCGGACAGCTCCAGCTGCACTCGCTGGCAGTCGCCGTTCTTGTACGCGCGGTAGGCGTTGTTCAGGTGATAGTTCATCGACCAGCTGGTGCAGCCGGTAACACTCAGCGCCAGCAGCGCGAGGAAAAGGGTTCGCATGGGCATATCCTCCGTTGGGAAGTGTATCGGCCCGTCTTGGCCGTACTGTAGCCCGCCACTAGACTCACGTGGACTTCGCCCCAGCGCAAAGGATCTGCCATGCGTCTTGCTCATCCGCTCTCGATTGTCCTGCCGCTCGCCGTACTGCTGCCTTGGCTGGCCGCCTGCGCCCCGACCACGCCGCTGTTCGTCGCCCAGATCACCACGGGTGAGGTCGCCGAATACAAGCAATTGAAGAACAAGCGCATGACCGCCGCCGTGGAAGAGGAAGGCGACCTGCTGACCTACAGCGCCCAGGCCATCCGCGACGGCAAGAGCGCGGATGCCGAGCAGCTCTACCTCACCGGCTACGACAACACCCGCTACAGCCCCGAAGTGCGCGCCATCGCGCTGTACCAGATCGGCCTGATCTACATGAGCCGCTACAACGACCAGCGCGACGACGCCAAGGCCATGGACTACTTCCAGCGCATCGACCGCGAGTTCCCCGGCACCAGGGCCGCCGAACACGCCGACGCCCGCGAGCTGATCATCCGCAAGCGCGCCAGCGAACCGGTGCAGAAGACCGCCAGGCAACTGCTGGCTGACTGGCAGCCGCAGTACAACCTCGACCTGAACAAGCCGACCCTCGACCCGGACATGACCCTGCTGTCGCGCCGCGCCGTGCTCAAGGGCCGCGTCGACGAAGCCGCGCAGCTTTACCTACTGGGCGCCAACGATCCGGCCATTCCGCCGGACATCCGCGAGAAGGCGCTGTACCAGCTGGGCCTGATGTACATGGCGCCGGACAACCCGCACCCGGACCGCGAGAAGGCCATCGCCTACCTGCGCCGCCAGCTCGCCGAATTCCCCAGCGGTGAACTGGCCGACAAGGGTGCCCGCCACCTCGACCGTGCGCTGAACCAGACCTCGCCACGCAGCTGATCCATGCGCGCCGCTGAGCCACGTCAAGGTACGTGGCCGGCGCCAGTGTCTACGCTTGCTCTGCATTGAGCGTAGAGCGCGCGAGGACTCCGCCATGAAGCTGCAGCACCTGCTCGTCGTCATCGACCCGGCCCGTGAGGACCAGCCCGCCCTCACCCGCGCCCGCTGGATCGCCCAGCGCTGCGGCGCACGCCTGGAGCTGCTGGCCTGCGAGTTCAACCCGGCGCTGGACAACGCCCTGCTGCTGGAACGCAGCGACCTCGAAGCTGCCCAGCAGAACCTGCTGGACGAACGCCTGGGCTGGCTACAACAGCTTGCCGAGCCGCTGCGCGAGGAAGGCCTGGCAGTGCATTGCCAGGTACGCTGGGGCAAGCCGCTGCACCATCAGATCGTCCTGCACTGCGAGCAGACCCAACCCGACCTGGTCCTCAAGTCCGCACACCATCACAGCCTGCTCAAGCGCCTGTTCCTCACCAACCACGACTGGCAGCTGATCCGCCACTGCCCGCAGCCCTTGTGGCTGGTGCAGCACGGCGAGTGGGCGGGGAACAGCCTGTGCGCCGCTGTCGACCCACTGCACGCCGGCGACACCCCGGCGGCGCTGGACCACCAGTTGATCCGCGTGGCGCTCGAACTGCAGCAGCGCCTGCGGCTCGACGCCCACTACCTGCACGCCTATATGGCCGTTCCGCAGACCCTGGCGTTCAACGCCGAGTTGCTGGCCGACTACGATGACTACGTGAAGCGCACCAAGGTGCATCACGGCGAGGCCTTCGATCGCCTGCTGTCGAACTATCCACAGATCGATCGTACGCACACCCACCTGGGCCAGGGTTTCGCCGAGGAAGTCATCCCGACCTACGTGAAGGACCACGCCATCGACCTGCTGCTGATGGGCGCGGTCGCCCGTGGGCAGCTCGACAACGCCCTGATCGGCCAGACCGCCGAGCGGGTCTTCGAGGAAGTCGAATGCGATCTGCTGGTGATCCGTCCCGCACTTGAGAGCGCTACCTGAAAGAGTCACCTGAAGAGAGTAAGATGGCGCCCTGGCCGCCCCGGACCCGCTCCGCGGAAGGCCTGACCGCTGCTTTCCCCTAGGAGTCCCGCATGTCCCTTCGCCGCACCAAGATCGTCGCCACCCTCGGCCCAGCCAGCAATTCCCCGGAAGTACTGGAACAGCTGATCCTCGCCGGGATCGACGTCGCCCGCCTGAACTTCTCCCACGGCACTCCCGACGAACACCGCGCCCGCGCCCAGCTGGTACGCGACATCGCCGCCAAGCACGGCCGCTTCGTGGCGCTGCTGGGCGACCTGCAGGGTCCGAAGATCCGTATCGCCAAGTTCGCCAGCAAGCGCATCGAACTGGCCGTCGGCGACACCTTCCGCTTCTCCACCAGCCACCCGCGCACCGAAGGCAACCAGCAGGTGGTCGGCATCGACTACCCGGACCTGGTGAAGGACTGCGGCGTGGGCGACGAGCTGCTGCTGGACGACGGCCGCGTGGTCATGGTGGTCAAGGAAGTGAAAGCGGACGAGCTGGTCTGCGAAGTCCTGATCGGCGGCCCGCTGTCCGACCACAAGGGCATCAACCGCCGTGGCGGCGGCCTCACTGCGCCGGCCCTGACCGAAAAGGACAAGGCCGACATCAAGCTGGCCGCGAGCATGGACCTGGACTACGTCGCCGTGTCCTTCCCGCGTGACGCCAAGGACATGGAATACGCCCGTCGCCTGCTCACCGAAGCTGGCGGTACCGCCTGGCTGGTGGCCAAGATCGAGCGCGCCGAAGCCGTGGCCGACGACGAAGCCCTGGACGGCCTGATCCGCGCCAGCGACGCCGTGATGGTGGCCCGTGGCGACCTCGGCGTGGAAATCGGCGATGCGGAGCTTGTGGGCATCCAGAAGAAGATCATTCTGCACGCGCGCCGCTACAACAAGGCGGTGATCACCGCGACCCAGATGATGGAGTCGATGATCCACAACCCGATGCCGACCCGCGCGGAAGTCTCCGACGTGGCCAACGCCGTGCTCGACTACACCGACGCCGTGATGCTCTCGGCCGAATCCGCCGCTGGCGAATACCCGGTGGAAGCGGTCAAGGCCATGGCACGCATCTGCGCCGGCGCCGAGAAGCACCCGACCACCAAGAAGTCCAGCCACCGCCTGGGCCAGACCTTCGAACGCTGCGACGAAAGCATCGCCCTGGCGGCCATGTACACCGCCAACCACTTCCCGGGCATCAAGGCGATCATCTGCCTGACCGAAAGCGGCTACACCCCGCTGATCATGTCGCGCATCCGTTCCTCGGTACCGATCTTCGCCTACTCCCCGCACCGCGAAACCCAGGCCCGCGTGGCACTGTTCCGTGGCGTGGAAACCATCCCGTTCGATCCGGCTGCCCTGCCGCCGGAGCGGGTCAGCCAGGAAGCCGTCGACGCGCTGCTGCAGCGTGGCGTGGTGACCAAGGGTGACTGGGTGATCCTGACCAAGGGCGACAGCTACACCGCCCAGGGTGGCACCAACACCATGAAGGTGCTGCACGTGGGCGACCTGCTGGTCTGATCCTGCTGTGAAGGCTCTTTATTGAGCGAAAAAGGCCGCCCTCGGGCGGCCTTTTTTATTTGTGTCGCGAGGGCCGGAACCTGTAGGAGCGAGGGGGACGCCTAGTTCTTGCTCGCTAACCACGCTCGCCGGCAGCGCTGAGGCTGGGCTTGTTCGCGAGCAAGCTCGCTCCTACGAAAAACGCCCCGTCGGGAGCTTCGGTTAGTTGGTCGATCTTTGACCAATTCGCGCCAAGCCCCGCCGTTCGTGGCTCGCAGCGGTGGCACCAGAGCTTATCCACAGCGCCTTCCACATCTACTGTGGGCAACCTGCCGGGCATCGCTCAAATACCGCTCAATCCGCTGCAGCCCACGGTTGGCGTGGGGTAGCTGGGTTGCCCCAGAGCTTATCCACAGCGCGCTCCACAGATTGTGTGGGCAACCTTCGTCCCCGGCGCAGGTATCTCCCGTAGGAGCGGACCTTGTCCGCGAAATCCATCGCGGCAGAATCCGTGCCTCCAGGGAAACACCTCGGCAAAACGCTCGCACGCACCACGGCGTACATCCTGAAACACCGAACGGGCAGCAGGACTTCGCGGACAAGGTCCGCTCCTACGAAGACGGTTCGGCGTCAGCTGGCAGGAGCGCTTGCCTTAAAGGAACTTGGAGAAATCCGGCTGGCGGCGCTGGGTGAAGGCGCTCAGTGCTTCATGGGCTTCCGGCGAGTGCAGGCGCTGCACGAAGTGCTGGCCCTCTTCCGCTACCACACGGCGCAGTTCCTCGATGAAGGGCGCTTTCAGCAGGCACTTGCTCAGCGCAACGGCGGCTGGCGGCAGTTGCTGGAAGGCCTGGCAGACCTCACGAGCTCTCGCCAGCGCCGCTGCGCCATCGTCCAGGGCTTCGTTGGCGATTCCGTAGCTCACGGCCTGTTCGCCGGAGAAACCTTCGCCGCGCAGCAGCAGGCTGGATGCCTTCACCGGGCCGACCAGGCGCGGCACCAGGAAGCTGGAGCCGAACTCCGGGCACAGGCCCAGGTTGACGAAGGGCATCTTCAGCTTGGCGCCCTTGGCAATGAAGACCTGGTCGCAATGCAGCAGCAGCGTGGTGCCGATGCCCACGGCCGGGCCGGCGACGGCGGCGACCACCGGCTTGGTGAATTCCATCAGCGCGCGCATGAAGCGGAACACCGCGCTGTCCGGGCCGCTCGGCGGCTCCTGGAGGAAGTCGACGATGTCGTTGCCGCTGGTGAAGCACTCGGCGTTACCGGTGATCAGCACCACGCGCACCGAACGATCCTCCTGCGCCGCTTCCAGGGCATCGGCGAGACCGGCATACATGCTGCGGGTCAGCGCGTTCATCTTGTCCGGACGGTTCAGGCGCAGGGTCAGCAGGCCCTCTTCGCGCTCGACGAGAATCTGTTCGCTCATGGCAATTCCTTGTTCTTATTGAAGGGGGAAGACCGGTTCAGGCGTGAGGCAGGAACAGGTCAGCCAGCGTCTGGCTGCGGGGCACGCCGCAGAGGTAGAGGCGGCGGGCGAAGGCATCGACGCTGGCGGGATGGCCGCAGAGTAAGGCGAGGGTTCGCCGGGAAACAAGCCGGAGTTGCGCCAAAACCTCGGCCGACTCGGCCGTGGTCATCAGCGTTACCTCCACTTCGGGATGGCTGGCAGCCAGGGTTCGCAGGGGCTCGGCCAGGTAATGGCCAGCGTGGTCATGGGCCTGGTGAATGACGCGGATCGGCCCGCTGTGATGCTGGCGCAACGCCTCGCGCAGCACGCCCCAGAGCGGTGCCAGGCCGGTGCCGGACGCCATCAGCAGCAGCGGCCGCTCGTGCCATTCCGGATCGTAGTGCAGCGAGCCGCCGCGCAGTTCGCCCAGGCGCAGGCCGTCGCCGACCTTCAGGCCGCGGGCGAAATCGGCGAAGGCGCCGGGTTCGCGGCAGTCGATGTGGGTTTCGAGCCAGGCATCGAGGCCCGGCACACTGGCCAGTGAGTAGGGCCGCGCGACGCCTTCGGCGCTCCAGAGAATCAGGTGCTGCCCGGCGCTGTAGCGCAGCGGGCGTTGCGGCGTCAGGCGCAGGCGCAGGACGTCCGGAGCCGGCCAGTCCAGTTCGCTGACCGTGGCGGGCAGGCCGTCGCGCTGCGGGTCGAAGGCTTCCACCGCCAGGTCTTCGATCACCCGGCACTGGCAGGACAGTCGCCAGCCTTCCGCACGGCGCGCGGAGTCCAGCGCCTCGGGCAAGGCATCCAGTACCTCGCCGCGGGCGCAGCGCACCAGGCAGGCGTGGCAACTACCGGCCCGGCAGCTGTAGGGCACGGCGATGCCGGCCCCGCGCAGGGCATCGAGCAGGTTGACTCCGGGGCTGACCGAAAAGCGTTGCGATCCGGCCTGTATCTCAGGCACGCGTCCACTCCCATGCGGCATCGCAGCGGTTACGCCCGCTGCGTTTCGCACGGTAGAGCGCCTGGTCAGCCCGTTGCAAGGCCTCGTCGAGATCGTCGTTGGCGTCGAGCAGGGTCATCCCCGCCGACAGGCTCAGGGTCTCGATGTTCACCCCCACCGGTTCCGCCGCCGAATAGGCCAGCCGCAGGCGTTCGCAGCAGGTGGTCAGGCGGTCGGCGTCGGCGTTGGGCAGCAGCAGGACGAACTCCTCGCCACCGTAGCGCGCCAGCACGTCGCCTTCGCGCAGGCAGGCCCGCGCCACCGCGGCGAAGGTCTGCAGCACGCGGTCACCGGCGGCATGGCCGTGGACATCGTTGATGCGCTTGAAGTGGTCGAGGTCGATCAGCGCCAGGCCGTGGCGCTGGCCGGGGTGCATCTCTTCCAGCGCGCGGCCAGCCAGACGAATGAAGTGCCGGCGGTTGAACAGCCCGGTGAGTTCGTCGGTGGCCACCAGGTCTTCGAGCTGGCGCATCATGCCGCGCAGGGTGTCCTGGTGCGCCTGCAGCGCATAGCGGCGCTGGCGCATGCGTTGGCGCAGCGACTGCACATAGCCGGCAAAAAGGCTGAGCCAGGTCAGCACGATGAACAGTACCAGCAGTTGCAGGACGGCCTGGGCCGGCAGTTGCAGGCGTTGCTGGAAGGCTTCGTGGAGATTGAGCCCGGCGAAGGCGATGAAGGCCAGCGCGGCGCAGCGGGCGAACACCCGCGGCTGCAACTGGAACACGCCGAACAGCAGGATCAGCACGTAGAGCACCATCAGCGTGCCGCGCGCGGTATCCACATTGGCCAGGAACAGGGTGTTCCAGACCAGCGCCACCAGCACCTGCGGCTCGGTCATGCTCGGGTCGCTGAAGCGCTGGTTGCGCCCGCTGAAGAACAGCCAGGCGAACACCAGCTGGCTGCCGGCGACCAGCAGGGTGCAGGTCAGCGCGAAGCTGACGGGGGCGCGGTAGAACTCGCCGAACACCGCCAACCACAGCAATAGAAGCGCCAGGGCATAGGTCCCGAGGGCCATGCCGAATCGCCTGATGAGTAGTTTTTGTAAGGCGTGTTGCTTCAGAGGTGGTTTCAGCGTGCTCATGGGGCTCCGTCCCGTAATGGCACCTGGCCTTCACTCTACTATCAAAGCGCCCCAGTGCCTAGCCGATCGGAATGTGGGCGGTCAGCGATCTCTTTTAGAAGAGCAGCGGGCTATCTGGGACCAAGGTCGGATCACCGGCGAGTGCGCGGCAAGCGGCCGCAGCGCTATACTATGGCGCCTTTTTTCGCCGCAGCCGTGTCGGCGAAACCCCGATGTAACAGGCTAGAAGCCTGTCTTACCCCGCCTGAAGAGGACCGTGCTCCATGGCCGTGATCAAGCAAGACGACCTGATCCAGAGCGTCGCCGATGCCCTGCAGTTCATCTCCTACTACCACCCGGTTGATTTCATCCAGGCCATGCATGAGGCCTACCTGCGCGAAGAATCGCCGGCTGCCCGGGACTCGATGGCGCAGATCCTGATCAACTCGCGCATGTGCGCCACCGGTCACCGCCCGATCTGCCAGGACACCGGTATCGTCACCGTGTTCGTCCGCGTCGGCATGGACGTGAGCTGGGCCGGCGCCACCATGAGCGTCGACGACATGATCAACGAAGGCGTACGTCGCGCCTACAACCTTCCGGAGAACGTCCTGCGCGCCTCCATCCTGGCCGACCCGGCCGGCGCGCGTAAGAACACCAAGGACAACACCCCGGCGGTGATCCACTACTCCATCGTCCCCGGCAACACCGTGGAAGTGGACGTCGCGGCCAAGGGCGGCGGCTCCGAGAACAAGTCGAAGATGGCCATGCTCAACCCGTCCGACTCCATCGTCGACTGGGTGCTGAAGACCGTCCCGACCATGGGCGCCGGCTGGTGCCCGCCGGGCATGCTCGGCATCGGCATCGGCGGTACCGCCGAGAAGGCCGCGGTGATGGCGAAGGAAGTCCTGATGGACGAGATCGACATCCACGAGCTGAAAGCCCGCGGTCCGCAGAACAAGATCGAGGAAATGCGCCTCGAACTGTTCGAGAAGGTCAACCAGCTGGGCATCGGTGCCCAGGGCCTGGGCGGCCTGACCACCGTGCTCGACGTGAAGATCATGGACTACCCGACCCACGCAGCTTCCCTGCCGGTCTGCATGATCCCCAACTGCGCCGCCACCCGCCACGCGCACTTCGTGCTCGACGGCTCGGGCCCGGCCGAACTGGAAGCGCCGTCGCTGGACGCCTACCCGGAAATCGTCTGGGAAGCCGGCCCGTCCGCGCGCCGCGTCAACCTCGACAGCATCACCCCGGAAGAAGTGCAGAGCTGGAAACCGGGCGAGACCATCCTGCTCAACGGCAAGATGCTCACCGGCCGCGACGCCGCGCACAAGCGCATGGTCGACATGCTGAACAAGGGCGAAGAGCTGCCGGTGGACCTCAAGGGTCGCTTCATCTACTACGTCGGCCCGGTCGATCCGGTCGGTGACGAAGTGGTTGGCCCGGCTGGCCCGACCACCGCGACCCGCATGGACAAGTTCACCCGCCAGATCCTCGAAACCACCGGTCTGCTGGGCATGATCGGCAAGTCCGAGCGCGGCCCGATCGCCATCGAGGCAATCAAGGACAACAAGGCCGTCTACCTGATGGCCGTGGGCGGCGCCGCCTACCTGGTCGCCCAGGCGATCAAGAAGTCCAAGGTCCTGGCCTTCGCCGAACTGGGCATGGAAGCGATCTACGAGTTCGAAGTGAAGGACATGCCGGTGACCGTTGCGGTCGACACCAATGGCGAGTCGGTGCACATCACCGGCCCGGCCATCTGGCAGAAGAAGATCGCCGAGAACCTGGCGGTGGAAGTGCAGTAATCACTGCATGACCGCTCGATAAAAAGCCCGGCCAAGTGCCGGGCTTTTTCATGTTTGCGAGCAAGGCTTCAGAGTGCGGTTTCCAGGCTCGACTGGATCGCTTCGGTGCGTTCCTCGATCTGGCCGGCCGCCGACGCTGGCCGGAAGTTGATGCTCAGGACCCCGGACTCGAAAGCCACGGCGCGGCGGTAATCGTGGGCCGCGGAGTCGCTGGCGTCGTAACGGATGACGATGCGCTTGAGCTTGTCCTTCATCGCCTGGCGCCCCAGGTCGTAGGAGGTGAGCATGTCCAGCGCCTCGGCCAGGGGCACGAAGTACACGTTGGTCCAGTAGTCGTCGGTGCCGTAGTGCGCGGCCTGGCCGGGCAGCGCAATGCTGTCCCAGTCGACCTCGACCGGCACGGCGAAGCCGGCGGAATGGTGGATGTCCTTCAGTTGCGCCTGGAAGACGCTCTGCTGGTAGGAGCTGATGGCCGCCTGTTCGACGGCGGTCGGCGCGGCATGCAACAGGCTGCTCGCCAGCCCGCAGGGCAAGGCAACGGCAAGCAGGGTACGGCAAATGAATGACATGGCGATTCCCGGAGTCTGGAAATCGCGCAGTCTAGGAAGCCACGCCGGCCGCGGGGATCGGACAGTTCGACAGAGGCTGTGGGCGGATGCCGACTCAGGACGCGCTGCGCGCCACCAGGCTCAGTTCGGTGACCTTGTCGCGGCGCTGGGCGAGGAAGCGCGTGCAGCTCACCCGCAGGAAGGAGGCGAAGTTCACCACCTCCCCGCGGTAGTCCATCACCTCGTCGTAGAGCTTGGTGATCAGCTGGTTGGTGGTCATGCCGTCCACCTCGGCGATCTCGCGCAGGATGTCCCAGAACTGGTTCTCCAGGCGCAGCGTGGTGACCACGCCGCGGATGCGCAGCGAGCGCGAGCGCGACTCGTAGAGAATCGGGTCGGCCTTTACGTAGAGTTCGCACATGGACGGCTGCTCCAGCTTCGATGTCGGGCCAGTTTACAGGCTGATCTTCGTGCCCAGCACGTCGAGGAATTTCGCCAGCCACGCCGGATGCGCCGGCCAGGCCGGAGCGGTGACCAGATTGCCGTCGACATGGGCGGCGTCCACCGGGATGTCCACGTACTCGCCTCCGGCCAGCGTCACTTCCGGGCCGCAGGCCGGGTAGGCGCTGCACGCGCGGCCCTTGAGCAAGCCGGCGGCGGCCAGCAGCTGGGCGCCGTGGCAGACGGCAGCGATGGGCTTCTTCGCGGCGTCGAAGGCTTTCACCAGTTCGATCACCTTGGCGTTCAGGCGCAGGTATTCCGGGGCGCGGCCGCCGGGGATCAGCAGCGCGTCGTAGTCTTCGGCGCGCACGGCGGCGAAGTCGGCGTTGAGGGCGAAGTTGTGACCGGGCTTCTCGCTGTAGGTCTGATCGCCTTCGAAGTCATGGATGGCGGTGCGGATGCTCTGGCCGGCCTTCTTGTCCGGGCAGACGGCATGGACGGTGTGCCCGACCATCAGCAGTGCCTGGAACGGCACCATGGTTTCGTAGTCTTCGGCGTAGTCGCCGACCAGCATCAGGATCTTCTTCGCAGCCATCTGGGCATCCTCCCGGCAGGGCCCGGCCATGGTGGCCGGGCATGCGGGAGAGCTTAGTCAGTGGCGCGGGCAGCGGGTAATACGCCGCTACTACACCGCTGCGTGCTGGGCGGTCTTGGCGCTGGCGCGCTGCTCGGCGACCTGGCGGGCGTCTTCGAGGATCAGGTCGGCGCCCTTCTCCGCCACCATCATCGCTGCAGCATTGGTGTTGCCGGAGGTGACGTTGGGGAAGATCGACGCATCGACCACGCGCAGACCCTGGAGGCCGTGCACACGCAGACGGTTGTCCACCACCGAGGTCTGCGAGTCGCTGCCCATGGCACAGCTGCCGCACAGGTGGTAGATCGAGCCGCAGTTCTCGCGGAAGTACTGCAGCATCTGCTCGTCGGTCTGGGTCGCCGGGCCGGGCAGCACTTCCTCGACGGTGATCTTCTTCAGCGCCGGGGCGTTCATGATCTTGCGGATCAGGTGGTTGCCCTGGATGGCCTCGTCGATGTCCTTCTGCGTGCTCAGGTAGTTCGGGTCGATCAGCGCGGCATCGGCCGGGTTCTTCGAGGCGATGCGAATTTCGCCACGGCTGGTCGGCCGGCACGGGTTGAAGCAGAGCAGGAAGCCCGAGTACGGCTCGGGTTTCAGGCTGGCCTTGTTGCTCTTGGGGATCTGGTACGAGAGCGGGTTGAAGTACAGCTGCAGGTTCGGATGCGCTTCGGCGTCGTTGCCGCGGAAGAAGCCGCCACTCTGGTTCACGCTCATCGACAGCGGGCCCTTGCGAGTCAGCAGGTACTCCAGGCCCAGTTTCGCCTGGCCGAACAGCGAACCGAAGTCGTCGTTCAGGGTACGGATATTGGCCTTGTAGTAGTAGCTGACGCAGAGGTGATCCTGCAGGTTCTTGCCCACGGCAGGCAGTTCATGGACCAGGGGAATCTGATGCTGTTCGAGCAACGCGCTGTCGGCGACGCCGGAGAGTTGCAGCAGCTTGGGCGAATCCACCGCGCCAGCGGCAAGGATCACTTCGCGCTTGGCGTGGAACTCACGCTGCACGCCGTTCTGCGTCAGGCTCACACCGATGGCACGCTTGTTCTCGTCGAACAGCACGCGCTCCACCAGCGCGTTGCGCTCGATGCTCAGGTTGGAGCGGTTCTGCGCCGGGTGCAGGTAGGCGAAGCTGCTGGAGCAGCGCTGGCCGTTTTTCGTGTTGACGTCGTAGAGGCCGGCGCCTTCGAAGTCCTTGCCGTTGAAGTCTTCGCTCAGCGGGTAGCCCAGCTCCTGGCAGCCCTTGAGGAAGCTGTCGCAGATCGGGTGGGTGTGGCCCTTCATCGGCGTGATCCGAATCGGACCGTTGGCGCCGTGGTACTCGGTGTTGCCCAGCGGGTGCGATTCCAGCTTGCGGAAGTACGGCAGTACGTCCTTGAACGACCAGCCCTCGTTGCCGTTGGCCGCCCAGTCATCGAAGTCATGGGCCTGGCCGCGCACGTAGATCATCGCGTTGATCGAGCCCGAACCACCCTGCACCTTGCCGCGCGGCGCATAGAGTTCGCGGTTGGCGAGCTGCTTCTGCGGCTGGCTGTAGTACATCCAGTTGAAGGTCGGGTTGTAGTAGAGCTTGGCGAAGCCCACCGGGATCTTGAACCAGTGCGAGCTGTCCTTGCCGCCAGCCTCCAGCAGCAGGACGCTGTGTTCGCCCGATTCGCTCAGGCGGGCGGCGAGGATGCAGCCGGCAGAACCGGCGCCGACGATGATGTAGTCGTATTTCATGGATTGCGTACCGCGGTTTTGGGTAGAACCCCGCCCCCGCCTTTCCTTGAAGGGAAAGGCGGCAGCGGGTCCGGCATCAGCCTTTGGCCGGTGCGTTGTCTTTCACGTCGACAGGGTCCGGGCCCATCTGCAGGTGCAGACGCTCGCCGGTGTAGGGGCTGTGGGCGCGCACCACGTCCATGTTCAGCTCGACGCCAAGGCCTGGCTCGCTGGACGGGATGATGTAGCCGTCTTCCCACTGCAGCGGCTTCTTCAGCACCTGCGCGTGGAAGCCGTCCCAGGTGCCGATGCTTTCCTGGATCAGGAAGTTCGGCGTGCAGGCTGCCAGCTGGAAGCTCGCCGCTGCGCCGATCGGGCCGTTGTAGAGGTGCGGGGCGATCTGCGCGTAGAAGGCTTCGGCCATGGAGGCGATCTTCTTGCCTTCGAGCAGGCCGCCGCAGCGACCGACGTTCATCTGCAGGATCGACGCGCCGCCGGCCTGCAGCAGCTTGAAGAACTCGTACTTGGTGGTCAGGCGCTCGCCGGTGGCAATCGGGATGCTGGTCTTGGCAGCCACCTGGCCCATGGCGTCTTCCTGGCCCGGCGGGATCGGCTCTTCGAACCACAGCGGGTCGTACTTCTCCAGGCGCTTGGCCAGGCGGATGGCCGAGGACGGCACCATCTGCCCGTGGGTGCCGAACAGCAGGTCGCATTGGCTGCCCACCGCCTCGCGGATCTTGCGGCAGAAGGTCTCGCAGCGATCGAGCACTTCCAGCGATACCTGGTGGCCGGAGAACGCGGTGTAGGGGCCGGCCGGGTCGAACTTCAGCGCGGTGAAGCCGAGCTTCATGTTCTCGATGGCGCACTCGGCGGCCAGGTCCGGGTCGGAGTAGTCGTACTCGCCCTGGGCGTTCTTCGGGTACAGGTAGGTGTAGGAGCGCAGGCGCTCGTGGACCTTGCCGCCGAGCAGCTCATACACCGGCTTGTTCGCCGCCTTGCCGATGATGTCCCAGCAGGCCATTTCCAGGCCGCTGACGATGCCCATCATGGTCAGGTCAGGGCGCTGGGTGAAACCGCTCGAATACGCACGGCGGAAGAAGCGCTCGATATGGTGCGGGTCCTGGTTCTCCAGGTAGCGACCGAACACGTCTTCGATGGCCGGGACCATGACTTTGGGGTGGAAGGTGGCGGCGTAGATCTCGCCGACGCCTTCGATGCCGCAATCGGTCTTCAGCTTGACGAACAGCCAGTACATGCCGCCGACGTGGGGCGGCGGGACGGCAACCACATGGGTTTCGAGGGAGACGATCTTCATGCGTTTTTCGCTCTCTTCTGGATGCGCTTGTTCAGGATCAGGGTGGCGACCACGCCCAGCAGGCCCATTACCACAACGTAGGAGAAGTAGATCTGGTAGCCGACGAAGCCGGGGAAGCGGTCGGTGATGTAGCCGTTGAGCAGGGGCAGGTAGGCGTCCGGGGCGTAGCCCAGCACCGAGATGATGCCGATGGCCAGGCCAGTGACGCGCAGCGGGATGTGGCAGTCGTCGAGGATCGCCCAGTACAGGCCGCGGATGGCGTAGGTCATCAGGCCGATGAAGATCACCAGGAAGATCAGCACGCCCAGTACATGCAGGCTCGGCAGCACGATCAGGCCGATCATGCCCAGCGCCGCGAAGAGCATGGCCCAGGTCAGCACGCCGGTGCGGGTGAAGCGGTCACCCAGCCAGCCGCCGCCGATGCCACCCAGCGGGCGCATCCACAGCTTGATGGTGGTGATCAGGCCGGCGGCGGTGGCGCTGAGACCGAAGCCGCCTTCCTGCAGGTAGGCCGAGAAGCTGTAGGTGGCCCAGAAGAAGTGGTAGCCGCAGAACACGATGGCGGTCACCAGCCACAGCTCGGGAATGCGCAGCAGGGTCTTGAAGTCGTCCAGCAGGTTGCCCTTCTCGGCGTTGGCATCGCGAGTGTTCTTCTGCGGATCACGCACGGCCATCAGCGCCACGCCGAGCACGATGCAGAAGATCGCGTACATGTGGATCACCAGCTGCAGGCCCTGGGCGTTCTTCTCGCCGCGGGTCTCGGTGACGTAGGCAAACAGCGCGATGGCGACGGTTGCCAGCAGCGCCTCGACCAGCCCGCGGCCACCGTCGAGCACGCCAAAGAAGCGGCCCTGCTCGTCTTCGCCGGCGAGCATCTTCACCCGCTTGATCAGCGCGGCCCAGAAGGTCAGTCCGGTGGTGATGCCGAAGCCGCAGAAGATCACCAGCAGCATGTTGAAGCCCGGCAGCATGGCGTACCACATGCCCAGCAGGCCGGTACCGATCAGCGAGAAGCTGATCAGGAAGCGTGGCGACAGGCGGTCCGCCAGCCAACCGCTGGGCAGGTAGCTGAGCAGGAAGGCAGTGCCGAGGATCGAATAGAGGTAGCCCAGTTCGCTGTTGTTGATCGCCAGCGCCTCGAGCATGGTGCTCTGGTACACCTGGCGCAGGTACAGCATGGGATAGATCGCGCCCGCTGCAAGGACGAGCAGGGCGAGCTGGATGTAACGGGTGAGGTTGGCGTTAGCGGGCACGGCCATGGGCATGGCTTCTGCACTTATTGTTTTTTTCATCATGCATCTCGCAGCCGGCGCGGTCGCCGGCAACTGGTCGGAACAGCAGTGGGAAAGACGGAGCCCAGGCAGTGGGCCCCGTGGAGTTGAATCAGCGAATCAGAATTTCAGGACCACCAGACGGGTCTGGGTGAACTCGAGCATGCCGTGCTTGCCGTCGTCGCCGCCCAGGCCCGAGCGCTTCCAGCCGGCGTGGTAGCCCTGGTAAGGGTCGGCCGGTGTGCGGTTGACGTAGATCTCGCCGGCCTCGATGTGGTTGGCGACCTTCATGGCGTTGCGGTAGTTCTCGGTGTAGAGCACCGAGGCCAGGCCGAACTGGTGGTCGTTGGCCATGGCCAGCGCTTCGTCGAGGGTCTCGTAGGACAGCACCGGCAGCACCGGGCCGAAGATTTCCTCCTGGACAATTTCCATGTCCTGGCGGCAGTTGCTGAGCAGGGTCGCCGGGTAGTAGTGACCGGCACCTTCGGGCAGCACGCCGCCGCACTCCAGCACCGCACCTTCGGCCAGCGCACGCTGAACCTTGGCGTGCACATCCTGGCGAGCACGGGCGTGCTGCAGCGGGCCCATCAGGCTGGCGTCAGCAGCGCGGTTGCCGATGCGCACGGCAGCCATCTTCTCGCGCAGCAGGGCGAGGAAGCGGTCATGCACGCTGGCCTGCACGTAGACGCGCTCGATGGCGGTGCAACGCTGGCCGCTGTGGGCGAGCTTGGCGGCGACGATGGCTTCKGCGGCCTTCTCCAGGTCGGCATCGGGCTCGATGATCGCCGGGGTCTTGCCGCCCAGTTCCAGGGACGGCCTGGCAATGTTGGCCTTGCAGTAGTCGAGCACGATGCGGCCGGCGCCAACGCTGCCAGTCAGGGTGATCATGCCGATCTTCGGGTGCTGGCAGAGCACACCGGCTTCGCCGTGATTCATGGTCAGCACGTTGAGCACGCCGGCGGGCAAGCCAGCTTCCTCGGCGCAACGGGCGATCTCGAACGCCGAGGTCGGGGTGTTGTTGCTCGGACGCACCACCACGGTGTTGCCGGTGATCAGCGCCGGGGCGACCTTGCGCAGGAAGGTATAGACCGGATAGTTGAACGGGATCAGTGCCGCGACCACGCCAATCGGCTCGCGCTGCAGCAGGAGGGTTTCGTCGGTGGAGTCACTGGGAATCACCTCGCCTTCGATACGGCGCGCCCATTCGGCGTGGTAGCGGGTGATCTGGCCGGCGTAGAAGGCTTCGCTGCTGGCGTCGGCCAGGCTTTTGCCGGACTCGGCAGCCAGTGCCGCGCCAATGCGATCGGCATTGCGTTCCAGGGCGTCGGCGAAGCGGCGCAGGTGCTCGCCACGTTCGATGGCCGGCAGGCGGGCCCAGCTGCGCTGGGCGCGAGCGGCCACTTCGACGGCGTTGCGCACATCGGCCTCGGTCGCGGCCGGCACCTGGGCCACCTGCTGCTCGGTCGCCGGGTCGAACACGGCGATATGGGCGGAGGAGGCGTCGGCGAAACGGCCGTCGATGAAGTTACGATCTGTACGCATGGTCATGTCCTGTCGTTCAAGCAAGGCTTCGGGCCGGTGAAGGCCGCACGGAACGACAAGCTGCAGACTGCTGCATGCAGGCAGCATGGCTGCAGGCATGAGGTGACTCTTGTCGTTATCGGTTGTCTGAAGTTTCGGTAGGCACCGAGGGAGCGACAAGCGATTAATAGACCGCAGTAACTTGCGAAAAACGCAGGTTACTAGCCGTAGGAAAGCGCCAGCTCCCGGTCGGAAATCACCGCTGGCTATTCAGGAAAGATTGATGATGGAACCCGATCCCGCCAGGTTGCGTTCGGCGGTCCAGACTTCCTGCTGCAGCCACTCGTGGAAGCGCTGGACATGGGGCGGCAGCTCCTGTTCCGGACGACTGACCCACCAGTAGGACTGGTGCCCCTGCACCTCCACGTCAAGCATCTGCACCAGCTGCCCGGCAGCCAGTTCGCGGGTCACCATCTGCCGGTCGGCGATGGTGATGCCCAGGCCATCGATGGCCGCGCGGATGGCCATGTCCAGCAGGTCGAATTCGTAGCCGCCCTGCAGGTCGACACCCTGGATCTTCGCCGCGTCCAGCCAGTGCCGCCAGGTCAGGAAGCGCTGGTCATCGCGGGCCAGCACATGCAGCAGAGTCATGCTGCGCAGGTCGATGTCCTGCTCCTCGCGCTGCGCCAGCAGGCTGGGTGCGCACACCGCGATGTGCCGTTCATGCATCAGCAGCGAACTGTCCAGGCCATCCCACTCGCCATTGCCGAAGCGGATCGCGCAATCCAGCGTGCTGCTCTGCGCGAGGCTGTCCTGCAGGTTGGTGGTCAGGCTCACTTCCAGGTCCGGGTGAGCTTCACGCAGCCGCCCCAGGCGCGGCAGCAGCCAGCGCAGGGCGAAGGTCGGCGGCGCGTTGACCCGCAGGCGGTTGAGATGGTGGCGCTGCTGGATGCCGCGCACGGTCAGCTCGATGCGGTCGAACGACAGCTGCAGCGCGCGCAGCAGCACGCGCCCGGCCTCGGTCAGCTCCAGGTGGTGGTGACGGCGGATCAGCAGGTCTTCGCCGAGCTGTTCCTCCAGCTGGCGGACCTGGCGGCTGACCGCGCTCTGGGTCACGTTGAGCAGCTCGGCGGCACGGGTAAAGCTGCCCGTGCTACCGGCCACCTCGAAGGCTTTCAGCGCATTGAGCGCCGGAATCTTGCGTTTCACCCACCCTTCCCTGCCCGCCGACCGTCGCCGTGCGGGCATCGTCCGAGCCCTGCTCAGAAGTAATAGCCGATGTTGGCGTAGAGCTGGTTCTCCCAGTGATCGGTGCCACCTTCGGCCAGACTCTGGGTGTAACTGCTGCCGCCGATGTAGGGATCGTTGCGCCCGTTGAGCCATTCCACCGCGATGTACAGCGCCTTCACCGAGAAGGAGGTGCCGAGGATGAAACGCTCGGAGGTCTTGAAGTCGTCGGCGGACTTGTCGAAGGCGCTGTAGTTGCCATAGACCTTCACACCACTGACCCAGCCATCAAGGAAATTTCCTGGAATGCTGTAGCTCAGATCACCGACATACAGGTTACCGCGACTAGCGACATTGAATGTACCGTCGTACCCACCGAATGTGACTACCTCGTCGCTACCCGGATTCCTAGGCGACATTTGCTGCCGAGCGGCTTGCAATTGCACGCCCCATGGGCCGTTCTGCCCCAGGTAATGCACTGCGTAGGCATTGCGCCGGCCGTCGTCGTTGGTGTCGCGGTTTTCCAGCCGCGAGGTCAGCGCGGAAACGCCCACTTCGGACTTCCAGTCGCCCAGCTGCAGCGAGCGGGCCACGCGGCCGACCAGGATCTGCCGTTCCTTGTTGCGGTTGCCGTCCGGAACGTAGCTGTCGGCGTCGGTCACCACAGTGGAATAGCTGGCGCCGTTGCTGGTGCCATGGCCGGCCCAGGCGGGGCGGGCATAGGCGCCGAACTGGAAGTTCCACTCATCCTGCTGCTGGATGTACTTCACGCCGACGTCATTGACGTCTTCCAGGCCAACGACGTTGCCCAGGGTCTCGTAGAAGGTGCTGCCGAAGTACGGCTGCAGGCCGAAGGGAATGCTGTTGAGGCCGACCTGCACCTGCTTGTCGGCATCGAACTTGTAGCCGACCCAGGCGTACTCGGCGAAGTGGATGTCGCCGAAGTTCTTCGTGTACTGGTAGGGGTAGGCCTTGCCGTACCAGCGGTAGCGCGCGGCGCCGATCCAGCTGTCGGAGGTGTAGGTCACGCGCAGCATTGCGGTATCGATGCCGAACTTCTCGATGTCGCGGTCCGGATCGTGGTCCCAACGGGCGCGCACGGCGCCGCCGATATCCAGGTTCTCCGTCACCGGGACGGCGAGTGCGGCAGTACTGGTTGCAAGCAGGAAAGGAAGCAGGAACGGCAGGTGGAGTCTGGCCACGTTGAGGGTGCCTCGGCAGGTTTCTTGTCGTTATGGGAAGCGCTGACGGGCGGAGGGCTCCAGTCCGTGAGCGCGGCCGAAACTAGCCCTTGGGTGAGCCGCCCGACAAACGACAAAATCGCAGGTCAAACCCGAGAAAAACGCATATTCCGAAGGCATCGCCGCCGCTAGAATCAGCGAAAAAAGCCCGCGCCCTGAGCGTACTTTCGGATGGCCCCGCCATGCGTAACCTGCCGCCCTTGACCATGCTCCGCGTCTTCGAAGAAGTGGCCCACCATCGCAGCTTCAACCGCGCGGCCGATGCCCTGAACGTCACCCAGGGAGCCGTCAGCCGGCAGATCAAGCAGCTGGAGGAATACCTCGGAATCAGCCTTTTCCTACGCACGCCTCGCGGCCTCACGCTGACCGAATCCGGCAGCGCCCTGGCCCCACATCTGAGCGAAGCCTTCGACCAGATGGAGCGCGCACTGCAAGCGGTACGCGTACCGAACCTGCGCCAGCGCCTGCGCATCCTCGCCCCGCCCACCTGGAGCGCACGCTGGCTGTCACCACGCCTGCGCACCTTCCTGCAGCGCTACCCGGACATCAGCCTGAGCGTCACCAACCACCTCGATGGCGAGACGGCCGGCGAGCTGGACTGCCGCATCCGCTTCGGCCTGGAGCAGGCCGTCCACTGCCACAGCGAGCTGTTGGTGATGGAGCGGCACATCGCCGTGGCCAGCCCGGAACTGTTCGACGGCGAGCAAGCGCCTGAACTCAATGCCCACCCGCTGCTGCACATCCTGCATGAGGGCAGGCGCCTGCGAGTGTGGGAGAACTGGCTGGAGGCGATGGGTCGCAATGATGTCGATGCCGACAGCGGTATCGAGTTCAGCACCCTCGACCAGGTCATCCACACGGCCCTGGCCGGCGGCGGCCTGGCGGTGATCGACCGGCAGATGATCGAGCGCGAGCTGGCCGCCGGCAGCCTGCTGCCGATCACTCCGGTGGAAGTGATCGGGCCGTACGGCTACTGGCTGGACATCGCGGCGGAGCGCAAGGGACTGTCGAAGGTGCAGCGCTTCCAGGACTGGCTGGGCCTGGTGAGCAATCCCTGAGGGGAGAAAAAGAAGCCAGGTTCATGACTCGCCGTCAGAACCTGGCCAAGTGCTGCAGGAGCACGGAGCGCCACCCCCATTCCCGAGAGTTGCAGCGGGATGGCGAGACCATTCTGTTCAAGCCCTCGCAACCTGGATGCAGGAAAAGTCCCAGAAGGCCCGGCGACTCTTCGCCAACCACCGCCTCAGCGCTCCATACCTGTCTGACAGACCGTAACCTCTCTAGGTCGCGGTTCGAGGACGAATCGACGGCAATCGTTGAATCCGATTATCGAGGTACAGATAGATGAAACCAGCAACATCCTGGGTCGCCGCACTCTTCTTCGCCGTGTCGCTGAGCGCATGCGCAAGCAGCGGTGACGGCAATGGCGGTCCGGGGGAAATGGAAATCCGCACAGGCCGCGTTGAACAGATCACCCTGACGCAGATGCAGACCAACCACGACACCGGTATCGGCGCTGTGCTTGGCGGCGTTGGCGGCGCGGCCCTGGGCAGCCTGGTCGGCGGCGGCACCGGACGCGACGTCGCCATGGTTGCTGGCGCACTGGGTGGCGCGCTGGGCGGCAACTATATGGAGAAGAAACACTACGACCAGCCCAAGGAAGCCGAGCAGGTCATCGTACGGATGAACAGTGGCGTGCTGGTTTCGGTCACCCAGCCCATCAACCAGTCCCTGGCAAAGGGCATGAAGGTCTTCATCGAGGGAACCGGTAACGAGGCACGAGTCGTTCCGCAGAACTGACGCCGGCCAGGCCCCTCGTCCCGACCTGGGAGAGGGGCCTGCAGACCTCAGCCTGCAATCAGCGGACGTCCAGGCGGCTTTTCAGTTCGCCGCGCAGCACCTCGATACAGCGCGGCGCACGTACCGAAAGGCGCACCGTCACGCCTTTCACCGGCTCACGGGACAGTGGGGCATAGACGCCATCGACGCGAACGGCGAGCCCCTCCCCTCTCACCGCTGCAAGGATTTCCTCATCGGTCACCTCGTTGCCGCAGAAGAGGCGGATCTCCTCTCCCGAGCGGCGCGACAGGGTCAGTGCCATGCGACGGTCTCCTGCGACTGCGGCTGATCAGCCGGCGAGCCCAGCGGCAGGTTGCTCACACCGCCACCCACCGCGAGATACAGCGTATTGAAGGCATTGAGCGCCGACAGGCGACTGCCGACCTGCTGCAGCTGTCCATCGAACAGCTTCTCTTCCGAAGTGGTCACGTCCAGGTAAGTGGAATAGCCGCCCTCGTAGAGACGCCGCGCCTGCCGTGCATACACCTGCAGCGCGTCCACCTGCTGGTTGACCGCTTTCAGCTGCGCCGCGGACTCGCGGCTGTTGACCAGGGCGTCGTTCACGTCCGCCAGCGCGGACAGCACGGACTGCTTGTAGGCCAGGACTGATTGCTGGTGCAGAGACTTCGCTTCGAGCACCTGGCCGGACAGGCCGCCGGCGTCGAACACGCTCTGGTTGAGGCCCAGCGCGAGATTCCAGACCTTCGACGCACTCTCGAACAGCTGCCCGCTCTGCCCACGGCTGAAACCGATCATGCCGGTCAGGTTGAGGCTGGGGAGATACAAGGCTTCGGCCGCGCCGATCTTGGCATTACTGGCGACGACGGCTTGCTCCGCCTGCAGCAGGTCCGGCCGCCGCGAGAGCAGACTGGCTGGCAAGACCTCCGGCACCCCGGGAGTGCGCAACGCGTCCAGCCTTTCGGTGCGCACGATGGGGCCCGGTGAGCGCCCCAGCAGGATCGACAGCGAGTTCTCTGCCGCTGCTATTTTGGTCCGCAGCGGGGGAATCGTGGCTTGCATCTGCCAGTAGTCGTTCTGTGCCTGGCTGAGCTCGATCTGCCGGATCACCCCACGCTCGTAGCGCTTCTGGAAGATGTCCAGAGCTTCCTTGCGTGCCTGGGCGGTCTGCTGGGCGATCGCCAGCTGCTCATCCAGCGCCAGCAAGTTGAGGTAGCCCTCGCTGATCGAGCTGGCGAGGCTCAGCGCGACGCCTCGCTGCGCATACTGCGCACTCAGCAATTGGGCATTTGCCGCTTCGCTCAGGCGGCGCAGACGCCCCCAGAGATCGATTTCCCAGCTGGCATTCAGCCCGGCCTGGTACTGATCCGTCACCCCATCGAAATTGGCCAACGGCGTATCGACGAACTGATCGCCCCTGCGACGCTCGGCTCCCAGCCCAATCCCGACATGCGGGAACAGGCCGGAGCGAACGGTCTGCAACTGTCCGCGGTACTGGTCGATACGTGCGACGGCCCGTTGCAGGTCGAGGTTGTTCTTCAGGCCTTCGTTGACCAGGGACGACAGGGTGGTGGAGCCGAACTGCTCCCACCAGGGCCCCGCCACGCCGGTGGCGGTATCCGCCAGGTGGGCCCTGAACGAATCCGGCATGGCCACTTCGGGACGCTGGTAGTCCGGGCCGATCATGCAGCCGCCAAGGGCAGCGATGGCTACTGCCAGCAAGAGTTTTCCGGGCCGCATCAGTTGGCCTCCTTCGAAATGACCAAACCCTCATTGGCCTGGGCCTTGCGCCGTTCGGCGAGGCGCTCGACCAGGTACGAGAACAGCGGGACGAAGAGCAGCGCCAGACTGGTCGCCGCCAGCATGCCGCCGATGATCCCGGTGCCGATGGAGTGGCGGGAGTTGGCTCCGGCCCCGGAAGCGATGGCCAACGGCACCGCGCCGAAGATGAAGGCCAGCGAGGTCATGATGATCGGGCGCAGGCGCAGCTCTGCAGCCTTCAGCACCGCGTCCATGGGCGACAGCCCGGCCTGGCGCTGGAGAATGACGAACTCGACGATGAGGATGGCGTTCTTCGCCGCCAGGCCGACCAGGGTGACCAGGCCGATCTGGAAGTACACGTCATTGGGAATGCCGCGTGCCCAGATCGCCACCAGCGCGCCGAAGATGCCGAACGGCACAGCGCTGAGCACGGTCAGCGGCAGCGTCCAGGACTCGTACTGCGCAGCGAGGATCAGGAACACCATGATGATGCCGAAGATGAACACCAGCACCGTGGTGTTGCCCGCCTTGTTCTCCTCGTAGGCCTCGCCGCTCCAGGCATAGCTGTAGCCCGCCGGCAGCACCTTGGTCGCCAGTTGCTGCATGGTCGCGATAGAATCGCCGGAGCTGTAGCCGGCTCCTGCGTTGCCGGTGATCTTGGCTGCCGGGAAGTTGTTGAAGCGCGTCACCAGGCTGGGGCCGGAAGTGAAGTCGGTCTTCACCAGCGCCGACAGCGGAATCATCTTGTCGTTCTTCTGCTTCACGTACAGGTAACCCAGGTCCGTGGGCGAGCTGCGGTACTGCGGAGCACCCTGCAGGATCACCTGCCAGACCCGGCTGCCGAGCACGTACTGGCTGGCATAGGAGGAGCCGAACTGGGTCTGCAGTGCGCCATACACGTCGGCCATGGGCACGCCCAGGGTCTCCGCCTTGGCGTTGTCGACGCTGATGCGCATCTGCCGGGTAGAGGCCTGGAAGGTACTGATCAGCCCGCTCAGCTCCGGCTGTTTGGCGGCGGCACCGATGAGCCCCCAGGTCGCAGCCTGCAACGCCTTCGCATCACCATCGCCACGGTTCTCCACCCAGAACTCGAAACCGCCCTGGGTGCCCAGGCCGGGAATCGACGGCGGGTTGATCGGGATGATCCGCGCCTGGGGAATCACCGCGAGCTTCGGATACAGGGCGTGAATGATCCCCTCGGCCGACAGGGCAAAGCCCTTGCGCTCCTCGGACGGTTTCAGGTTGATGAACACCGTGCCCATGTTGGTCTGGTTCTGCCCGTCGATGAAGCTGTAGCCCGATACGGCCGAAGCATCCTGTACCGCCGGATGCTCGCGGAACAGGGCGGCCACCTGCTCGGTGGTCGCCTCGGTGCGGTCCAGGCTGGACGAGTCCGGCATCATCACCGCGACCAGCAGGTAACCCTGGTCTTCCTCGGGCACGAAGCTGGTGGGAATCTTCGCGAAGAGCATCCAGATGCCGACCAGCATCAGGCCGAACAGGGCCACGGCCAGCACGACGCGACGCACCATCACCGACACCAGCGCGACGTAGCCACGGGTGAGCTTTTCGAAGACCCGGTTGAACCACTCGAAGCCCTTGAAGCGCGAGTGCTGGCCGGGTTTCAGGATCAGCGCCGCCAGCGCTGGCGACAGGCTCAGGGCGACGAAGCCGGAGATCACCACCGAACAGGCGATGGTCAGGGCGAACTGGCGATACAGCAGGCCAGTGGTGCCGCTGACGAAGGCCACCGGGATGAACACCGCGCAGAGCACCAGCACGATGGCGATCACCGGGCCGGTTACTTCCTCCATGGCCTTGATGGTCGCGTCGCGGGCGCTGAGCTTGAACTCCTCCATGTTCCGCTCGACGTTTTCCACCACCACGATGGCGTCGTCCACCACGATGCCGATGGCCAGTACCAGGGCGAACAGGGTCAGCAGATTGATCGAGAAGCCCAGCGCCAGCAGCGCGCCGAAGGTGCCGATCACCGCGACGAACACCGCCGCCACCGGAATCAGGGTACTGCGCACGCTCTGCAGGAAGACGAACACCACCAGCACCACCAGCACGATGGCGATCAGCAGCGTGATCACCACTTCGTGGATGGAGGAGCGGACGAACTCGGTGGTATCCAGCGAGATGGCGTAGGAGATGCCCTGGGGGAAGGTCGTCGACATGTCCGCCATGGCTGCGCGCACGTTCTTCGACACTTCCAGCGCGTTGGAGCCGGCCTGCTGGTAGACCGCGATCAGGGTCGCGGTCTTGCCGTTGATCGACGAGCGCATGGTGTACTGGTTGAGGCCGATCTCGGCCTTGGCGACGTCGCCCAGACGCACGATGGCCGCGCCGTTGGAATCGGCGCGCAGGATGATCTCCTCGAACTCCCTGGCGTTCTTCATCCGCCCCGGCGTCACCAGCGGGTAGGTCAGCTCCATCTTGCCCTGCGACGGCGCCTGGCCGATGTTGCCGGCGCCAAACTGCTGGTTCTGCTGGCTGACGGCGTTCTGCACGTCGGAGGCGGTAATTCCCAGTTCGGCCATGCGGTCGGGCTTGAGCCAGATTCGCAGGGCCAGGTCGGCGTCGCCCATGATCTGCGCCTGGTTGGCGCCCTGGATGCGCTTGAGCGCGTCCAGCACATAGAGGTTGGCGTAGTTGCCGACGTACTGCTGGTCGAAGCTGTTGTCCGGCGAATAGACCGCCAGCAGCATGAGGAAGCTGGAGGAGCGCTTCTGCACGTTCACGCCGTTCTGCTGGACCGCCTGCGGCAGCTGCGCCAGCGCCTGGCTGACGCGGTTCTGCACCTGCACCTGGGCGATGTCCGGGTCGGTGCCCACCTCGAAGTAGACGTTCAGCGTCATCTGCCCGGTGGGCGAGCTGACCGACTGCATGTAGAGCATGTTGTCGACGCCGTTGACCTGCGTCTCGATGGGCGCCGCGACCGTGGAGGCGATGGTCTGCGAGTCGGCGCCGGGATAGGTCGCCGTCACCGTGATCTGGATCGGCGTGATGTCCGGGTACTGGGCCACCGGCAGGGCGAAGATGGAGACGCCGCCGGCGATGATGATGATCAGCGACAGCACCATGGCGAAGATGGGGCGGTCGATACAGAAGCGCGATAGCATGGCCTGAACCTCACTCTGCCTTGGTCGCGGTGGCGCCGAAGCTGCCCGCCGGCGCAGGGCCGGTGACCTTCACCACACCGCCGGGCTGCAGCTTGCCGGCGCCGTCGACCACCACCTGCTCACCGCCCTTGAGGCCGCTCTCGATGCGCCAGACGTCGCCGTTCGGCTCGGCCACCTGGACCGGCCGCGCCTCGGCCTTGTCGCCGACCACGACGAAGACGAAGTCGCCCTTGGGGCCATGCATGACCGCTCGCTGCGGAAGCTGGATGGCGTTGGTGTAGCTGGCCCCCTTGAGGGTGATGCGGACGAACTGCCCCGGGTGCAGGTCGCCCTTGGGGTTGGCGAACTCGGCGCGGACCATGAAGGTGCCGGTCTGCTGGTCGAAGCTGTTGGAGGCGAAGGTGACTACCCCGGTCTGGGGATAGCTGGAACCGTCCGCCATCAGCAGGTCGGCTTCGAGACGACCGTCCGCCGGCATGCTCAGGCGCCCACTGGCACGCTGGTCGCGCATCGCCAGGAACTGCTGCTCGCTGACGCTCATGCTGACGCGCATCGGGTCGAGGGTGGAAACGGTGGTCAGCAGGCTGTTGCTGGCATTGACGTAGGTCCCGTCGTTGACCTGGGCGTAATCGCTGATGCCATTCACCGGAGAGCGGATATAGGTGTAGGAGAGATTCAGCTCCTGGGTCCTCACCTGGGCCGCCGCGGCCTGCACCGCCGCTTCAGCGGACTTGGCGCTGGCGATGGCGTCATCGCGATCCTTCGGGCTCAGGGCATTCTCGGCGGCCAGGGGCAGCACACGATCAAGGTTGGCCTTGGCGCGGGTATAGGCGGCCTGCTGCGCCGCCAGTTGCGCCTTCGCCGAATCCAGGTCGGCCTGGAACGGCGCGTGATCGATCTCGAACAGCACCTGCCCGGCCTTCACCTGGCTGCCTTCGAGGTAGTTGCGCTTGACCAGGAAACCGTTCACCCGCGAGCGGATCTCCACGGCCTGCGGGCTTTGCGTCTGGCCCACGAAAGTCATGCTCGCGGGGAGGTCCGCAGGCTGGGTCATCAGGGTGGTCACCGCCACCGGTGGGGCCGCCGGAGCCTTGGCTTCCGGTCCACAGGCCGCCAGGCAGGCGGTCACGAGCAATGCTGCAGCGCGGCAGCCGAGGTCTTTCGAACGCATACTTGATTCCACTGGTCTTCGCCGCAGCGAAAGTACGAATGCCCGGCGCTCGGGATATCCCTTTCCCGAGCCCGAGCGTCGGCATTACTGGGAGGACTTGGCAGCGACGGCCTGGGGATGGGCCGTGACGATCTGCAAGGTGTCCTCATAGGTCACGTTGAGCATCTGGCCGACCTTCAGCGCGCTCATCTTGCTGCGCAGTTTCGGGTCGTCGACGGAGACCACCTTGGTGGTGCCATCCGGCCCCTCGAAGGTCAGCTCGTGCTTCTTGACGTTGATGCCGACGATCTTCAGCTGCACTCGCGCCATGCGGAACGCGTCGCCACCCGGATGCGGGTTGTTCGGCGTGGCCAGCTCCACGCCTTCGGCCTCGATGCCGCCCGGAGCCCGGGACTCGACCTTGGTGTCGAGGTCGAAAGCGACGGAATGGATGACCAGCGCGGCGATGTAGTCACCGCTCTTCAGGTTGCCCAGGTCCTGGGCCGCGTCGGTGACCTGCACGGTGATGTGCTTGCCGGAAGCATCCTCGACCACCAGACGATGATCCTTGGCATCGACCGAGACGACCTTGGTCACCACCTCGTCAGCCTCGACGGCGCTGCCCAGCTTGATATCGGCAGCCATGGCCGGAGCGGCAACCGCGATGGCCAGGGTGCTGATCAGGGGCAGGGATTTGAGAAATTGCATGGTTGAACCCTCCTTGGGCTCGATGGGTGGAAAGCGATGCGGCGAGCCGGCTACTGCGTGATACGTGCGGTATCGGATAGTGCGTTGCAGTTGTCCGAGGTCAGGCAATAGGTGACATACACCGACTGCCGGCCGCAGCCGCGCACGCCGATGGTGTATTCGGTGCGGTTGTTGGCGTAGGCGAACTGGGTAACCTTGCTGGACAGCACGGTGGCGGCGACGTCGGGGCAGTTCAGCTCGAACTTCGCCCGCGAGACGGTGGCGTCGATCGCAGCGCTCTGGTTCTGTGCCAGGAACTGCTGGTCGGTCACACAGCCGCCGAGCAGGGCAACGGCGAGCATCAGGGAAGAGAAGCGAAGAACTTTCATGGGTACCTCCAGCGAACGGAGTGGAAGCCCGGCAGGCGATGCCGGGCAGGAGCGGCATCACTGCGCCAGAGGCAGAGCCCGGTTGGTCTGGACCTGAGCGATGGCATCGAGCTGCGTCTCGATCTGCAGGAAGCGCAACGCACGTACTGGCGAGACTTCCTTGGAAATCCGCTCGACGTAGGTTTCCTTCAGCTTCTGGTTCCTGTCTTCGAGCTGGAACACCCTGGCCTGCAGCTGACGCGCCTGGTCTTCACCGACGCTGCCTTTCTGCAGGGCCTCGACAAAGTCCATTTCCAGCGCGATGGATTCACCGGCCAGCTTGTCTGCTTCGGCGCGGTAGCTGTTGTAGATGCCCCAGAACGCCTCGGCCTCGGCCGGCGCCAGCTGGATGTTGCGTTCGATGACCTGGCGACGGTTGTATTCCACGTCGGCGATCTGGTTCCTGATCTCTTCCTGGTGCTGGGTCATGACCTTGCGGGTCTGCTCGTTGCTGTCATCGGCGAAGGCGAACAGGGAGAGGCTGCCCAGGGTCAGGGAGGCAAGTACGGAACGGAGGTACATGGCGATTCCTTGCTGAAGATAAGGTCGCCTGCGGAGCGGTCGGGTTGGCCGAAAAGGCCAGGGCAGACCGCTGATCCGAGGCGGGAGGCGCTACCTTAATCGGCATCTTCAACGCTGGAATCGGGTAGGAAATCGATAAGGACGGGCCTCCCGTCAGTTACGCCAAATTCCTACAGCGGCTGAGCAGAATCCCGAATGGGATGCCCTTTGAGGCCCCGTTCAGGACACGAAAAAACGGGCGTACCGGCATGCCGGTACGCCCGCTTCACTTGTTTCTGAAGGACGAATCAGGCCAGGCGAGCAGCCCCTTCCGAAGTGGGAGAAGCAGCCGGGTCCGTCGTTCCACGACCACAGTCGGTCAGCGTCAGGTACTTGGTTTCCGGTGCCCAGGCGATGGAGATGATCGCGCCGAACAGCAGGATACCGGCGAGGATCGCCATGGTCGGGTTAAGGCCGATGCCCGCCACGCTGACCGGCAGCAGGAAGGTGCTCAATGCCGAACCCAGGCGACTGGCCGCGGTAGCCAGGCCGATACCACCGGCACGCACCTCGGTGGGGAAGCTTTCCGCCGGGTAGACACCCACCAGGTTGCTCACCGCCGACAGCACCAGGGTGAACAGGCCGAAGCACGCCACCATCAGCCAGGCCATGCTGCCGGGCAGCAGCACCAGCAGGAACAGCGAAGCGGCGAGGATCAGGAAGGAGTTGATGAGGAAGCCGCGGCGGCTGAACTTGATGGTGCACCAGATGCCCAGCAACGCACCGATAATCAGCAGCGCGTTGAGCATCATCTCGGTGCCGAAGCCCTCGGACAGCCCCATCTTCTGCAGGATCGACGGCAGGAAGGTATAGATCGCGAAGTACGGCATGACGATGCAGATGAAGAACAGGCAGTTGAACGCCGTGCGCTTGCGGTACTCACGGCTGAACAGCGCCTTGTAGCCGCTGTGCTTGCGGTTGATGACCTCCTCGTCGATCTCCACGTTGGCGCCCAGGTGCTTGCGCACGATGGCGCGGGCTTCCTCGATGCGGCCCTTGTAGACCAGCCAGCGCGGCGATTCGGGTGTGCCGATGCGGGCTATCAGGATCATCGCCGCCGGGATGGCGGAGGACGCCAGCATCCAGCGCCAGGCGTCATCGCCCAGTGGCAGCATGGCCGTGCCGACGAAGGTGGCGGCGACGTAGCCGAAGGTCCAGATCACGCTGAACGAGCCCAGCAGCACACCACGATGCTTGCGCGGCGAGAACTCGGCGAGCATGGCGTGGCCGACACTGAAGTCGCCGCCCAGGCCGATACCGATCAGCACCCGGCAGAGGAACAGCTGCAGTGCCGACTCGACGTAGAACTGCATCACCGAGGCGATGGTGATCAGCACGAAGCTGATGAGGAAGATCTTCTGCCGGCCAAGGTGGTCGGAAATCCAGCCGAAGAACAGGCTGCCGAGGAACAGGCCGAACAGTGCAGAGCTGCCGATCAGCCCCTGCCAGAAAGGCGTCAGCGCCATCTGCGGATTGATCAGGGTGAAGGCGATGCCGATCAGGCCGAGGATGTAGCCGTCGGTGAAGTGGGCGCCGAAGGTGAGGCCGGCGATCTTGATGTGGAACCTGCCGATGGGCAGGTCATCGATTTTGACTGGTTGACCCGACATGATCGTCTCCGACTTTTTGTTATTGGAAACACTGTGAGGTTGAACCGCCGCGCCCTGAGCGACGCGGCGGATGAGGCAGAACTCCTTGAGGGGCGTCAGGCAGACAGGCCGCCCATGAGCAGGTACTTGATCTCCACGTAGTCCTCGATGCCGTACTTGGAGCCTTCGCGGCCCAGGCCCGATTCCTTGATGCCGCCAAAGGGCGCCACTTCGGTGGAGATGATTCCTTCGTTGATGCCGACCATGCCGGCTTCCAGGCCTTCGGCCATGCGCCAGACGCGGCCGATGTCGCGGCTGTAGAAATAGGCGGAAAGACCGTAGGGCGTGTCGTTCGCCAGATTCAGGACTTCAGCTTCGTCGCGGAAGCGGAAACAGGCAGCGACAGGACCGAAGGTTTCCTCACTGGCGATCAGCATTTGCGGATTCGCCTCGGCCAGCACGGTGGGCTCGTAGAAGGTGCCGCCCAGCGCGTGGCGGCGACCGCCACAGAGCACCCGCGCGCCCTTCTCCAGTGCATCGCCAACATGCTGCTCGACCTTGGCCAGCGCCGCTTCGTTGATCAGCGGGCCTTGCTCGGTCTCGCCCTCCAGCGCATTGCCCACGCGCATGGCACTGACTGCCTTGGTCAGGCGCGAGACGAACGCCTCGTAGACGCGCTCCTGGATATAGAAGCGGTTCACGCACACGCAGGTCTGCCCGGTGTTGCGGAACTTCGAGGCCATGGCGCCGCGCACGGCGGCGTCGATATCGGCGTCGTCGAAGACGATGAACGGCGCGTTGCCGCCCAGCTCCAGCGACACCTTCTTCAGCGTGTCGGCCGCCTGGCGCATCAGCAGCTTGCCGGTGCGGGTCGAACCGGTGAAGGACAGCTTGCGCACAGAGCCCGAGGCCTGCAGCGCACCGCCAATGGCCGGAGCATCGCCGGAGACGATGTTGAACACGCCCGCCGGAATACCCGCCTGTTCCGCGAGCACCGCGAGGGCGAAGGCCGACAGCGGCGTCTCTTCCGACGGTTTGAGGATCATGGTGCAGCCGGCGGCCAGCGCCGGGCCAACCTTGCGGGTGACCATCGCCAGCGGGAAGTTCCACGGAGTGATCGCCGCAACCACACCGATGGCCTGCTTGATCACCACGATGCGCGCATCGCCCTTGTGCGAGGGAATCACGTCGCCGTAGACGCGCTTGGCCTCTTCGGCGAACCACTCGAGGAAGCTCGCCGCGTAGGCCACTTCGCCCTTGGCCTCGGCCAGCGGCTTGCCCTGCTCGGTGCTGAGCAGGCGCGCCAGGTCATCCTGGCGCTGCAGCATCAGCTCGCCCCAGCGGCGAATGCGCGCGCTGCGCTCCTTCGCGGTCAGCGCACGCCAGGCCGGCAGTGCGCGTTCGGCAGCGGCGATGGCCGCGTTGGTTTCCTCGGCGCCGCCGCGGGCGACTTCGACAATCAGTGCGCCGGTGGCTGGGTTCCGCACCGGATAGGTCACACCACCATTCACCCATTGGCCGTCGATGTAGTGGCCGGTCTTCAGCAGCTCGCTCATGCCACTGCCTCCGTCAGCGCGAAGGCTTCGCGCATGGGCCGGGCCACACGCAGAATGCGCTTGCCGGCGGTGTAGTCGTTGATCACGTCGCAGGGCGTGTAATTGCGCTCCAGCTCGTGGATCTCCTCGTCGTCCAGACGCGTCTCCAGCGCGGCCAGGGCGCTGTCGAACTGCGCGGTAGTGTCGGCGCCGACCAGCATGCAGTCCACGCCGGAGTGCTGCAGGACCCAGGCCTGGGCGATCTGCGCGTTGGACACGCCACGGCGTTGGGCCACGCGCTGCACCGAGCTGGCGATCTCGAAGGAAGCTTCATCGGCGTACATCTGTTGGGTGAAGAAGTCGGTCTGGTTGCGTGTGGAGCTCACGTCGCCGGTCAGCAAACCACGCGCCAGCGGGCTGAATACCGAGACACCGAGGCCCTGGTCGCGACAGAACGGGATCATCTCGCGCTCTTCCTCGCGGTAGGCGCAGTTGAGCTGCAGCTGCATGTTGATCGGCTTGACCCAGCCATTGCGCTCGCAGGCCATGAGAATCTTCGCCAGCTGGCCGGTAAGCATGGTGGATACGCCGATGTAGCGGGCCTTGCCGGCGCGGACGATGTCGTTCAGGGCGCCCATCACCTCTTCCACCGGGGTGTTCACGTCGTAGAAATGCAGCATGTAGATGTCGACGTAATCCATGCCCATGCGCTTCAGGGAGGCGTCGATGCCATCCATGATGTGCTTGCGCGAGTGGCCGCTGGCGTTGATGCCGGGGCGGGTGCCGTAGCCGACCTTGGTGGTGATCACCACGTCCTCGCGACGCACCAGGCGCTTGAGGATGCGGCACACCACTTCCTCGCCGACGCCGGCGGAGTAGAAGTCGGCGAGGTCGATGAAGTTCACGCCGGCATCCAGCGCGTGCTTGACGATCGGCTCGCTCTTCGCCTCATCGAAGATCCACGGTTTCCAGTCCGGGGTCCCCATGTTCATGGTGCCCAGGCACAGCTTGGAAACCTGCAGGCCGGAATTGCCGAGACGGATGTATTCCATGGTGCGGACCTCAGGCCTTGGGGGTGTAGAAGGGGTTGGCGATGGCGTTGACCACGTCGGCCAGCTGCGCACGCTCGGGCTTGCAGCTCAGCGCCGCATGAATCGCGGTGCGGCAGGCGTTGTAGTTGTTCAGGTAGACGGCATCGAGGTCGTCGCAGCCGGGGTTGACCCAGTTGGCGGTGACGATGGCCCATTCGTCCTCGGCTTCCGGCGGCAGGGTGCCGTCCAGCAGGGCCTCGGTGACGGCCTTGGCGATGCCGGCCTGGGACGCGCCCCAGGTGGCGTTGGCGTGCAGGTCGCCGTTGATCTCGGCCTTGTTGACGTAGAGGGTCATCGGCTTGACCGGGATATTCGGCTGGGCGATCACCATGAACGGACAATGGCCCTGGCTGGGCGACGCCAGGCTGCTGGAGAAGGCCTGGCCGGCCGGGCCGCTGCGCGGGCCGAGCAGGATATTGATATGCGCGGCGTTGACGCCGGGGCCTTCGAAACCTTCACCGATGTACAGGTCGAGCTTTTTCATGGGGTACCTCATGGAACCGTGGGGTGTAAGAAAGCCCGGGCCTGCTTGCGCGGCCCGTGGCAAAACCGGCGCAGGGACGCCGGGGGGAGTTCGGAGGGAGTCAGGAATCGACGGGCAAGTCGGACGGGTGCGCGAAGGCACCGGACAGGCCGGAACGCGGAGGACGGATCGAGGGCAGGGAAAGCAGGGAAGTGATCATGTCGCGTCGCTCTTTGTTGTTGTCGATGAGCTGGTACGACGATTTTTAGCACCGGGCCGAAACGGCCCGGTAACCACAAAAACTCAAGGAGTTATGAGTTCAAGTCATACCCGGATTCGGGCGAAAACCCAGATCACATCCTGGGTTCTGCAGATAAAAAAACCGGCGCAGGGCATTGCCCTGCGCCGGCTTTCATCAACCGAACAGACTCAATCTGACTGGATGCAGGCGACCCGGTAGAGGCCATCCTCGACTTCAACGCCATGGGTATCGTGGGTGAATCCCGGGAAACGCCGGTCGAAGGCTTCCAGCGCCTCCAGGTAACCCAGCAATGGGCCATCGGCGGGCCCGGCGTTCTCACCCGGCATCAGCAGTGGAATACCCGGCGGATAAGGCACCACCCCAGTTGCCACGGTGCGGCCGCTCATTTCCTCCAGCGTCAGCCACTCGATACGGTTCTTCACCAGTTGCTCGTAGGCAGCGCTCGGGCTCAGCCGCGGCTCGGGCAGCAGCGAGAAGGCCTGCCCCATCAGCGCGGTGGTATCCAGTTCGGCCATCGCTTCGAACATCCGGTCGCAGAGGTCCTTCAGGCCCAGGTCGGCGTAACGCTGCGGGAAATCGGCCACCAACTGCGGCAGCGCACGGGGCAGCGGCAGGTTGGCGTCGTAGTCGCGCTTGAACCCCAGCAGGGCATTGACCAGCGTGCCCCACTTGCCCTTGGTGATGCCGATGGAGAAGAGGAACAGCAGGGTGAAGTCGGTGGTCTTCTCCACCACGATGCCTTGCTGCGCGAGGTAGGCAGTGAGTACCGCGGCGGGAATACCCACCGGCATCAGCCCACCAGTGGGCGAGATGCCCGGCGTCACCACCGAAACCTTGATCGGATCGAGCATGCAGTAGCCCTCCTCGATCTCGCCGAAGCCATGCCACTGAGCCCCGGGAGCCAGGGTCCAGCATTGCGGGTCGCTGACCAGCAGTTCCTCGTCCGCCTCGAAGAAAGCCACCTTGCGCCCGGTGCGCGGGTCGCGTACCTCGTCAGGCTGCCAGGCATCGAAGAACCAGTCGCCCTGTTCCGCGAAGTCGTTGTTCAGGCGCGCCAGCAGGCGCCGGAAGGCCACCGCCTCGCGTATGGCGTCGGTGGTCAGCGCCACCCCGCCCTGCCCGTCCATCATCGCCGCCGACACATCGTTGGAGGCGATGATCGCGTATTGCGGCGAAGTGGACGCATGCATCATGTAGGACTCGTTGAAGCGTGCGTGCTCCACTGGATTACGCCCGTCGCGCACATGGATGAACGATGCCTGGGACAGTGCCGCCAGCAGCTTGTGGGTGGACTGGGTGGCGAACACGGTGGGGCGGTCTGCGCCTTGCTCGGCCGGGTCGCCGTGCATGGCGTGGCGCTGGCGGTAGATCGGGTTGAAGCGCGCATAGCCATACCAGGCTTCATCGAAGTGCAGACGGTCGACGCTCTGGCCGAGCAACTCCTCGACCCGCGCCACGTTGTAGCAAAGGCCATCGTAGGTGGAGTTGGTAATGATCGCGTGGCGCGGCGCAGGGTCGATGCCCGGATGCACCAGGGCGTTCTCGGCAATCTGGCGCTTCACCGCCACGGCGGTCAGGTGCTCGGAGCGGATCGGCCCGATCAGCCCGAGGTGGTTGCGCGACGGTACCAGGTAGGTAGGGATCGCCCCCGACATGGTCATCGCGTGCTCCGCCGACTTGTGACAGTTGCGATCGCACAGCGCGACCTGATCGCGGGTCACGCTGGCCATCAGGATGACCCGGTTGGAGGTCGAGGAGCCATTGGTGACGTGATAGCTGCGATGGGAGCCGAATACCCGCGCGGCGTAGCGCTCGCTCTCACCGATCGGGCCGCTGTGGTCGAGCAGCGAGCCCAGGTCGCCGACGGAGATCGACAGGTCCGAGCGCAGCAATTCCTCGCCGAAGAAGTCGAAGAACGCGCGCCCGGCCGGCGACTTGAGGAATCCCGTGCCGCCGGTATGGCCCGGCGTATGCCAGGAATATTCGTAGACGCGGGAGAACTTCATCAGCGCCTTGAACATCGGCGGCAGCACCGCCTCGCGATAGCGCTCGACGGCGGCGACGATACGGCCGCCAATGAAATCGGTGGTGTCTTCCAGCAGCCAGATGAAGTCGTCCGACTGGCGCAGCGCCTGAAGCTCGATGGAAGCCGCGTCGCCACGCGAAGCCATGAGGAAGGCAGGCATCTGTGCATTACGTCGACGCAGTGTCTCCAGTACCGGCAATGCACCGCCAGGCAACTCCCAGTTCAGCAGCAGACATTGCAGGGCCGGATTCGAATCGATAACGGCGCAGGCATCCGCGGCCGTCGCAGCGGGCAGCACGGTTACACCGCGCCGCTCGAGGTCCCGGGTCAACGCCCGCACGGCTCGCCCCGCTGAGGTGACCTGATCCTGCGCCTCATGGACCATCAGGACGACGACATCCAGGGTGTTCTTGGTAACGGATTCGGACATGAAAACTCCTCGAATCGGCTGGCAGCACTCGCGCCGCCAGCCAGGCAGGCGCCTGCCCCGCCCTCAGCGCCATCGAAGAAGGCGCGGGCAGGCGGGGAAATTCAGTTGGGTGTTTGTGCGGGAACGGCGGGTGCGCTGGCCGCAGGTTGGAGTACCCGCGGGCGCAGATTGAGGTTGTCGTGGCGGCCGACCGACACCCAGAACATCGCTGCCAGCGCGATGATGGTCAGTGCCAGGGTGCCGAAGCGGATCCAGCCGGGAGAAACGCCGCCCGGATGGACGCCGGTTTCCTCGACAGTACGCATGCTGTTGATCGACAGCTCGTAGAAGATGATCGTGGAGACCACGAAGATCAGCGACCAGCGCGTCTGTTCGCCATCGGAGCCGACCATCGCCCAGAGGCTGTAGATCGCCGCGATGACCCCGACGAAGGTGTAGAAGCCGTACTGGCGGGCGGGCATCTTGCGGTAGCCCAGCACCTTGATGGCGACTGCCGAGTAGATGTACGGCAGCAGGGTCATGATCACCGCGATGGAGGCAATCTTGCCGAACTGCTCGCTGGCAGTCGGCGACATGGTTGCCAGCACCTGGATGCTCATGATTGCCGCGACGATGGCCAGGCCGGCCGACGGCACGCCCTTGGCGTTGACCTTGGCGAACACCTTGCCGAACAGGCCATCGTCCGCCGCGGCCTTGGCCGTCTGCCCGACCAGCAGCGTCCAGCCAGCCAGCGAGCCGAGGCAGCCAATTGCCGCACAGAGCGCGACTATGTTCGCCGCGGTATCACCCAGCGCCAGGCGCGCAGCGTCGGCGAAGGGCGCACTGGAGGCCAGCAGCTCCTTGTTCGGGATCATGCCCATGATCGCGGTGGAACTGAGCACATAGCAGACGGCTGCGATGAGTACGCCACCCACGGTGGCGATTGGTACGTTGCGCGCGGGGTCGCGTACCACACCCGCGGAAACCGAGGCGCTCTCCACGCCGATGAAGGCCCACAGCGTGTAGTTCAGGGTCGATCCGACCGCTTCGAAACCACTCTTGCCGGAGACGTTCCAACCCGCCTCGTAGATGTCGCCGCTGAACCAGAACCAGCCCAGCAGCGCCATGCCGATGATGGGGAACAGGGCAAAGACGATGGTGAAGGATTGCAGCTTGCCGACCACCGAAGGGCCGAGGATGTTGGCGTAGGTGAAGAACCAGATCACCGCGATCTGCGCCATGGCAGAAACCAGTGGGTCCTTCAGGCTGGGGAAGAAGTGCGACAGGTAACCCAGGCCGGCCACCGCCAGACCGACGTTGCCCACTACGTTGGCCAGCCAGTAGATCAGGTTGGTCTGGTAGCCCATGTAGTTGCCGAACGACTTCTTGGTATAGGCGTAGGGGCCGCCCGCCACCGGATCGATCGCCGACAGCTTGGCGAAGACCAGGGCCAGGGACACCGCGCCGACAATGGTGATGAACCACCCGTAGAGGGCGATCCCTCCTGTGGTAGCGAGGTTGGCCGGAAGCATGAACACTCCCGAGCCCATCATGTTGCCGGCCACCATCAGGGTGGCCGCTACCACCCCGATCTTGTTGCTGTCGGCTTGTTCCATCGCGTGACTCCCTGAAAAAAGAAGTCACGATTCTTCTGCCGTCACCCAGGTCCTGAAATCGCTTGGCTTCCCATAGCGCGGGCCGAATTTTCCTTAACAAGCCAGCGGCTCAATCTGTCTATTCCGGGGTTCCTGCGGGGTTTCCGCTTCAGAGCCCGATGCGTTCGAAGAAGCCGGGGCCTTCGACTTCCTTGCCGCTGGCGGCGATGCTCACCGGTTCCTGTACCTGCCGCGTGGCGGGGATTTCCCGCGAGCCCAGCTCCTTGCCCACCAGTTGCAGCGGGCCGGCGCCCTGCCCTGCCGTGTGTTCGTACTTGGGCGGCGTGTGAATCTCGTCGTAGCGCAGGTAGTAGACCTCGCCAGCGCGGGCTTCCAGGGTGAAGCCGGCGATCAGGGTGAAGTCCAGGCTGCCGCCGGCGAAGAAGGTCCAGAAGCTGCCCAGCAGCGGCCGGCGCATCTGCAGGGGATAACTGCCGGGAGCGAAGCTCAGGGCGAAGTAGCCGTTGCTCGGCAGGCTGCCGATCAGCTCGTTATTGAGGAACAGCCCCGGCGCCTCCAGTTCCTCGTCGGACCACTGGTTCTGCGGCCGGTAGATATACACCGTGGCCTGCTGTGCATCCGCCGGCAGTGCGCCGAACGGCGGCCCATCCACTGCGCCGAAGAAAGCGCCGGGCGAGCTGCAGCCGGCCAGCATCAGGAGAAAGGCGTACAGGGCCACTCGGAGCATGGAAAGTCCCTCTTATGGTTATTCCCGGAGCATAACCACCACTTCGCGCCTTGCCACCCGTCGAAAGTCCGGGTCTACGGCATCACATTTACAGCGCCACTGCGCCCCATTCATCCTTTGCTGTTTGACACTACCTTGCGACAAACCAAGTATGACCAGGTATCAACAGGTATTACCTTTTATCAAGAGGTCTGCACATGGCCACTTCGGTCAAGCTCGATGAGGAGATGCTCGCCCGCATCCGCGAACTGGCGGAGCTGCGCCAGCGCTCCCCGCACTGGATCATTCGCGAAGCCATCGGCCAGTACGTCGTGCGCGAGGAGCAGCGCGAGAAGCTGAAGAAGGACACCGAGCAGGCCTGGGAAGAATTCCAGGCGACCGGCCAGCACGTCACTGCCGAGACCGTGGAGAGCTGGCTGAACAGCTGGGGCGCCGAGGACGAACAAGACACTCCGACATGCGAGTGATCTACGCCCCGGCAGCGCTGCGCGACCTCGAGCGTCTGCGGCGCTTCCTGCGGGAAACCAACCCCGCCGCCGCACGTCGCGCGGGCCGGATCATCATCGAAGCCACCCAGGCGCTGGCCGCCTATCCGCAGATGGGCCGGCTGATCGACGACCTGCCCGTGGACTTTCGCGAATGGCCCATCGATTTCGGCGACAGCGGCTACCTCGCCCGCTACCGCATCGACGGTGACACCCTGGTGATCCTCGCCATCCGCCACCAGCGCGAAGTCGGTTACTGAACGCTCTGCAATCAGTTCAGCTGCTTGATCCAGAAGTTCATCGGCTTGGCGCTTTCCTCCTGTTCGCCCAGGTCACGCCAGCGGTATTCGGTCTGCAGTTGCGGGCGCGGACTGAAGCCGCGTTGCAGCCAGAAGGCATCCAGCGTGCGGTAGTCGGCGGGACGGGCGGGATGGTCCTGCGGGCGTTGCACCGCGCAGAAGGCACACCAGTCGAAGCGCTCCAGGCTGCGCGCATAGCGCTCGCGCTCCTCGAAGAAGCGCAGGCCCAGGCCGGCGTTGCGATAGGCCGGCAGCACCACGGATTCGCCGAAGTAGAACACCCGCTCGGGGTTCCAGCCCTGGGCCAGGAATGGTCGCTGGAATTCCTCGGTCTCGTCCTGTAGCGGCAGGCCGGTGGACGCACCGATCACCCGCCCTTCATCAAGCACCAGTACGCAGAGGCTCCGTGAGGAGCGCACGTAGGTGTCCAGGTAATTCGCCTCGTACTCCGGCGAGCCGTCGTAGAGGTAGGGATACTCGCGGAACACAGTGATGCGCAGGCGCGCCAGGTCATCGATGAAGGGGCGAATGGCGTCGCCACTGAGCAGGCGGATTTCCGTGAGCATGGTCGTTTTTGTCCGCGAGATGCCGCAACCGGCAAAGTGGCGGCCAGAGCGACAACCTATCATGGGCGCCCCAGCCTTCCCGATTCCCGTCCGCGACAGGAGCATGTCCATGCACGCCAAGACCCTGATCAGTGCCTATTACGCCGCGTTCAATGCCGGCGACATGCAGGCCTTCCTAGACCTGCTGCACGACGAGGTGGTGCATGACATCAACCAGGGCGAGCGCCAGCACGGCAAGGCCGCCTTCGCCAGCTTCATGCAGCACATGAACCACTGCTACCGCGAGCAGCTGGCGGACATCGTGGTGATGGCCAGCGACGATGGCAGTCGTGGCGCCGCCGAGTTCGTCGTGCATGGCGAATACCTGCGCACCGATGAAGGCCTGCCGACAGCCAACGGGCAGACCTACGTGCTGCCGGCTGGCGCCTTCTTCGAGTTGCGCGAGGGCAAGGTGGCGCGGGTGACCAACTACTACAACCTCAACGACTGGCAGGCGCAGGTGGGCTGAACCTGGCGTCGAGATCGGTTCGCGAGCAAGCTCGCTCCTACAGGAAGCTCTTCGTAGGAGCGAGCTTGCTCGCGAACAACCCGATCCGTGGATTACGACTCGGTGACCATCCGCCGCCGCGCCGTCGGCGGTGCGGGCGGCGCCGGCAGCAGATGGCGCACCAGCCATYTGCGCACCGGCACCACACAGCGCTCCTGCACCAGCACGCAGCTGGTGACCATGAACAGCAGGAACAGCGGGTACAGCCACAGCGACAACTGCTGCTGCGTCGCCGCCTCCACGCAGTAGGCCCAGTCCGCCAGGCAATCGCCCGGCGCGCGGATCAGCTTCTCGGTGCGCGAGAACAGAGTGAACAGCGGCACGTGCAGGGCGAACAGCGACAGCGACGCCGCCCCCAGCCGTGGCGACCAGTGGCGGATGAAGCTGCTCTGCGGGTCGCGCGGCAGCGCGCTCATGTACACCAGCACCAGCTGTGCCGGCAGCAACAGGCCGTTGTGCAGCAGGAAGTACCAGTACTTGGCGCCGTGGGTGTAGAGGTAGTCGGCGACCAGGAAGCTCGCCAGCACGAAGGCTCCCATCGCCACCAGCATGCCGCGCCCCGGCAGACGCCCGGCGTCCTTGTACTGGCGGAACAGCCCATAGGCGAGGATGCCGCTTAGGAACTCCGGCAGGCGTAGCAGCGGGTTGCGGTGCAGCAGGCCGGTCCAGGGCATGCCGTACTGCTCACTGGCCACCACCAGCACCGGCGGGATCAGATAGACCAGCCAGAGCACCAGCAACCACTTCCACTTGTTCTGCAGGCGCGCCAGACGCGGCGCGACGAAGGGGAAGCAGAGGTAGAAGAAGAACAGCGTCGACAGCGACCAGAGCGGTGCGTTGAAGGTCAGGTAATACGGGTTCCAGGCCTGCAGCATGGTGAGCTGGAGGATGCTGTTGAACAGCAGCTCGCCGTCGCTCATCCAGTGACGGAACAGCTCCGGCTGCAGACGGCCGATGGCTTCATTGGTGTCGTAGACGACAAAGCGTGGCGTGGCCTGGTCGATGTCCGGCCCGATGCCCAGCTGGCTCACCAGCAGCAAGACGGTAATGGTCAGCAGGATCGAGAAGATGTGCAGCGGGTAGAGGTTGGACAGCCGCTTGGTGAAGAAGCTGCGCGGGCTCTCGCGCAATTGCCCGTCCGTGACATAGACGTGACAGAGCAGGAAACCGGACAGCACGAAGAAGGTGCTGGTGGCGAAGAAGCCCAGGCTGGTCAGGTCATCGAGCCCGGCGAACTTCTGCTCGGCTGGGTAGCTGTGCAGGGTGTGGTAGATCACCACGTACAGCCCCATGAGGAAGCGCAGCCACTCCAGGCCGATGAAGCGCTCCTTGGTTTGCTTCTCCACGTCACTCTCCCTCTCGACGGACAACAACGACTTCAGCGGCGGCGGTCGAGGAAGTTCACCACCAGTCGGTCCAGCGATCCCCACAGGCGCTCGCGCAGGCGTTTCCACCAGGGGCGCGCACGCCAGAAACCCAGGTCGATCTCGCGACTCTGCGCGAAGTCGGCAGCCAGGCAATCGGCCACCGCCGCAGTGAATTGCGGATCGAACGCTTCTACATTGGCCTCCAGATTGAACCGAAGGTTCCAATGATCGAAGTTGCATGAGCCGACGCTGACCCAGTCATCCACCAGTACCATCTTCAGATGAAGGAAGCGCGGCTGGTATTCGAAGATCTTCACCCCGGCGCGCAGCAGGCTCGGGTAATAGCGCTGCCCAGCGTAGCGCACCGGCGCATGGTCGGTGAGGCGCCCGGTGAGCAGCAGGCGCACGTCGACACCGCGCTGCGCCGCCTTGCGCAGCGCCCGGCGGACCTTCCAGGTCGGCAGGAAATATGGCGTCGCCAGCCACACCCGCTGGTGCGCGCCACGCAGCGAACGCACCAGCGCCTGGACGATGTCGCGGTGTTGGCCGGCATCGGCATAGGCCACCCGCGCCAGGCCTTCGCCGTAGTTCGGCAGCGGCGGCAGGCGGGTCAGCAGGACCTCCTCGCGGGGCTTCCAGGCGCGCACCCCGAGGCAGGCATTCCACTGCCGCTCGAACAGGCGCTGCCAGTCGGCAACGATATGGCCGGTCATCTCCACCATCACTTCGTGCCAGTCGCTGCGGTTGTCCCGCGCGGACCAGAATTCGTCGGTGGCGCCGGTGCCGCCGACATAGGCGATGCGTTCGTCGACCAGCAGCAGCTTGCGGTGATCGCGGTACAGGTTGCGGATGCCGGCCTTCCAGTTCAGCGGGTTGTACTGGCGCAACTCGCCGCCCGCCTCCAGCAACTGGCGGCTCCAGGCGCTGGAGAGCTTGAGGCTGCCGAAGGCGTCGAACAGGCAACGAACCTTCACCCCGCGCGCACGGGCGGCCAGCAGGCGATCCAGCAAGGCCTCGGCACAGCTGCCGCTTTCCACCAGGTAGAGTTCCAGTTCGATCTGCCGCTCGGCACTGTCGATGGCAGCGAACATGCGCGGGAAGAAGCGCTCGCCATCGCAGAGCAGGGCGAAACGGTTGCCCGTCCGCCAGGGGAAGATCGGCCCGCTCACCGCGAGGCGAAGATCAGCACGGCGCCCACCGGCACCGACAGGCCGATACTCTTCAACCCAGCCAGCTTGCGCAGCTGCGCAACACCTGGTGCGAGGCCGAAGTCAGCGGCGTTGATCACCAGCGGCTGCAGCGTCACCACCTGGAAGCGATGCTCATCCAGGCGGGTGATCAGCACGTCGGTGCGGTAGTCCTTGCTCTGCCCGTTCAGCTCCAGGCGCAGCGGCAGGCGCATTTCCAGTTGCACACCGCTGGCCAGTTCGGTGATCGGGCGCAGGTCGATGGTCGAGGTGACGCGCGCCTCGGGGAATTTCTCGGTGTCGAACAGCTTGTCGCGCAGGCGCTCATCGCGCAGCGGAACGCCGCTGTTCACCGAATCCATCTCGATGCGCAGTTCCACCTGGCCCTGCTGCTCCACCTTGCCGTGCATCACCAGGAAGCGATTCACCTCGGCGATATCAGCATTTTTCGTGGTGACGAAGGTCAGCCGCGAGGACTCGTAATCGAGGTACCAGGCAGCCTGGGCGGAAGCGGCGAAGCAGGCCGCGAAGAGGAAGGCGAACAGCGAGCGCATGAAATCCCTTACATGAAAAACGGATGGATCAACGGCCAACGATAGCGGCCCGCCATCGGCTTGCAAACTGGCCGATCGCTGAGCCCTTGGGCAGGCGGGGCCGGCAATGGTTCAGTCAGCCAGCAGCGCGGGAATCCCGGCCACCAGCGCATCGATGGCGCAGCGGATCTTCGACGGCATGTAGCGGGTCTTCGGCCACACCGCATGGATCTCCAGCGGCGGCAGGTTGCAGCGCCCCGTCACCGTCACCAGTTCGCCCAGCTTCACGTACCGCGCCAACAGCCACGACGGCAGGCGCGCCAGGCCGAAACCGGCCACGGCCGCTGCGGTGATGGCCTGCAGGTCGTCCATGCTCAGCTGCGGGTCGATGTCGATACGTTTGGCCCGGCCGTCATCCTCGCGCAGGTCCCAGGGCGAGGTGACCCCGGCGACCGAGTAACTGATAGCCGAGTGGCCGGCCAGATCGTCCAGCGCCTCGGGCATGCCGTGCTCGGCGATGTACGAGGGCGCCGCGCCGATGCTGGTGTACTGCACGCCCAGCTTGCGCGCAGCGAGCGTGGCGCTGTCGCTCAGCGGGCCGATACGCACGGCGAGGTCGAAGCCCTCTTCCACCAGGTCGACACGGCGGTCGGTGAACGACAGGTCGATCTTCAGCGACGGGTACTGCCGCGCCAGCGCCAGCATCAGTGGCACCACGCAGAGGTGGCCGAAGGAGATCGGCACGCTGACCCGCAGGCGGCCGCGCGGCTCCAGGCGTCCGCCCTCCAGCGCGGTGTGCGCGGCGTCCAGCTCGGCCAGCGCTCGCACGCAGCTGTCGTAGAACACCTGGCCGTCGTCGGTGAGGTTCTGGCTGCGCGTGGTGCGCTGCAACAGGCGCACACCCAGGCGAGCTTCCAGCCGGGCAATGGCCTTGCCCACCGCCGAACGCGTGAGGTTCAGGCGCTCCGCCGCGAGGGCGAAGCTGCCGGCATCCACGACCTGAACGAAGGTGGCGATACCATCGAGTCGGTCATCCATCAGCCTTCACCTTTGAATCCTGAAAAGACCCAATGATGGGACCAAATAGCGCCAATGGGGAACCCTGTTCTTTTCGACAATAGTGGCTCGTACTCCGGAGCCCACCCCATGACTGCCCACCATAACCCCAGAAACCTCATCGCCCTGGCGGCGGTGTGCCTGTCCTCGATGATGTTCGGCCTGGAAATCTCCAGCGTACCGGCCAGCCTGCCGGCCCTGGAGCGCGTGCTGCACGGCAACTTCCAGGACCTGCAATGGGTGATGAACGCCTACACCATCGCCGTCACCAGCGTGCTGATGGCCGCCGGCACCCTGGCCGATCGCTTCGGCCGCAAGCGCCTGTTCGTCATCAGCCTGGCGCTGTTCGGTGTCACCTCGCTGCTCTGCGGGCTGGCAGGGGACATGCCGACCATGATCGCCGGGCGATTCCTGCAGGGCGCTGCCGGCGGGGTCATGCTGATCTGCCAGGTGGCCGTGCTCACCAGCCAGTTCAGCGACCCCGCCGAGCGCGTGCGCGCCTTCGCCGCCTGGGGCGTGGTGTTCGGCATAGGCCTGGGCTTCGGGCCGATCATCGGCAGCGCCATCGTCGCCCTGGCCAGTTGGCAGTGGGTATTCCTGATCCACGGGCCGCTCGCCCTGCTTACCCTGGCATTGGCGCAGTACGGCGCGGTGGAGTCGCGCGATCCGGACGCCGAGCGCCTGGACATCGGCGGCATGCTGACGCTGTCGCTGGCGGTGCTCGGCACGGTGTTCTACATCACCCAGGGCGCCGACATGGGCTTCGCCAGCCCGGCGGCGCTGGCGATCCTGCTGCTCAGCGCTGCCTGTCTGGCGGCCTTCATCCTGATCGAGCGCCGCGTCGCCCACCCGATGTTCGACTTCTCGGTGCTGCGCATCCGCGCCTTCTCCGGTGCGATGTTCGCATCGGCAGGGATGAACGCGAGTTTCTGGCCGCTGATGATCTACCTGCCGGTCTACTACCACGGCGTGCTCGGTTACGACGACGTGAAGGCCGGCTGGTCGCTGCTCGCCTACACCCTGCCGACGCTGGTGGTACCGCCGATTGCCGAACGCCTGGCGCATCGTTTCCAGCCGGGCTGGGTGATCCCCGGCGGCATGTTCGTGATCGGCGCCGGCTTCTTCCTGATGCTCTGGGGCAGCGCCGTGGAGCACGCCAGCTGGCTGACCCTGCTTCCGGGCTGCGTGCTGGCCGGCATAGGCCTGGGCCTGACCAACACCACGGTGACCAACACCTCTACCGCCGCCGTGCCCGCCGCCCGCGCCGGCATGGCCTCGGGTATCGACATGAGCGCACGGATGATTTCCCTCGCGATCAACATCGCGGTGATGGGGCTGATTCTGCTCTCCGGTGTCGCCGCTGCGCTGCATGGCGTGGATGGCAGCGAAAAGCTTCAGCAGGCGGCGAGCATCGCCAGCGGCCGACTGGGCACGGACGATCCGGAAGCTGCCCGCGCAGCGCTGGTCCAGGGCTTCGGCTGGGTGCTCGGCTATGGCGGAATCAGCGCCTGGCTGCTCGCGGCGGGCAGCTTCCTCACCTTCGGTGCGCATCGCGCGGCGCGGCCTAGACTGGAGGCTGTCCGATCCTGAATGACAGGAGCACCACCATGAAGACCATCCTGCTGCTTACCTTCGTGCTCATCAGCGCCTCCAGTTGCAGCGTGGGCTCCGGCTTCCGCTTCCAACCCGATGTGCCGGCGATTGCGGCGCGGGCTTAAGACTGGCTGTTTTCGCGATTGACGCTGTGCCGTGCGGTTCGCGAGCAAGCTCGCTCCTACGAAGAGCATCCGCGCCAACCTCTTGGGATTTTGACTTGGCTCTGAATACTTCCAGAGAAACCTCCGCGCGCGCCAACTGCCCCGTTCAGGAGGCCTCGTTGAAGCGGAGTTTCAGGGGTTGAGCGACATGGATGTCGCGAGAGCTGCGATGGGCCAGGGATGGCCCTTCGCAGCGTGCCCCTGAAACTGCGCTTCAACGAGGGAATTTTTCGCCTAAGCGAAAAACCGGATGTCCGGGGCAAGACCTTTGCCCACTTTGGGGCGTTTGCCAAAGTGGGTCGCCCGGGGGGGGGCGAAACACGAGGTCCACGCACACACCAAAGCGGCGCCGAAGTGCCCAAACCAAAGCAGCAACATTGGAGCAGAAAAAGGCGCCGGCCCTGCCGACGGATCGCGGATAAGATCCGCTCCTACGGGTTCATGCTGCGAGTATCACGGCGCCTGCTTGATCACCTGACTGAACCCCAACACCGCAAACACCGGCACCTCCGGAGTAATGGACGGCACATTGGCAACCTCCTTGAGCGGCTCCAGCTTCTCCTCCAGGTCGAAGTCGATCAGCTTGAGCACCAGCGGCTCCATGGTCGTCACCTCGATGCGGCTCTCACTGGGGCGGCTGACCAGCACCTCGGACTTGAGCCGACGCTGCTGGCCGTGCAGGTCGAGGTTGAAGTCGATGGTTTCCTGGCGTGACTGACCGACCTGCAGGTCCTCATAGCGGCTGAGGTCGAGTTGGCTGCTGATGGTCGCCTCGGGAAAGCGCTCGATCTCGAAGAAGGAATTACGCATGCGCTCGTCGCGCAGCGCCAGGCCGCTGTCGATGGACTCCAGCGGCACCACTACGCGCACCGCGCCCTTGTCGTCGATCTGCCCGGAGAGGCGGTCGAAACGCTGCACCTCGGCCATCTTGCCGCGCTTGACCGAAACGAAGCTGATCCGCGAGGTATCGCCGTCCAGCTGCCATTCGGCCAGCGCCAAGGGGCTCGTCAGCACGAGCAACGCACACACCGCTCCTGTTACAAAAGAATGCATCGATCCTCCGAAGCGGGTCGCCCCGCTCCGTGGAACGCGCCCGTCAGTGGCTGCCCGATTCGGGCAAATCGTCCGCCTGGGGCATCAGCTGGCATCCCTCGCGCGCGCTGAGCCAGGCGGCTGTCTGCGTACTGCCCAGGCCGCGGGCGGTCACCCGCTTGCGCGCTTCATCGTCGAGGAAGGCGCTGGTCGGCACGTACTGCTTGGTATAGGCCTGACAATAGTCCGCCGAGTTCCCCATAACGTAACGGCAGGAGCAGTACTCCTTGGCGGTGTAGGCGCCGATGATGCCGGGGAAGGCAGCCAGATGGACGCGGTTCTGCCACGCGGTGGTGACCAGCGCGAGCAGCAGCAGGACCAGGGCGGTGAGGATCGGATGACGGCGGATCATGGCTGCACCTCCCCGTGGGCGAAGGCCGCCTGGGCAAGCTTGAGGAAGGTGTCGTGCTGGTAGCTGCTGTCACGGTCGTCGGCGTAGCGGACGATCACCAGCTTCTGTTCGGGGATCACGTACAGCGCCTGGCCCCAGTGGCCGAGGGCGGCGAAGGTGTCCTGCGGCGCATCCGGCCAGGGCGCGGGCGCACCGGCCACCGGGCGGTTGAGCCACCACTGGCCACCGGGCACTGCCTCATTGGGCTTCTTCGGATCGGGCTGGTACTCGGGGAACGGCGCGAGGACGAACTTCAGCCAGTCCTGGGGCAGTAGCTGGCGATCCTTCCAGCGACCGTCGCGCTCCATCAGCAGGCCGATGCGCGCCAGGTCGCGGGCGGTCATGTAGGCGTAGGACGAACCGACGAAGGTGCCGCTGGCGTCACGCTCCCAGACCGCGGACTGGATACCCAGCGGCTCGAACAACGCGGTCCAGGGGTAGTTCGCGTAGTCCTTGCCGACCATCTGCTTGAGCGTGGCGGAGAGCACGTTGCTGTCGCCGCTGGAGTAGCGGAAACGCTTGCCCGGCTCGGCATCGGCGGGGAAGCCGGCGGTGAATTTCGCCATGTCATCGCGGCCGCGGGTGTAGAGCATCGCCACCACCGAGGAGCGCACCGGTGCGTATTCATATTCTTCCTGCCAGGCCAGGCCCGAGGCCCAGTGCAGCAGGTCGCGCATCTTGATGTCGGGATGGTCGGCGAAGGCCGGGTAATGCTTGGCGACCGGGTCGTCGAGCTGGAACTTGCCCTCGCCGAAGGCCACGCCAAGGACGCTGGCCATCACGCTCTTGCTCATCGACCAGGCCAGGTGCGGGGTCTCGGCGCGAGTCGGGCCGGCGTAGCGTTCGTAGATCAGCTGGCCATCGCGGATGACCACCACCGCGTCGGTGCGCACGCCATTGCGGGTGCCGTCATCGCGGGTGGGGAAGGCGTAGTTCTCGAACTCCTGCACGGCGGTGCCGCTGGGCGTGGCGCCGTGGGGCCAGTCGGCCTCGGGCCAGGTTTCGGCGCCGTGGGCGTGGCCACTGAGCAGGCAGGTCGCCAGGGCCAGCGCACGCAGCGCTGGGCGGAAGGGGGCAATGGGCATCGGCGGGCCTCTTGTTATCGGGTCGGCCCGCACCCTAGCACGCTGAAGATGACGGATTAAGCGCCAATCGTGCCGTATTCGAGGACGATTGGCGCAATCGGTCAGCGCGGGGCTCTTCAGTCGGAGCTTGTCTAGCGAGGAACCTGATAATCGTCCGGCCCCATCAGGTCCATGCCGCATTGCAGGTCGGTGATCCAGTCGAGGAAGGCGCCGATCATGGCCTTGCCCACGAAGGGCCGGCCGTGCTGCGGGACGATCATTTCGATGTCCAGGCCGCGAACCATGTTGGCCCACAGCCGGCCGACCTTGTTCGAGGCCATGTAGCGGCGGTGGAAGCCTTCCATGTGCTGCACGTGGGCGGCGAAGTCCTGCACCGGGCTGGCGTCGTCCACCAGGGAGGCGCCCATGTCGCCGGAGAAGAGGATCTTGCTGATCGGGTCGTAGATCTGGAAGTTGCCCACCGAGTGGAGGAAGTGCGCGGGGATCATCTTCAGCTGGCAGCGGCCGAGCTGCACCGACTCGCCGCGGTCGGGCAGCGGGATCACCCGGTCATAGGTGGAGATGCCGTGGCTGACCGCCAGGTAGTTGGCCGTCAGGTGCGGCAGGAAGCGCGCCCAGAGCTTGGAGCAGATCACCTTGGCGCGGGTGTGCAGCAGCCACTTGTCCAGCGCGGCGATGATGTCCGGGTCCTGGTGCGAGGCGAAGATGTAGTCCAGGTCCTGTAGCGAGAACAGCTTGGAGAGTTCCAGGGACAGCGGGGTGTAGGTCAGGTCGCCGCCCGGATCGAGCAGCAGGCGCTTGTCGTGGTCGACGATAAGGAACTGGTTGGATTGCACACCGTCGCCGCTGACCAGATCGTCGAAACACAGGCATTGGTGTTTACCGTCGTCGAACAGCACGATGGGTTCGCGTCGCATGAGGGGATTTCCTAAAGCAGTGGGAGGGAAAACAGTGGGTAGCCCTGCGGAAATTTCTTGGTATCTCAGAAACTTCCGTAGGCTAGCGTCCCCTCCCCCAGCCCTCACTGACGTGGGTCAAGGCCTATTGCCACCTTCGCCTTCTCCAGCCGCTTGGCCCGTGCGGAGCCAGCGATGGCGAGCACGCCCTTGTCCCGACGCCACACCGCCGCCAGCTCCGCATCGCCGGCAGCGAATGCGGCATCCAGCGGCGCGGCGAGGCTTTCGAACTGGCTGAACACGCCGGCCAGCAGCAGGTGGGTTTCCGGCTGCCCGGCGGGCTGCCGGCTGACTTCGGCGCAGCCGGCGAGCACGCCGGTCAGGCGCATATTCAGCTCGGTCGGCCACTGGTGTTCCAGCGCCAGGCCATAGAGCCAGGCACAGACCGCGGCCAGCACATGGGTGTCCTCCAGGGTACGGAAAGGTTTGCTGTAGGCCTCCCAGCCATCGCCGGGCAGGCGCTCGCAATGGGCGCCGTCGAGCAGCAGGCGGGCGTGGGGGATGTCGGGCATCAGCGGCAGGGCCGGCAGTGCTTCGAGCCTGGCGCCGGGGGCACCGGCCTGCACCACGGTCATGGCGATGCGCGGCGACTCGCCCTCCTCCTCGTCGCGCGCGGCGACCAGCCACCAGGCGGCACTCTCGGCGGCGGTGGCGAAGTCCTTGCGGCCGTGCAGCACCAGCCCTTCGAGACGGGTCTGCAGGTCGGAGGGGCGCACGCTCTTCTTCTCGGTCACGCATAAGGCGCCGAGGCTGCGCGGGGCAGCCGGCCAGAGCGCGCGCAACGCCGCCTGGTAGCCAGCGAGGAAAGCCAGCCCTGGCGAGGTCGCCAGACGGCCCCCCAGCACTGCCAGTTCAAAGCTGTTGGCGCACCCGGCGCGGGCGAGCAATTCGGCGTACCAGTCGTCCAGGGCCAGGCCGGGCGGTAACCGGTCCTGCGGGCCGAGCAGGCAATTCCAGGGCATCGCGGCGCTCCTTCCTTCGAGGTCGTTGTTCTTGTCATACAAGCATCACCGCACCGTCATGGGCGTGACACCGGTCATTCCTAGCCTGAGCTTGCACAACAAAGCCGACCGGCCGCAACCCGCATGGCCGGTTCACGGAGGCACTCGCATGAGTCAGATCGCCCTCTCCTGTGACACCCCGGCAGAACGCCGTCTCAAGGCCGTGCGTCTGCGCGGCGCCCGCGCCCTGCGCGAAGCCCAGGCCCTGCGTTACCGCGTGTTCAGCAGCGAGTTCGATGCCCAGCTCAAGGGCGCGGACCAGGGGCTGGACATGGACGACTACGACCGCCACTGCGCCCACATCGGCGTGCGCGACCTGAACACCGGCGCGCTGGTGGCCACCACCCGCCTGCTCGACCACCGCGCCGCCCAGCGCCTGGGCCGCTACTACAGCGAAGAGGAATTCGCCCTCGACGGCCTGGACAACCTGCAGGGCCCGGTGCTGGAGATCGGCCGCACCTGCGTCGACCCGGATTACCGCAACGGCGGCACCATCGCGGTGCTCTGGAGCGAGCTGGCCGAAGTGCTCAACGAAGGCGGCTACCGCTACCTGATGGGCTGCGCCAGCATCCCCATGCGCGATGGCGGCATCCAGGCCCGCGCGGTCATGCAGCGSCTGCGCGATCGCTACCTGTGCCAGGAAAACCTGCGCGCCGAACCGAAGACCCCGCTGCCGCCCATGGACGTGCCGGACAACCTCACCGCCGAGCTGCCRCCGCTGCTCAAGGCCTACATGCGCCTGGGCGCGAAGATCTGCGGCGAGCCCTGCTGGGACCCGGATTTCGGCGTCGCCGACGTGTTCATCCTGCTCAAGCGTGACGAGCTCTGCCCGCGCTACGCCCGCCACTTCAAGGCCGCGGTCTGATGCGCCGCCTGCGCGCCTGGCTGCGCGTCGCCCGGTTGCTGGCACTGCTGCTGGTGGGCCTTGCGCTGGCCAGCTTCGTCAGCCTGCTGGAGCGCCTGCCCGGCGAGCGCATGCCGCTGCGCCAGCGCCTGACGCGCTGGTTCCTGGCACGCCTGTCCGCCGCGCTGCCCTTCGAACTGCAGGTACATGGCGAACTGCCCCGGCAGCCGATGCTGTGGGTCAGCAACCATGTGTCCTGGGTCGATATTCCGCTGCTTGGCGGGCTGCTGCCGCTGACCTTCCTGTCCAAGGCGGAAGTGCGCCAGTGGCCGCTGGCCGGTTGGCTGGCGGAGAAGGCCGGCACGCTGTTCATTCGCCGTGGCTCGGGTGATGCACGGATGATCAACGCGCAGCTGGCCACACACCTGTCGCGTGGTCGCTCACTGCTGGTCTTCCCCGAAGGCACTACCACCGACGGCACAGGCCTGCGCACCTTCCACGGTCGCCTGATGGCCAGCGCCATCGAAGCCGGCGTGCCGGTGCAGCCGGTGGCGCTGCGCTACCATCGCAACGGCCAGGCGTGCGAGCTGGCGCCGTTCATTGGCGACGACGATCTGGTCAGCCACCTGAAGCGCCTGTTCGACAATGATCGGGGAGTGGTGGAAGTCCACCTGCTGCCGGCGCTGTCCAGCGCCCACCAGGACCGCAACCTGCTGGCGAAGCAGGCCCATGCTGCGATCCATGCAGTGGTCTGTGACGTTCAGGAAGAGTCGGCCATCGCGGCCTGAGGTCTGCCAGTAAAGCGGCAGGGAAAGCGAAGAAGGTTTGGAGCCCGCCGTAACCTACGGCCGACGGGTTCCCACTCTGACGAAACAGCTTTCAAACTGCCCCGGGCAGCACCCTCGAGCTGCCCGGTGTAGCCTGAAAACAGTCTCCAGACGCCGGAGGTTCAAGCCTCCGGCGGCACGACCAGGATGTCACAATCCAGCTCGCGCAGAGCGTAGTCGGCAACACTGCCGATCAGGGCACGCTTGATTCCGCCCATACCCCGAGTACCCATGACCAGCAGATCGGGTCGATGCTTGTCGACCATCCGCTGCAACACGTTGCCCGGCAGCCCGACGGCCACCAGTTGTTCATCGATGCGATCCTCCAGGTGCTGCTCGTGGAGGAATTTCTTCAGCTCGTCCACGGCCTGGCGCGATTCGCTGCCGACGAATTCGTCGATGCGCTCCTCGCTCACCCCGGAGTACTGCATCATCCCCTTGGCCAGCGGGCTGAAGGCATACACGCCACGGCGCACGGCACCTTCGAGCATACCCAGGTCATTGGCGACCTCCACCGCGTGGGCCGAAGCCGGCGAGGTGTCGAGGGCGATCAGCAGATCACGGTACTGCCCGGCGGCCGGCTGGTTGACCACCAGCACCGGCAATTGCCCGGCGCGCAGCACTCGCTCCACCGTGGTGCCGACGAAGATGTCGCGCAGCACGCTCTTGCGGTGTGCGCCCATCACCAGCATTTCGCAGGCCTGCTTCTTCGCCGCGGCGAGAATCTGCTGATTGGGATCGCCGCGCTCCACCAGCAGCTGCGGGCAGGTGCCGCCCAGTTCGGTGAGTTCCACCAGCCGCGCTTCGAGCATCATGCGCACCTGGGTCAGCTCCTGGTCGATCAGCGCCGAGGGCTGGTCTTCATCCACCACGTAGAGCACGGTCCAGGGACAGGCGTAGCGCTTGGCCAGCGCTGCCGCACGGTGCAAAGCCTTTTCGGAACGGCCGGACAGATCCGTTGCGACCATTAACGACTTCATCATGCTGCTCCTCTCGTCGTCCTTCAGATGTGTCTATTGCACACGCGATGGGCCGCCGGGCGGTTGACGCATATCAAGTCAGGCCGGACCGTCCATCGAATTCGGCAGATTTCTGACGAATGCCTGCAATTCGGGATAGAACTCGCGGAAGTCTTCGCTCAGCGGTTCGTACAGGCGATCCAGCTCGTCCCAGGCGCCGTCCAGCAGGGATGGCCGCGACAGGCGCCGGGACATCCCGACGACCACGTCCTGCAGTACCTCGAACTCGCGATAACTGCCGAGCCAGTCCTGCGCTGCCATGCGCGGTGCAATGCGTGCCAGACGCTCCGGCAGGCCGGGCGTGCGGCCCAGTACACCGTAGACCCGTTGGGTGAAGTGCTCCAGCGGCTCGCCGGAGAAACGCCCCCAGTCGCGGGCCAGGCAGTGGTCGAAGAACACGTCCAGGAGCACGCCGGCCATGCGCCGGCGCTCGCTGGGGAAGCGTGTCTTGGCACTGTGTATCAGGGCGTGACTGTCGGTGAAGGCATCGATGCGCCGGTGCAGGCGGATGCCCGCCTCGATCTCGGCGGGCCACTGGCCGGCCAGCGGGCCTTTGACGAAATCGCCGTAGAGGCTGCCGAGCAGTTGGGCAGGCCGGTCGCCGCCCAGGTGGAGGTGCGCTAGGTAATTCATGTCGCTGAGCTTAGCGCGGAACCGTGACCAACCCGAAACACCCTGCCATGACGGCGGCGTAGGAGCGGATTCATCCGCGATAGGCTCGCATCGCGCCGGACGCCCATCGCGGATGAATCCGCTCCTACGCCAGCCGGGTAATGTCATCGGCAGCGCACCATCGCGGACGGATACGCCCACAATGGCGCGGCCTGCCGCCTAGTATCATCAGGAGTGATCATTACTATCGCCCCAAACGAATTCATATCGTTTTTGACCGATATATAGTTCGTCTCAACGCGATATACCGATGTGCCCCATGACTGAACAAACCCATCTCGATCCTGACATCGACCTCGAAGAAATCTTCAAGGCCCTGGCCCACCCGGTGCGGCGCGACATGCTGCACTGGCTCAGGGACCCGGAGAAATTCTTCGTCGAGCAGGAGCACCAGTCCTTCGAGATCGGCGTCTGCGCCGGCAAGTTCGACCAGCGCACCGGTCTGTCGCAATCCACCGTCTCCGCGCATCTGGCCACCCTCCAGCGCGCGGGCCTGGTGACCAGTCGAAGAGTCGGCCAGTGGAACTTCTTCAAACGCAATGAAGAAACCATCCAGGCCTTTGTTCGCCACCTGAGCGAAGCGCTGTAACCGGCTACTGCCAGCCAAGACCACCCCACTCTCCAGGAGCAGGCACATGCCCACTTCGCTTCTCGTCCTCGCTTTGTCCGCGTTTGCCATCGGCACCACGGAATTCGTGATCATGGGCCTGCTGCCCGAGGTCGCAGGCGACCTTTCCGTGACCATTCCCGCCGCCGGCTGGCTGGTCAGCGGCTATGCCTTCAGCGTCGCCATCGGCGCGCCGATCATGGCCCTGCTCACCGCCCGCCTGCCGCGCAAGACCGCGCTGCTGATGCTCATGGGCATCTTCATCCTCGGCAACCTGCTCTGCGCGGTGGCCGCCAACTATGGCCTGCTGATGCTGGCGCGGATCATCACCGCCCTCTGCCACGGCGCCTTCTTCGGCATCGGCTCGGTGGTTGCCGCCAGCCTGGTGCCGGCCAACCGCAAGGCTTCCGCCGTGGCCCTGATGTTCACCGGCCTGACCTTGGCCAACGTGCTCGGCGTACCAGCCGGCACCGCGCTGGGGCAGATCGCCGGCTGGCGCTCGCCGTTCTGGGCGGTGACCCTGATCGGTGTGTTCGCGCTGATCGGCCTGTGGAGCGTGCTGCCGAAGAAACACGATGAAGAAGCGGTGGACATGCGCAAGGAAGTCGCCGCGCTGCGCAATGGCCCACTGTGGCTGGCACTGGGCACCACCGTGCTGTTCTCCGCCGCCGTCTTCGCGCTGTTCACCTATGTCGCGCCGCTGCTGGGCGAAATCACCCAGGTCTCGCCGCGCGGCATCACCTGGAGCCTGGTACTGATCGGCCTCGGCCTGACCCTGGGCAACATCGTCGGCGGCCGCCTCGCCGACTGGCGCCTGGGCACCACGATGGCCGGCGTGTTCGCCACCATGGCGGTGGTCTCCACCGTCCTGAGCTGGACCAGCGCCTCGCTGATCCCGGCCGAGATCACCCTGTTCATCTGGGCCGCCTCTGCCTTCGCCGCAGTGCCCGCCCTGCAGGTCAACGTGGTGCGCGTCGGCGGTGCTGCACCGAACCTCGTCGCCACCCTGAACATCGGCGCCTTCAACGTCGGCAACGCCATCGGCGCCTGGGTCGGCGGCAGCGTCATCGACCACGGCCTGGGCCTGACCCGCGTGCCCCTGGCCGGCGCCGTGCTCTCCGTACTCGCGCTGATCGCGGTAATGATCGCCTTCAGCGGCAAGCCCAACCAGACCCAACCCGTACTCGATTGATCCTCCACCCTCACGCCCCGGAGTAACGCAATGACCACGCTTTTCGACCCCATCGTCATCGGTGACCTGGAACTGCCCAACCGCATCGTCATGGCCCCGCTGACCCGCTGCCGCGCCGACGAAGGCCGCGTGCCCAACGCGCTGATGGCCGAGTACTACGTCCAGCGCGCCGACGCCGGCCTGATCCTCAGCGAGGCCACCTCGGTGACCCCGATGGGCGTCGGCTACCCGGACACCCCCGGCATCTGGTCCGACGACCAGGTCCGCGGCTGGACCAACATCACCAAGGCCGTACACGCCAACGGCGGCCGCATCATGCTGCAGTTGTGGCACGTGGGCCGCGTCTCCGACCCGCTGTACCTGAACGGTGAACTGCCGGTGGCGCCGAGCGCCCTCAAGCCGGCCGGCCACGTCAGCCTGGTGCGCCCGATCAAGGAATTCGTCACCCCGCGCGCCCTGGAAACCGAAGAGATCGCCGACATCGTCGAGGCCTACCGCGTCGGTGCAGAAAATGCCAAGGCCGCCGGTTTCGATGGCGTGGAAGTCCACGGCGCCAACGGCTACCTGCTCGACCAGTTCCTGCAGAGCAGCACCAACCAGCGCACCGACCAGTACGGCGGCTCGGTAGAAAACCGCGCACGTCTGCTGCTGGAAGTCACCGATGCGGTGATCGGCGTCTGGGGTGCCGGCCGCGTCGGCGTGCACCTGGCTCCGCGCATGGACTCCCATGACATGGGCGACACCGACCCGCTGGCCACCTTCGGCTACGTAGCTCGCGAGCTGGGCAAGCGCGGCGTGGCCTTCATCTGCACCCGCGAGAAGGCCGGCGACGACAGCATCGGCCCGAAACTGAAGGAAATCTTCGGTGGCGTGTACATCGCCAACGAGCGCTTCACCAAGGACAGCGCCAACGAGTGGCTGGAAAGCGGCAAGGCTGATGCGGTGGCCTTCGGCATCCCGTTCATCGCCAACCCCGACCTGGTGACCCGCCTGGAAAAAGGCGCCGCCTGGAACGAGCCGCATCCGGAAACCTTCTACGGCAAGGGCCCGGTCGGCTACCTGGACTACCCGCGCCTGTAACGGCGGGTTCCAGCGCCAATGAAAAGGGCGCCTTCATTCGAAGGCGCCCCTTTTTGTTTTCCGGCGGAACACATCCCACCTGTAGGAGCGGAGCTTCTCCGCGAATCGCCGATAGGCGATGGTCGATGACCTCTTCCTGTGACTGCCGTGTCCGCGCGGTAGATTTCGCGGACAAGGTCCGCTCCTACGGGTGAAGTTCGGCGTCGCATGCAGGAGCGAGGGGGACGCCATCGTTATTGCTCGCGAACCGCATGGCGCCGGCGCTCGGCCTGTTCGCGAGCAAGCTCGCTCCTACGAAAAGCCGCCGGGTTGGATATCGAGGCAACTGTAGGGCGCATAACGCCTCGGGCGTTATCCGCCGTCCTGGCGGATAACCCGTTCCGGGTTATGCGCCCTACAAGTTGCTGAACGTAGGATGGCGTGGAGCGCAGCGATACCCATCAATCCGCGGCAACCACAGCATGGGTATCGCCTAGGCTCCACCCATCCTACGGTTCGAGGTTACTGGGTGATCCAGCGCAAGGGTGTGGCGTCGTTGCGGCCAGCCAAGCGATACCCCGTGGTCGCACACCGCGTCGCCTCAGCGCAGCCCTTGCAGCTCCCGCAGGCCGCCGGCTCGGGTGCGATCTTTTCCACCACGCCCATCGCCAACAGCCGCTCCAGCAGCGCTTCAAGCAGAGCCTTCGAGGCGCCCAGGCGCTGGGCCAGGGTCGGTACATCGGCCTCGCCCATCTCGCCGAGCAGGTTGCGCACCGCGATTGCCGTGGCCATCAGTGGCAGCTCCCCGCCGGGGCCGGGCGCAGTTCACGCTCGCCGTCCAACTCCAGGCCACGCCGGCCGACCCAGCGCAGGATCAGGAACAGCACCAGGTTGAACGCCAGCACCAGGCCGATGGCTACCGCGCTGTATTGCGGATGCTCGGCGAAGCTGAAGACCTGGTAGCAGAGGGTTGCCAGCGAGTAGGCGACGTTGAGGCCCCAGAACACCGCGAAGGTCATCCAGCCGCGGCCGCTCTCGCGGGTCAGCGCGCCGAGGGTCGCCACGCAGGGCACATAGAGCAGCACGAACACCAGGTAGGCGTAGGCGGCCAAGGGGCTGCCGAACTTGGCGGCGAAGGTGCCCATGGAGCCCTCCTCCATCTCGCCGTCGGCCATGCTCGCGGCGACCGGATTCGCCAGCACACTGAGGCTGAACGAATCACGCAGGCCATCCAGGGTATCCGCGCCGGCCTGCTTGAGCTGGCCCCAGAGGTCGTAGCCGTCGGCATCGAAGGCTTCGCCGTGGATGTGCTCGGCGGTGTACAGGGTGTTCAGGGTGCCGACCACCACTTCCTTGGCCAGCGCGCCGGTCACCAGACCCACCGTGGCCTGCCAGTTGTCCTCGTGCACGCCCATGGGTTTGAGCAGCGGCGTGACCTTGTGGCTGAGGCTGGCCAGCGCCGAGTCGGCGATGTCGCCCTGCACCGGGCGGCCATCGAGGGTGACGCTGTTGAGACCGCCGATCACCAGGCTGACCAGGATGATCACCGTCCCCGCGCGGACCACGAAGGCGCGCAGGCGCATCCAGGTCTGCAGCAGCAGGCTGCGCAGGTGCGGCACGTGGTACAGCGGCAGCTCCATGACGAAGGGCGAGGCCTCGCCGCGCATCAGCGTGTGCTTGAGCAGCAGGCCGGTGAGCACCGCCACGACTATGCCCAGCAGGTACAGCGAGAAGATCGCCAGCGCGCCGTTCTGGCCGAAGAAGGCCGCGGCAAACACGGCGAAGATCGCCAGCCGCGCACCGCAGGACATGAACGGCGCCATCATCGAGGTCATCAGGCGTTCGCGCGGGTTGTCCAGGGTGCGGGTGCCCATGATCGACGGCACGTTGCAGCCGAAGCCGACGATCAGCGGCACGAAGGATTTGCCCGGCAGGCCGAGGGCCTGCATCAGGCGGTCCATGACGAAGGCCGCGCGGGCCATGTAGCCGGAGTCTTCGAGCAGCGCGAGGAACAGGTACATCAGGCCGATCTGCGGAATCAGCGGCAGCACCGCGTTGATGCCGCCGCCCAGGCCCTGGGCGAGCAGCGCGGTAAGCCAGTCCGGCGCGCCGCTGCGGGCGCCCAGCCACTGGATACCGTCGATGAAGAGTGCCGAGGAACCCTGGTCGAAGATCGGCTGCAGCGCGCCGCCCAGGGTGATGGCGAAGAAGAACATCAGGTACATGACGAAGAGGAACACCGGGATGCCCAGCCAGCGGTTCAGCGCGACGCTGTCCAGCAGTTGGGTCAGGCGGTGCGGCGCGGCCTGGCGATGGTTGCTGGCGCGCTCGCAGAGTTCGCCGATCAGCCGGTAGCGCGCGTCCACCAGCAGCAGTTCCGGGTCTTCGCCGCAGGCGCAGCGGATCGCATCGCGGGCGGCCAGCAGGCTCGCCGGGTCGAGCTTGAGCTGGCGGGCGCAGTGCAGGTCGCCTTCCAGCGCCAGCAGCGCCATCCAGGCCTGGGTTGGCGGTGCATCGGCGGGCAGCAACTGGGTGACGGCGTTGCGCAGCGCGGCGGGATACGGCACGTGCAGCGGCGGCTGATCCGTCACGCCATCGATGGCATCTTTCAGCGCGTCGATACCTTCGCCACGGGTCGAAACCAGCGGCACCACCGGGCAACCCAGCTCCCGCGCCAGCGCTTCGCGGTCGATGTTCAGGCCCTGGGTGCGGGCGATGTCGAGCATGTTCAGCGCCACCACGCAGGGCAGGCCCATTTCGCGCAGCTGCACGGTGAGGTAGAGGTTGCGTTCGAGATTGGTGGCGTCCACCACGTTGACCAGCACGTCCACCTCGCCATCGACGATGCAGCGCCGGGCGATCTGCTCGTCCAGCGAAGCCTGGGTCGACAGCGTGGTCAGCGAGTAGGTGCCGGGCAGGTCCACCAGGCGTACGTTGTGGTGCGCGGTGCGGAAGCTGCCTTCCTTGCGCTCCACGGTGACGCCAGCCCAGTTGCCGACGCGCTGGCGCGAGCCGGTGAGCTGGTTGAACAGGGTGGTCTTGCCCGCGTTGGGGTTGCCGATCAGGCCGATGCGCAGCTCGTCCATGGCGGCTCAGTCCTGCACTTCGAGCTGGAGGAAGGCCAGGTCGCGGCGGCGCAGCACCAGGCTGCACTGGCGGGTATCCACCTGCACCGGATCGCCCAGCGGCGCCACGCGGCGCACCTTCAATTCGGCGCCTGGCAGCAGCCCCATGGAGAACAGGCGCTGGCGGAAGGCGGCACCGATCCCGGGGCGGTATCCGGCAATGCGGTACCGGCGTTGCGCTTGAAGATCGTGCATGGGGTGCCTCCGGGCGAATGATCGAACAACGGGAGAATCAGAATGACTCTCATTTGTTAGCGATTATTCGCCTCGAGGCCGGCCCTGAAACTGATTCAAGACAAGAATTGCCGACACTACCCCCAAAGAGGGATGGCCATGAAAAAGCCCCCGGCGCTTTCGCGGCGGGGGCTTTTCCTGTCCAGGCGGATCAGCGCGCGCTGAGTTGCTGCTGGAGGTTCTGCATCTGCTGCTGCAGGGTGTTGATGTTGCGCATCACCTGGATGCGGAACACGTCGAACTCCTTGGTATCGCTGCCGGCCTGGCCCTGGCGGCCATCGACCTCGGCGCGCAGCAGCATCAGGTCGTCCTGCACGCTCTTGATCGCCTGGCTCTGGTTGCCCTGCTTCTTCAGGTTGGCGATTTCGGTGTTCAGCCCCTGGATCTGCTGGTTGGCGCTGGCGAGGTCGGCCTGCACGTTCTTCAGCTTGTCCTGCTCGTCGGTGATGGCCTTGAGCTTGCCGTCGAGCTGGGTCATCAGCAGCGCGGCGCTTTCCTGCTGGGCCTTGAGGTCGGCACTGACCTGCGCCAGCCGCTTGCCCTGGGCGCCGTCGAACTCCGACAGGGAAGTCTGCTGCGCCTTGGCCTGCTCGGCGAGGCGGCCCTGCAACTGCTTGACCTGCAGCTTGAGCGCTTCGCGGTCGCTCATGCCGCTGGATTCGTTGGAGACGAACTTGCCGCGGATGTCATCCAGGCGACCGGCGGCTTCTTCGCTGATCTTGGCGAAACTTTCCTGGGTGGCGATCAGTTGCTGCTCCATCAGCATCAGTTGCTGGTGGCTCCACCAGCCGACGCCGGCCAGGGCGATGGCCATGGCCGCCACCAGCGCCCACAGCGCCCCGGTACCGCCGCCGCCACGCTTCACCGGCTGCGGTACGGGACGGCCGTTGGGCTCGACCACGCGGCGCGGGTGATGACCGAACTCGTCGCGATCAGCGGCGTCGGTGGAAAGGTGGGGCACATCATCGAATTCGTCGAACGTGTCGTTACGCATGGAGTGAACCTGTGGGGATGAAGCGGCGTGTTGCCTGCGCTGGGCGCAGTATATCCGTTCGCGCGACGCGCGTGAGCAGCGTGCCATCACAGGGCACTACGCACCTCGTCGGCGCATAGAAGACCCCGTCTTCACTGGTGCAGTTCCCTGGCCGACCCGCCAATAGTGGCTTTGCGACATCGTGGCACGCGGCTTGCTCCGGCCTCTGATCACTTGGCGCCGCTCTGGCGCCCATCGCGGGGAGGAAGTCGGGTGATCGAACTCAACAAGGCCATCCTGGATTGCATGCGTGAACTGCGCCGCCGTCTGCGTGAGGAACAGGCGCTGGATATCCAGTACCAGCAGAGCGACGCCATCGAGCAGATGCTGCGCGCCTCCGCCGACTCTGCGCGGGGCGAGACGCGCGAGCTGGGCGAACGCCTGAGCGCGCTGAGCGGCGTGAAGCTGCCCCGCGTGGTGCAGGAACCGAGCTTCCTGCCGCTGCAGGGCGGTGCTGACCAGCAATACTCCGGGCCGCTGCGCGGCGGTGCCCGCCCCTCACGCTGATGCGGCTGTTGTAGGAGCGAGCTTGCTCGCGAACAGCCCGAGCTGCGGTGCCGTGCGGTTCGCGAGCAAGTTCGCTCCTACAGGGAAGGTCCTGCGCCAGCAGTTGCCCTCGCAGCGGGCCTACAACTCACGAAACATTACGCCCCGCGCACCCGCCACCAGTCGCAGAACTCGTCCAGCGCATCCCACAGGCTGTTCTGCGGGTCGTAGTCGAGGTACTGGCGGGCGCGGCTGATGTCCAGGGAGAAGTCCTTGGCCATCACCGCCATGCCCAGGCGATGCAGGGTCGGCTCCGGGCGGCCGGGCAGGACCTTGCACACGCCTTCGTTGACAAGAGCCAGGTTGTAGGCCAGCCCGTAGGGCATGTGCCGTTCCACCGGCTGCATGTCCAGCCGACGCAGCACGTAGTTCACCACGTCCCACAGCGGCAGTGGCTGGCCGTTGCTGATGTTGTAGGCCTGGCCAAGCGCTTCGTCGCCGGCCATCAGGCTGGCGAACAGCGCGTCGTTGAGGTTCTGGATGCTGGTGAAGTCCACCTTGTTCAGACCCTGGCCGATGATGCGCAGGCGGCCCTTGCGGTGCGCGGCGATCATCCGCGGGAAGATGCTGGTGTCGCCGGCGCCGGTGACGAAGCGCGGACGCAGCGCCAGCACCTCCAGGCCGAACTCCTGGGCGCCGAGGGCGACCAGTTCGGACTGGTACTTGGTCGAGCCGTAGTGGTTGGCGAAGCGCTTGGGCACCTGCTGCTCGCTGATGCCGACGTGGGACTGGCCATCGAAGTAGATCGACGGCGACGACAGGTGCACCAGCCGGCGCACCTTCTGCTTGAGGCAGGCCTCGACCACCGACTCGGTCATGGTCACGTTGGCCTGGTGGAAGTATTCCTGGCTGCCCCACACGCCGACCGCGCCAGCACAATGCACCACGGCGTCGACGTCGCTGCACAGCGCGCGCACCAGCGCCGGGTCGGACAGGTCGCCGGCCATGAATTCGGCGCCGCGCGCCACCAGCGGTTGCAGCGCCTCTTCGCGGCGTCCGTTCACCCGTACCGCCAGCCCCTGCTCCAGGGCAAAACGGGCAAAACGCCCGCCAATGAAACCGCTGGCTCCGGTGACCAGAATCTTCATGCACGCCACTCCCGTTCTTATAGTCCGGCGACTCTAACAGGCGCCGCACCCTACTACTCTGGCCTTGCACGCCAGAAACGAATCCTTGCAGACCGCAGCGCCGCGCCAGGGTTGCACGACTTGCGATCGGCGACAGTCACCGGGCAGTTGCGACTACCCTTTGAGGCACGCAGTTTTCTCAAGAGGCCACACCATGAGCAAGCCCCACTGGATGATCTACGGCGCCAACGGCTACACCGGCCGGCTGGTGGCCGAGCAGGCGCAGCGCGAGGGCCTGAAGCCGATCCTCGGCGGTCGTAACCCGGCCAGTCTGCATGCGCTGGGCAGTTCACTGGGACTGGAATGCCGGGTATTCGACCTGAACGACAGCGCTGCCGCCCTGGCCGCGCTGGAAGATGTCGGCGTGGTTGCAAACTGCGCCGGGCCGTTCTCCGCCACCGCCGCGCCGATGATCGAGGCCTGCATCGCCAGCGGCGCGCACTACGTGGATATCACCGGGGAGATTTCCGTCTTCGAGTACGCCCACAGTCTCGACGAAGTAGCGCGCACCGCCGGCGTGGTGATCTGCCCCGGCGTCGGCTTCGACGTGATCCCCACCGACTGCGTCGCCGCCTGTCTGAAGGAAGCCATGCCTGACGCCGCGCACCTGGCGCTGGGCTTCGACAGCGGCAGCGGCCTCTCGCCGGGCACCGCCAAGACCACCGTGGAAGGCCTCAAGCTGGGCGGCAAGGTGCGCGAGGCCGGGCGCCTGCGCGACGTGCCGCTGGGCTACAAGCGCCGCGACATCGACTTCGGCCGAGGCCTCAAGCACGCGGTGACCATTCCCTGGGGCGACGTGGCGACGGCCTATTACTCCACCGGCATTGGCGACATCGAGGTCTACCTGCCGGTGCCGCCAGCCGCCGCCATCGGCATGCGGGTGATGGATAGCTTGCGCCCGTTGCTGGGCCGCGACCGTGTGCAGGACTGGCTCAAGCAGCAGGTGGACAAGCGCGTCCAGGGCCCCGACGAACTCGCCCGCAGCAAGCTGCGCACCTGGGTCTGGGGCGAAGTGCGCAACGCCCGTGGCGAACGCCGTACCGCGCGGCTGGAAACCGCCAACGGCTACGACGTGACCATCCACGGCGTGCTCTTTGCGGTGCGCCACCTGTTGGCCAACCCGAACACGGTCGGCTACTTCACCCCGTCGAAACTCTTCGGCGCGCGCTGCATCGAGCAATTGCCGGGCAGCGGCAGCATCGTCATTCGGGGCTGATCGGCACCAGCAGGCCCGGCGCCTTCGCCAGCAGGTGCCGGGTCAGTGCGGCGAGCAACTCGCCGCCGTTGCGCCAGTGGTGCCAGTAGAGGGGCACGTCGATCACCTGCCCCGGCAGCATGTCCACCAACTCGCCGCGCTCCAACTCTCCGTGCACCTGTTGCTCCGGCACCAGGCCCCAGCCGAGGCCGCCGCTGGTCATGCGCACGAAGCCTTCGGAGGACGGGCACAGGTGGTAGCTGAAGTGGCCGTCGACGCCGAGGTCCTTCAGGTAGCGGTGCTGCAACTGATCGTCCGGGCCGTAGACGATGGCCGGGGCGCGGACAAGGCCGGCGGGCGTCACGCCTTTGGGGAAATGCCGGGCGACGAATTCCGGGCTGGCCAGCCCGCGATAGCGCATGGCGCCCAGCGGCTCGCAGCGACCGCCGGCCACCGGGCGCGGACTGGCGCAGACGCAGCCGGCCACCTCGCCGGCGCGCATGCGCTTGAGGCCGACTTCCTGATCCTCGACCACCAGGTCCAGCAGCACGTGGCGCTCGCCGCAGAAATCGCCGACCGCGTGCGCCCACCAGGTCGCCAGGCTGTCGGCGTTCAGCGCCAGGCGCAGGCGTTCGGGCGCCGCGCCGTCATCCAGTGCCGGCACCCACTGCTGCAGGTCGCCCTCCAGCAGGCGCACCTGCTGCACATGGTTGAGCAGGCGCTGGCCGAGATCGGTCGGTTGCGGCCGCGCCGCGCGCACCAGCACCGGCTGGCCGACCCGCGCTTCGAGCAGCTTGATGCGCTGGGAAATGGCCGACTGCGACAGCCCCAGCACCTGGGCGCCGCGCTCGAAACCGCCCTGCTCCACCACGGCGGCCAGGGCGGCAAGCAGCTTGTAGTCGAACATGATCAGTTTCCCTAATGAGATATCAGCAGTATTGGTTTTTCTTATACAGGCGAAAGCCGGACAATCGCCAGCATTCCCCCTCTTTATGGATTGCCCACCATGGCTGGCGAAACTTCCCTGGCCGCGCTGCTGCGCGACATGACCCCGGTGCTCAACGACGGCGAGTACGTGTTCTGCACCCTGCCCGACGGCCAGCTGCCGGCCGGACTGCAACCGCTGGGCAGCTTCCGCGAAAGCGAGGGGTTGACGCTGATCCTGGCGCGCGCCGAAGCCGAACAGGCCGGGCTGGCCTTCGACTATGTCGCCGCCTGGCTGACCCTGGAGGTGCATTCGGCGTTGCAGGCGGTGGGCCTCACCGCCGCTGTGGCCGGCGTCCTGGCCAGAGCCGGGATCAGCTGCAACGTGATCGCCGCCTGGTACCACGACCACCTGTTCGTCGCCCATGCCGATGGCCAACGCGCGCTGGAAACACTGCGCGCACTCGCACTCGATCCGGAGGCCTGAGCCATGTGGCAGAGCTACCTCAACGGCCTGCTGGTCGCCGCCGGCCTGATCATCGCCATCGGCGCGCAGAACGCCTTCGTCCTCGCCCAGAGCCTGCGCCGCGAGCATCACCTGTCGGTGGCCGCGCTGTGCGTGCTGTGCGATGCGCTGCTGGTCAGCGCCGGGGTGTTCGGCCTGGCCAAGATCCTCGCCGAGAACCCGACGCTGCTGGCCATCGCCCGCTGGGGCGGCGTCACCTTCCTGCTCTGGTACGGCCTCAAGGCGCTGCGTCGCGCAGTCGCACCCGAAGCCATGGCCGATGCCACGCAAACCGGCCCGCGTTCGCGGCGCACCGTGCTGATGGCGGCGCTGGCGGTGACCCTGCTAAACCCCCACGTCTACCTCGACACCGTGCTGCTGATCGGCTCCCTCGGCGCCCAGCAGGCGGCGCCCGGCGCCTACGCCATGGGCGCGGCCAGCGCCTCGCTGCTGTGGTTCTTCACCCTGGCCCTCGGCGCAGCCTGGCTCGCCCCCTGGCTGGCACGGCCGGCGACCTGGCGCCTGGTCGACCTGATGGTCGCGGTGATGATGCTCGGCATGGCCGCGCAGCTGGTGTTCGCCGGCTGATCGCAGGCACTGGCGGCAATCAGTTCGAACGACGATCCGTCATCCCGGTCAGTGCATAGTGAGCCCCGCGCTCCGACGCAGGCCGCTGCGCAGGGCCTTTGCCCCTACAGTTGCTGCGTGGATATGCCACAGGTCGGGTGCTATGATCCGACCTTCGCGGCGCCGGCGGGCCTTGAGCCTTCCGGACGCAACTGGCGCGCTGCCGGTCCCTTCGGGGACGTATTGCAGCTACGCCCGGATGCCGCGACAAACATCGAACCGGCCCCGTGTACCGGTCGCGCGCTCGTCGCGCTAGCCCAGACTGAGTGAGATAGGAGAGAGACCATGGCTTTCGAATTGCCGCCGCTGCCTTACGCGAAGAACGCCCTTGAGCCGCACATTTCCGCGGAGACCCTGGAGTTCCACCACGACAAGCACCACAACACCTACGTCGTGAACCTGAACAACCTGGTTCCGGGTACCGAGTTCGAAGGCAAGAGCCTGGAAGAGATCGTCAAGACCTCCTCCGGCGGCATCTTCAACAACGCCGCCCAGGTGTGGAACCACACCTTCTACTGGAACTGCCTGAGCCCCAACGGCGGTGGCCAGCCCACCGGCGCCCTGGCTGACGCCATCAACGCTGCCTTCGGTTCCTTCGACAAGTTCAAGGAAGAGTTCAGCAAGACCTCCATCGGCACCTTCGGCTCCGGCTGGGGCTGGCTGGTGAAGAAAGCTGACGGTTCCCTGGCCCTGGCCAGCACCATCGGCGCCGGCTGCCCGCTGACCAGCGGCGACACCCCGCTGCTGACCTGCGACGTCTGGGAACACGCCTACTACATCGACTACCGCAACCTGCGTCCGAAGTACGTCGAGGCGTTCTGGAACCTGGTCAACTGGGACTTCGTCGCCGAGCAGTTCGCTGCCTGAGCGCATCCCGCTTGATACGAAAAACCCGGCCCCGCGCCGGGTTTTTTCGTAATGGGCGCGTAACACCCGCGTGTCAGCTAACCTGAAAGGCCGGTACAGTCACGAAACACAACGATGGCCCTTTGACGTCATTGCGCCAATTGCCAATACTCAGCCCCAGTCGTTCGCCCCTGGCGAGAAACAAGGAACGCCCTTGAAACTGGATCCCCGGCACAGCCTCTCCCTCAAGCTGCTGCGAATGGTATTGCTCGCGGCCCTCGTGGTCGGAGTGGTGCTCAGCTGTGCCCAGATCGTCTATGACGCCCACAAGGCGCGCCAGGCCGTACACAACGATGCCCAGCGCATCCTGGCGATGGTCCGCGACCCCTCCACCCAGGCCGTCTACAGCCTCGACCGGGACATGGCGATGCAGGTCCTCGAAGGCCTGTTCCAGCACGAAGCCGTGCGCTACGCCGCCATCGGCCATCCCGACGAACCCATGCTGGCGGAGAAGTCCCGCCCGCTGCTGGACTCCAATACCCGCTGGCTGACCGACCCGATCCTCGGCGCCGAGCAGAACTACTCCATCCGCCTCGCCGGCCGTGGCGGCTCCAACGAATACTACGGCGACCTGAAGATCACCCTCGACACCGCGCCCTACGGCGACGACTTCGTCGCCACCTCGGTGATCATCTTCATCTCCGGCATCCTCCGCGCCATGGCCCTGAGCCTGGTGCTATTCATGGTCTACCACTGGCTGCTGACCAAGCCGCTGTCGAAGATCATCGAGCACCTCGCCTCGATCAACCCGGACCGCCCCAGCCAGCACAAGCTGCCGATGCCCGACGGCCACGAGAAGGACGAGCTGGGTTTATGGGTGACCACCGCCAACCAGTTGCTGGCCTCCATCGAGCGCAACGGCCATTTGCGCCGGGAGGCCGAAGACAGCCTGCTGCGCATCTCCCAGTACGACTTCCTCACCGGCCTGCCCAACCGCAAACTGCTGCAGCAGCGCCTGGACCAGATTCTCGAAGGCGCCTCGCGCCTGCAACGCCGCGTCGCCGTGCTCTGCCTGGGCCTGGATGACTTCAAGGGCATCAACGAACAGTACAGCTACCAGTTCGGCGACCAGTTGCTGATCGCCCTCGCCGACCGTCTGCGCACCCGCAGCGCCCACCTCGGCGCCCTGGCGCGGCTGGGCGGCGACCAGTTCGCCCTGGTCCAGGCCGACATCGAGCAACCCTACGAAGCGGCGGAACTGGCCCAGCAGATCCTCGACGACCTGGAAGCGCCCTTCGAGCTGGACCAGCACCTCGTGCACCTGCGAGCCACCATCGGCATCACCCTATTCCCCGAGGACGGCGAGACCACCGAGAAGCTGCTGCAGAAAGCCGAGCAGACCATGACCCTGGCCAAGAGCCGCTCGCGCAACCGCTACCAGTTCTACATCGCCAGCGTCGACAGCGAGATGCGCCGCCGCCGCGAACTGGAGAAGGACCTGCGCGAAGCCCTGGCCCGCAGCGAGCTGCACCTGGTCTATCAACCGCAGGTGGATTATCGCGATCACCGCGTGGTCGGCGTCGAGGCGCTGCTGCGCTGGCAGCACCCGACCCAGGGCTGGGTGCCGCCGGACCTGTTCATCCCGCTGGCGGAGCAGAACGGCAGCATCTTCAGCATCGGCGAATGGGTGCTCGACCAGGCCTGCCGCCAGCTGCGCGAATGGCACGACCAGGGCTTCGACGACCTGCGCCTGGCAGTCAACCTGTCCACCGTGCAGCTGCGCCACAACGCCCTGCCACGGGTGGTCAGCAACCTCTTGCAGATGCACCGCCTGCCGCCGCGTTCGCTGGAGCTGGAAGTCACCGAGACCGGCCTGATGGAAGACATCTCCACCGCCGCCCAGCACCTGCTCAGCCTGCGTCGCGCCGGCGCGCTGATCGCCATCGACGACTTCGGCACCGGCTACTCCTCGCTGAGCTACCTGAAGAGCCTGCCGCTGGACAAAATCAAGATCGACAAGAGCTTCGTCCAGGACCTGCTGCTGGACGACGACGATGCCACCATCGTTCGCGCCATCATCCAGCTCGGCAAGAGCCTCGGCATGCAGGTGATTGCCGAGGGTGTGGAGACCGTCGAGCAAGAGGCCTACATCATCGCCCAGGGCTGCCACGAAGGTCAGGGCTACCTCTACAGCAAGCCGCTGCCGGCGCGCGAGCTGACCCTCTACCTCAAGCAGGCACGGCGCCTGGCCGAAGCGGCCGGCGGCAATCCCAACGGGTCCGTCGAGCGGCATTGACCCCTTCGGGTGGACAACGCCCTCCCCACGCCGAATCCCCCCTGTAGGAGCGAGCTTGCTCGCGAACAGCCCTAGCGCCGGTGCCATGCGGTTCGCGAGCAAGCTCGCTCCTACGAAAAGCCAATTCCCCCTGCGCGTTGCTGGCGACTTGCTGGCCCCGTGATCGAACGGCGCTATCGAACTCTCTTTTCAAAAATGAAAATCTTTCGCATTATGTTGCGGATTTTCTTGCGCAGTCCTTTTTACGTGCGCCTCTTTTCCATGCAAAGGAACCCGTCATGACTCGTATGCCCTGGGCCACTGCCAGCCTGCTCGCCATCGCCATCTCCCTCGCCGGCTGCGGCGATGACAAGAAAGCCGAAGCTCCCGCCGCCGCCGCGCCGGCTGCCAGCACCCAGAGCACTGCCCCGGCAGCGACCGCCAAGGTCGACGAAGCGGCGGTCAAGGCCGTGGTGAAGAACTACCTGGACATCGCCGAAGCCACCTACGGCGACGCCCTGACCACCGCCAAGGCCCTGCAGACCGCGGTCGACGCACTGATCGCCAAGCCCAGCGAAGAAACCCTGAAGGCCGCCCGCGAAGCCTGGATCGCTTCCCGTCCGTCCTACTCGCAGAGCGAAGCCTTCCGCTTCGGCAACTCGATCATCGACGACTGGGAAGGCGCGGTTAACGCCTGGCCGCTGGACGAAGGCCTGATCGACTACGTCGCCAAGGACTACCAGCACGCCGAAGGCAACGCCGGCGCCACCGCCAACATCATCGCCAACACCGAGATCCAGGTCGGCGAAGACAAGATCGACGTCAAGGAAATCACCGGCGAGAAGCTCAAGGGCCTGAACGAGCTGGGCGGCTCCGAAGCCAACGTCGCCACTGGCTACCACGCCATCGAATTCCTGCTCTGGGGCCAGGACCTGAACGGCACCAAGCCGGGCGCCGGCGACCGCAAGTACACCGACTACGCCCAGGGCAAGGACTGCACCAACGGTCACTGCGACCGTCGCGCTGCCTACCTGAAGGCCGTCACCGACCTGCTGGTGTCCGACCTGGAAGAAATGCACGGCAACTTCAAGGCCGGCGTCGCCGACAACTACCGCGCCAAGGTCGAGGCCGACACCGCCGAGAACAACCTGCGCAAGATGTTCTTCGGCATGGGCTCCCTGTCCCTCGGCGAGCTGGCTGGCGAGCGCATGAAGGTCGCGCTGGAAGCCAACTCCACCGAAGACGAGCACGACTGCTTCAGCGACAACACCCACAACACCCTGTTCTTCAACGCCAAGAGCATTCGCAACATCTACACCGGCGAATACAAGCGTACCGACGGCAGCGTCGTGAAGGGCCCGAGCCTGTCCGACCTGGTGGCCAAGGCTGACGCCCAGGCCGACACCGATCTGAAAGCCGACCTGGCCAACACCGAAGCCAAGATGCAAGTCATCGTCGACCGTGCCGAGAAGGACGGTGTGCACTTCGACCAGATGATCGCCCCGGAAGACAAGGACGATCAGCAGAAGATCCGCGACGCCATCGCCTCGCTGGTCAAGCAGACCGGCGCCATCGAGAAGGCCGCCACCGCGGTCGGCGTGCAGGACCTGAAGCCGGACAACGCTGACCACCAGTTCTGATCAGCCTGTCCTGAAGGGTTGCAGACGCTGCGGCTCCACGCCGCAGCCACCTGCAAGCCTCTGCAAAGCCCCGCCCCGCGGGGCTTTGTCATTTCCGGGCGGCAAAAGAAGTCGTTCGCAAATACAAATTTTTCATATTTGCATTTGACGCCCCTGCTACCATGGCGCGCTGCCATATACCGCCCTGGAACCCCCGCCAATGCTCCACCGTCGTACCGCCCTGTGCCTTGTGCCGCTGCTGTCTGCCCTCGCCCTTGCCGCGTGCAAGCCGGAGACCTCCCAGCACGCCGTGGCCGAACCTGGCGAAGCACTGTCCGGCGGCGCCACCACGGTGAAACAGAGCGACCGCAACGCCTATTCCATGCCCTCGGGCAACCTCACGCCGAGCCGCCGCCTGGACTTCGCCGTGGGCAACAGCTTCTTCCGCAATCCCTGGGTGATCGCGCCGACCACCACCACCGCGCGCGACGGCCTCGGCCCGCTGTTCAACACCAACGCCTGCCAGAACTGCCACATCAAGGACGGCCGCGGCCATCCGCCGGAGCTTGGCGACGTCAACGCCGTGTCGATGCTGGTGCGCCTGTCGATTCCCGCCGGCTCCGCCGATGTCGAAACCATCAAGCGCCTGGGCGTGGTGCCCGAGCCGGTGTACGGCGGCCAGTTCCAGGACTCTGCCATCCCCGGCGTGAAGCCTGAAGGCAAGGTGCGGGTGGATTACGAGCCGGTGACGGTCACTTTCAAGGACGGCACCGAAGTCGAGCTGCGCAAGCCCAGGCTGCTGATCAGCGACCTGGGCTACGGCCCGATGCACCCGAACACGATGTTCTCCGCGCGCATCGCCCCGCCGATGATCGGCCTGGGCCTGCTGGAGTCCATCAGCGAGGCGGACATCCTCGCCAACGCCGATCTCCAGGCCAAGGGCAGCGATGGCGTCCAAGGCCGGCCGAACCGGGTCTGGGACGAAGCGCAGCAGGCCACCGTACTCGGCCGCTTCGGCTGGAAGGCCGGGCAACCCAACGTCGCCCAGCAGAACGCCCACGCCTTCTCCGGCGACATGGGCCTGACCAGCGACCTGCTGCCCAGCGACGACTGCACCAAGGCCCAGGTCGACTGCCTGAACGCCATCGACGGCGGCAAGCCGGAAGTCAGCCAGCACATCTTCAACCAGGTCGCCTTCTACGCCCGCAACCTCGCGGTGCCGGCGCGGCGCAAGGTCGACGACCCGCAGGTACTCTCCGGCAAGGGCCTGTTCTTCGACTCCGGCTGCGCCAGCTGCCACACGCCCAAGTTCACCACCGGCGCCAATGCAGCCGAGCCGGAACTGGCCAACCAGGTCATCCGCCCCTACAGCGACCTGCTGCTGCATGACATGGGCGAGGGACTAGCGGACAATCGCCCGGAATTTCTCGCCAGCGGCCGCGACTGGCGCACGGCGCCGCTGTGGGGCATTGGCCTGACCGAAACGGTCAACGGCCACACCCAGTTCCTGCATGACGGCCGCGCCCGCAACCTGCTCGAAGCCGTGCTCTGGCACGGCGGCGAAGCCGAGGCGGCCAAGCAACGCGTACTGAATTTCGACGCCGGGCAGCGCGATGCCCTGCTGGCGTTTTTGAACTCACTCTAAGGAGCCGAGCCCACCATGTTCCGCCCCCGACTGCTGATCACCAGCCTCGCCATCGCCCTGGGCGCCTGCTCGCCCACCGACCCGCAGGCCACCACCAGCGCCACGCTGGCCCAGCAGGTGATCCTGCCGACGTACAGCCGCTGGGTCGACGCCGACCGCGCGCTGGCCGCCAGCGCCCTGGCCTACTGCCAGGGCAAGGAAGACCTGACCAAGGCCCGCGCCGACTTCATGGCCGCGCAGAAGGCCTGGGCCGAGCTGCAGCCGCTGCTGGTCGGCCCGCTGGCCGAGGGCAACCGCTCCTGGCAGGTACAGTTCTGGCCGGACAAGAAGAATCTCGTGGCGCGCCAGGTCGAGCAGTTGCTCAACAGCGGCAACGCGATTTCCCCGGCGACCCTGGATAAATCCAGCGTCGTGGTCCAGGGCCTGACCGCCTACGAATACATCCTCTACGACGCCAAGATCGACCTCGCCAACGCCGAGACCAAGGCGCGCTACTGCCCGCTGCTGGAAGCCATCGGCAGCCACCAGCAGGCCCTGGCGGAGAGCATCCTGGCGCAGTGGAAGCAGGACGGCGGCATGCTCGCCCAGCTCTCCAAGTTCCCCAACGAGCGCTACGCCGATGCCCACGAGGCCATCGCCGAGCTGCTGCGGGTGCAGGTCACCGCGCTGGACATGCTGAAGAAGAAACTTGGCACCCCACTGGGCCGCCAGAGCAAGGGCATCCCGCAGCCGTTCCAGGCCGAAGGCTGGCGCAGCGACATGTCGCTGGCGAGCCTGGACTCCAGCCTGACCGGCGCCCAGGCGCTGTGGGACGGCACCGACAAGAAGGGCCTGCGCGCCCTGCTGCCGGCCGAGCAGAAAGAGCTGGCCGGCAAGATCGACGCGGCCTACGCCGACGTCCACGGCAAGCTGAAGGCGATCAACCAGCCGCTCAGCGAGCTGCTCAAGAACGAAGCCGGCCTCAAGCAGTTGAACGAGCTGTACGACAGCCTGAACGTTGTCCACCGCCTGCACGAAGGCGACCTCGCCAAGGCACTTGGGGTGCAGCTGGGGTTCAACGCCAACGACGGGGATTGATTCGATCTGCTGCGCGTCGGCCATGCGTCTGCTGTGTGATTTAGGGACGGCGCGTCGGATTGCTCATTGGCTGGAGCCAACTCCGCATCCGCCGCACCATCCCGCCTAGCCTGGCTCTAGCTCGCAAGATCGATGGGATGCAAGAAGTGATAGAGGTGCAAGCCATGTTGCGACGTAACGTGATCGCCCTGGGCAGCCTGCTGCTTGGCGCCCTGACCTTCGGCGGCTGGACGCTGTCACGCAAGGGCAAGGAGCCCCTGGTGCTGTCCGCCCGTGACGACGCGGATGGCAAGCACTACGCCGTGGGCTATCGCCTGGACGGCAGTTGCGCCTTCGCCACCGAAGTCGGCCTGCGCTGCCACGATGTGGTGCAGCACCCCAGCCTGCCGCTGGCGCTGTTCGTCGCGCGCCGGCCGGGCCGGCACAGCTACCTGATCGACCTGAACGACGGCCGCCTGCTGCAGACCGTCGATTCGCAGGCCGACCGCCACTTCTACGGCCACGGCGTGTGGCACAAGGACGGCGAGTGGCTGTACGCCACCGAGAACGACACCACCGATCCGGGCCGCGGCCTGCTCGGTGTGTACCGCTTCGACGGCGAGCGCCTGAGCCACACCGGCGAGGTTTCCACCCACGGCCTCGGCCCGCACCAGGTGTCCTGGATGCCCGATGGCGAGACCCTGGTGGTGGCCAACGGCGGTATCCGCACCGAGGCCGAAAGCCGCGTGGAGATGAACCTCGACGCCATGGAGCCGAGCCTGGTGCTGATGCAGCGCGACGGCGCACTGATCTCCAAGGAAACCCTGCCGCAGCAGATGAACAGCGTGCGCCACCTGGCCATCGCCGCGGACGGCACCATAGTCGCCGGCCAGCAGTACATGGGCGACTCCCACGACCGCGCCGACCTGCTCGCCATCAAGCGTCCCGGCCAGCCGTTCCAGCCCTTCCCGCTGGCCGACGAGCAACGCCAGGCGATGACCCAGTACACCGCCAGTGTCGCCGTGCACGACGAGCTGCGCCTGGTCGCCCTGACCGCCCCGCGCGGTAACCGCTTCTTCATCTGGGACCTGGATACTGGCGCCGTGCGGCTGGACGCGCCGCTGCCCGATTGCGCCGGTGTCGGCGCGGTGAAGGACGGCTTCGTCGTCACCTCCGGCCAGGGCCGCTGCCGCGTCTACGACTGCCGCAGCGAACGCATCGCCGGCACGCCGCTGGAACTGCCCGCAGCGTTCTGGGACAACCATCTGCACCTGGCCTGACAGGTCGCCGGAAGCAACGTCACGCTCGGCGTGGTGGGAATCCGATCGCGGATGAATCCGCTCCTACCCATCCGGGAAATCTCCGCCCCTCGCGGCGGGCCAACGGGYRRCGTAGGAGCGGACTCCGTCCGCGATGGTCAACCGCCAAGCTCGGAGCCGCCGGATAGCGATAGCGGATGAATCCGCTCCTACCTACCGGGAAATCTCCGCCTTTCGCGACGGGCCAACGGGCAACGTAGGAGCGGACTCCGTCCGCGATGGTCAACCGCCAAGCTCGGAGCCGCCGGATAGCGATMGCGGATGAATCCGCTCCTACGCAACCGGCAACCGGCAACCGGCAACCGGCAACCGACGGCATCAGGCCAGAACGCCCGTACCAGAGCGCCCGAAAACCCTTACCACTCGTCTCCCTGGCCTCAGGAAGACCGCCACGCGGCCGATGCAAAGGCTGACCGATTCCCACCCTGCGTCTTAGAGGCGTAAACCCGATGTCCCCCAACACTTCCTTGCGTACCCAGATCCTTTCGCTGCTGGGCGGCAGCCTGCTGCTCGTGCTGCTGATCGCCCTCGCCTGCTTCCACTTCCTCTCCGGCAGCGTCGGCGCCTACCAGCGCCTGCTGGACGGCCCGCTGCAATCCTCGCAACTGGTCGACCAGGCCAACCTGGCCTTCAAGATCCAGGTGCAGGAGTGGAAGAACGTCCTCCTGCGCGGCCAGCAGCCGGCCGACCTGAACAAGTACTGGGGCCAGTTCGAGGACCAGGAGCGCGCCGTCCAGGACGTGCTCGGCCGTCTGCAACAGAACGCCGCCGACGAGCCGCAGCTCAAGGCCCAGGTGACCCGCCTGCGCGACGAGCACCGCCAGCTCGGCCAGGCCTACCGCAAGGGCCGCGACGCCTACCTCGCCGCCGGCAGCGACCCGCGCGCCGGTGATGCCGCGGTGAAAGGCATCGACCGCGCCGCCAGCGAGCAGATGGCCGCCCTGGTGGACAGCCTGCACCGCGATGCCCAGCAGGAAGCCCAGAACATTTCCGCCAGCGCCCACAGCACTGTCATCAGCGGCAGCCTGATCCTGCTGATCTCCGGCATCGTGCTCGGCCTGCTCAGCCTGTGGCTGGTCAACCGCAACCTGATCGGCCCGATCGCCCGCCTGATCGAACACATCGCCCAGCTCAGCGAAGGCAACTTCGGCGAGCGCGTCGACGCCAGCCGCCGCGACGAACTGGGCCGCCTGGCCCGCGCCGCCAACACCTTGCGTGACTTCCTCGCCGAGACCTTCACCCGCCTCAAGCACAGCACCACCGAGCTGGACACCGCCAGCGGCGAGCTGAACGCCATCGCCACCCTGATGGCCGAAGGCACCCGCGAGCAGTTCTCGCGCACCGACCAGGTGGCCACGGCGATGCACGAGATGTCCGCCACCGCCCAGGAAGTCGCCCGCCACGCCTCCGACGCCGCGCGCGCCGCCGACGATGCCGACCAGCACGCCCAGCAGGGCGGCGAGGTGATGAAGACCACCATCGTCACCATCACCGAGATGAGCAACGAGATCGCCAACACCGCCGAAGTCATCCGCCGCCTGGAAAGCGACAGTGGGCGCATCGGCAAGGTGCTCGAAGTGATCCGCGGCATCGCCGACCAGACCAACCTGCTGGCGCTCAATGCCGCCATCGAGGCCGCCCGCGCCGGTGAAGCCGGCCGTGGTTTCGCCGTGGTCGCCGACGAAGTCCGCACCCTGGCCCAGCGCACCGCCGAATCCACCGCCGAAATCCACCAGATCATCGACACCGTGCAGACCGGCTCGGTCAACGCCCTGCGCGCCATCGAGAGCGGCCAGACCCGCAGTGAACAGGGAGTGGAACGCGTCACCCAGGCCGGCGAAGTGCTGCGCAGCATCACCCATGCCGTGGAAGCGATCCGCGACATGAACCGGCAGATCGCCACCGCCGCCGAAGAGCAGACCTCGGTCGCCGAGGACATCTCGCGCAACCTCACCGAGATCACCGCCATCGGCGCCACCAACGAAGAGAACGTGGTCCGCACCCAGGGCGCCAGCCGCCACCTGCACGGCCTCTCCGGCGAGCTCGCCGACGTCACCCGCAAGCTCAGCGCCTGATCCTCTTCAGCCACATGGACGTGGCTCTCCCTTCACCACACTTCTCCACCACATTCCGCCGCACCGATCCAGCGCACATCTTCCGCAAACAACCTTACTTTTCGTGGGAAACCTCTTGTAATCCCAGCCCTTTGACTATCCACCGTTTCAGGCATAAGGTGCGCAATTCCGCCCCGCAATGGGGCGTCCCACGTATCGGCTTCAACGCCTGATCGACATCTGCGCGAACGGAAGGCCGCCCGGCAAATTGTGGGCGAGCGATCGCGCCCGATAGCAGCCAGGCACGTACCAAGGAACAGGAAGATGTTGCGCCGCATGCTGATCATGCTGGGCGTAGTTGCCGTCATCGTTGCGGTGCTCGCCGGCTCGAAATACCTCTCCATCAAGAAACAGATCGCCATGTTCACGGCGCCGCGTCCACCGGTGAGCGTGAACGCCGCCAACGCCGAAGAACGTGACTGGCAGAGCCGCCTGCAGGCCATCGGTACCCTGCGCGCCATCCAGGGCGTGACCCTGACCGCCGAGGTTTCCGGCACAGTCAGCGCGGTGCAGTTCGTCTCCGGCGACAAGGTCAAGGTCGGCCAGCCGGTGGTGCAACTCGAATCCGACGTCGAACAGGCCACCCTGCGCACCGCCGAGGCTGACCTCGGCCTGGCCCAGGTCGAGTACGAGCGCGGCAAGAGCCTGGTGGGCCGCCAGGCCATCTCCAAGAGCGAGTACGACCGCCTTGCCGCCCAGCTGAACCGCTCCACCGCCACCGTCGCGCAACTGCGCGCGGCGCTGGCGAAGAAGCGCATCCTCGCGCCCTTCTCCGGCACCATCGGCATCCGCCAGGTGGACGTCGGCGACTACGTCTCCCCCGGCACCGAGATCGTCACCCTGCAGGACCTGACGACCCTGCAGGTGGACTTCTTCCTCCCCGAGCAGGACTTCCCGCTGCTCAAGCGCGGGCAGAAGGTCGTGGTGCGCGTGGCAGCCTATCCGGGCCAGAGCTTCGATGCACAGATCGACGCCATCAGCCCGCGGGTGGATAACCAGACGCGCAACCTGCTGGTCCGCGCCAGCATGGCCAACCCCGACGGCAAGCTGCTGCCGGGCATGTTCGCCAACCTCGAAGTGCAGCTGCCGGACAGCGCGCCGCGCGTGGTGGTCCCCGAGACCGCCGTGGCCTTCACCCTCTACGGCAACTCGGTCTATGTGGTGGTACCGCACAAGCCCAAAGAGGGCGAGAAAGCCGAAGACGCCAAGACTGACGACAAGTCGCCGAAGCTGGACGTCGAACGCCGCTTCGTGAAGACCGGCGAACGCCGCGAAGGCAGCGTGGTGATCGTCGAAGGCCTGAAGGCCGGCGAGCAGGTGGTGACCTCCGGCCAGCTCAAGCTGGACAACGGCACCGCCGTGGCCATCGCCAAGGACCCGCAGTAACGCACAGCAGTGCCTTCGCCCCCGGCGAGGGCAACCAGAGACAACCGCTCTGCCCGGATTTCGCGAGCTAGAGCCAGGCAAGGCGGAGGGGATTGGCGAAAGCGGAGTTGGCTGTAGCCAATGAGCATTTCGACGATTCCCTCCAACGCCGCATGGCCGACGCGCAGCAAATCCGAACACAAAGGATTGAGCTTATGGGCTTCACCGATCCCTTTATCCGTCGCCCGGTGCTGGCGACCGTGGTCAGCCTGCTGATCGTCCTGCTCGGCATGCAGGCCTTCAGCAAGCTGGTGATCCGCGAATATCCGCAGATGGAAAACGCGCTGATCACCGTCACCACCTTCTATGCCGGCGCCAACGCCGAAACCATCCAGGGCTATATCACCCAGCCGCTGCAGCAAAGTCTCGCCAGCGCCGAAGGCATCGACTACATGACCTCGGTGAGCCGGCAGAACTACTCGGTGATCTCGATCTACGCGCACATCGGCGCCAACTCCGATCGCCTGGTCACCGAGCTGCTGTCGAAGATCGGCGAAGTGAAGACCCAACTGCCGCCCGACGCCGAAGACCCGGTACTGGACAAGGAAGCCGCCGACGCCTCGGCGCTGATGTACATCAGCTTCTTCAGCGAGCAAATGAACAACCCGCAGATCACCGACTACCTATCGCGGGTGATCCAGCCCAAGCTCGCTACCCTGCCGGGCATCTCCGAAGCCGAGATCCTCGGCAACCAGGTGTTCGCCATGCGCCTGTGGCTGGACCCGGTGAAGATGGCCGCCTACGGCATCACCGCCGGCGACGTGGCCAGCGCGGTGCGCGAGTACAACTTCCTCTCCGCCGCCGGCGAGGTGAAGGGCGAGCTGGTGGTCACCTCGGTGAACGCCGCCACCGACCTGAAATCCCCGCAGGCCTTCGCCGCCATCCCGCTGAAAACCGCCGGCGATCGCCGCGTGCTGATGGGCGACGTGGCGCGCATCGAACTGGGCGCGGCGAGCTATGACGCGGTCAGCTCGTTCAATGGCATCCCCTCGGTGTACATCGGCATCAAGGGCACGCCCAGCTCCAACCCGCTGGACGTGATCAAGGAAGTCCGCGCGAAGATGCCGGAGCTGGAAGAACAGCTGCCGCCGGGACTGAAGGTGTCCATCGCCTACGACGCCACGCGCTTCATCCAGGCCTCCATCGACGAGGTGGTGAAGACCCTCGGCGAGGCAATCCTGATCGTCATCGTGGTGGTGTTCCTGTTCCTCGGCGCCTTCCGCTCGGTGATCATCCCGGTGGTGACCATCCCGCTGTCGATGATCGGCGTACTGTTCTTCATGCAGATGATGGGCTACTCGATCAACCTGCTGACGCTGCTGGCCATGGTGCTCGCCATCGGCCTGGTGGTGGACGACGCCATCGTGGTGGTGGAGAACATCCACCGCCACATCGAGGAGGGCAAGTCGCCGTACCAGGGCGCTATCGAGGGCGCGCGGGAGATCGCCGTGCCGGTGGTGACCATGACCATCACCCTGGCCGCGGTGTACGCCCCCATCGGCTTCCTCAGCGGCCTCACCGGCGCACTGTTCAAGGAGTTTGCCTTTACCCTGGCCGGCGCGGTGATCATCTCCGGCATCGTCGCCCTGACCCTGTCGCCGATGATGTGCTCGCGCCTGCTGCGCCACGACGAGAACCCCAGCGGCCTGGCCCATCGCCTGGACCAGATCTTCGAGGGCCTGAAGGTGCGCTACCAGCGCCTGCTGCACGGCACCCTGAACAGCCGGCCGGTGGTGATCGTCTTCGCCCTGCTGGTGCTGGCGATCATCCCGCTGCTGATGATGTTCACCCACAAGGAACTGGCGCCGGAGGAAGACCAGGGCATCGTCTTCATCATGGCCAACGCGCCGCAGACGGCGAACCTCGACTACCTGTCGAAGTACACCGCCGAGTTCGAGGGCATCTTCCGTAAATTCCCCGAGTACTATTCGGCGTTCCAGATCAATGGCTACAACGGCGTGCAGACCGGCATCGGCGGCATGCTGCTCAAGCCCTGGGACGAGCGCGACCGCAGCCAGATGGAACTGCTGCACGCGGTGCAGGCGGAGCTGAACAAGATCCCTGGCCTGCAGATCTTCGGCTTCAACCTGCCGTCGCTGCCGGGTACCGGCGAGGGCCTGCCGTTCCAGTTCGTGATCAATACCGCCAGCGACTACCAGTCGCTGCTGCAGGTGGCGGAACGGGTGAAGAAGCGCGCGGAAGAGTCGGGCAAGTTCGCCTTCCTCGACCTCGACCTGGCCTTCGACAAGCCCGAGCTGGTGGTCGACATCGACCGCGCCAAGGCCGCGCAGATGGGCGTCACCATGCAGGACCTCGGCATATCCCTGGGCGCGCTGCTGGGCGAAGGCGAGATCAACCGCTTCACCATCGACGGGCGCAGCTACAAGGTCATCGCCCAGGTCGAGCGCGCCTACCGCGACAACCCGAGCTGGCTGAACAACTACTACGTGAAGAGCCAGAGCGGCCAGCTGATCTCGCTGTCCACCCTGGTGACCTTCCACGAGCGTGCGCGCCCGCGCCAGCTCAACCAGTTCCAGCAGCTCAACTCGGCGATCATCTCCGGCGTGCCGATGGTCAGCATGGGCGAGGCGATCGACACGGTGCGCGGCTTTGCCGAAGAGGAATCGCCGCGCGGCTTCTCCTTCGACTACGCCGGCGCCTCGCGGCAGTTCGTGCAGGAAGGCAGCGCCCTGATGATCACCTTCGCCCTGGCGCTGGCGGTGATCTTCCTGGTGCTGGCGGCGCAGTTCGAGAGCTTCCGCGACCCGCTGGTGATCATGGTCACGGTGCCGCTGTCGATCTGCGGCGCGCTGATCCCGCTGTTCCTCGGCCTGTCGAGCCTGAACATCTACACCCAGGTGGGGCTGGTGACGCTGATCGGGCTGATCAGCAAGCACGGCATCCTCATCGTCGAGTTCGCCAACCAGCTGCGCCACGAGCGCGGGCTGTCGGTGCGCGAGGCGGTGGAGGAAGCCGCGGCAATCCGCCTGCGCCCGGTGCTGATGACCACCGCCGCCATGGTGCTCGGCGTGATCCCGCTGCTGCTCGCCACCGGCGCCGGCGCAGTGAGCCGCTTCGACATCGGCGTGGTGATCGCCACCGGCATGAGCGTCGGCACGCTGTTCACCCTGTTCGTGCTGCCCTGCGTGTACACGCTGCTGGCCAAGCCGGACCAGAAGCCCGCCGAAACCGCCGCGCCCGCCCCGGCGCACTGAACGAAAAAGCCCCGCAGATGCGGGGCTTTTCTTTGGGCAGCTCCGCTACCGATACATCCGGAGCTGCCCAGTAGGATGGGTGGAGCGCAGCGATACCCATGCTGCCGGTGGGCAAAATCGATGGGTATCGCTTCGCTCCACGCCATCCTACGACGTGCTCATCCTGAACCTGCGAAGCGGATAAAGCGTTCCGCTTTATGCGCCTTACGACAGCAGGACAACTCCGGTGCTATGCATCCGTGTAGGAGCGAGCTTGCTCGCGAACCGCCCAACGCCGCAGCGCCGGTGGACACCCGGTCTTGTAGGATGGGTGGAGCGCAGCGATACCCATGCTGCCGGTGGGCGAAAACGATGCGTATCGCTTCGCTCCACGCCATCCTACGACGTGCTCATCCTGAACCTGCGAAGCGCATAAAGCGTTCCGCTTTTTCCGTCTTACGACGGCAGGACAACTCCGGTGCCATGCATCCGTGTAGGAGCGAGCTTGCTCGCGAACCGCCTGATACCTCGGCACCTGGGGGCACCTTGTTCGCGAGCAAGCTCGCTCCTACAGGCGGCTGTCACGGTTCAGGGATGGAAAACGCCACCAGCCGATAGCCTTCAGCGGTACGAATGAAATCGAAACTGGCGTGCCTGACCGGCTCGAACGAGCCCTGCTGCCAATGCTCCATGGCCGACACCTTGGGCGTCTGCCACTGGGCGAACTCGCCGCAGCTGTCGAAGTACTGCGGGTCGCGCTCAGCGTCGAAGGGCCAGCCCATGTCGTCCGCCCGCACGCCATAGCCGGCGGAGGTACGCAGCGCTTCCAGCCGCTTGCGCAGCGCCGCACCGTGCTTCTGCAGCACCTCATCCGGCGTTGCAGCCTGCCAGTCATCCAGCGCTTCGCTGCCCTGCCCGCTCCAGATCTGCTGGTAGCTGTGGGCCTTCAGCGATGCATCGTCGAGGTGCGCGAGGAACTCGTCGCGGAACCAGGCGGCGAAGTCCTTCTCGATGTCGACGAAGCTGATGTAGCGACCGTCGACAGCCTTGAACGAAACGCGGCGCGGATCGCTGGACGGCTGATCGCCGGTCTGCCGCGAGAACCAGTCCAGCGTGCCGGCGCGGGTGGTGTCGAAATCTTCCACCAGCGTCTTGCCGCTACGGTCGATCAGCAGTTCCTTGCCGCCCTTCCAGCCCTGATGTTCGCACTGCTCCAGCTTCACGCCAGGGTCGGCGCACTGCCGCGTAGCGCCCTTCAGGGCCACGACCATGCCGTTGCGCAGGGCACTGGCGTCGCTCAGCTCGGCCGGGATCAGGACCTGGCCGTGACTATCGAGGAAACCGACCTTGTCACGCTGGCGGTCGCGGAAGCGGATGCTCCCCTCGCTCTCGCAGATGGGCGTGTTGTCGAAGATGTAGAGCGAATCCGCCGCCACCTGGCGACCATCGCGCAGCAGGTAGTAGGTGCGGTAGCCGCCGGCCGTCTCCTCGCCGGTGGCGATGATGTGTTCGAAGCGCCGGGCGATGGTGAACATCGGGCTGAGCTTCGGCTCGACCTTCACCTTGCCCTGGGCATCCTTGAAGCCGATCAGGTCGTTCTGGGTGAAGGCGACCCAGGGTTCCTCCGCCGCTGTCGATGCGCTCAGCGCCAGCGCGCCCAAGGCTGCCAGCCATACGCCAATGGTCTTTGCTTCCATGCTGGAAATCTCCCGTCGAATCCCTGTTCCAGCGCATTGTGCCACGGGCAAAGAAAAGCCCCCGCGCATTGCTGCGCGGGGGGCTCGATCTGGCTGAAGAACTATCAGGCCGGCTGGCGTTGCATCGCACCACCCTCACTCTCGCCTTTCAGGCTCCAACTCTTCAGGTGTTCCAGGCTCGCGCGGTAGGGCTTCAGGCCGTTGGCCAGCAGCAGCGCGCCAGCGACCAGGGCCACGACGCTGACGATCAGCAGCGAGTAGCGCAGCGCCATGTCGTCGGCGAACACGTAGTCGGTCACCAGGGCAATGGCGGTCGGGCCGATGCCCAGGCCGAGCAGGGTGACGACGAACAGGTAGATGGCCGAGGCCTGGCCGCGCATGGAGTTGGGCATGATTTCCTGGATCGCCGCCGGGGCGACGCCGAAGGGCATGCTGAGGAAGAACACGATGGGCGCCATCATCGCTGCCGCGGCGTTGCCGCTATTGAGCAGCGGATAGATCAGGCTCAGCGGGATGGCCAGGCAGGCGGCCAGCAGGCCCACGCGCATGTTGGCGTCGGTGCGCCCGCGCTTGGCCCAGAAGTCGGCCAGGCGGCCGCCGCAGACGATGCCCAGGCAACCGAACACGGCGACGATGCTGCCGTACACCACGCCCACGTGGCCGGCGTCCCAGCCATAGGTACGGACGAAGAAGGTCGGCACCCAGGCGCCGCTGCCGTAACTCGCGAAGGAGATGCAGGCGAAGCCGAAGTTGTGGCAGAGCACGGTCTTGCGGTTGGCGCGCAGGTAGGCGCCAACCTCGCTCATCGGCACCACCACGCCGGCGCCCACGCCACGGCGGGTCGGCTCCTTCACCGCAAGCATCAGCAGGGTGAACAGTACGCCGGCAGCGCCGAGGATCAGGAAGATCAGCTGCCAGGGGCGCACTTCACCGAGGATCGGCAGGTGCACGTCGCCCTGGGCGGAAGCGAACTTGATCACCAGCCCGCCGAGCAGGAAGGCCAGCCCCGAGCCGAGGTAGATGCCCATGGAGTAGACGCTGATGGCGGTGGCGCGGCGCTGGGCCGGGAAGCTGTCGGCGATCAGCGAGTAGGCGGCCGGCGACAAGGCAGCTTCGCCCACGCCGACACCGACACGGAACAGCAGGAAGTGCCAGTACTGGCGCGCCAGGCCGCAGGCGGCGGTCATGGCGCTCCAGATCAGCACGCCGACGGTGATCAGCCCGCGACGGCTGCGGCTGTCGGCCATACGCCCGAGGGGAATGCCGCAGAGGGTGTAGAACAGCGCGAAGGACAGGCCCATCAGCAGGCTCATCTGCGTGTCGCTGATCTCCAGATCGCGACGGATGGGGCCGACCAGCAGGTTGAGAATCTGTCGGTCGATGAAGGAAAGCACGTAGGCGACCATGAGGATCGCAACCGTGGACCAGGCCACGGCACTGGAGGGGTAGCCGTTATTGTTGTTGTTCATGCCGGGCTCCTGAAACGCCGCCAATCGCGGCGAAGGCGAAGGGGAGAACCCGCAGAGTAGGCATTGCGAACGCGTCGCGCGCGCACTATCAAATCTCTGAATGCGCGCGTCGGCCGTTGGCTGATGGATGGGTGGTCAGGGATTGGACGCAGGGTTTCGCAGGGGCCCACCCTGTAGGAGCGAGCTTGCTCGCGAACAAGCTCGCTGGCGGCTCCGGCGTTGGGCGGGTTCGCGAGCAAGCTCGCTCCTACCAAGAGCAGGGGTTCCGTGTAGGGCGCATAAAGCGGAACGCTTTATCCGCCATGGCGGATAACGCTTGAGCCGTTATTCGCCCTACATCACTTGCCTTGTCCCGGAGACAGAGGACAGACCATGCCGGCTGACGACGCAACGCCAACCTGCACCGAACGGTCCCCTCTCCCTCCGGGAGAGGGTTAGGGTGAGGGGAAGCCGCGGTAGCTGCGTCCCATCAGACCGCAGCAAGCGTCCGCTCGCAAAGCTGCGCCAGCGCCCGCGCCCACAGTTCCTGGTCGTTCAGGCAGGGTACCAGCACCAGCTCCTCGCCACCCGCCGCGCGGAACTGTTCCTGGCCGCGCTGGCCGATCTCCTCCAGGGTCTCGATGCAGTCGGCGACGAAGGCCGGGCACATCACCAGCAGGCGCTTCACGCCCTGCTTGCCGAGCTTGTCCAGCTGCGCCTCGGTGTAGGGCTCGATCCACTTGTTGCGGCCCAGGCGCGACTGGAAGGACACCGACCAGCGCCCGTCCTGCAGCCCGGCGCCAGCAGCGAAGTCCTCCGCCGTGCGCAAGCACTGGCTGCGGTAACAGACCGCCATGACGTCCTCGTGCACGCCGCGGCTGGAGCTGGCGGTGAGGTCGTGGCGCTTGTCCTTCACCAGCTTGCGGATGTGCGACTCGGGCAGGCCGTGGAAGCTCAGCAGCAGGTGATCATAGGGTTGTTCCAGGTAGGGCTTCACGCTGTCCACCAGAGCCTGGCGGTACTCCGGCTCGGCATAGAACGGCGGCAGCACCTTCAGCTCCAGCTTGAGGTTGTGCTCGCGCATCACCCGGCGGGCTTCCTCGATGGCGGTGGTGGTGGTGCTGTCGGCGAACTGCGGGTAAAGCGGCGCGAAGGTCACCTGGCTGATGCCCTGCTGGCTCAGGCGCAGCAGCGCTTTCTCGATGGAGGGCTCGCCGTAGCGCATGCCCAGCTCCACCGGGCCATGCGGCCAGAACGGCTTCACCGCCTCCTGCAGACGACGGCTGAGCACCACCAGCGGCGAGCCCTCGTCCCACCAGATCGACGCGTAGGCGTGGGCGGACTCCTCCGGGCGCTTGCGCAGCACCAGCGACACCAGCAGCCGGCGGATCGGCCAGGGCAGGTCGATCACATACGGGTCCATGAGGAACTGATCGAGGTAGCGGCGCACGTCCTCGACCTGGGTGGAGGCCGGTGATCCCAGGTTGACCAGCAGGAGGGCGTTTTGGGTCATGCAGTGTCCTTAAACCGGTGCGGTAGGAGGTCGTCGTGCGGGCTGCGCAGTTTACACGCAGCGTGTCATGTCAAAGTCGGTCGCCGATGCCGCAGGAGCATGCCGCAGGCGATCAGCGCTGTTCGCGCAGCACATCCGCCAGCGCTTCCTTGAACTCCGGAAAACGAAAGGTGAAACCGGCGTCCAGCAGGCGCCGCGGCACAATGCGCTGGCCACCCAGCAGCAGGGTCGACATCTCGCCCAGCAGCATTCGCAGGGCAAAACCCGGCACGTGCATCAGCGTCGGCCGGTGCAGCACCTGGCCCAGTTCCTGGGTGAAGTCGCGGTTGCGCACCGGCTGCGGCGCGCACGCATTATAGGGACCGCTGGCGTCGTCCCTGCGCAAAAGAAAATCGATCAGGGCGATCTGGTCTTCGATATGGATCCACGACATCCACTGCCGGCCATCGCCCATGCGCCCGCCGGCGCCCATGCGGAACGGTGGCAGCATGCGCTTGAGGAAACCACCCTCGGGCGCCAGCACCAGCCCGGTGCGCACCAGCACCACGCGCACGCCAAAGGCTTCGGCCTCGCGGGCGATCTGCTCCCAGGCCAGGCACAGCTCGCTGGCGAAATCTTCGCCGGCCGCCGCGCTGTTCTCTTCCAGCGGGCGCTCGCCGGCATCGCCATACCAGCCCACCGCCGAGCCGTTGATCAGCACGGCGGGGCGCTGGCTGCGGCCTTCCAGCCAGTTCACCAGGCGTTCGGTCAGACGCACCCGGCTGTCCCACAGCAGGGCCTTGCGGCGGGCGCTCCAGGGCTTGTCGGCAATCGGCTCGCCGGCCAGGTTGACCACCGCATCCAGCGGGCCGTCACCGTAGGCTTCGAAATCGGCAATGCCGCGTACCGACTCACCGCAAAGCGACGCTACGCGCTGCGGCTGGCGGCTCAGTACGGTGAGCTGGTGCCCCTCGGCAGCCCACTGGCGGCAGAGGCGGCGGCCGATCAGGCCAGTGCCGCCGGTCAAGAGAATGTGCATGGCGAACTCCTTGTTGCGTTGCTCCACCTTCCATCAGTCTGGACGAGAGGGAGGCGATTGCATTGACACTCCCACTCCGGCGAGGTCTACGCTGTAAATGCCGGAACCGGAGCTGGGCTCATTCCTGAATGAACCGATGCAGCGCCGAAGGTTCCGATGATCGAACTCCTATCGTTGACGAGCGCGAGCCACTGAAACTCAATTGTACAGATAGATTCGTTTGTACAAGAACACCCCGCTCGTTACGCTCCAAGGCAAACAGATTACGAGGCATGTCATGAGCGCCCCCATTGCCATCATTGGCACCGGTATCGCCGGACTCTCGGCCGCCCACGCGCTGCAAGGCGCCGGACAGGACGTCCAGCTGTTCGACAAGGGCCACGGCAGCGGCGGCCGGATGGCCAGCAAGCGCAGCGAAGCCGGGGCCCTGGATCTCGGTGCGCAGTACTTCACCGCCCGCGACCGCCGCTTCCTCGACGCCGTGCAGAAATGGCGCGAGCAGGGCTGGGTCGCCGAGTGGGACCCGGCCCTCTACCAATACCGCGACGGCGAGTTGAGCCCATCGCCCGACGAACAGCCGCGCTGGGTCGGCACCCCACGCATGAGCGCGATCACCCGCGCGCTACTGCAGGACCTGGTCGTCACCTTCAGCTGCCGCATCACCGAGGTGTACCGCGGCGAGGAACACTGGCACCTGCAGGACTCCGAGGGCCAGACCCACGGCCCGTTCAGCCGTGTATTGGTGGCAACTCCGGCGCCACAGGCTGCCGCATTGCTGGCCAGCGCGCCGAAGCTGGCCGCCGCTGCCGCGAGCATCCCCATGGAGCCGACCTGGGCAGTCGCCCTGGCCTTCCGCGAGCCGCTGGATACGCCGGTGCAGGGCTGCTTCGTGCATGAAGGCCCGCTGTCCTGGCTGGCCAGCAACCACTCCAAGCCCGGCCGCGACGAACAGCTCGACACCTGGGTGCTGCATGCCGCCAGCGGCTGGAGCAAACAGCACATCGACCTGCCCAAGGAAAGCGTGATCGAGCACCTGCGCGGCGCCTTTGCCGAGCTGATCGGCTGCGCCGTGCACGCGCCGGATTTCGCCCTGGCGCACCGCTGGCTCTACGCACGGCCCATGGAAGCCCACCAGTTCGGCGCCCTCGCCGATGCCGACCTGGGGATCTACGCCTGCGGCGACTGGTGCCTCTCCGGCCGGGTCGAAGGCGCCTGGCTGAGCGGCCTGGAAGCCGCCCGCCGCCTGCTCGAACACCTCTGATCCACACCTGAACGGCCCGCCCTCTCCGCCACGGGAGAGGGTGGCGGCAGCCCTTCGCTGCGTCCTTAACCCTGTACAAGCCTTTGCACTTGTACAAGCCTGCGCCTATCCTTACCGATAGTTGTACAAATCAATCTTTCTTGTACAAGAATCGGTAGCCGTCATGCCCAATACCTCTCCCCGTCCCAAGCTCGCCATCAGCGCCTGCCTGCTCGGCGAGCCGGTGCGCTACAACGGCGGGCACAAGGCCTCGCGCCTGTGCCTGGATGTGCTGAGCCGCTACTTCGACTTCGTCCCGCTGTGCCCGGAGGTCGCCATCGGCCTCGGCGTACCTCGGCCGACCCTGCGCCTGGTGGGCGATCGTGAAGATCCCCGTGCGCTGATCCAGAGCGACGGCGGCCGCGACGTCAGCGAAGCGCTGCGCGACTTCGGCCGCCGCCAGGCCGCCCAGCAGCAGGACATCTGCGGCTACATCTTCATGCAGCAGTCACCTTCCTGCGGCCTGCAGCGCGTGAAGCTCTACCGCTTCGACGGCCAGCTGCGCCCGCCGGGTGTGCGCGGGCTGTACGCCGACACTTTTTGCGCGGCGCGCCCGGAGCTGCCGGTAGAAGAAGAAGGCCGACTCAACGACCCGGTGATCCGCGAGAACTTCCTCACTCGCGTGTTCGCCTTCGCCTCCTGGCAGAAGCTCTGCGCGGAAGGCCTGAACCGCCAGGCGGTGATCGCCTTCCATTCGCGCTACAAGTACCAGCTGATGGCGCACAACCCGCGCCAGTACAGCGTCCTCGGCCAGCGCCTGGCGGACATCGGCCACCAGGACCTGGAGCCCTTCGCCGCCGAGTATTTCCGCGACTTCATGCAGGCGCTGGGCACCTGCGCCACCCGTGGCACCCACAGCAACGTGCTGCAGCACCTGGCCGGCTACCTCAAGCACGACCTGCCAGGGCCGGAGAAGGCCGAGATGCAGCACCTGATCGACCAGTACCGCTCGGGCGTGATCCCGCTGGTGGTGCCGCTGACCCTGCTCAAGCACCACTTCCGCCTGCATCCTCATCCCTACATCGACGCCCAGGCCTACCTGCAACCGCACCCCGAAGACCTGAGCCTGCGCAATGCCATCTGACGTATCGAAAGGACTCCCATGAATCCCGACCACCCCCACCGCGACTCGGACGACGACTATCGCCAGGCCCTGGCCGAAGGCTGGCTGCCGATCCGCGAAGTGTCCCGGCGCACCGGCGTCAACCCGGTCACCCTGCGCGCCTGGGAGCGTCGCTACGGCCTGGTGGTGCCGCAACGCACGCCCAAGGGCCACCGCCTGTATTCCGAAGCGCAGGTCGCACGCATCCAGGCCATCCTCACCTGGCTCGGCCGCGGCGTGGCGGTGAGCAAGATTCGCTCGCTGCTCGACGAAGACGCCCCGCTGCCGGCGGAAAATACCGCCTCGCCCTGGGACGACCTGCGCCAGCAGTGCATCGCCGCCATCGGCCGGATCAACGAGCGCCAGCTGGACGAACTGTTCAACGGCGCACTGGCGATCTACCCCGCGCAGACTCTCTGCGAACAGCTGATGCTGCCGCTGCTGGGCGACCTCGAATGGCGCTGGCAGGGTCAGTTTGGCGCGCAGCTGGAGCGGGCGTTCTTCCACACCTGGCTGCGCACCAAGTTCGGCACCCGCCTCTACCATCACAACCGCCAGCAGCGCGGCGCCCCGCTGCTGCTGGTGAACCAGTCTGACCTGCCGCTGGAGCCGGGCCTGTGGCTCACCGCCTGGCTCGCCAGCAGTGCCGGTTGCCCGCTGGAAATCCTCGACTGGCCACTGCCGCCCGGCGAACTGGCGCTCGCCGTGGAGCGCCTGCAACCACGCGGCGTAGTGCTCTATGCCAGCCGCACGCTGAACCTGCCGCAGTTGCCGCGCCTGCTCGCCGGCATCGCCTGCCCGGTGCTGCTGGCCGGCCCGGCCACCGCGATCCATCCCGCCGAACTGGGTGAACTGGCGCTGGCCGAACCGCCGCTGCACCTCGCCCGTAATCCGCTGGACGCCTTCGAGCGCCTGCGCGAACTGCACCTGCTCAATGGAGAGGCCGTATGAAGCGCCACCTGGTCTGGCTGCGCAACGACCTGCGCCTGCGCGACAACAGCGCCCTGCACGCCGCCGCCGAACGCGACGGCTCGGTGATCGCCCTGTACCTGATCAGCCCTGCCCAGTGGCTGGAACACGACGATGCGCCGTGCAAGATCGACTTCTGGCTGCGCAACCTGCAGGAGCTGCGCGCCGGGCTCGACAAGCTGAACATCCCGCTGCTGATCCGCACCGTCGAACACTGGAGCGGCGCGGCGAAGACCATCGCCAAGCTGTGCAGCCAGCTGGAGATCAAGACGGTCCACGTCAACGAGGAATACGGCGTCAACGAGGCGCGCCGCGATGCCGACGTGGAGCAGGCGCTGGAAGAAGTCGGCGTGCGTTTCCGCAGCCACCTCGACCAGCTGTTCTTCACCCCCGGCACCATCCTCACCAAGGGCGGCACCTACTTCCAGGTCTACAGCCAGTTCCGCAAGGTCTGCTACGAGCGCCTGAACCTCGGTGTGCCCGCGCTGCTGCCAGCGCCCCGGCGGCAAGAGAAAACCGACGTCGACAGCGATCCGCTCCCCATCAAGGTGAAGGGTTTCGAGACGCCCCCGGACACGCTGCGCGAAGAGTGGCCCGCCGGCGAGGAGGCCGCCCACGAGCGCATCGAGCTGTTCGTCGACGAAATCCTCAAGACCTACCAGGACACCCGCGACCTGCCGGCCCGCGACGGTACCAGCCGCCTGTCGCCGTACCTCGCCGCCGGCGTGCTGTCCCCCAGGCAGTGCCTGCACGCAGCGCTGGCGAACAATCATGGCGAGTTCGAGACCGGCAACAGCGGCGCGGTGAGCTGGATCAACGAGTTGCTCTGGCGCGAGTTCTACAAGCACATCCTGGTCGGCTTCCCGCGCGTCAGCCGCCACCGCGCCTTCCGCGAGGATACCGAGAGGCTCAAGTGGCGCCGCTCGCAGAAGGACCTGGAAGCCTGGCAACAGGGCCGCACCGGCTTCCCCATCATCGACGCGGCAATGCGCCAACTGCTCGCCACCGGCTGGATGCACAACCGCCTGCGCATGGTGGTGGCGATGTTCCTCACCAAGAACCTGCTGATCGACTGGCGCGAGGGCGAGCGCTGGTTCATGCGCCACCTGATCGACGGCGACCTGGCGGCGAACAATGGCGGCTGGCAATGGAGCGCCTCTACCGGCACCGACGCGGCGCCCTACTTCCGCATCTTCAACCCGGTCTCGCAGTCCGAGCGCTTCGACCCGGAAGGCCGCTTCATCCGCCGCTGGGTGCCGGAACTGGCCGGGCTGCAGGGCAAGGCGATGCACGATCCGTCGCGGCTCGGGCTGTTCGGCGTGGAACGTTATCCACAGCCGATGTGCGACCTCTCCGCCACCCGCGAACGGGCGCTGGAGGCGTTCAAAAGCCTCGCAGCCACCAACTCAGTCTCCCTGTAGGAGCGAGCTTGCTCGCGAACCCGCCCAGCGCCGAGTCATGCACTCGGCGTAGGAGCGGACCCTGTCCGCGAATCCATCGCGGCGGGCTCTTCGGAGTCAGGAAGAACTCCAATGCCTTGCGCCTGCCAAGCGCGCTCAGCCATCAACACCGAACGCCCGGTGGGACTCCGTTACCCGCTGTAGGAGCGAGCTTGCTCGCGAACCGCCCAGCGCCAGTTCATCCGACTGGCGTAGGAGCGGACCTTGTCCGCGAATCCATCGCGGCGGAATCTTCGCCCCAAGGAAAGCACCAGGGTTTTGCGCCCGTCAGGTGCGCTCAGCCATCAACACTGAACGCCCGGTGGGACTTCGCGGACAAGGTCCGCTCCTACATGGACGGTAACGGTGGAGCCGGCCTGCGAGGCAAATCCTTCAGACACAAAAAAGCCGGGCACTTGGCCCGGCTTTTTTCGTCAGCGCTCTGTTACAGCGGCATCGTGTAATAAAGGCTGTAGGACTCGATACCGTCGTTCGGTTCCTTGATGCCGGCGTTGGAGTAGTGCATCGCGCGGATGCCCACCGCCTGGCCGCCGCCGAACTTCACGCCAGCGCCGATGCGGTCCTCGAAGTTCACCGCGCCGCCCAGGTCCTTGTCACCGACTTCCGAGCCGGTGAAGGCGGCGACGCCGATGCCGGCCTCGATGAAGGGTTTGACCGAGTCGCCGGAGAATTCGTAGACGAACACCGGGGAGAACGACAGCGAATGGCGGCCACCGGCGCGGTCACCGGCGCTCCAGTAGGTGTAGCCCGCATCCCAGTAGCCGGTCAGGCGGCCGGTGGAGCTTTCCCACCAACTCTTGTCCCAGTCGAATCCCAGGCCCAGGCGATAGGTCATGTCACCCTGGCTGGTCGCACCCACGGCGCCCGTCAGACTGGCGGCCTGCGCGGAAATCACATGTCCGAGCGACAGGGCAGCCACGGCGGCGAACAAGCGTAGTTTCTTCATCGAAACATCCTTTATGAGAAAGCTGAATGAAAAATCCCCGCGAATAGCTGGCGATTATAAGGCCATTTGTCAGCATTTGCTGACAGAGCAAAGTAGGTAGCTAGCTATTTTTTCGATCAGCCAGGGAAGAAATTGACCGGCTCTTCGGCGCCCCAGAGCACCGGCAGGACCCGCTCAAGGCTTTCGACTGCGCCACTGGTCCATAGCTCAGTTTTTCTTGCAGCACCCTCGGCCAGCAGATCGCGCGAGCCAAGCAGGCGCTGCAGTTGGCGGGCGACAGCGGCGCCAGTGTCGATCAGGGAGATATCCGCCGGCACCAGTTCGCGCAGCAGCGGACGCAGGAAAGGATAATGCGTGCAGCCGAGGATCAAAGTGTCACAGCCCTCATTCAGCAGGGGTGCGACATATCCTTGCAGCAGTTCACGGGTCTGAGGACTTTTCAGATCCCCTGCTTCAATTCTTTCCACCAACCCCGGACAAGGCTGGGTCACCACCCGCACATCCCCGGCGAACCGATCGAGCAGTGCGGCAAAGCGCGCGCTCTTCAGCGTGCCGGTGGTGGCGAGCACGCCGACCACACCACTGCGGGTCGCCTCGGCCGCCGGCTTCACTGCCGGCTCCATGGCGACGATGGGCAGCTGTGGATAAAGCTCGCGCAGGTCGGCAGCCGCTGCGGCGGTGGCGGTATTGCAGGCCAGCACCAGCGCCTTGGCGCCACGGGACAGGAGGAACTCGGCGATAGCGCGGCAGCGCGTGCGGATGTACTCGGGGGTCTTCTCGCCGTAGGGCACGTGGCCGCAGTCGGCGAGGTAGATCAGGGATTCATGGGGAAGCCGCGCCCGGATTTCGTGGAGGACACTGAGGCCACCCACACCGGAATCGAACACGCCGATTGGCGCGGCATCAGCCATGCGCGGCTCCGCATACGGCGCATTGCGGATCGCGCTTGACCCGCAGCTCGCGGAAGCGCGTGCCGAGGGCATCGATCAGCAGCAGGCGACCCACCAGCGGCTCGCCGAAACCGGCCAGCAGCTTCAGCGCTTCCAATGCCTGCAGGCTGCCCACCAGGCCCACCAGCGGGCCGACAACGCCGGCCTCGCTGCAAGTCAGCTCGGCTTCGCTACCGTGGCCGTAAAGGCAGTGATAGCAGGGGCTTTCCTCGCGGCGCGGGTCGAACACCGAGAGCTGCCCTTCCAGGCGAATGGCCGCGCCACTCACCAGCGGTTTCTTCGCGGCGACGCAGGCGGCATTCACCGCTTCGCGGGTGCCGAAGTTGTCGCAGCAATCCAGCACCAGGTCGACGCCCGCCACGGCGGCGTCGAGGGAATCGGCGTCCAGCGCCTGGCGATGGGCGACCAGCTTCACGTCCGGGTTCAGCGCGGTGAGGCGAGCGATGGCGGAGTCCACCTTGCCCACGCCGACGCTGTCGGTGCCGTGGATGATCTGCCGCTGCAGGTTGGTCAGGTCGACGGTGTCGAAGTCCGCCAGGTGCAGCTCGCCGACACCGGCAGCAGCCAGGTACAGCGCCACCGGGGCGCCCAGGCCACCAAGGCCGACGATCAGCACGCGGCTGTCCTTCAGGCGCAGCTGGCCATCGACGTCGATCTGCGGCAGGAGGATCTGCCGGCTGTAACGCAGCAGTTCGTTGTCGCTCAGCATGTCCAGCGCCCCAGGCTGATGCGTTCGTGGCCACCCAGGTCGCGACGGCTTTCCACGGCGCTGAAGCCACGGCCGAGCAGCAGCTCGCGCACGGCGTCAGGCTGGTCGAAACCGTGCTCGAGCATCAGCCAGCCGCCGTTTTCCAGGTGATTCGGCGCCTGCTCGATGATCAGGCGGATGTCGTCCAGCCCGTCCTGCCCGGAGATCAGCGCGCTCGACGGCTCGAAGCGCACATCGCCCTGCTTGAGGTGCGGGTCGGTGCTGGGAATATAGGGCGGGTTGCTGACGATCAGCGCGAAGCGCTCGCCCTCCACCGCGGAGAACCAGTGGCTGGCGCGGAAGCCGACGTTGCCCAGGCGCAGGCGTTCGCGGTTGCGCTCGGCCAGGGCCACGGCCTCGGGAATGCGGTCGACGCCCAGCACCTGCCAGCTCAGGCGTTCGCACGCCAGCGCAAGGGCGATGGCGCCGGTGCCGGTGCCTAGGTCGAGCACCCGCGATGGCGAGGCCGGCAGCAGCGCCAGCGCGGTCTCCACCAGCAGCTCGGTGTCCGGGCGCGGAATCAGGGTGTGCGGCGCGACCTCCAGGTCCAGGCTCCAGAAGCCCTGGCGACCGAGGATATAGGCCACCGGCTCGCCGGCCACGCGGCGCGCCAGGTAGCGGTCGTAGAGGTCGTGGGCCTCGCGGCTGACCACGCGCTCGGGCCAGGTGCGCAGGAAGCTGCGCGGTTTGCCCAATGCGGCACTGAGCAGCAGCTCGGCATCCAGGCGCGCGCTGGGCGAGTCCGGCAGTTGCGCCTCGTTGAGCAGGGTCATGATGGTTGCCATGGTCTATCGCTCTCTCAGTCGCCCGCTCTCAATCGCCTGCACTATCAATCACCCAGTGCGGCCAGCTGGTCGGCCTGGAACTCTTGCAGGAGCGGCTCGATGACCTGCTCCACCGCGCCTTCCATGACTTCACCCAGGGAATACAGGGTGAGGTTGATGCGGTGGTCGGTCACCCGGCCCTGGGGGAAATTGTAGGTGCGGATGCGCTCGGAGCGATCACCCGAACCGACCAGCAGCTTGCGCGTGCTGGCAATCGCCTGCTGCGCTGCGGACTGCTGCTGGTCGTTGAGCTTGGCCGCCAGCCAGGCCATGGCCTTGGCGCGATTCTTGTGCTGCGAGCGCTCTTCCTGGCACTCGACCACGATGCCCGACGGGATGTGCGTGATACGCACCGCCGAGTCGGTCTTGTTCACGTGCTGGCCGCCGGCGCCGGAGGAGCGGTAGGTGTCCACCCGCAGGTCGGCCGGGTTGATCTCGATGGCCGCCTGTTCATCCGGTTCGGGCAGCACCGCCACGGTGCATGCCGAGGTGTGGATGCGGCCCTGGGATTCGGTGGCCGGCACGCGCTGCACGCGATGGGCACCGGACTCGAACTTGAGCTTGGCGTAGACGCTCTCGCCCTCGACGCGGGCGATCACCTCTTTATAGCCGCCGTGCTCGCCCTCGTTCTCGGACATGACCTCCACGCGCCAGCCCTGCTTCTCGGCATAGCGCGAGTACATGCGGAACAGGTCGCCGGAGAAGATCGCAGCTTCGTCGCCACCGGTGCCGGCGCGGATTTCCAGGAAGACGTTGCGACCGTCGTTGGGGTCCTTGGGCAGCAGCATGCGCTGCAGGCGATCCTCCAGGCCGACCAGCGCGGTCTTGGCCTCGGCGACTTCCTCCTCGGCCATCTCGCGCAGGTCCGGGTCGCTGTCCTTGAGCAGCGCCTGGGCGCCTTCGAGGTCGGACTGCACCTTGCGGAACTCGCGGAAGGCGAGGATCACCGGCTCCACTTCCGCGTATTCACGGGAGTAGGCGCGGAACTTGGTCTGGTCGCTGATCACCTCGGCGTCGCCCAGCAGAGCGGTGAGCTCTTCGTAGCGGTCGCTGAGGATATCCAGCTTTTTCAGGAGGGAAGCTTTCATCGCTTGTCAGTGCCCTCCTCGAGGGCGAACAGTTCCTGCGCGACGGCCAGCGCATCGATGCGGCCCTCGGCGGAGAGTTTCTTCATCTGCACGCTGGGCGCGTGCAGCAATTTGTTGGTCAGGCCACGGCTGAGCTGGGCGATGACTTCCATCGGGTCGGCGCCGTTGGCCAGCAGGCGCTGGGCCTTCTGGGTTTCCTCGTCGCGCAGGCGCTCGGCCTGCTGGCGGTAGGCGCGCAGCACGTCGACCGCGGCCAGCTCGCGCAAGCGCAGCATGAATTCGTGCACGCCATCGCCGACCAGCTCCTCGGCGGCCTGGGCGGCGCCCTGGCGGCTCTTGAGGTTCTCGGCGACCACTTCGTGGAGGTCGTCGACGCTATACAGGTAGACGTCTTCCAGCTCGCCGACTTCCGGCTCGATGTCGCGCGGCACGGCAATATCGACCATGAACATCGGCTTGTGCCGGCGCTGCTTCAGCGCGCGTTCCACCGCGCCCTTGCCGAGGATCGGCAGCTGGCTGGCGGTCGAACTGATGACGATGTCGCTGTTGACCAGCTCGTCGGGCATGTCCGCCAGCAGGATGGCGCGGGCGCCGAACTGCTCGGCCAGCAGGCTGGCGCGCTCCAGGGTGCGGTTGGCGACCACGATGCGCTTCACGCCCTGCTCGTGCAGGTGGCGGGCGACCAGGGTGATGGTCTCGCCGGCGCCGATCAGCAGTGCCTGGCTGCGGCTAAGGTCGCTGAAGATCTGCCGGGCCAGGCTCACCGCGGCGAAGGCCACGGACACCGGGTTCTCGCCAATGGCGGTATCGGTGCGCACGGTCTTGGCGGTGCTGAAGGTGGCCTGGAACAGGCGCCCGAGCATCGGCCCGACGGTGCCGGCCTCGCGGGCCACGGCGTAGGCGGACTTCATCTGCCCGAGAATCTGCGGCTCGCCCAGCACCATGGAGTCCAGCCCGGCGGCGACACGCATCATGTGGCGCACGGCTTCCTCGTCCTGATGGACGTAGGCGCAGGCGCGCAGGTCATCGATACCCAGGTTGTGGTAGTCGGCCAGCCAGGCCAGCACGTCGCCGGCGTCCGGATGCTCGATCTCCAGATAGAGTTCGCTGCGGTTGCAGGTGGAGAGGATTGCGGCTTCGCGGCTGGAAGTCAGCCGACAAAGCAGTTGCAGGGCCTCGACCATCTGCTCGGGAGTAAAAGCCACGCGCTCGCGGACGGCCACGGACGCGGTCTTGTGGTTGATGCCGAGGGCAATGAAGGCCATGCAGAACCGCTGAGCTGATCGGAAAGCCCGCAATTGTCCTACTTAGCCTTGTGAAGGACAACCACCCGCGACGGATCGCACACTGCAAATCGTATACAGGCCCGGATGCGGCGCTTGCCCATGGGATTGGCACTTTCCTTATGTCATGATGGTCTCATTTCGCAGGTCAGGCCCTCGTCCTTCCTCTATGAACAAGTCTCTTGCGCTGCTGACTGCTCTGCTGCTGCTCGGCGGCTGCCAGTCTCTTACACAGAAAAATCCCGATGGTGCTTCCGCGGAGAAGGACAAGGCCGCGGCTGTGCAGAAGGACCAGAAGTACGGTTCCTTCAGCGAAGACACTCTCTATTCGCTGCTGGTGGCGGAACTCGCCGGCCAGCGCAATCGCTTCGACATCGCCCTCTCCAACTACGTGGAGCAGGCCCGGGAAACCCGTGATCCGGGCGTCGCCGAGCGCGCGTTCCGCATCGCCGAGTACCTGGGCGCCGACCAGGAAGCCCTGGACACCTCGCTGATCTGGGCCAAGGCCGCGCCGGACAACCTCGACGCCCAGCGCGCCGCCGCCATCCAGCTGGCGCGCACCGGCCAGTACGACGAATCCATGGTGTACATGGAGAAAGTCCTCAACGGCCAGGGCGACACCCACTTCGACTTCCTCGCGCTATCTGCCGCCGAGACCGATGCGGATACCCGCACCGGCCTGCTGCAGAGCTTCGACCGCCTGCTGAAGAAGTACCCCGACAACGGCCAGCTGCTGTTCGGCAAGGCCCTGCTGCTGCAGCAGGACGGCCGCCCGCAGGAAGCCCTGCACCTGTTGGAGGACAATGCCGCCAGCAAGCATGACGTCGCCCCGCTGCTGCTGCGCGCGCGCCTGCTGCAGAGCATGAAGCGCAGCGACGAAGCGCTGCCGCTGCTGAAGAACGGCATCAAGGAACACCCGGACGACAAGCGCGTCCACCTCGCCTACGCCCGCCTGCTGGTGGAGCAGAACCGCCTGGAAGACGCCAAGGCCGAGTTCTCCGCGCTGGTCGAGCAATTCCCCGACGACGATGACCTGCGCTTCTCCCTGGCGCTGGTCTGCCTCGAAGCCCAGGCCTGGGACGAGGCCAAGGTCTATCTGCAGGAACTGGTCGAGCGCGACAGCCACGTCGACTCCGCCCACTTCAACCTGGGCCGCCTGGCCGAGGAGCAGAAGGACCCGGAAACCGCGCTCAAGGAATACGCCCTGGTCGGTCCGGGCAACGACTTCCTCCCGGCCCAGTTGCGCGCCACCGAGATCCTGCTCGACCAGAAACGCTATGACGATGCCTCGCGCCGCCTCGCCGAAACCCGCGAGCGCCAGCCCGACTACGCCATCCAGCTGTACCTGATCGAAGCCGAAGGCCTGTCCAACCGCGACCAGGTGGATCGTGCCTGGAACGTCATCCAGCAGGGCCTCAAGCAGTTCCCGGACGACCTCAATCTGCTCTACACCCGCTCCATGCTTGCCGAGAAGCGCAACGACCTGGCGCAGATGGAGCAGGACCTGCGGCTGATCATCCAGCGCGAGCCGGACAACGCCATGGCGCTCAACGCGCTGGGCTACACCCTGGCCGACCGCACCACCCGCTACAGCGAAGCCCGCGACCTGATCCAGAAGGCCCATTCGCTGAACCCGGACGACCCCGCGATCCTCGACAGCCTGGGCTGGGTGAATTACCGCCTGGGCAACCTCAGCGAAGCGGAAACCTACCTGCGCAAGGCACTGGAACGCTTCCCCGACCACGAAGTGGCTGCGCACCTGGGCGAAGTGCTCTGGGCCCAGGGCAAGCAGAGCGAAGCCCGCAAGGTCTGGGCCGACGCCCTGAAGAACCAGCCCGACAGCACCGTCCTGCGCGACACCATGCAGCGCCTGACCGGCACCGGAACCCCCTGATTTATGCGTTTACGTCACCTGATCGGCGCCGCCGCGCTGGCCCTGCTCGCCGGCTGCTCCGGCCTGGGCACCCACGAAGCCCTGGAAGGCCAGGGCAACGCCACCGCCTGGAACGCCCACAAGGCGCGCATCGCCACCCTCGATGGCTGGCAGATCGACGGCAAGGTCGGCATCCGCGCACCGAAGGATTCCGGCAGCGGCACCCTGTTCTGGCTGCAACGCCAGGATTACTACGACATTCGCCTGTCCGGCCCGCTGGGTCGCGGCGCCGCCCGCCTGACCGGGCGTGAAGGCGCGGTGACCCTGGAAGTCGCCGGCCAGGGCCGCTACCAGGCCACCTCCCCCGAAGAACTGCTGGAACAGCAACTGGGCTGGCGCCTGCCGGTTTCCCACCTGCTCTGGTGGATTCGCGGCCTGCCCGCACCGGACAGCAAGAGCCGCCTGACCCTGGATGGCGACAGCCACCTGGCCAAGCTGCAGCAGGACGGCTGGGACGTGGAGTACACCCGCTACAGCGAGCAGGACGGCTACTGGCTGCCCGAACGCCTCAAGCTGCACGGCCAGGATCTCGACGTCACCCTGGTGGTGAAGACCTGGCAGCCGCGGCAATTGGGCGCAGGCCAGTCGAGCCAAGCGGACCCGCAGTGACATGCACGACCGCCTGACCCTGCCGGCACCGGCCAAGCTCAACCTGTTCCTGCACATCACCGGCCGCCGCGCCGATGGCTACCACGAGCTGCAGACCCTCTTTCAGTTCCTGGATCACGGCGACGAACTGCAATTCGCCGTGCGCCAGGACGGCGAAATCCGCCTGAACACCGAGATCGAAGGCGTTCCCCACCACAGCAACCTGATCGTCAAGGCCGCGCGCCGACTGCAGGAACAATCGGGCTGCCAGTTGGGCGCCGACATCTGGCTGGACAAGCGTCTGCCCATGGGCGGCGGCATTGGCGGCGGCAGCTCCGACGCCGCGACCACCCTGCTCGCACTCAATCATCTGTGGCAGCTGGACTGGGACGAAGACCGCCTCGCCGCCCTCGGCCTGACACTGGGCGCCGACGTTCCGGTGTTCGTGCGCGGCCGCGCGGCATTTGCCGAGGGCGTCGGCGAGCAGCTCACCCCGGTGCAACTCGACGAGCCCTGGTTCCTCGTCGTCGTACCGCAAGTCTTTGTCTCCACAGCAGAAGTTTTCTCCGATCCCGAGTTGACACGGGATACTCCGCCCATTAAAGTTCGCAGCCTTCTCGGGGTGGACGGTCATAACGACTGCCAGCCGGTCGTCGAGAAGCGTTACCCGGATGTACGTAACGCACTGATCCAGCTAGGTAAATTTACCAAGGCTAGATTGACCGGCACCGGAGCTTGTGTGTTTGGGAGCTTCCCAAACAAGGGCGATGCTGATAAAGTTCGCCGCCAACTTCCGGCCACTCTGCCGAGTTTTGTAGCCCAGGGGCGTAACATCTCGATGTTGCACCGCAAGCTGCAAAATCAGGTCTGAGAAGAAAGCAATGTAATCGGTTGTACGATACAGGGGCGTCGCCAAGCGGTAAGGCAGCAGGTTTTGATCCTGCCATGCGTTGGTTCGAATCCAGCCGCCCCTGCCATTAACCCACAGGGTTACACGTACAGCGTCAACGAACACATTGCTCCGCAAGTTTTAAGCTACAGGGGCGTCGCCAAGCGGTAAGGCAGCAGGTTTTGATCCTGCCATGCGTTGGTTCGAATCCAGCCGCCCCTGCCATTTTCTTCTGGCTCAACCGGGCCTACCCTCAAGCCGACACAGGTACCGCAGCGTGTCCAAAATGATGGTTTTCACGGGGAACGCCAACCCCGATCTGGCACGCCGTGTCGTACGGCAGCTGCACATCCCCCTCGGTGACGTTTCTGTCGGCAAATTCTCCGACGGCGAAATCAGTGTCGAAATCAACGAAAACGTCCGTGGTAAGGACGTCTTCCTGATTCAACCGACCTGCGCACCGACCAACGACAACCTGATGGAACTGGTAGTGATGGCCGATGCCTTCCGCCGCTCCTCGGCGACTCGTATCACGGCAGTCATCCCCTACTTCGGTTACGCCCGCCAGGATCGCCGTCCGCGTTCCGCTCGCGTGGCCATCAGCGCCAAAGTCGTTGCCGACATGCTGACCGTCGTAGGCGTCAACCGCGTTCTCACCGTTGACCTGCACGCCGACCAGATCCAGGGCTTCTTCGATATCCCCGTCGACAACATCTACGGCTCGCCCGTACTGGTCGACGACATTGAAGACCAGCGCTTCGAGAACCTGATGATCGTCTCCCCGGACATCGGTGGTGTGGTGCGTGCTCGCGCCGTCGCCAAGTCCCTGGGCGTCGACCTGGCCATCATCGACAAGCGTCGTCCGAAGGCCAACCAGTCCGAAGTCATGCACATCATCGGTGATGTCGAAGGCCGTACCTGCGTACTGGTCGACGACATGGTCGATACCGCCGGCACCCTCGGCCACGCCGCCAAGGCTCTGAAAGAGCACGGCGCCGCCAAGGTCATCGCCTACTGCACCCACCCGGTGCTGTCGGGTCGTGCCATCGAGAACATCGAGAATTCCGTACTGGACGAGCTGGTGGTGACCAACACCATCCCGCTGTCCGCTGCTGCACAAGCCTGTGGCCGTATCCGCCAGCTGGACATCGCTCCGGTTGTCGCTGAAGCCATGCGCCGCATCAGCAATGAAGAATCGATCAGCGCCATGTTCCGCTAAGGCGGGACAGAGCTGACGTAAAGCGCCCCGTCACTTCGACGAGGCATTAGCAAAATCGCCCGAACGCTGGTCGCAAGCGTCCGGGCGATCTTGTCATTCTGGAGATAGTGAAATGGTTGATTTTGTACTCAATGCTCAAGAGCGTTCCGACCTGGGGAAAGGTGCGAGCCGCCGCCTGCGTCGTAACGAAGGTCTGATCCCGGCAGTGGTCTACGGTGGCGAGAAAGCCCCGCAATCCCTGACCCTGGAACTGCGTGAAGTTTCCAAGCTGCTGGAAAACGAGGCTGCCTTCAGCCACGTGATCACCCTGAACGTCGGTTCCGCCAAGGAAACCGTACTGATCAAGGCCCTGCAGCGTCACCCGTCCAAGGGTTTCGTCATGCACGCTGACTTCCAGCGCGTTGTTGCCGGCCAGAAACTGACCGCCCACGTACCGCTGCACTTCATCAACGAAGCCACCGCTGTTGGCGTCAAGACTGGTGGCGGCGAGATCTCCCACGTGATCTCCGAAGTCGAAGTTTCCTGCCTGCCGAAAGACCTGCCGGAATTCATCGAAGTCGACCTCGCTCAGGTAGCCCTGGGCCAGATCGTTCACCTGTCCGACCTGAAACTGCCGAAAGGCGTAGAGCTGGTGCAACTGGCCCACGGTAACGACCTGGCCGTCGCCAACATCCACGCTTCCCGCGTAGTGAAAGAAGAAGGTGAAGGCGAAGCTGCTGCCGAGTAATCGCGCGCACCATTGCCTTTAAGGAAGGGGCCCCCGTCGTGACTGCCGTACAACTGATCGTTGGCCTGGGAAATCCAGGCCCCGAATACGACCAGACCCGGCATAACGCGGGGGCCCTTTTCGTTGAGCGACTGGCGGACGCGCAACGCGCGAACCTGTCGCTGGACAAGAAGTACTTCGGCCTGGTCGGCAAGTTCAGCCACAAGGGCCGCGACGTTCGTCTGCTCATCCCCACCACCTACATGAACCGCAGCGGCCAGGCCGTGGCGGCGCTCGCCGGATTCTTCCGCATTCCGGTCGAAGCCATCCTGGTGGCCCACGACGAACTCGACATGCCTCCCGGCGTCGCCAAGCTCAAGAAGGGCGGCGGACACGGCGGGCACAACGGGCTGCGCGACATCATCGCCCAGCTCGGCAACCAGAACGGTTTCCATCGCCTGCGGCTTGGCATCGGCCATCCGGGGCACAGCAGCCTGGTCTCCGGCTTCGTCCTCGGCCGCGCCCCGCGCTCCGAGCAGGAACTGCTCGACACCAGCATCGACTCCGCCCTCGGCGTGCTGCCGGAAATGCTCGACGGGGATTGGACCCGCGCGATGCAGAAGCTGCACAGCCAGAAGGCCTGATCACACCTCTATTTCCGCCACCTGGCGCGAGGGACCTAGCATGGGATTCAATTGCGGCATCGTCGGCCTGCCCAACGTCGGCAAGTCCACCCTGTTCAACGCCCTGACCAAATCCGGCATCGCGGCGGAAAACTTCCCCTTCTGCACCATCGAGCCGAACAGCGGCATCGTACCGATGCCCGACGCCCGCCTCGATGCGCTGGCCGAGATCGTCAAGCCCGAGCGCGTGATCCCGACCACCATGGAATTCGTCGACATCGCCGGCCTGGTAGCGGGCGCGTCCAAGGGTGAAGGCCTGGGCAACAAATTCCTCGCCAACATCCGCGAGACCGACGCCATCGCCCACGTCGTGCGCTGCTTCGAAGACGAGAACGTCATCCACGTTTCCAACAGCGTCGACCCCAAGCGCGACATCGAGATCATCGACCTCGAACTGATCTTCGCCGACCTCGACAGCTGCGAGAAGCAACTGCAGAAGGTCGCGCGCAACGCCAAGGGCGGCGACAAGGACGCCCTGGTACAGAAAGCCCTGCTGGAAAAGCTCATCCCCCACTTCAGCGAAGGCAAACCCGCCCGCTCGCTGATGAAGAACATGGGCGATGACGAGAAGCGCCTCGTGCGCAGCTTCCACCTGCTCACCAGCAAGCCGGTCATGTACATCGCCAACGTTGCCGAAGACGGCTTCGAAAACAACCCGCACCTGGATGTCGTCCGCGCCATCGCCGAAGAAGAAGGCGCCATGGTCGTACCGGTATGCAACAAGATCGAAGCCGAGATCGCCGAACTCGACGATGGCGAAGAGAAGGACATGTTCCTCGAATCCCTCGGCCTCGAAGAGCCCGGCCTGAACCGCGTGATCCGCGCCGGCTACGAGCTGCTGCACCTGCAGACCTACTTCACCGCCGGTGTGAAGGAAGTCCGCGCCTGGACCGTCCGCGTCGGCGCCACCGCCCCGCAGGCCGCCGCGGTGATCCACACCGACTTCGAGAAAGGCTTCATCCGCGCCGAAGTCGTCGCCTACGACGACTTCATCCAGTTCAAGGGCGAACAGGGCGCAAAAGAAGCCGGCAAATGGCGCCTGGAAGGCAAGGAATACATCGTCAAGGACGGCGACGTGATGCACTTCCGCTTCAACGTCTAAGCCCCCGCCAGACCCGAAAAAGCCCCGGCCACCCGCCGGGGCTTTTTTCATGGCCGCCCTGCCCCGCCGCTCATCGCGAAAATCCCCCGCGGCTGGCTAAACGATTGATAGATCAGAACAATATTCAAGAAAAGGGGTTGACACCCCCCCTCGATCTGCGGAAAATGCGCGCCACTCGGCTACATAGCTCAGTCGGTTAGAGCGCAGCATTCATAATGCTGATGTCCCAGGTTCAAGTCCCGGTGTAGCCACCATATCTCGAAAGGGGTTTAGCGAAAGCTAAACCCCTTTTCTTTTGCCTGCGAAAAAGCGCCTCTATCGCCTTACTCTGCCTCCTCGATCAGCTCCGCCGAATCATTCCTCGCGTCATTCACCCGCAACGACACTCGGTGCCCTGCAAAGTCCTCCCGTGCATGGTGAACCAGGTCGCCCAGTGCTTCGCTGTGCGTAGCCGCGGATAACCACTCCTCGAAGTTCTCCGGCGCCAGCACTACGGGCATGCGGTGATGGATATGTTCGATGCTGGAGGCGGCAGCGCGGGTGAGCAGCGCACAGGAGAGGAGCGGCTCGCCGTTGGGTTTTATCCACAGGGAACAAAGGCCGGCGATGGCGATGATGGGATCGGTTGGGCTGTGGATGAAATAAGGTTGGTGAACCTGGCGCCCGGCGGGGTTACGCAGGAATTCTTGCTCGTTCCACTCGTACCAGCCCAAGGCGGGCATGAGGCAGCGGGTGCTGCGCAGGGCCTGGCGCCAGAGAGGCTTGGCGGCGGCTTCTTCGCTGCGGGCGTTGAAGGAGAAGCGTGGCGGGGTGGTGTTTTTCCACCAGGTGGGGATCAGGCCCCAGCGGGCGGGCAGCAGTTCCAGCTGGCCGTTTTCGTCGTGGCGCAGGATGGGCACCGTCATGGTCGGGGCGACGTTGTAGCAGGCTTCCAGCCAACGCGGCGGGGTACGCGCGCCGATGTGCCAGTAGCGCTCGATGGCGGCCTCTTCGGGGCTGACGTAGCGTCCGCACATGCCGAGCACCTTGGAGAGAGTGGTGCCTTGAGCTTAGTTCGCTGGTATCTCCGGCGGCATCAACACGCCGAGCGGGATCGACCTACGTGCTTGGCGGCAGTGTCGATCAGGAACCACAGCGATAGCGGCGCACCGAAGAACAGGAAGGGGATCATCAGGAACAGGCCGTGACCTACCCAGGCAGTAACATCCGCGCCACCGGCCAGGCAGTCATGCAGGTTCTTGGCTCCGCCCTGGCAGTTGGCATAGGTGTATCCCCAGGAGCCCAGTTGCCAGCCGATGCCCGTATAAGCTGCCGGTATGACGGCAAGCGGTAGCGCACCGGCCAGGAAAAACGTAAAGCCTGCGAAAACAGGAGTATTGGCGGGCCGAAGAGTGCCAGAACGAGTATCAGCAGCTTCATACGAGCTCAGCGATGCCTGGTAGAAATGAAGAACGCTAGCACACCGACGAATTGGCTCAACGACGCGATGCTTAGCGCAACCGCTCCACCACTCCCCGCCCAATCACCCGCGTCGTCTCTCCCCCGAAATCCACTCTCCCCTCCTCCCGCAGGAATCCATCCACCGCCGCATCGATCCGCTCCGCCAGTTCCGGCAGTTGCCAGTAATGCCGCAGCAGCATGCCGGCGCTGAGGATGGCAGCGAGAGGGTTGGCGCGACCGCTACCGGCGATGTCGGGGGCGCTGCCGTGGACGGGTTCGGCCAAGGCAATGTTGGCGCCGAGGTTGAGCGAGGGCGCCAGGCCCAGGCCGCCGCCCCAGTGGCTGGCGAGGTCGGAGAGGATGTCGCCGAAGAGGTTGGTGGTGACGATCAGGTCAAAGGCTTCCGGGCGTTCGACCAGTTGCAGGGCGGCGACGTCGACCAGGCGCTCGTCGAGCACGTCACTCCAGCCGTCTTCGGCCAGAAGGTCGCGGCAGGTGTCGCGGAACAGGCCGCAGGTGAGCGGCAAGACGTTGGCCTTGTGCACCAGGGTGATGCGCCGCGCCTGGCGCAGGCGGGCGAGCTCGGCGGCGCCAGCGGCGAGGCGTTCGCAGGCGGTGCGGCTGATGACCCGTTCGGCGATGGCGACGCCTTCGGCTTGCCAGTGCTCGCGGCCGCTGTAGAGGCCTTCGCTGTTTTCCCGCAGGACCAGCAGGTCGATGCCGGCGCGCGGCGAGACCAGCGGACGCGAGCGCACGGGGCGCAGGTTGAGGTTCAGCGCCAGCGTCTGGCGCAGGCTGAGGATGGCGCTGCGGTAGCCCTCGACCTTGTGGCTGGGCGAGGACACCGCGCCGAACAACCCGGCGCCGCAGGCGCGCAGGCGCTCGTAGGTAGCGTCAGGGACGGAGGTGCCGCGCAGCTGGAAGCAGTCCCAGCCGGCTTCGGCTTCTTCGACCTGCAGGTCGGGCAGCAGGTGTTGCAGCACTTCCACGGCGACGGGCACGACCTCGCGGCCGATGCCGTCACCGGGGATGACGCACAGGCGTCGGTTCACACCTGGCCGAGCGGACGCAGGCGATATTGTGGCGGGAGCTGGTCGAGGCCGCTGACGGTGACGTTGAGGTCCTTCCAGATGCCGTCCTTGATGCCGTAGATGCAGCCGTGCACGGAGATCTTCTGGCCGCGGTGCCAGGCGTTCTGGACGATGCTGGTGTGGCTGACGTTGGCCACCTGCTGGATGACGTTGAGCTCGCAGAGGCGGTCGACGCGCTCTTCTTCCTTTTCGAACTGGGCGAGGTGGTCGCGGTATTCGTAGGCGAGGTCGCGGATGGTGCGCAGCCAGCCGTCGATCAGGCCGAGCTGGGTGTGGTGCAGCGCGGCGCGCACGCCGCCGCAGCCGTAGTGGCCGGTGACCAGGATGTGCTTGACCTTGAGCACGTCGACGGCGAACTGGATGACCGACAGGCAGTTGAGGTCGGTGTGCAGTACAACGTTGGCGACGTTGCGGTGGACGAACAGATCGCCGGGCAGCAGGCCGACAATCTGGTTGGACGGCACGCGTGCATCGGAGCAGCCGATCCACAGGTATTCGGGGGTCTGCTGGCGGGCCAGCTTGGCGAAGAAGTCAGGGTCTTCCTGCTTGATGGCTTCGGCCCAGCGGGCGTTGTTGTCGAACAGTTCCTGCAGATCGCTCATGTCCGGCTCCTCATCATTTGGCTGGCGGCACCTTACGCAGCGCGGGCGTGGCTGACAAGCTGGATCAGCGCACGGCGTTGAGCCGCCACCAGCGCGGCGGGCGCGGCGCCTGCTGCAGCGCCAGCTGGTGCCAGGCGTCGTGCCAGGCCTGGCCTTCGGCGGCGAGGCGCGGCCAATCCAGCGTGCGCCGATCAAGGGCTGCGAGCAACTCGGTTTCCAGCCAGCCATGGCCAGCACGCAGGGCGTCGGCGAAGCCGGGATCGGCCAGGGCGCGCTGGTGCACGGTCTCGAAGCGCCACCAGAGGCAGTCTTCCACGGCGTCGGTCTCGCGGCTGAGCAGCCCTTCCCCGGCGCGCTCCTCGAAGCCCAGCGGCTGGAACATCGACAGGCACGGCGCAGAGGTGCCGGTGGCGGCCAGGCGCGGGGAGTCGCCGTCGAGCCGGGCGATGAGGCTGGCGGTGGTCTGCGAGGGACGCCAGAAGCTGCCGGCGTGCAGGCAGACCTGTCGGTTGTCGTGCAGGTTGAAATGGTGCCCGCGGTGGCCATGGCTGCGCAGCGCAACCACCAGCGCCAGCCAGTCGACCTGGGCCGGGCAGTGGGCGAGGAAGTCTTCGTTGAGCTGGCGGCGCTGGTGGGCACCGGCTATCCAGGGCAGCACACGGCCGTCGAAGGCGCGGGCGAAGTGGAAGTCGCCGCGGCCGTTCCAGCAGCCGAAGCGGCGCGCCTGGGTTTCCAGGTTGGCGCTGCACAGGTCGTAGTCGTGGCCGAGGGTCAGGGCGTTGGAGATGGCCCAGCGCTCGACCTTCTTCGCCGCCCACAGGCGCCCGGCGGTTTCCAGTACCCAGGCTTCGTCGCGGTCGGCGATGAGGAAGCTGTTGTCGTAGCGCAGGCGCTTGTTGCGGTAGCCGGCCGGGCCGCCCTGGCCGTGGCGTTCCAGCAGTTCGGTGATCACCGCCAGGGCCTCGCGGGCGCTGCCACCGCGCTCCAGGCCAAGGCGCAGCAGGTCCATGCCGAGCAGGGCTTCGCCGTCGCGCTGGGTCAGGCGGGTGAACACGGCTTCGTTGCCGATGGCTACGCCGCACTCGTTGACGCCCATCTCGGCGCCCCACAGCCAAGCTGGCTGGCTGAGGATGACGGCATGGCGATTGGCGCTCTGCGGGATGCTCAGGTAGGTGGTGCGCACCGTGGCCGCGCTGTCGCCGTGCACGGCGGCCAGGCGGATCAGGCGTTGCGCTTCGGCGGGCTCGCGGTCGCTGTTCTTGGCAAACCAGGTGGCTCCGCCGCTACGCAAAACCAAGGTGTCGCACATAGTCTTCCTCTCCGTGATCTTCCCGCGCGCCGAGCACTTCCCGTGCAGCGCGCTCCCCGGCCTCGACGGCCCCATCGAAATAGCCCATCCAGCGCGTCGCCGTTTCGGTGCCGGCGAAGTGCAAGCGCCCGTAGGGTTCGCGCAGGCGCGCCGCGCCGCTGCTCCACAGGCCCGGCGGGAACAGGGCGGCATAGCAGCCGCGGGCGAAGGGTTCCTCGGCCCAGGATTTGTCCACGTAGTCCACCGGTTGCAGCGCCTGCTCGCCGAAGTAGCGGGCGAAGCAGTCGAGCACCTGGCCACGGCGGTCGCCGGCGGGCCGGGCATTCCACTGGCGCGCCTCGTCGCCTTCGATGAAACCCAGCAGCACGCCGCGCCCGGAGTCGGGCACGCTGTTGTCGAAGGTCAGGCGCACCGGGCCGGTCTCGCTGGTGGCCTGGCCGGAGAGGCCCTTGTCGCGCCAGAAGGGTTTGTCGTAGAGCGCCATGCACTTGATCACCGCGCCCTGCGGCAGGCGTTGCAGCAGTTGGTCGCGCCAGCTGGGCAGCAGCGGCTCCTGGGTGATGCGCAGCAACTGGGTGGGCGGGATGGCGAAGATGACGTGGCTGGCCTGGTGGGTGCCGCGGTCGGTTACCAGTTCGACGCGGCTGCCGTCCTGGCGCACGGCGCGTACCGGCTCGCCGGTGTGGACGTCGCCGATGCGCTCGGCCAGGGTTTCGCTGATCCGCTGGGAGCCGCCGAGGATGCGTTCCTGCTGGGCGCCGCCTTCGACGCCGAGCAGGGTGTCGAGGTTGGTGCCGGCGTGGATGTAGAACAGCACGTGGAGGAATGAGAGGTCATGGGGGCTGGCGGCGAACACCGCGCCACTCATCAGCTCGAAGACCTTGCGCCCGGTGGAGGTGCGCACGTTGCGCCGCAGCCATTCGGCGAAGGTGAGGCTGTCCCACTGCGGGGCCTTGGGGTGCAGGCTGGGGTCGCTGAGGGGGATTTCCCGCGCCATGCGGTCCAGGCGGACGTGGGCCTGCAGGACGTCGAGCAGGACGTGGGGCGGAAATTTCGGGATGGTGCCGCGATACGGCCTCAGGCGGCCGCCGAAGAGGGTGAGGTTGTCGCCCTGGTTCCATTGCGGGTAGGTGGCCAGGCCCAGCTCGGTCAGCAGGGAGAGGATGCGGTCCTGGGTCGGGCCGACCCACTGGCCGCCCACCTCGACCACTTCGCCGCTGGCGAAACGATGGTTGAGGGTGCGTCCGCCGACGCGCTTGTTGGCCTCGATCACTTTCACCCGTTGCCCGGCCTGCGCCAGACGCCAGGCCGCGGTCAGCCCCGATATACCGGCGCCCACCACGATCACATCGCTGCGATTCATGTTTGCGACCTTATATTCTTGTTGTTATTGGCCTTAAGCGTAAGCCAGGAATCGCCCTCGGAAAAACCCGATTGGCAGGAAATTTCGCAGCTTTTGCCGGGGATTGACGGGCGGAGGCTCTAGCTTGGGAGGTCCCGCTGTGGGGCGGGCGGAGCGGGCGGTGGGTGCTGAGTGGGGCGGGTTCGCGAGCAAGCTCGCTCCTACGAAGAGCACATAGCCGAGCCTGCGATCTGGCCTGGGTGAAAGGCCGCCAGCGTTGGGCGGTAGGAGCGGATCTTATCCGCGAAATCTATCAAGCGCGTGGCAGGGTTTCAGGACTTCGCGGACAAGGTCCGCTCCTACCCGATAGCCCTGTGCTCGGATCGGCCATCACCCTAACCCTCTCCCAGAGGGAGAGGGGACCTTATGGTGCAGGATGGAACCACAGCGTCAGCCGGTACGATCTGCCCCCTCTCCCTGAGGGAGAGGGCTGGGGTGAGGGGGAATGCGCAAACACGGAATCTTCCGGGGGAAGATAGCGGCTCCTGCGGGAGCCCTGGCCCCCGTGCTGATCTGTCAGTGCAGACGGATCAATCAACCAGCGTACAGGCCATCACCAGTGCGTCTTCACGGCCGCCCACGGCCGGGTAGTAGTCGCGGCGGCGGCCGATTTCGTTGAAACCGTAGCGTTCGTAGAGACGATAAGCCGGGCCGTTGGAGGCGCGGACTTCGAGGAAGCATTCCACCCCGCCCTTCTCGTGGGCGCGCTTCATCAGGTGCTCCAGCAGCGCCAGCCCGAGGCCGCGGCCCTGGCTTTCCGGCTTGACGGTGATGTTGAGCAGGTGCGCTTCATCGAGGATCAGCTGGATCACGCCGTGGCCGACCTGCTGCGAGCCTTCGAACATCACCCAGCATTCGTAGCTCTTCAGGCCGTCGGTGAAGGTGCCGCGGGTCCAGGGGTGGCTGAAGGCGGCGTATTCGATCTTGAGTACGGCATCGAGGTCCGCCTCGGTCATCAGGCGGAAGGTAACGGCATCGCTCATGCGGGGTTCTGACTCATCCAGCGTTGCCGCACGCGGCGCATGGCGCGCCAGAGGTCGGCTTTCAAGGTAGGTTCTTCGGCCAGGCGTTCCAGGCCCGGCAAGGCCCAGGCGACGCCGAGGCCTTCGACCTGCAGCTCGCGCAGCAGGGACTCTTCGTCGCCCTCGCCGGCGTAACGCACGGCGGGCATGCCGACCAGCCACAGGCAGGCACTCCGCTCGCTGCCTTCCAGGCGCGCAGCGACGAAGCCCTGGACGAACTCCAGCGCGGCCTGCGGGCCCTGGTCCATGTTGCCCCGCGCCAGCAGTGGCCAGCGCACGGGCTCACCGAGGATCTGCGGGCTGTCCGGCAGGCCGGCGGCGCGCAGCAGGTCTTTCAGCAGCAGGTAGGCCGGGTCGCGGCTGGCCAGCGGCTCGCCGGTGGGCAATTCCACCAGCAGCGTGCATTCGCCAGCGCGCAGCAGTTGCAGGGCGAAGCGCGGCGGCGGTGCGACCGGGGCGCGAACCACCGGCTCGGCTTCCGGCTCTTCCACCACCGGGGCGACGGCGGGCTTGGCCGCAGCGGCCGGTTTGGGCATCAGCCGCGCGGCGATCGAGCCGGGCTCGCCCGTCGGCATCGGTATGGCCGCGACAGCTGCAGGAGCCGCTTCGCGCGGAGCTTCAGTGCGGGCTGCCGGCGCGCTGTTCTCGACCACGACGGGGGCCGGCGGCTCCAGCAGTTCCGGGCGCGACGGTGCGGCGAACGGCAGCACCACGCGCGGCAGCCAACTGGCGACCTGCATGGCGCCGAGGTAGGCGCGGCGACGGGCTTCTTCGATCAAGGGGCGTTTACCTGTGGGTGGTGCCTGCACGGGCAGGCCGACACGACGAGGCGGGATTGTCGCGTGAAACGCGCCGGGGGGAAAGGCCGGCGGGCGGAAGGCCCGCCGTTTCGCTTACGGAGTGCCGAAGACGTAGACGTTGCCGGTGAGCTTGACCGCGCCGGTGGCCTGGTAGGTGAGCAGGTTGGTCTGCTGCAGGCCGCTGCCGGAGACCTTGCCCTGGTTGGAGCCGCCCAGGGTGAACTGCAGGTTGCTGGCACTGGCGTTGGTCAGGCCGATCTTCATGGCCTGGCGGTTGAACAGCGCGCCGTCGCCGTTGAAGCCGTTGTTGATGGTCACCATGTCGATGGACATGCCGTCGAAACTGAAGGTGCCCTTGATGTTGTCCAGCACGATGTAGCCGGTGCTGTTGAGCGGCTGGATCGCCAGGCGCGCCCCGCAGCCGCCGCTGCAGCGGGTATCGGCGGTGTTGGCGGCGAGGTTGAAGTTGACGCTCAGGCTGACGCCGTCCTGGCCGCTGACGTCGGCCATTTCGGCGTCGTCCAGGTCGCGCAGCTCGCCATGGGCGGTGGCGGCGGCCAGGAGCAGCAAGGGTGCCAGGAGGCGGCGCGGAAGGCGTGCGATTTTCACGGCGAGGCTCCTCATGCGGTCAGCGCGGCAGGTTGACGGTGCGCACGTTCAGGTAGTCGATGCGCAGGCCGCGAATGGCCTGGGAACCGAGGTCGGTGCCACTGATGTTCAGGTTGCCGATGCTGATATTGCTCTTCTGCACGTTCTGGTAGAAGGCCTCGTGGTTGGCCCAGGTGACGCCCGGCGCGCTGAGCATCAGGTCGCCGTTGCTGGCCACCGAGAGCGTCGCCGGCTGGTAGTTGGCGTCGCCCAGGTTGAGGTCGAAGTAGACGTTCTTGGCCACCGCCTTGTTGCTGTCGGCGCAGTTGTCGCAGCCGGCGATGACCAGCTTGTCGGCGTACATCTGCAGGCTCATGGAGGCCTTCAGCCCGGCAGCGTCGCCCCACAGGTTGAGGTAGGAGCCGTTGAGGGTGAAGTTCTCCAGGGCGATGGAGAAGAAGTCGGTGCGCGTGGTAGTGGCGCCAGCGGTGCCGTTGCTGTTGTAAGCGACGCTGGGCAGGGTGAATTTGGTCGCCAGGCCAATGTCCAGGCCCTGGATGCGCGTGCCAGAGGAGTTCTGCATGGCGCCGGCCACCACTTGCACGGTGGAGACGTTCTTCTCGGTGCGGGCGATGGTGCCGCTGACGCAAGTGGTGGCGCTGCCGCCCTGCGAGCCGCAGAGCTGGACGAACTTGTCGTAGTCGCTGGCACGCTGGCTGAGGGTGATGCCGTTGCGGCTGACGCTCCAGGCGGCGCTGAGGTTCTGCTGCGCGGTGGTGAGGTCGGTGGTGCTGCTGTTGTAGGTGTCCACCGAGGCGTTGTAGTTCTTCACCGCCGTATTGTTGTTACACGCGGCGAGGATGCCGCAATCGTACTTGGTCCCCAGCGATGGCCGGTCCACGCACCAGAGCCCGCAGACCTGGCTGGGCGCCGAGTTGTAGCGGGTATTCATGCTGTTGTAGTTGGTCTTCTGCGTGGCCTGGGCGGTATCGACCTGGGCTTCGCGCTGGTTGACCACGACCATGTCGGCGTCGATGCCGGTCTTGAGCGAGACCATGTTGTTCGAATAGGTGGTCAGCAGCGAGTTGCGCTGGGTATTCAGCGCGCTCAGCTCGGCATTGATCTTGTTGGTGGCCTGGGCCGGGTTGGTGCAGCCGGCGTCGCCATACAGGCAGCCCTGGTAGTAGGACCAGAGGCCGAACTTGTGGGTGTCGTTGATCGGGTCGGTCCAGGTCGGCGTCATCAGCTGCAGCGCTTCCTGGTTGGCCGGGATGTTCAGCCCCGCCTTGTACTTCACCGGGCCAAGGGTGAAGGGGTGCATCGGCGTGCCCATGTAGGCCTTGGTGTCGAGGGTGCCGCGCTGGCTGCCGGCGCCCTTGATGTAGGCGCCGGTAATGTCCACCTGGACGTCCTGGTTGGCGCTGTTCTTCACCCCGGTGATCTTCGAGGTGGCCGTGGCCTGGTCGTAGCTGAAGCCATCGATGAAGAAGCCCAGGCCGGCGCCGCTGACCTCTTCCAGCTGGTCATCGTCCAGCGCCTTCATGCCCAGGGCCGGCAGGCTGACCAGGCAGCCGGCCAGGCAGACGAGCAGCGCACTCTTCCAGCTCATGTCAGCGCTCCTCATGTCAGCAGCCCGACGCTTGCGCGCCCATGCAGGTGGACTGCCGGGGCAGGCCGCGCAGGGCGTCGTAGAGGTTGATCAGGATCGGGTAGACCGAGTCCGCGCCGGTGCCCACCTTGGGGAAGTTGGCGAAGGCGCCGGACTGGGTGTCGACGAACTTGCCGGCGTTGGCCAGGTCCTGCCAGGGCACGTTCTGGTTCTGCAGGGAGAAGAAGATGCCCTGGGCGCCGGTATTGATGTCGGTGGAGCCCGGCTTGCCGATGTAGATGGTCTTGTAGTTGGTCAGGTCGAAGCAGGTGGTCAGGCCCAGCGCCTGGCAGTTATTGGTGGTCGACAAGGTCGGGATCAGCGCGGCGATCAGGCCGCCGGCGTCCGAGTGCAGCGAGTCGCCCTTGGCGATACCGATCTGCGTGGCACGGTTGATCTGCTGGCCGTTGACGGTGGCCTCGCCGGTGCCGGACTTGAGCAGAACCACGTCGGCATACACCGGGGTATCGCCGGCCACGGCCAGCGCCAGGCAGTTGATCAGGTTCGGGCAGCCGTTGCGGGTGTAGTAGTCGTAGGCGATGGAGGCCGGGCCGTAGATCTGCCCCTGCAGGTTGCCGGTGAGCGAGAGGATGTCGCCAGACAGGTCGCCCTGCGCCTTGCCGAAGCCGATCCGCGCGCCGACCAGTTGGCGCACGCCGTTGTTGGTCTGGAAGGCGAACTCGACGTAGGGGTCCTGGATCTGGAACGGCACCACCTTGGCGTCGGCGCTGTTGGCGTTGTCCACCCGGCCGAGGGCGAAGTTGTTGATCAGGATGTCCGCCGGCTGGTTGGAGACGGTGTTGGCGCCGGTACGCGAATAGTTGCCGAGGCTGAGCTGGTCGACGTTGGTCAGCAGGTTGATGTCGGCACCGAAGCTCAGGCGGGTGTACTGGTAGTTCTGGTAGGTGGACGCGTCGACCGTGAGCATCGCGCCCTGGCCGGAGATCGCCGAGAGTTCTTCATCATCCAGCGATTGCATGCGTGCCTGGGCGGAACAGGCCAGCAGGCCACCGCAGAGCAAGGCAAGGGCACGCATGAGCGGACCGGAGGACAGACGCATGGCACTCTCCTTTCCCGAACCCCTTCGTAGGAGTTCCTGTTGTTATTCGTCGGGCGTATCGGCTCGCTTGCAAAGCATTGGAAAACGCAGTCGAGACTCGGCGCCGTGATGCCACTATAGGAATTCACCGGCCACTAAGGGCCGACCCATAGTCGAGTAAAACGTCTGGAACGATAGACGAGGAAGGGAAACGCCGGCGGCGGTTGTTACCCATCGTCACACCTGGGTGACAACGCGCGGCGCGAACGGGCTCAGCGCTGGCGGAACAGGCCGATCAGGTGCTCGGCGATGGCGCCCTTGATGCTGTCCAGGTTCAGCCGCGAGTGCGCCTGCAGCTTGGCGGTGTTCAGCCGGTGTAGATGCAGCGAGGGCATGCGCGCTTCGTACTCGCGCAGGTCACCCTTCACCAGCACGGGGAGGAAGATGTCCCCGCGCATACGGTAACGGTTGATCAGCAGTTTCAGGCCATCCTGGAACGGCAGCTCCCGCGACGCCACCAGCCGGTGCTCGCCGGGAATCTTCAGGTACAGGCCGCTATAGCCCATGGTCTCGCCGGGCAGGATGTGGATGCCGGTGGGCTCCACCGCCTCGGCGGGAATTTCGTGGAAGGTGTCGAACCAGGCCTGCTCGTCCGGGAGGATGGTGATGCCACCCTCCTGGCTCTCGGGGATCACGAAGCTGTAGTTGCTGTAGAGCTTCTCGACGTACGACGAATAGATGCACAGGCGGTTTTCGAAACGCTGCAGGAAGGCGATGGCCTCGTTGCGGTCGGTGATCGCATCCAGGTCCCAGTCCAGGTCGTTCTGGCGTTCCAGTTCGGCCCAGCGGGCTTTGGCAAGTGCGGCGTCGTAGGTCATGGGTCGATCAGCCTGTCGAAATCACGGCTCTGGTATCAAGCTCTGTTAATGAGCTCTGCTTCTGCCAAAAGCTATGGCAAAAAACTTGCCAGGAAATTCAGCGGGTTAGCCCTGTTTTTCCGTGACGCGTATCACATCGCCAGAGTAGCCCGGTCGCAATCTGACGCGTTTCGTCACCCTGTCGGCCAGGGGGGGACCTTTGCAGTACAATCGCCCCCTTTGTCATTCCAGGCCCGAACCAAGCCGATGATCGACCCACGACGCGTACTACGCGCCCTCGCCGAACACTGGGTGCTGCTCGAACCGCTGTGCGAGCGCTTCGACGCCGGCACCCTGAGCCTGGTGGAGCTGCGCATCCAGCTCACCAGCCAGCTGCCCGACAGCACCCCGGTGGACATCACCGCCCTGCTAGACCAGTGGGTGCGCCTGGACATCCTCGTCCCGGTGGCCAAGAGCCCCAACCGTTTCGAGCTGAACGCGCAGATCCACGACTTCCTCGCCTACCTGCGCCAGGAGCACCGCCTGGGCCTGTGCCTGGAGATCGAAGCCTACCTGCGCCACCTGGAACGCCTCGCCGGCTACATCCGCGAAGCTTTCGAGGCGCGCGACGGCAACGACCTGGCCCGTCAGCTGCGCCTGCTCGACATGCGCGTGCGCGACGTTCTGAAGAAGCTGGCCAACGACGAACAGGCGCTGGTCGCCGTCGCAGAGCGCGCCAAGACCCAGGACCGGCAGATTCCGCTGCGCCAGCGCTACGCGGAAGTCCTGGCGACCTGGGACGAGTACGTCGAGCCGATGATCCAACTGGTCTCCGCCGACGGCGCCTTCGAGCAGGGCGTGCATCGCGTGGAAAAGGTGCTGCTACGCCTGCTCAGCGAACAGGCACGCCTCGGCCAGTTGGTGGACGACGACCAGTTGCTGCGCACCCACGCGCGCATCCTGGAAATGCAGACCACCGCCCAGCTCACCCTGCGCCGCGCCCGCGAGCTGCTGCTGCCGCTGCGCGAGGAAGCGCGCCGGCACAACGCAATCACCCGCGGCGCTGCTCTGGCGCTATCGGTCATCCGCCGCAAGGGCATCGACGCCGTGCCGCAGGCCGCACTGCCGATGTTCACCCGGCCGCAGAGCAACTTCCTCGGCACCGCTTCCCAGGTCGAAAGCTACGTCTTCGCCCTCGCCAGCTTCCAGCCCAAGCCTGCGCACTTCCCCAAGGCCAGCGGCAATCGCAAGAGCGATGGCCCGCAGCGCTCGCCGCGCACCGCCCGGGAAATGCTCGACCGCTGCCAGGCCGCGCTGCCGCTGCCGGACCTCATGCAGTGGCTGCTGGAACAGGAGCCCGAAGGTGCCACCGACGAGTTGCTCTACTGGTTCTCGCGCCTGTCGCGCGATGCCCGCTTCCAGCGCGACCGTCTCGATCGTCGCCAATACGACACTCTCCAGCACAGCGTCAGCCTGTGCTCCTTCGCCCTGATCGCCGGCTCGACCGCTGGCAAGGACAGCAAGAGCGAATCGCATGCAGATTAATCTCACCGAAATGACCCAGCTCGCGCCGATATTCCGCGAGCTGTTCAAGGGCTTCCACGTCAGCCGCCGCGACCCCGAGCTGTACAGCCAACTGTCCAACCAGCAGGACGCCTACCGCGCGCTGTTCCGCAGCCTGGGCTACGAACTGGTCTGCGATACCCGCGGCTTCTACTACTTCGTCCCCGAGCAGGTCGGCGCGCAGGTGAACAAGACCGCCCAGCGCCTGGCGCTGTTCACCTTCATCCTCGTCGAGCACCTCGCCGACCAGGGCCGCGACCCGCTGGCCGTCCTCGACGGCGGCAGCATCGGCCGCGACGAGCTGCCGCCGCTGCTGGAGAAGTATCGCGACCTGTTCCTGCAGGCCGAAGTGACCACCCAGGAAGAACTGGAAGAGAAGGTCATGCGCCGCCTCACCCAGCTCGGCTTCGCCGCCGAGGATAACGGCGTGTACCGCTTCCTGCCGCCGATCCACCGCTTCCTCGACGTCTGCCTGTCGGTCCAGCAGGACCGCGACCTGGCCGCCAACCTGCACGCCGGCGAAATGCAGTTCAGCGCACCGGTGCTGATGGAAGAAGACGACGAGCCGGTGGTGATCCTCGAGTCCTATGCGGACGAGCCAGCCGCCGAAAGCGAAGACGCCATCGTGGTCATCGACGAGCCAGCCGCCCCTGCGCAAGCTGAAATTGCCGAAGAAGAGAGCGAAGAAGACGCCCTCGCCCGCGCCATCGCCGAAGAACAGGAGGCCCAGGCATGACCCAGGAACGCTACGGCATCCGCCGCTTCGCCCTGCTCAATACCGCCGGCTACAGCCTCGGTATCTTCCCGCTGGAACAGCCGCTGTCGGTATACGGCGCGAACAACCTCGGCAAGTCGGCGTCGATCAACGCGCTGCAGTTCCCGATCCTCGCGCGCATGTCCGACATGAGCTTCGGCAAGTACAGCCTGGAAGCCTCGCGCAAGTTCTACTTCGCCACCGATACCAGCTACATCCTGGTCGAGCTGGACCTGCCCAACGGCCGCCATGTTATCGGCGTCGGCGGCCGCGGTCCGGGTGGCGGCTTCGGCCACCAGTTCTTCGCCTACCAGGGCGAACTGGACCTGGAGCACTACCAGAAGAACGGCACCTGCCTGCGCCTGCGCGAGCTGTACGCGAACCTGGAGCGCGAAGGCATCAAGTCCTACGAGCTCAAGCCCGACGAGCTGCGTCGCCTGCTGGTTGGCGGCCACACCTCGATCCCGCTGGACCTGACCCTGATCCCGCTGCGCTCCACCAGCGAACAAAGCCTGAAGACCTTCCGCTCGCTGTTCATCAACCTGCTGCACATGCGCGAGATCACCGCTGCCAAGCTCAAGCAGCTGTTCCTCGATGCCTTCGAACACAGCCTGCGCTCGGGCAGCGTCGACTACATCGCCGCCTGCGAGGAAGCCTTCCGCGACGTGCGTCGCATGGAGGGTGATTACCAGGCCCTGGTCGCCGCCGGCCCACTGGTCGAAGCCCTGGCCAATGGCGTGCAGCAGCGCGAACTGCTGCGCGGCAAGATGCACCGCCTCTCGCCGCTGCTGGATAACCTGCTGGGCACCTGGGAAGACTATTCCGGCGCGCGCAAGGAAGAGCTGGTCATCCAGGCCGAGCACTACCGCCGCGAGCAGGACGGCCTGCAGAACGAGCAGCGCGGCAGCACCGCCGAGCTGATGCGCCTGGAGCGCGAGATCAGCGAAATCCAGCGCTGGATGGGCGAACTGGCCGTGTTGAAGAACCGCTTCGCGCTGGTCGAGGACGTCAAGGTGCTTGAGCAGCAACTGCTCGCCGCCAAGGACGCCCACGACGAACTGGCCGGCGCCCTGGCGCACTCCCGGCAGTTCTCCAGCGAGGACCTGGAAGAACGCATGCGTGACCTGGAGAAGCGCGTGAAAGGCGTTCGCCAGCAGCTCGAACACGCCGACAACAACAGCTACGCCCGCCTGCGCGAGGAGTTCTCCCAGCAGGACGTCGAGCGCCTGATGCGCCTGTTCAACGGCGCGCTGTTCAGCCTGCCGCTGGGCGACAAGGGCGTCGACCTGGACGAGGCCGGCCAGTGGGTCGGCAGCGTCGAGAAGATTCTCGATGCCTTCAAGGGCGAGCGCTTCGAAGTACCCGGCCTGACCATCGACCTCTCCACCATCGAGCCGCCGGCACTGCAGGCCCTGGCCGACCGCGCCGCCCTGCGCGACCAGAAGGAGCGCCTGGAGAAGGAGCTCAAGCAGCTCAAGACCCAGCAGGCCGTGGCCGCCGACCGCAACGCCAGCAAGGCGCAGGCGGACAAGTTCTACCAGGACGTACTCGACGCGCAGAAGGCGCTGGAAGACTTCCGCCGCAGCCAGACCCTCAACGCCGAGGAGCCGGCCAAGCTGGAGCAGCTCGCCCAGCTGGAAGCCACCCAGGACGAACTCAAGCGCTCCGCCGACGCCTTCACCGAACGCGTCCAGCAGCTCTCCGCCAAGCTGCAGCTGATCGGCCGCCAGCTGGCCGACATGGAAGCCAAGCAGCGCACCCTCGACGACGCCCTGCGCCGCCGCCAGTTGCTGCCGGCCAACCTGCCCTTCGGCATCCCGTTCATGGACCCGGTCGACGACTCCATGGACAACCTGCTGCCGCTGCTAAACGACTACCAGGACACCTGGCAGTCGTTGCAACGCGTGGACGGCCAGATCGAGGCGCTGTACGCCCAGGTGCGCCTCAAGGGCGTGGCCAAGTTCGACAGCGAGGATGATCCCGAGCGTCGCCTGCAACTGCTGATCAACGCCTACGCGCACCGCACCGACGAAGCCATGACCCTGGCCAAGGCGCGCCGTGCCGCCGTCACCGACATCGCCCGTACCCTGCGCAACATCCGCAGCGACTACGACAACCTGGAACACCAGCTGGCGCTGTTCAACCGCGAGATCAACAAGCGCCAGGTCTCCAACCTGCAGAGCTTCCGCATCGTGCTGGCGCCGAACAAGGACGCGCTCAAGCACATCGACCAGATCATCCACAGCGCCGGCCAGTACGAAGAAGGCGAGAACCTTTCGGTGTTCGACCTGACCCAGAGCGCCGAGCAGGATGCGAAGAACGAGGAAGCCAAGGACTACCTGTCACGCCTGGTGGCGGCGAACAACAACCAGCTGGGCCTGAAGGACCTGTTCGAGCTGGCGTTCGAGATCACCAAGATGGGCGGCCAGCCGATCATGCACACCGACATCGACGGTGCGGCATCCAACGGCACCACCATGACCATCAAGGCGCTGACCAACATGTACCTGTTGCTGCACCTGATGGACCGCGAACAGGCCGGCCGCATCCGCCTGCCCTACTACCTCGACGAGGCGGCGGACATCGACGAACGCAACCAGTCGGCACTGCTGGAGACCAGCCTGCAGCTGGGCTTCGTACCGATCCTGGCGAGCGTGAAGCCGCAGGTCTCGGCCCAGGTGGCCATCGACCTGGAAGGCGGCAGTGGCCCCAACGGCATCTACATCGACGAGGCGGACTGGAAGTACATCCGCCGTCGCGACACGGAGAAAGCCGCACACAACGACGTGGAAGCCAGCGCCGAGCCGGCGTGATGCTTTTGCAGCGTTGACGAAAAAGCCCCGCACTGCGGGGCTTTTTCATGTGGGCTCTTCGTAGGAGCGAGCTTGCTCGCGAACGGACTTCGCTCAGGGTTCGGTGCCACGCGGTTCGCGAGCAAGCTCGCTCCTACAGGCGGCTCATCGCAGCATCCGCCAATAAAAAAGGGCCGCAATCGCGGCCCTTTTTCATTTCAGCGCTATCTTACTGCGCTTTGCCCAGCGGGATCTTCGGCGCCCAGTCCAGCCACTCGTCGTTGGCCTCGTCGAACAGCGCAAAGGTCTGCCCCTGCTTGGCAGCAGTGCCCATCTCGGCATTGTTCGGCGTGGCGAAGGCCACACCGCCGGCCAGGATGGTCTCCATCGACTCGGTACGCACCTTCACTCCCTTGAAGAGGCCGGCGTCCACACCGAAACCGCTGGTGTTCCAGAAGCGGCTCCCGGTGCGCACCAGCGGCGCGTAGCGTGGCTCGATCAGCACATGGATCAGCACCCGGTCACCGGTCTCGCCCAGCTCGAAGGACGTCACCTTGCCCACCTGTACCTCGCGGTAAGTCACCGGTACGCCCGGCTTCAGCGAACCACGGCGGGCGGCGCTGAGGGTCAGGCGCAGCCCGCTGGCATCCAGCAGGCGATTGGGTTCGCTGTCCAGCAGGCTGAACGAGGCCTGTGCCTGTCCCGGCTTCTCGGCCGGCAACACCTCGATGTACTGGCCGCTGACGATGGTGCCCAGATTGGTAACGCCGGACAGGCCGACCTGCGGCCCAACCACCCAGAAACGCGTGCCCTGGCGCGCGATGCGGTCCGCGGCGCGGGTCAGGCGGGCCTTCAGTTGCACGGTATTGAGGTCCTTGCTCAGCTCGACCTGCTCGACGCGGCCGACCTCCAGGCCCTTGTAGCGCAGCACGGTGCCTTCCTTGAGGCCATCGGCGGTGTCGGCCCGCAGTTCGATCATCTGGCCCTTGGCGTGGGCGCTCTCCTCGCTCTCGAACAGCGCGAAGCGACGCACCTTGGTCACGGGTGCAGCCTTGGGATCAGGCGTATCGAAGGCGATGCCGCCGGCGATCAGCGTCTGCAGCGATTCGCTCTTCAACTTGATGCCGTCCAGGCCGCCGCTGACCGTGATGCCGCTGATGTTCCAGAAGCGCGTCGAGGTGTTCACCAGGTTGGCGTACTCGGGCTCGATGTGGACGCCGATGATCAGCCGCGACGGATCACGCCGGGACAGCTGGTAGCTCTGCACGCTGCCGACCTTCATCTGGCGATAGAGAATCGGTGTGCCGACCTCCAGCGAGCCGAGCTGGTTGGTGGTCAGCACCAGGTGCAGACCGGGGGCGTCGAGGTTCAGCGGCGGCGCCTTGGGCCGGATGACGAAGTCGCGGGTTGGATCGCCGCCACTGGCAAAGCGCACATTCAGGTAGTTGCCCTTCACCAGCGCTTCCAGCCCCGTGATACCGGCCAGCGAGATGCTCGGCTTGACCATCCAGAACTCGGTCTTGCTGTTGAGGAACTCCTCGGTGCGCGGGTCCATCGACAGGGTGGCGGTGGCGCCATTGAAGTCCTTGTCCATGTCGATGCTTTTCACCGTACCGACCTGCACGCCGTTGTACATCACCGGCGTGCTGCCAGGAGTGAGGCCACTGACGTCGCTGACCTTCACCTTGACGCTCAGCCCGGCCTGGGCAGCATCGAAGTCCTCATAGAGGCGGAACGGCTTGGTCGGATCGGTGGGCGGGCTGTCCGGGTAGTTATCCGGCGTGGAGAAGGCAATACCGCCGGCCGCGATGCTGGCCAGGGACTCGGTACGCAGCTTCAGGCCACTGAGGCTGCCGGACAGGGTGATACCGCTGGCGTTCCAGAATCGTGTGTGCTTGCGCACCAGGTTGGCGTAGGCCGGCTCGATATGGACCTTCACCTCGATGGTCTTCTGGTCGCCGGCGAGCTGATAACTCTTCACCTGGCCGACCTGGATCTGTCGATAGTAGATAGGGCTGCCCTGCTCCAGCGAGCCGAGGCGATCGGCCTTCAACGTCAGGTGCAGGCCTGGCAGACTGTCGGACAGCGGTGGTGGCTCCTTCAGCGCGGTGAACTCGTTGTTCTGCTCGCCCTTCACCGGGTCGACGGCGATGTAGTTACCCGATACCAGCGTTTCCAGGCCTGTCACACCGGCGATCGACACTCGCGGCTTGACCAGCCAGAAGCGAGTGTCCTTGCTCAGGTAGCCCGCGGCCTCCTTGCGCATCTCGACCACGGCAGTGACACCCATGTCGGGCTTGTTCACATGCAGGTCGACGACCTTGCCCACGCCGATGCCCTTGAACACCACTTCGGTCTTGTTGGCCTGGATGCCCTCGCCACTCTCGAACTGGATGGTGATCATGATCCCCGCCTGGTCGTAGGCCCGCCAGGCCAGCCATGCACCGATCGCCAGGGCGATCAGCGGCAGGATCCAGATAGCCGACCAGTTGGTGGTCTTGCGCATCTTCGGTTTGGGAAGATCACTCATCGTCGTTTTCCGCGTCCGTGTTATCCCAGATCAGCCGGGGATCGAAAGTTACTGCCGCAAGCATGGTGAGTACCACCACGCAGGCGAAGGCGGCAGCACCGAGGTTTGCCTCGATACTCGCCAGGTTGCCGAAGTTCACCAGCGTCACCAGGATGGCGATGACGAAGATGTCGAGCATCGACCAGCGGCCGATCCACTCGATGAAGCGATACATCACGTTCCGTTGCAGCGCAGAGAGTGGCTGACGCCGCTGCACCGAATAGAGTAGTAGCGCGATACCGATCAGCTTGAAGGTTGGCACCAGAATGCTGGCGAGGAAAACCACCGCGGCAATGGGCAACATGTCGGCGTTGATCAGCTCGACAACCCCTTCCATGATCGTCGCGGGCATGCCGTTGCCGAGGAAGTTCACCGTCATGATCGGCAACAGGTTCGCCGGAATGTAGAGAACCGCAGCGGTGATCAGCAGCGCCCAGGTGCGGGTAATACTGTTGGGACGACGCTCATGGACCACTGCGCCGCAACGGCTGCAATGGGTCTCGTCGTCCGCTTCACGGCGGTTGAGCTGGTGGCATTCGCCACAGACCACGATACCCGCATCAATGGCCCGCATCTTCGAACTCCCCCGACAATTCGCCCCACACCTGATGGTGCGACATGGTGACCTCCAGCCAGATCTGGGTTAACAGCAGCCCTACGAAGCAGGCCAGGCCGACACTGACATGCAGCTCAGCCATGCCGATCAGCTTGACGATGGAAACCAGGATTCCCATCAGGTACACCTCGAGCATCCCCCACTCGCGCAGGTGCTGGTAGCCGCGTAACAACAGCATGCCGTGCTCGCGGAGCGCCTTGTAGCGAATGGAGAGCAGCACGAACAACTGGCAGAGCAACTTGGCCAGCGGGATCACCATGCTGCACAGGAACACCAGGAAGGCCACGCCAGCCATGTTCGAATGGTACAGGCCGACGACGCCACTCCAGACCGTGTCCATGCTGGTCTGACCGAGGATGGTGATATGCATGATCGGCAGGAAGTTCGCCGGGATGTAGAGGAACAGCGCCGTCAGCACCAGGGCCAGGGCGCGCCGCACCATGTGCGGGCGATGGATCTCCAGCTCGTACCCGCAACGCGGGCAGACCGAACGATGCCCCGTTGGCACGGGCTCGCGGCGCATCAGCAGGTCGCACTCATGGCAGGCTGTCAGCTCTTCCAGAGGCAGATCCCGCAAGGCATCTCCTTCGATGTCGGGCATGTAGAAGCTCAGGGAAAATGTGAGGCTATTGTAGACGACGCAACCGCCTGTCCGGTGCCCGGACGGTGCCTCAAAATTCATGGAAAGACCGACGCGGGCCTGGCTCGTCTGGTCTGCTGCGTGCGGCAGCCCATATCGACTATGCCGGGCTTTTTCTGCGCGCAAAAGCAAAACCCCCGGCCAGCGATGCTGACCAGGGGTCTTGGGATAGGAGCTTGACGATGACCTACTCTCACATGGAGAAACTCCACACTACCATCGGCGATGCGTCGTTTCACTACTGAGTTCGGGATGGGATCAGGTGGTTCCAACGCTCTATGGTCGTCAAGCAATTCTTTACGGACGCTCGTGGCAGATGCACACGCTCATCCAGATTCGGGTATGTGACAGGTAATTTGCGGTTCACACGAACTTTCGGTTCGTTACGTCTTCACCGTACAACACGCAAATTGTTTGGGTGTTATATGGTCAAGCCTCACGGGCAATTAGTATCGGTTAGCTCAACGCCTCACAGC
>NZ_JASMRU010000014.1 GCF_030462585.1 Pseudomonas sp. CAN1 | reverse complement strand
CCCGTCAACGGCAGCAGAGATTCGTCAGGTGTGCTGGCAGCCGGCACACCCGCCGGAAATACCCCAGCTTCGCGCTCGGCCAGCGCCGCCAGCTCTTCCATCGACTGCGGCCCTTGCAGCCAGAGTTCCAGGGCACCGCCGAGCTGGCAGGCGTGGATGAAGTCGCGCAAAGCCTGCTGGAATTCGGCGCTCTCCACCGCCAGGCTGTCGCGCCGGCCGGCAACGAAGCGCGCCAGGCCATGCCCCGGCGCCACGGCCAGCGCCAGGGCGGCATCGATCAGGGTGTCCGGGTCACGGCCACGGGCGAGGAATTCCGCCTCCAGCACCTCGCGCTCGGCCAGTTGCGTGGATTCGTCCAGACGCGGTCTCGCCAGCATGTCCACCAGCCGCGCCAGGCCGTCACCCAGCGCCTCGGCCGGCACCTCGAAGAAGTAGTCGGTGTGTCGCGCGCGGGTGCTGGCGTTGACCCGCCCGCCATGCGCCTGCACCCAAGGCATCAGGCGTTCGGCCTCGGTGAAGCGTTCGCCGCAGAGGAACAGCAGGTGTTCGATGAAATGCGCCAGCCCCGGATATTCCGGCGGCTCGTCATGGCTGCCACGGTTGATCCGCAACAGCGCCGCCGCGCGGCTGGCGCCAGGGGCATGGACGAGGGTGGCGCGCAGGCCGTTGGCGAGGGTCAGGCTGTTGGCAGCAAAGGTCTTCATCGGCATCCGGTCCGTCTCATCGCGTCACCTTCGCCGAAGCCACGGCGCAGGGATATACGGCTTTGGCAGCAGGCAAGGACGGCCTTCGGCATTGGCCAGTCGTGACGAGCCGGCTACCATTCGCAGCTCCCCTCTCCCCTCGCCACTCTCTGCCAAGGAGCACGCTGGCCATGAGCACCGCCCTGCTGATCATCGACGTCCAGTCCGACCTGTGTACCGGCGACTACGCCTGCTTCGACATCGATAACGTGCTGCAGCGCATCAACACCCTGAGCCACGCAGCGCGCGAGGCCAGTGTGCCGGTGGTACTGGTGCAGCACGAGGACGACGACCTGCAGTATGGCAGCGCCGGCTGGCAGCTGGAAACACGCCTGCTCACCGCCAGCGGCGACCTGAAGGTACGCAAGACCACCCCGGACTCCTTCCTGAGCACGGACCTCGCCGAACTGCTGCAGGCGCGCGGCATCGAGCACCTGGTGATCTGCGGCCTGCAAAGCGACTACTGCGTCGACACCACCACCCGCCGCGCCCTGGCCCAGGGCTACGCGGTGACCCTGGTGGGCGATGCCCACTCCACCGTGGACAACGCCGTGCTCAGCGCCGCGCAGATCACCGCGCACCATAACGCCGTGCTGGGCAGCATCAGCAGCTTCGGCCAGCGCGCCAAAGTTGTTCCGGCCGCCGACGTGCGCTTCTGATATCGCGCAGGAAATCGCCATGAACTTCGACTGGAACGACATCCCGATCCTCCTCGCCCTCGCCCGCCACGGCAGCATGAGCGCCGCCGGCCGCGCACTGGGCGTCGATCCCTCGACCATGAGCCGGCGTCTGGTAGCGGCCGAGAGCGCCCTGCAGACGCGCCTGTTCATCCGCGACAACACCGGCTACAAGGCCACCGATGCCGGCACGGCTTTCCTGACCTATGCCGAACGCATCCTCGGCGACGTGCAGAGCATGCTGCTGGAGACGCGCAATGAGGCCAGCGCGATCAATGGTTCGGTGCGCATCACCGCGGTGGATTTCCTCTTCAGCCACTGGCTGGTGCAGCACATGCCCAAGCTGGCGCGCACCTATCCGAACCTGCAGCTGCAACTGATTCCGGCAAACCGTTCGCTGTCCTTTACTCGCCGCGAGGCCGACTTCGCCCTGCGCCTGGCGCGCCCGGCGGAGGACGCCGCGCTGGTGATGCGCAAGGTCGCCGACATCGGATTCGCCGTGTACGCGGCCACGCCGTTTGCCCAGCTGCCGGTCGAGCAATGGCCGCAGCAGCCGTGGCTGGGTTACGGCGAGGACCTGGATGACACGCCGGAGATGTGCTGGCTGCGGTGCTTCGCTCCGGGCGCCGGCTTCGCCCTGCGCGCCAGCAGCGTGACCACGCTGATCCACGCCTGCGAGAGCGGCCTGGGGATGGCGCTGCTGCCGTGTTTCCTCGGAGAGCGCGAAGGGCTGGTGCGGCTTTCCGGCACCGTGGTGGCGCGGGAAATCTGGCTGCTCGCGCACCGCGACGCCGGGCGCATCGGCCGCTTCCAGGCGGTGAGCGACTGGCTGCGGGAAGTGTTCGATCAGGACGCTACGCAGTTCAGCGGGGAGCTGCTGGATGGGCGGGCGCTGGGTGAGGTGGAAGTCAGCCGCGGTTGAGGCTGACCCGAGGCTGTAGGAGCGAGCTTGCTCGCGAACCGGTCAGTCCGCTGCAGGGGCGAAATCATCGCGGACGGAGTCCGCTCCTACGCGCGGGATTGACTCCGGTACGTAGGAGCGGACTCCGTCCGGCCCTCGCGGGCCTGACCGTTACGCCATCAGAAGGCGAAGCAGGAGCAGCCGAACGCGCCCCAGAAGCCCTGGAAGTCACTCACCGGCACGCTCGACTGGCGCGCGCGCTCGTGGCTGTGGCCATGCACACCGCAGGAACCGACGCACTGGTGCACGGCATTCTGCAGCGGAGCCTGCGGGCGCCAGTGGCCGGGGACCTTGGCCACCGGCGACCAGTCCGGCAGTACCGGGATGGCCGTCGGCGCCTGGCGCTCGAAGTCGCCACTGCCGAACACCACGCGGCCGTCCACCACCGTCAGTACCGACTCGATGGCCTTGATCTCTTCCTCCGGCACGTTGAAGTAGTCCGCCGAGAGTACCGCCAGGTCGGCCATCTGCCCGACCTTGATCATGCCCTTCCTGCCCTGCTCGTTGGAGAACCACGCGCTGCCGTGGGTGTAGAGCTCCAGCGCGGTGCTGCGCGACAGCCCTTCCGGGTACAGCTCCAGGCCGCCGACGGTCCTGCCGCTAACCATCCAGTACAGCGAGGTCCAGGGGTTGTAGCTGGACACGCGGGTGGCATCAGTGCCAGCGCCGACGGGAACGCCTTCGGCCAGCATGCGCTTGATCGGCGGCGTGGCCTCGGCGGCCTGCTTGCCGTAGCGATCGACGAAGTATTCGCCCTGGAAGGCCATGCGGTCCTGGATGGCGATACCGCCGCCCAGCGCCCTCACCCGCTCGATGTTCTTCGGCGAGATGGTTTCGCAATGGTCGAAGAACCAGTGCAGGCCGTTGAACGGAATGTCCCGGTTGACCTTCTCGAACACATCAAGCATCCGCGAGATGGATTCGTCGTAGGTGGCGTGCAGGCGGAACGGCCAGCGCTGCTCGACCAGGTGGCGCACCACCGGCTCCAGTTCGGCTTCCATGCTGCCGGGCAGGTCCGGGCGCGGTTCGAGGAAGTCCTCGAAGTCGGCGGCGGAGAACACCAGCATCTCGCCAGCGCCGTTGTGCCGCAGGAAGTCGCTGCCCTGGCCGTACTGGACGCTGCTGGTCCAGTTCTTGAAGTCGGCCAGCTCTTCCTTGGGCTTCTGGGTGAACAGGTTGTAGGCGATGCGCACGGTGAGCTGGTTGTCTTTCTCCAGCTGTTCGATCACCTGGTAGTCATCCGGGTAGTTCTGGAAGCCGCCGCCGGCGTCGATGGCGCTGGTGACGCCCAGGCGGTTCAGCTCGCGCATGAACTGGCGGGTGGAGTTGACCTGATAGTCGAAGGGCAGCTTCGGCCCTTTGGCCAGGGTCGCGTAAAGGATCATCGCGTTGGGCCGCGCCACCAGCATGCCGGTGGGCTCGCCCTTGCTGTCGCGGACGATCTCGCCGCCGGGCGGGTTCGGGGTGTCTTTCGTGTAGCCGACGACGCGTAGTGCGGCGCGGTTGAGCAGCGCACGGTCGTACAGGTGCAGGACGAACACCGGCGTATCCGGCGCCGCCTGGTTCAGCTCTTCGAGGGTCGGCATGCGCTTCTCGGCGAACTGGAATTCGTTCCAGCCGCCGACCACGCGCACCCATTGTGGCGACGGCGTGCGCAGGGCCTGCTCCTTGAGCAGGCGCAGGGCATCGGCCAGGGACGGCACGCCTTCCCAGCGCAGTTCGAGGTTGTAGTTCAGCCCGCCACGGATCAGGTGCAGGTGCGAGTCGTTGAGGCCGGGGATCGCGGTGCGCCCCTTGAGATCGATGACGCGGGTGGCGCCGGCACGCAAGGCCATCGCCTCGGCTTCAGTGCCCACGGCGATGAACTTGCCGTCGGCGATGGCCACGGCGGTGGCCTCGGGTTTCTCGCGGTCGACGGTGTGGAAGCGGCCGTTGGTCAGGATCAGGTCGGCGTACATGGCGAGGTTCCTCTTTCGATCAGCGGGCATTGAGCCAGGCGGAGAACAGGCGCGTGGCCCGTGGCATGAAAACGTAGACCACCAGCAGGACGATGGTCGCGACGATGAGCATGTTGGCCGGGACGAAGCTGCCCAGCAGCGGGACCTGGGCAAACAGCGGGCGCCAGAGCTGCGGCACCAGCATCACCAGCGGCAGGATCACCAGGTAGGAGATGGCCGCCTGTTTCCAGCGCGGGGCCTGCTTCTGCGGGCTGTCCGGGGTGGTGAACCAGAATTCGTGGGCGGTGTGCAGCTCCTTCTGTTCACCGTCGATCAGGTGCGGGTCGGCGCGTTCGATCAGCTCACGGCGCTGCGGCGAGTCGAGCCAGATTTGCAGTTCGTTGGCGCTGGCGAAACGCAGCACCGAGGTGAACTGATCGCCCTGGCGCATCACGTCCACGCCCAGGTGGCCGGGGAATTCGCTGGCGGCGCGGGTCAGTTCGCGCAGGATGGCTTCATAGGCAGCGACGCTGTCGGGGCGCGCGCGGTGGCGGATGATCAGGGTGACGGATTCTTGCTGCGTGGGCTGGGCGGTTACGTGGCTCATTGGGGTCCCTCCAGAGAAGTGGCCTCCCCCGCCCGGCGGCGAGGGAGGGAAGCGGCTGGTCGGAAAAGCGGCTTACTGCAGGTGGACCTTCAGTTCCTCGCCGGCCTGGCGCATGGCGGCCTGGACCGCCGGCACCTTGCTCACCACGTTGAGCAGGCCGTAGTCGTGGATCATCCCGTTGTAGCGCACGGAAGTGACAGCCACACCGGCGGCGTCGAGCTTGCGAGCGTAGGCTTCGCCCTCGTCACGCAGCACGTCGGACTCTGCGGTCTGGATCAGCGTCGGCGGCAGGCCCTTGAGCTGGTCGGTGGTGGCGCGCAGCGGCGATGCGTAGATCTCGGCGCGCTGTTTCGGGTCGGTGGTGTAGCTGTCCCAGAACCACTGCATCATCGGCTTGGTGAGGAAGTGCCCCTGGGCGAACTGGTTGTACGAGCCGGTCTCGAAGCTGGCGTCGGTCACCGGCCACAGCAGGGCCTGGAAGCGCAGCTTGGGCGTGCCCTTGTCCTTGGCCATCAGCGCGACCACCGCCGCCATGTTGCCGCCGACGCTGTTGCCGGCCACGGCCAGGCGCTGGCCGTCGACGTTGATGTCCTTGCCGTGCTCGGCGACCCACCGGGTGGCGGCGTAGGCCTGGTTGATCGCTACCGGGTAATGCGCCTCGGGGGACGGGGTGTAGTCGACGTAGACCGCCACCGCGCCGGAGTTCACCACCAGGTCGTGGATCAGGCGAGCATGGGTCGGGTAGTCACCCAGCACCCAGCCGCCGCCGTGGAAGAACATGAACACCGGCAGATTGCCCTTCACGCCGGCCGGGCGGACGATGGTCAGCTTCACCGGGCCGACCTCGGTCTGCACGGTCTTCTCGCTGACCTGGGTGCCGGACAGGTCGACCTTCACCGAAGCCTGGGCGCCGGTCAGTACGGCGCGGGCGTCTTTCGGCGAGAGGGTTTCCAGCGGCTGGCCCTTGCCGGCTTCCAGGGCTTCGAGGAAGGCCTGGGTGTTGTGTTCGACGGTGGGGTTGCCGGCGGCGAAGACGTTGCCGATGGCCAGGGCGAGGGAGGCGGCGAGCAGGGATTGCTTGGCGTTCATGATTCGGTTCCTTGAAAGTGGGGGAGGTATTTCCAGAGGACGGACGAATCTTGATCCATGCCTGCAAGGCGCGGAATAGACAGGGTTGCAGGGTCACTTTGCAGTTCTGCAAGGGCCTCTTCAGGGGCGTTGCAGAATTGCCGGAGGCAGGGGAGTCACTCGGTAGCGTGCTGGGCTGCAGGAGCATGCCGCGACAGCCCGAGCGCAAGAGCATCGCGGACGGAGTCCGCTCCTACGCGCGGCACTGGCGCCGGTGTTTCCCTGAACGTAGGAGCGGACTCCGTCCGCGATTGGCATCCGACCCTCACGGATCTCGACCACTACGTCAGCCACTGATAAGGGGTTTGGCACGGCCGTTATCCGCGGTTCGCGAGCATGGCCGTCTCCTGCGGGCGACCAGGGGCTACACCGCCCGGCACGCCACGGATGCCGGCGCGGCGTTTGGCCGGTACAATGCTCGATTGCCTGCTCCATACCTGATAAGCACGCCTGATAAAGAAGAAATCATGTCCTTGCCCAAACACCATCTGGAACTGCTCAGCCCTGCCCGCGATGTGCATATCGCCCGCGAGGCCATCCTGCATGGCGCCGACGCCGTCTACATCGGCGGCCCGAGCTTCGGCGCGCGGCACAATGCCTGCAACGAGGTGAGCGATATCGCCCAGCTGGTGGAGTTCGCCCACCGCTACCACGCGCGGGTGTTCACCACGATCAACACCATCCTCCACGACAACGAGCTGGAGCCGGCGCGCGCGCTGATCCACCAGCTCTACGACGCCGGCGTCGATGCGCTGATCGTGCAGGACCTGGGCATCATGGAGCTGGACATCCCGCCGATCGAGCTGCACGCCAGCACCCAGACCGACATCCGCACCCTGGACCGGGCGAAGTTCCTCGATCAGGCCGGCTTCTCCCAGCTGGTGCTGGCCCGCGAGCTGAACCTTGCGGAAATCCGCGCCATCGCCGACGAGACCGATGCCGCCATCGAGTTCTTCATCCACGGCGCGCTGTGCGTGGCCTTCTCCGGCCAGTGCAACATCTCCCACGCCCAGACCGGCCGCAGCGCCAACCGCGGCGACTGCTCCCAGGCCTGCCGCCTGCCCTACACCCTGAAGGATGACCAGGGCCGCGTGGTGGCCTTCGAGAAGCACCTGCTGTCGATGAAGGACAACAACCAGAGCGCCAACCTGAGCGCCCTGGTGGACGCCGGCGTACGCTCCTTCAAGATCGAAGGGCGCTACAAGGACATGGGCTATGTGAAGAACATCACCGCCTATTACCGCCAGCGCCTGGACGGCATCCTCGCCGAGCGCCCGGACCTGGCCCGCGCCTCCAGCGGCCGCACCGACCACTTCTTCGTGCCGGACCCGGACAAGACCTTCCACCGCGGCAGCACCGACTACTTCGTCAGCGACCGCAAGATCGACATCGGCGCCTTCGACTCGCCGACCTTCACCGGCCTGCCGGTGGGCACCGTGGAAAAGGTCGGCAAGCGCGACATGCTGGTGGTGACCAAGGACCCGCTGTCCAACGGCGACGGCCTCAACGTGCTGGTGAAGCGCGAAGTGGTCGGTTTCCGTGCCAACATCGCCGAGCCGAAAGGTGAGTTCGATGAAGATGGCGAGAAGCGCTACCGCTACCGCGTCGAGCCCAACGAGATGCCCGAGGGCCTCTACCGCCTGCGCCCGAACCACCCGCTGTCGCGCAACCTCGACCACAACTGGCAGCAGGCGCTGCAGAAGACCTCCGCCGAGCGTCGCATCGGCCTGTCGTGGGTGGCCAAGCTGCGTGAAGAGCGCCTGGAACTGACCGCCACCAGCGAAGAAGGCGTCAGAGTCAGCGTCGCCCTGGACGGTCCGTTCGGCGCCGCCAACAAGCCGGAGCAGGCGCTGGACCAGTTGCACGACCTGCTCGGCCAGTTGGGCACCACCCAGTACCACGCCGACAAGATCGAGCTGGACGCCCCGCAGGCGTTCTTCATCCCCAACTCCCAGCTCAAGTCGCTGCGCCGCGAGGCCATCGAAGCGCTGACCGAAGCCCGCGTACAGGCCCACCCGCGCGGTGGCCGCAAGGCCGAGACCAGCCCGCCGCCGGTGTACCCGGAATCGCACCTGTCGTTCCTCTACAACGTCTACAACGAGAAGGCCCGCGAGTTCTACCACCGCCACGGCGTACAGCTGATCGACGCGGCCTACGAGGCCCACGAGGAAACCGGCGAAGTGCCGGTGATGATCACCAAGCACTGCCTGCGTTTCTCCTTCAACCTGTGCCCGAAACAGGCCAAGGGCGTCACCGGCGTGCGCACCAAGGTGCAGCCGATGCAGCTGATCCACGGCGACGAAGTGCTGACCCTGAAGTTCGACTGCAAGCCGTGCGAGATGCACGTGATCGGCAAGATCAAGGGCCACATCCTCGGCCTGCCGCAGCCGGGCAGCGAAGGCGTGAGCAACATCGTCGGGCAGATCAGCCCGGAAGACCTGCTCAAGACCATTCGCAAGCCGGCGCATTAAGCCCGGCGGTCACCTCCCTTGTAGGAGCGAGCTTGCTCGCGAACCGCACCGGCACCTGAGCCGCCGGGAAATACGTTCGCGAGCAAGCTCGCTCCTACAACAAGCGCCGATCCCCCGCTATGATCGGGACATGACCGCCACTCCCCCGCTCCGCCAGCAATGCCCGCCCGGCGCCTGCAACTGCGACCGGGAACGCCTGCTGCAAACCGCCAATGCCGACCTGCGCATCCTGCTGCTGACCCGGCACGAGGAGCAGCGCCTGCTCGAGCGCCTGGAGAATCTCAAGGACCTGGCGGACCTGCAGCGCATGCAGCACAAGCTCTACGAGCAACTCGGCATCCGCCTGCACATCGCCCCCGGCTTCAACGAGGTGCGCACCATGCGCGGCATCGAGTTCGACTTCGCCGAGCAGCCCGGCCTCTGCCGCAAGACCCGCCAGGCCATTCCCACGGCGATCCGCCGGGGCCTGGAGAAGAACCCGGAGATCGCCTGGCGCCTGCTCGACGCCCACGACCTGCTCGGCGGGCTCTGATCAGAAGCCGCCGTCCAGCGGGTACTCCACGGCGACTCGCAGCTGATCGGTATTGAGCTCCGCCTGCGCGGCGTTGGCGCRGTGGCTGTTGTGCATCAGCACCAGCCGCAGGCCCTTGGCCGGGCCGTCCGRCACGCGGTATTGCAGCATCAGGTCGCGTTCCCAGTGCTTGCCGCCCTCGCCGTAGCCCAGGTACGCGTAGCCGCCGCGCCGGTCGACATGGCTGCCATCGATGTCGGTGCCGCGCACATAAGCAGCCGCAATCGACAACCCCGGCGCGCCGAAGGCCGCCAGGTCCAGGTCGTAGCGCAACTGCCAGGAGCGCTCATTGGGCGCATTGAAGTCCGACAGCTGCACCGCATTGGTGAGGAAGATTGCCCCGCGCGTCACATAGTCGAACGGCGTATCGCCATCGACCTGCTGGTAACCGACGCTCAGCCGGTGTGCGCCGAAGCCGTATCCACCGAGCAGGCTCCAGGTGGTGTTGTCGATGCGCCCGGAGAGCGCCTGCCCGGTGTCGCGGGTGCGGTAAAGGTTGAGGTTCAGCGACAGGTCCTGCCCCGCGCCCAGCGGTTGGTTGAAGGTGCCGCCGAGGTAGTCCTGGCGCCAGCTGTCTTCATAGCGCGAGGTGAACAGGCTCAGGCTCGCCGCCTTGGCCGGCGCGTAGGTGAACCCCGCGAGGTCGAAGGCGTCGCCCTGGCGGCCGTTGGAGTAGTTCACTACGAAGCCGCGATCATGGCTGGAGGCGTTGCGGTCGGTGCTTTCGGTGAAGTGCCCGCCCACCAGCCGCAACCCGGGGAACTCCTCGCTGGAGAGGAAGAAACCGGTGGCCGTTTCCGGCAGCAGGCGGCTGTCGGAGGAGCTGAACACCGGCGTCTTCACCCGCTGCTCGCCCCACCACAGCGTGGTCGAGGAAACCCGCGCCTTCAGCGCCGCGCCACCCCGGGCGAAGCTGTCCTTCGGGTGACCGTCGTTGTCCAGGCCGACCAGGCGCGCCTTGCCGGCACGCCCACCGCCGCTGTCCAGCAGCACGCCCTGGTACAGGTGCGCATCCAGCCCCAGGCCGACGCTGCCCTGGGTGAAGCCGGACTGCAGGCTGCCCATCAACCCGTAGGCCCACTCCTGCGCATAGCCGTTGCGTTCGCTGCGTGGCTTGTAGGCATTGCGCGCAGCGCTGTTGCGGTCACCGTGGCGGTACTCACGCTGGTCGAACACCGTACGATTGAGCAGGCTCCAGCGGCTGTCCTCGATGAGGCCGCCGGACTCTTCCTGCGCCGCGCCGAACGCCGGCGCGGACAGCGCCAGCAGCACGGCAGAACTGCGCAGCCTCACAGGTACTTCAGCCAGGCGATATCGCGACGGCGGGCCTTGAGCCGGGCGAACCAGTGCACCGGCGGGTACAGCGCAACGATCAGCAGCAGCGCGCCAGCCCAGACTGCCCACACCGAATCGAAGCCGAAATACTGCCCGTGGTTCAGCCCCCAGATTGCCACGGCGGCCAGGTACAGCAGCTTCAGCACATACAGGTGCAGCAGGTAGAAGAACATCGGCGCCGCGCCGAACACCGCCAGCCAGCGTGTCAGGGCGCCCTGCCCGCGGCGCTCGAAGAACACCAGCAGGAGCAGGCCGAGGCCCAGGGTCAGCGCCAGGAACAGGAGCGACGGCGGGTACTTGGTGATGTTGAAGAAGCTCATCGCAAGCTGCACGCTGCTGTCACCGTCGCCCCAGGGCTTCTCGCCATAGCCGTTGTTCAAACGCAGGACGATGAAGCCACCCAGCGCGATGGCCGCCGCCAGCAGCAGGTTGCGGGTGCGCCGGGCGGCATCGGCCGCGCGGCCGAACCAGGGGCCGACGGCGTAGCCCAGGGCGATCACGCCGATCCACGGCAGCAACGGATAGGACGTGCGCAGGCGCAGCGCATCACTCACCTCGATCCAGCCGCGATCATGCAGCACCGCCCAGGGCACATGAGCCCAGTGGCCGACGGCGAAGTGCACGCCATCGAGCAGGTTGTGCCCGGCCACCAGCGCCACGCCCAGTACCACCAGCGCGGCGCGCGGCAGCCAGACCAGCGCGGAAAGCGCCAGCATGCTCAGGCCGATGGCCCAGATCACCTGCAGGTAGATCACCGTCGGCGGGAACTGGAAGGTCCAGGCGAAGTTCACCAGGGTGATTTCCAGCAGCACCAGGAACAGCCCGCGCTTGAACAGGAAGGCCGAGACCGCCGCGCGGCCCTCGTGCTTCTCGCCATAGAGGAAGGCGGAAAGCCCAGTGAGGAAGACGAACACCGGCGCACACAGGTGCGCCAGGGTGCGGCTGATGAACAGCGCCGGGTCGGTCTGGGTCACGTCCATCGGGTCGCTCACCTGCATGTGCAGGTAGAACGTCTCGCGGACGTGGTCCAGCAGCATAAAGAGGATCACCAGCCCGCGCAGGGCATCGATGGAATGGAGGCGGGTCGCGACCTTGACAGGGGCGGCCAGGGGAACGGGCGGAGTGATTGCGGAAGTCATGGAGGGGATCGATTGCGAGTTAATTGTAATATTATTACATTCCAAACAATCGATTCGCCAACCTTTCGAAACATCCGGACACGTCTGCGCCGGGCCTCGCCGTCCACCGACTTACTCCACGGCGCCCTTCATCGCCGCAGAAAGTTCCTCGCTACCCAACTGCTCCAGGCGCTCGGCGGCGCCCAGGCGGTCGCGCTCCTCCTTGTTCTGGCTGAGCTTGGATTTGCCGATGATCTCGCCGATCTCCACCTCGATGCCAACGATGTTCGCCAGCATGCCGCTGATGAACTCCGGCGTGGAATCGCTCATCTTCCAGGGCTTTGCCTCGCCGGCTTCATGGGTGCGGGTCAGGCGGCCGACCACGCCGCGCACGAAGCGCTCCTCGTCCATCACCTGCAGGCGACCACGGACGTGCACCACCTGGTAGTTCCAGGTCGGCACCTGGCGGTGCGCCTCGTGCTTGCTCGGGTACCAGTTGGGCGACACATAGGCGTGTTCGCCACGGAAGATCACCAGCACCTCCTCGCCATCGGCCTCCTGCCACACCGGGTTGTTGCGCGCGACGTGGGCGCGCAGCAGCGGCTTGTCGCCGGACAGTTCCAGCTCGAACGGCAGGTGGTTGGCGTCCAGCAGGCCGTCGTGGCCGGTGACCAGGATGCCCAGGGGATACTCGCGGATCAGCCGGTGCAGCTCGTCCGGACGGGTTTCCTCGAAGTGTGCGGGTACGTACATGGGAGCCTCGAAGTCAGGAAGTGCGGTCATCATGCCGCCGCATTGGCACCTTATAAAGATCCATTGGTGTCGCGACTGACAGAGCCAATCTTCCAGGCGCGACGAATTGGTACACCCTATGCATCGCCCCGCTGGACGGCGATGGGGCCGCCACCCTACTCTAGCCCTTGGCCAGCATTCGCCCCGGATGGCAGACACAGGCTCCCACTCTCGATGACCGCACCCGAGTTCCCCCGCCCCACTCCCCAGCAGCATCGAGGGAGGATCGCGCCGCGCCAGCACGACGCCTACAAGGCTTACGTGATCCAGCATTACCGGCGCTTCCTGCTGGCGATCAACTTCATCGCCATGGCGGCCTACGACTCCTACGTGCTCGCCGATGCGCTGCTGATCCCGGACATGGCCCGCGAATCGCTGTTCCTGCGTACCGGCCTGAGCCTGCTCGGCCTGATCAACATCTTCCTGGTGTTCCGCTTCAGCCGCAGCGTGCTGGTGATGGACATGCTGATGCCGGTGCACGACATCATCTCCACCATCGCCTGGTTCGAGCTGCTCAAGCGCAGCGCCTCGCCCGACGTGCCGTTCTTCCTCTATGCCTCGGTGGTGTTCATCCTGCTGGGCAACCTCGGCGTGCGCTACTCGTTCAAGGGCATCGCTGTGGTCTCGGCGATCATCTCGGCGATCATTCTGTACAACGTCTGGCTGATCCACGACGGCGCCGCCAAGCCGCTGCTGATCTTCACCCTGGTCTACCTGCCGATCGCCCTGTTCAGCCTGTTCATCAGCTGGACCAACATCAAGGGCGTACGCCAGGCCTTCCTCGCCGACGTCGAAGAACGCCGCCAGCGCAGCGAACTGGCCTCGCTCAACCTGCGCCTGCAGGAACTGGCCGCCACCGACGGCCTCACCGGTGTCGGCAACCGCCGCGCGCTGGACCTGCAGCTCAACGAGTGCTGGCACGGCATGCGCGCCCACGGCCGGCCCTTCGCCCTGCTGATGGCCGACATCGACTACTTCAAGCCCTACAACGACCACTACGGCCACCAGGCCGGCGACCGCTGCCTGTGCCAGGTGGCCGAAAGCCTGGTGAGCACCCTGCGCGGCGGCGGCGCCAACGTCTATCGTTATGGCGGCGAGGAATTCGCCATCCTGCTCGAAGCGGGCAATGCCGAAGACCTGCGCTGTGTGGCCGAACGCCTGCGCGAACAGGTGGCCAGCCTGGGCATCGAACACTGCTACCGGCCCGACCGCCTGCGCCACCTGACCATCAGCCTGGGCGCGGCGATGGCCAACGAAAGCGCGCTGGGCGAGCCCCGCGAGCTGCTCGCCCGCTGCGACCAGCGCCTGTACAGCGCCAAGCAGGCCGGGCGCAACCGTGTGCAACTCGGCGGCCAGGAAGGCGTCTGACGAACGACACGTAACCCGGCGCACGCGGCCGGCGTCTCCCTGCTCTGCCGCCGGGCGATGCTCGGGCGCGCAGCCAGAGCCACAGGGAACGACCCACCGAGGCCAGTGTGAAACGCGATATCCGCCTAGCCATCCTCCTGCTGTCGATCATCAGCCTCACCGTGGCCATCGCCACGGCTTGGGAGCTGTGGTCGGCACGCGAGCGGACGCTGGAGGAGACCACCACCCACAACCTCAACCTGACCCAGGCGCTGGACACCTACGTCGAAGGCATCGTCACCCAGAGCTCCATGCTCCTGCTCGGCCTCGCCGAGCGCCTGGAACACGAAGGCAGCGGCGCGCCGCAGCTGCAGCGGCTCAACGAACTGGTGCAGCGCCAGCAGCACCTGCTCGCCCAGCTCAACGGCATCGGCATCTACGACGCCCAGGGCAACTGGCTGATGACCTCCAACGGCCCCTTCCCGCCCGGCTCCAACAGCGCCGACCGCGCCTACTTCATCCACCACCGCGACAACCCCTCGCTGGACGCCTACATCGGCGAGCCGATCCACAGCCGCGCCACCGGCGTCTGGGTGATCACCGTCAGCCGCCGCTACAACGACGCCCAGGGCCACTTCGCCGGGGTGATAGTCGCGACACTCGGCGTGCAGGACTTCCTGCGCCTGTTCGGCAAGATCGACATCGGCCACAGCGGCGCCATCGGCGTCGCCACCAGTAACGGCCAGGTGCTGGTGCGCTATCCGTTCCGCGAAAGCGACATGGGCCGCGTGCTGTCGCGCTCGCCGATCTTCACCCAGTACCTGGAGAGCGCCACGGTGGGCAGCGCCACCTTTGCCTCGTCGCTGGACGGCATCGAACGCATCTACGCCTTCCGCAAGAACGAGCGCTACCCGCTGGTGACCTCAGTCGCCCTGGGCAAAGACGAAGCCCTCGCCGCCTGGCGCGCCGACGCCCTGCGCACGGTGGCCATCGCCTTCGGCCTGCTGATGGTCATCGTGGTCATCGGCAGCCTGCTGATCCTCGCCATCCAGCGCCGCATCGGCACCGAGCGCCTGCTGCGCGATGCCCGCGAGGACCTGCTCAAGGCCAACCGCCAGCTGGAAGTGCTAGCCTCCCGCGACCCGCTGACCGGGCTGGAAAACCGCCGCAGCTTCGACGACCACCTGCTCGCCGAACTGCGCCGCGCCCACCGCGAACACACGCCGCTGGGCCTGCTGCTGATCGACGTGGACCACTTCAAACGCTTCAACGACACCTATGGCCACCCGGCCGGCGACGACTGCCTGCGGCGCATCGGTCGCGTCCTGGCCGACAGCGTGCGGCGCCCGGCCGATCTTGCCGCGCGCTATGGCGGCGAGGAGCTGGCGGTGATCCTGCCCAACACCGGCCCCGAAGGTGCCCAGGCCGTGGCCGAGCAGTTCATGCAGCGCCTGCGCCAGGCCAACCTCACCCATGCCGGCAGCCCGCTGGGGCGCATCACCGCCAGCATCGGCATCGCCACCCTGCCCGGCGGCAGCGACAGCAACCCGCAGGCCCTGATCGAAGCCGCCGACCGCGCCCTGTACCGCGCCAAGGCCGCCGGCCGCAACCGGATGGAAAGCGCGCCGACGCCGCAAGGAGCCGCACCATGATCCTCGACTCTGCCCTGCTCGATGCCCTGCGCACGGCGCGCCATGTCGTGGTGTTTACCGGCGCCGGGGTTTCCGCCGAGAGCGGCATTCCCACCTTCCGCGACCGCCTCACCGGGTTGTGGGAGCGCTTCGATGCCGCCTCCCTCGCTACCGCCGAAGCCTTCCGCGCCGACCCGGCGCTGGTCTGGGGCTGGTACGAGTGGCGACGCAGCATGGTCCACCGCGCGCAGCCCAACCCCGCGCACCTGGCCATCGCCGAGCTGGCGGGCAAGGTGCCCAGGCTCACGCTGATCACCCAGAACGTCGACGACCTCCACGAGCGTGCCGGCAGCCAGGACGTCACCCACCTGCACGGCCAGCTGGAGCGCCCGCACTGCTTCCTCTGCCAGCGCGAGCCGGATGCGCCGCTGCCGATACCGGACGAACCCGAGGCCGGCCGCCGCGTCACGCCGCCGGCCTGCACCCACTGCGGCGGCCCGCTGCGCCCCGGCGTGGTGTGGTTCGGCGAAAGCCTGCCGATGGGCGCGATCACCGACGCCTTCCACGCCGCCGAGCAGTGCGACCTGCTGATCTCCATCGGCACCTCCGGCGTCGTCTACCCAGCCGCGGAAATCCCCGAGATCGCCTGGCGCCTGCGCGCCACCGTCCTGCACATCAACCCCGCGCCCGGCCCCTTGCATGGCGAGCGTGATTTCGCCCTGGCCAGCGCTGCCGGCGAAGCCCTACCCGCCCTGCTCGCCGCCGCTTTCCCGGCACCCTAGAACGGCGGATAACGCTTGGGGCGTTATGCGCCCTACGGCCTGGCAGGACTGCTCAACGTAGGATGGCGTGGAGCGCAGCGATACCCATTATTCGCCACGCCGACGCACACCGGAAATGCCAGCATCCGCGATGGTATCCGGCGCGAGGCGGGGCCAATCGCGGACGGAGTCCGCTCCTACGCAGGGCCATGGCGCATCGCCGGGACGCGCTACACCGCCGGCATCTGCAACGTCACGCAATGGATGCCGCCACCGCCTGCCGCAATCGGGTCGATGTTCAGCTGGACGATCTCCCGGTCCGGGTACAGCTCGCTGAGCAAGGCATGGCAATGCTCGTCGGCCGCCACATCACCGAACTGCGGGGCGATCACCCCGCCGTTTACCGGCAGGTAGTTGATGTAACCGGCGGCGAAGTCCGGGTTGTCGCGGTTGAAGGCACTGGGCTTGGGTTTCAGCGGCGGCGGCAGGCTGTGCAGCTTGAGCTTTCGGCCATCGGCGTCGGTGGCGCTCTGCAGGATCGCCAGATGCTTGCGGGTGACCTCGTAGTCGTAGGAGCGCTTGTCGTTGTCCAGGTTGACCACCACGACGCCCGGCTCGACGAAACGCGCATAGAAATCCACATGGGCATCGGTGATGTCCTTGCCACGAATGCCCGGCAGCCAGATCACCTTGCGCAATCCCAGCACCCGCTTCATCTCCGCTTCGATGCGCGAGCGCGTCCAGCCGGGGTTGCGGTTGTCGTTGAGCCAGCAGCTCTCGGTGAAGATCGCGGTGCCGTGGCCGTCCACCTCGATGCCACCACCCTCCCCGCACAGCTCACTGATGAGAGCCTTCGCCTCCAGCTCCTCCGCCAGCGCGGCGGCCACCTGACCATCGCGCTTGGCGGTCTGCTTGCCGCCCCAGCCGTTGAAGTTGAAGTCGGCCAGTGCCAGGCCGCCCGGCGCATCGTTGACCAGGAAGCAGCCGCCGTAGTCGCGCACCCAGATGTCATCCACCGGCAGCGGCAGGAAGTCGATGTTCTGGCCGCCGCACGCGCGCTTGGCTTCCGCCTCCTGCTCCGGCCGGCAGAGCACCGTCACCGGCTGGAACTCGGCAATGGCGCGGGCCAGCCGGGCCACCGTGGCATTCACGTTGGGCGCCAGGTCCTCCCAGATGTCGGCGCTCGCCGCGTAGGCGACGAACACCCGCTCCTGCTTGCGGTGCTCGTCGGGCATGTACCAGGGCTTCGCCGCCAGGGCGACGCGGCCCAGGCCGAGCCCGAGACCCGTCGCCAGCGTCATGCCGGCGCCGAGCAGGTTCCTGCGTGTCATCATCCTCGCCTCCTCAGCCGCCGGTGCCGGTCTTGAAACTGGTCCAGGTGCGCATCCGCGCCCGCATGTCGCGCTGCGGGATGTCCTTGCCGGGGAACAGCCGCGCGTAGGCCTTCTCATCAAGATAGATGTCCGGATTGTCGCGCATGCTCGCCTCGACCATCGGCCGCGCCTTGGCGTTGGAGGTCGGGTAGCCGGTGGCGTTACTGATGGCCGCCATCACCTCGGGGCGCATCAGGTAGTTGATCAGCGCATAGGCGTACTCGGGGTGCGGCGCGTCGGCGGGGATGGCCATGGTGTCCATCCACACCGAAGTACCTTCGCGCGGCACGCGGTACTCGAAGCGCTCGGGCTTCTTCGCCTCGTCGGCGGCGCGTTGCGACTGGATCACGTCGCCGCTGTAGCCCAGCGACAGGCACAGGTCGCCGTTCACCAGCTGGGTCACCGGCTGCGACTGGAACTTGCGAATGTACGGGCGGATGCCGTTGAGCACCGCCAGCGCTTCGCTCAGGTCCTGCGGCTTGCCGCTGCGCGGGTCGCGGCCGAGGTAGTTGAGCACCACGGCGAGCACTTCGTCCGGCGAGTCGATCATCGAGATGCCGCAATCGGCGAAGTGCTTGGCCATTTCCGGCTTGAACATCAGGTCGAGGCTGTTCACCGGCGCGCCGGGCATGCGCTGCTCGATCTTCGCCTGGTTGTAGGTCAGGCCGATGCTGCCCCAGGTGTAGGGCACCACGGCGTGCCGCGAGTACGGGTACTTGGTCTGCAGGCTCTGCAAGCCCTGCTCGATGTCGCCCAGGTGCTCCAGTTTGCTCTCGTCGAGCTTCTGCAGGGCGCCGGCACGCATCAGGCGCTCGGCGACGGTATCGCCGGGGAAGATCAGGTCATAGCCGCTGTGCCCGGCCATCATCTTCGCCTCCAGCGTCTCGCTGCTGTCCATCACGTCGTAGATGACGCGGATGCCGGTCTCCTTGGTGAAATTCGCCAGGGTATCGGGGGCGAAGTAGTCCGCCCAGTTGAAAAGGCGCAGGACCTTTTCTTCGGCCGTGGCCGGTTGCAGGGTGCACGCCAGGGACAACCCCAGCGCGCCGATCAGCAGGTGCTTGTTCATGGTCAGACTCCTTGCCAGCGCGGGTGCAGGTGGCGGCCGTCGAGGCCGAGCAGCGGGCCGTACATTTCCGGGCGGCGGTCGCGGTAGACGCCCCAGGTCAGGCGTTCCTCGCGGGCCAGGTCGAGGTCCAGCTCGCGCACCAGCACGGCGGCCTCGTTGCGCCCGGCCTCGGCCAGCAGCGCGCCCTTGTGGTCGGTGATGAAGGACGAGCCGTAGAAGCGCATGCGCAGCGTGTCATCGCTGGGCGCCACTTCCTCGCCGATGCGGTTGGCCGCCAGCACCGGCAGCAGGTTGGCGGCGGCGTGGCCGCGCTGGGCGGTCTGCCAGTGGTCGCGGGAATCCAGCTGCGCGGCGCCCGGCTCGGAGCCGATGGCAGTGGGGAACAGCAGCATCTCCGCGCCTTGCAGCGCCAGGCAGCGGGCGGTCTCGGGGAACCACTGGTCCCAGCAGATGCCCACGCCAATGCGGCCGACGGCGGTGTCCCAGACACGGAAGCCGGTATCGCCGGGGCTGAAGTATTCCTTCTCCTGGTAGCCGATGGCGTTGGGGATGTGGGTCTTGCGGTACACCCCGAGCAGACTGCCGTCGGCGTCGGCCACGGTCAGCGAGTTGAAGTAGGCGTTGCCGGCGCGCTCGAACCAACTGATCGGCAGCACCACGTTCAGCTCCGCCGCCAGCCGGGCGAAGCGCTGCAGCAGCGGGCTGTCGTCGAAGGGCTGGGCCAGAGCCAGATGGCAATGGTCCTGCTCGATGCAGAAGTACGGCGTGGCGAACAGCTCGGGCAGGAGGATCAGCTTCGCCCCGGCAGCCGCCGCTGCGCGCACGTGGCGCTCAGCTTCGGCGAGGTTGCGCGGCAGGTCCCAGCTACAGGAAAACTGCAGGACAGCGACGGTCAGCTTGCCCATCACAGGCCTCCCAGCGGCCAGGCCGGCTGCTGCTGGGTGATGCAGTGCACGCCGCCACCGCCGTGGGCCAGGTTGTTGATGCGCACCGGCACCACTTCGCGACCGGGGAAGGCGCGGGCCAGCACGGCAGCGGCCTCGTCGTCGGCGGCGATGCCGTAGGCCGGCATGATCACCGCGCCATTGGCGAGGTAGAAGTTGGTGTAGGACGCGCAGAAGACTTCCGCCTCCGGGTCCACCGCCGCGCTGGCTTCGAACAGCTCGATCAGCTCGAAGGAGCGCCCTTTGGCATCGGTGGCCAGCTCCAGTGCGCGACGGTTCTCGCGCGCCACTTCGGCGTAGGTGCTGGAGGCGTCGTGGGTGGCATCCACCAGCAGCACGCCGGGGCGGGCGAAGGCGCACACGCCGTCGACGTGGCCGTCGGTCATGTCGCCGGTGACGTACTGCGGGTCGCCCGGCAGCCAGATGGTCTTGGTCACGCCCAGCAGACGACTGAAGATCTCCTCCATCTCGCGCTTGCTGACGCCGGGATTGCGGTTGGGGTTGAGCAGCACCGACTCGGTGGTGATCAGCGTGCCCTCGCCGTCCACGTGGATCGCCCCGCCCTCGTTGGCCAGCGGCGTGCCGAAGCAGTCGAGCCCAAGGTTATTCAGGATGCGCCGGCCCAGGCCTTCGTCCAGGGTGTGCTCGGACTTTCCGCCCCAGGCGTTGAAGCGCCAGCTCACGCCGGCCACGCCGTGCTGCGGATGGCAGACGAAGGTCGGCCCGGAATCGCGGCACCAGCTGTCGTCGATGGGCAGCGGCACCAGCTCGACGTTGGCCCCGCACAGCTCGGCGGCGCGGGCCATGGCGGACGGGTCCACCACCAGCTTTACCGGCTCGAAGCGGGCGATGGCGTTGGCGACGCGGGCAAAGTCTTCCTGCACCTGCTCCAGGGTCACGTGCCAGCCGCCCTCCCAGAGCGGACGGTTATGCGGGAATGCCATCCAGGTCGCCGCGTGGTTGACCCATTCGGCAGGCATGCGCCAGCCGTTCTGCATGTCGTCGTTGCGATGCATACTCAAGCCTTTGGTAAGTAATTTTTATCGGAAGGAAAAGGTTCAGCGGCGCCTGACGACCATGCTAGGCCTGTAAAAATGTCAGAACAAACGATAGATTTTGCGTAAATCTGATTAGGCAGACTTATCGATCATGCTCAAACACTGGCCACCCCTGAATGCCCTGCGCGGCTTCGAAGCCGCCGCGCGCCTGGGCAGCTTCCACAAGGCCGCCGAGGAACTGCACCTCACCCAGTCGGCCATCAGCCAGCAGATCCGCAGCCTGGAAAGCTTCGTCGAACAGCCGCTGTTCTATCGCTCCGGGCGCAAGGTGGCGCTGACCGACGCCGGCGCGGACCTGCTCAGCACCACGCAATCCATGCTGCAACAGCTGGCCGTGGGCATCCGCCGCCTGGACCAGTACCGCAAACCCAACCAGCTGGTGGTCAATACCACCCCGGCCTTCGCCCGCCACTGGCTGGTGCCGCGCCTGGACGACTTCCATGCACGCCACCCGCAGATCGACCTCTGGCTGCTGACCACCGACGAAACCCCGGACATGGCCACCCAGACCATCGATATCGCCGTGCGCGACGACCTCACCGCCCAGGCCGAATGCCGCTTCCGCGTGCTGCTGGAGGATCGCCTGTACCCCGCCTGCCATCCCTCGCTGCTGGCGCAGGCGGAAGCGACGCGCACCACCCTGCACGGCGAACGGGAGATGGACTGGGCACACTGGCAACTGCAAGGCGGCGCCGACGTTGGTCAGCGCAGCGAAGGGCTGAACTTCTCCGACCCCGGCCTGCTGCTGGATGCCGCCAGCCAGGGGCTGGGCGTTGCCCTGGTAAGCCAGCTGCTGGCCGGCGATGCGCAGGAAAATGGCCTGCTGGCACCACTCAGCGAACAGGCCGTGCGCGGGCCGAACTGGTCGCTGCTGGTGCATCAGCAGAGCGAGCGCAACGCGCAGGCGGTGGGCTTCTGCGAGTGGCTTTCGGCCGCGCTGGGTGTCTCCCTGTAGGGCGCATAACGCCTGAGGCGTTATCCGCCATAACGGCGGATAACCCGTTCCGGGTTATTCGCCCCACGTGGCTGGCAAGGCCTCTTCGGGGACTCGCACCGCTATTCGCCTTGTAGGAGCGAGCTTGCTCGCGAACGGATTTTCCGGCGACTCCGCTGTCAGGCGGTTCGCGAGCAAGCTCGCTCCTACAACAGCGTGTCAGCCGATAGCTGCCTCTCCAAACTCATCCGATGGCGTCCTTCCCCTTCTTCAACCTCCCCCGCTCCCTCTTCCCCTCCAGCGCACTCTCCGCCGCCGCCTTTACCAGCCGCTGGAAAGTCGGGCACTCCGCGTGACTGGGCGCCGGGCACGCCGCCGCATGCCTCAGCCCCCGGCTCATCGCCCGCAGCCGTCGGATCGTCGCATCCAGCTCGTCCGCCTTGGCCGCCAACATCTGCCGGTCGATGCTGGTCCCACCGTCACCGGAAAACATCGAGCGGATTTCCTCCAGGCGGAAGCCGGCCGACTGCCCCAGGCTGATCAGCGCCAGCTGGTCGAGAATCTGCGCCGCGAACTGGCGGCGCGCACCGGGCCTGGCGAGCGAAACGATTAGCCCCTTTTCCTCGTAGAAGCGCAGGGTCGACGCCGGCACACCGGAGCGCCTGGCCACATCAGCGATATCCATGGAACACCCTTTGACCTCAAGTTCGCTTGAACTTGTAGGTTCACGCCAAAGCCCGCCGTGGTCAATCCACGCGTGGCTTCCCCCTAGCGTGCAACCTGCGGAGAAACCATGAAAACCATCGCCATCGTCTACCACAGCGCCAGCGGCCGTACCGAGCGCATCGCCCAGGCCATCGCCAGCGGCGCTCGCCAGGTGCCCGGCTGCGAAGTACACCTGCTCAAGGCACAGGAGTTGATCGAACAACCGCAAACGCTGCTCGCCTATAACGGCCTGATCCTGGGATCGCCCACCTACCTGGGCGGCGTCTCTGCGCCACTGAAAGCCCTGATGGATGCCACCGGGCCGCTCTGGCGCCAGCAGAAGTTGCGCGGCCGGCTCGCGGCGGGCTTCACCGTCTCGGCGCTGCCGGCCGGTGACAAGCAGTCGACGCTGATCTCGCTGTTCACCTTCTGCATGCAGCACGGGATGCTCTGGGCCGGCAACCCGATCCTCCCCGAACAGCACCTGGGCGTGCCCATCGAGGAAGCCGCCAACCGCCTCGGCTCCTGGTCCGGACTGATGGCCCAGGCCGACAAGACCGCTGCGGACTTCTGCCCCGGCGACCTGAAGACAGCGCGGCTGTTTGGCGAGCTTTTCGCCGAAACCCTCGCCCGCCTGCAGCAGCCGCAGATCGAGCAGGCGCAGAAGGCCAGCGCATGATCGCCCGCCGCTACGCCCCGCTGCAGTTCGCACTGATCCTGTCCGGCGTGATGACGCTGCTGGTCTCCGGCCTTTCCACCTGGCGCGCGGTCGGCCTGGCGCCGGCCTTTGCCCAGCTATGGCTGGGCGCGTGGCTCACCAGCTGGAGCATCGCCTTTCCGCTGGTGCTGGTCATCTCACCCCTGACGCGCCGCCTGGTCGAGAAGCTGGTCAAGACGTAGGAGCGGACTCCGTCCGCGATCGCCTCACTTTACGGAGGAAGATCAGGGAACTTGGCCGGTAGGACGGCGTAGAGCACGCAGATTCCATCCAGGCGTCCGCTCCAGAAGCTCCGAGCGAAGGGAAACCATCGCGGACGGAGTCCGCTCCTACTCGCGCATCCCGTCCGCCAGGCGGCAGAAGCCATCGCGCACCACGCCATCGGTGGTGTACATGCCACCGGCGGTGGTGAAGATGTAGCTGACCTTGCTGCCCTTGCCGGCTTCCTCGACCACGATGCTCATCGGCGCCGTGCGGGTACTCAGGATGACGCCCTGGTGGGCGGAGATGATGCCGCGCTCGTCATCGGCGGAATCGATGGAGAAGCCTTCCTTCAGCAGCGCCTTCTGCGCGTTGTGGAAGGCCTTCTCGGGGGCCAGGTGGTCGAATACGACGCTGGAGTTGTAGGTCTTGCCGGCAATGAAACCACCCGCAGAGTTGAAGTTGTCTTCGCACTGGATGCCGGTATTGCGGTGCGCACAGCCCTGCAACAGGGCAGCGGCGAACAGAATCGTCATGACTCGTCGCATCATCGTTCCTTGATCTCGTGGGGCCGCCATCCCTGCGGGTCTACAGCGGCGAAGGGGTTATATAAGCCGAGGGCGCAGGCGGAGGCCAGACTTTTCCTCGCCCAATGAGACACCGGGCACGTAGGAAATGTTCGATCGCGGGCTCAAGTTCGCGCTTTCGTGCCGTTCGTCCCGGAACGTTCCCGGAGCGTGGCAGCCTCACGGTGCCACTTTCACGCAGGCATAAAAAAACCCCGCCGAGGCGGGGTTTTTCGTCAGCGATGTCGATTAGACAGCGCGAACTTGTTCAGCTTGCGGGCCTTTCTGGCCGGCAGTCACAACGAAGCTGACCTTCTGGCCTTCGTCGAGGGACTTGTAGCCGTTGCCTTCGATCTGACGGAAGTGAACGAATACGTCCGGGCCGCTTTCCGGGGTGATGAAGCCGAAGCCCTTCTCAGCGTTGAACCACTTGACGATGCCGTTTTGACGATCGGACATGATGTTGTCTCCTAAAAGAATGCTAAAGGCCGGCCGAAAGCCGACCGGCGATGAGCTGAATGCGTAGTGAAGAGGTGCCGAGGAGATGGAGCATCTTGTAGAAGAACATCAAGTCGCGGAACTCGTTACTGGGCAGGCAGCCCATGCAGAATACAAGGTTTGGCGCCGATTCATAGCTTTTTTTGTTGGTCGGGTGCGATTTTGACAAATGGTCGAGCTTTCCCGGCACGTCAAGTGAAACCCGTGTAGTCTGGCCGGGCCGGTTTGGCGCCCCAACGCATAGGTGACTTCATGACTGATTCACAGCTGATTCGCGAACGTTCGGAGCTCGATGAAAAGATTGCCGCCTTCCTCTCCCAGGGTGGCGAAATCCAGGAAATCCCCGTTGGCCAGCTGGCAGTGAAGGTCGAGCGAAAGTCGCAGTGGGCGAAATCCGATGGCAAGAAGCCAGCGCCCTGAGCGTTTGAATGCATGAAGAAAACCCCGCCATGGCGGGGTTTTGCGTTTCAGTGGCTGAGGTAATGGTTCGACAACCAGTTCAGCGCCCTGCCCGGCCGTGTCAGGGCGTCGATGAAGCTCGGGCCCCAGAAGCGGATGTCGTTGGCTTCCAACACGGCGTACATGTCACGGTGGCGAGCCTGGCGTTCCTTGAGGGGCATGCGCAGGGCTTTGAGCATGGCGTCGGCCAGGGCGTCGCGGTCGTGGGGGTTGATGATCAGCGCGCCACCCAGTTCGGCTGCGGCACCGGCGAACTGGGAGAGGATGAGCACACCGGGATCGTCCGGGTCCTGGGCGGCGACGAATTCCTTGGCCACCAGGTTCATGCCGTCGCGCAGCGGCGTCACCAGGCCGATGCGCGCATGACGCATGACCATGGCGATATCGGCGCGCTGGTGGTTGCGTGCCACATAGCGCAGCGGCACCCAGGACACGGCACCAAAACGCCCGTTGATGTGCCCGACCCGCGCGCTGACGGCGGCGTCGATGTCGGCGTACTCGGGAATGTCCTGGCGGCTGCCCGGTGATATCTGCAGGCAGGTCACACGGTTGTGCCAGTCCGGGTTGCGCTCCAGGAAGCGCTCGTAGCCGTCCAGCCGGTTGACGATGCCCTTGGAATAGTCGAGGCGATCCACCCCCACCATCAGCGCGCGTCCGCCCAGGCTTTCGCGCAGGTCCTCGGCGGCCTGGCTCTGCGAGGCCTCTTCGGCGAGCTGGCGGAAGCCGGCGGCGTCCACGCCCACCGGGAAGACCCCGACGCGGAAGTGCTGGTCTTCCAGGTGATAACGCCGGCCGTCAGGGGTCGCCGCGCCGACCACGCGGGTCAGGTAGCGGGCGAAGTTGCTGGCGTCGTTCTCGGTCTGGAAGCCGATCAGGTTGTATTCGGTGAGCGCGCGGATCAGTTCGTCGTGGTGCGGCAGCGCGGTGATCAGGTCGGCCGGTGGCATCGGGATGTGCAGGAAGAAACCGATGCGGTTGGCGTGCCCGCGCTGCCTCAGGGCCGCGGCCAGGGGAATCAGGTGGTAGTCGTGGACCCAGAGGACATCGTCCTCCTCCAGCAGCGGGCTCAGGCGCTCGGCGAAGAACTCGTTGACCCGCTGGTAGCCGCCGAACTCGGCCTCGTTGAACTCGGCGAGGTCGACCCGGTAATGCAGGATCGGCCAGAGCACGCGGTTGGCGAAGCCGTTGTAGTACTCGTCGAAGTCCTGCGGGTGCAGGTCGGTGAGGATGTACTGCAGGTTGTCGCGCTGCACCATGGTCGGCGGGCCCGGCTCCTCGGCCTTCGCGCCGCTCCAGCCGAACCAGATGCCCTCGCGGTTGCGCATGGCGGCATCCACCGCCACCGCCAGCCCGCCGGGTGCCGGGCCGTTCTCGTCGGCGATCGCGACCCGGTTGGAAATCACCACGAGGCGCGACATAGACCCTCCTCCCAGCCGATGGAGAGGCGCATGGCGGAGTTGATCAGCCCGGCCATGGAGTAGGTCTGCGGGATGTTCCCCCACAGCTCGCCCGTTTGCGGATGCAAGTCCTCGGAGAGCAGCCCGTAGCTATTGCGCGCGGCCACCAGCTGTTCGAACAACTGGCGCGCCTCGTCGGTGCGGCCAATGGCGGCAAGCGCATCGAGGTACCAGAACTTGACCACCAGGAAGGCGGTTTCCGGCACGCCGAAATCATCGGCGGCGGCGTAGCGCAGCATCTGTCCGTTGACGTTGAGCTCGCGGCCGATGCATTCGACCGTGGCGACAAAGCGCGGGTCATCGGCCTCGATGATGCCCAGCTCGTTCATCAGCAGCACGCTGGCATCGAGGTCGTCGTGGCCGAAGGCGCCCGTGAAACACTGTTTCTTCTCGCTCCAGGCCTCGGCAAGGATGCGCTCGCGCAGGCCGGCGGCCTTCTGCATCCAGCCGCTGGCCTCGTCGCTGCGGCCCAGGCGCTTGGCGATACGCCCGACGCGGTCACAGGCTACCCAGCAGAGCAGCGCGGAATGGGTGTGGACGCGCTGGCGGCCACGGTATTCCCAGATGCCGGCATCAGGCTCGAAGGCGGCATGTACGGCCTTCGCGGCAAGGTTTTCCAGCAGTTGCAGCATGCCCTCGCTGCTGGGGTTGGGCAGGCGTTCGTCGACAAAGCTCTGCAGCACCGCCAGGGCCACCGAGCCGAACACGTCGTGCTGGGTCTGCTCCACCGCCTGATTGCCGACGCGCACCGGGGCGTGATTGAGGAAGCCGGCGAGGTCCGGCTCGATGCGCTCGGTGAGGTCCTGGTTGGGGATGATGCCGTACAGCGGCTTGAGCGGGGCGTCGCCGCTGGCCACCGTGGTGATGAAGTCGATGTAGCCCTCCATGGTCCGCGTGGCGCCCAGGCGGTTGAGGGCGAGGATCACGAAGTAGGCGTCGCGCAGCCAGCAGTAGCGGTAGTCCCAGTTGCGCTGGGAGTCCGGCGCCTCGGGCAGCGAGGTGGTGGCGGCGGCGACGATCGCGCCGGTGTCCTCGAAGTTGCACAGCTTGAGGGTGATGGCCGAGCGGATCACCACCTGCTGCCATTCAAAGCAGATGGCCAGGCCGCGAACCCAGTCGTGCCAGTGGTTCTCGGTGCGCTTGAGGTAATCGCGGACCACCTCGCCGGGGGCGTTGCCCAACGGCTCGTCCAGGCCGATCACCAGGCTCACCGGGTGGCGCAGGGCGAACGGCGTCTCGTGCTGGATGTAGGCCAGCGGCGCATCGGTGGTCAGGCGCAGCGGCTCGTCGCCCTCCAGGTAGCGGATGTAGCTGGAACCACTGGCGCCCTGGCTGGGCTTGCCGTAGCCATGGGTCGGGCGTACGCGCAGGGTGATCTTCGGCACGCCTTCGATGGGCTCGATCAGCCGGCACAGCTGCGCCGGGCGATAGAGGTGGCCGTGCTGCAGGAAGCGCGGGGCGAAGTCGGTGATGCGCACCGCGCCGCCGTTGTCGTCGCACAGCACGGTGGTGATGATCGCCGTGTTGCGCTGGTAGTCGGACGTACTGCTGACCTGGTTCTCCAGCACCACGTCGGCAAAGCCTTTCTCGTCATCGCCGGCCAGTAGCCGGGAGAACGCCGGGTCGCTGTCGAAGTTCGGGTAGCACCACCAGACCAGGCGTGCCTGCGGGTTGACCAGGGCGGCCACCCGGCAGTTGCCGATCAGGCCCAGTTCCAGAGCACCTTCGTGCCGGTTCGTCATCGGTGATTGCCTCCTGCTGCTTGCATGAGTGCTTCACGGACTTGCTCCGCGTCGCTGAACACCGCGCTGGCACCGGGCAAGGCACGCCCGACCGAGAGGCCGAGGCCGCCCAGGGCCGGCATCAACGCGATGGCGGGTTCGTCGGTGACGTCGTCGCCGATGTACAGCGGCAGGCGCCCGGCAAAGCCCGGCATGCCCAGCAGCCGCTGGATCGCCTGGGCCTTGTCGACGCCTTCAGGGACGACTTCGTAGACCTGCTTGCCGTTGAGCAAGCGCAGCCCGGCGCCTTCCGGGCCGCGCAACAACGCCTGTAGTTCGGCGCGCAGTTCGGTGGCCAGCGAGGGCGCGGAGCGATAGTGCAGCGCGTAGCTGCTGCCCTTGTCCTCGACCTGGATGCCGACATGGCGGTTGGCCAGGGCGTTCAAGCGCACCCGCATGCAGGCGGGCAGGTCCTTGGTGGTACGGCGCAACGGGCTGCCGCCGGTTTCGCGCCAGTGGGCGCCGTGGCCGCCGCTGGCGGCGAGGCGCAAGGGTTGCAAGAGCCGGTCGAGTTCTTCGACCGGGCGGCCGCTGATGAGGGCCAGGGCACCGTCGAGTCTGCGATGCAGTTGCGTGAGCGCATCGAGCAACCCGCGCGGTACGACGACTGCGTCGGGCGATTCGGCGATGTCCAGGAGGGTTCCGTCGACATCCAGGAACAATGCGGTCTGCTGAGGTCGGCTGAGCCAGAGGTTCAGCAGCGCAGTGGCTGAGGCCTCGCTATGCGGGACCATGGCGGTGTCGACAGGTCCCCTTGGTACGGGACGTGACATGAGCCATTTCTCCATGTTCAGGACGTGCCGCGCGGCCGTGGGTAGCCGTTGCGGACGTGAAAGGGAGCCCAAGGACCCTAACATGCGAGACCGCCAGGGTCGACCGCAAGTGCCGCCGCAGAGCGACCCGGCATATCAGAAACGGCGCAGGAGCCAGTCAGGGCAAGGGTCAGGCGGAGATGAAAAAAGTCGTCTGAGGGAAAATTCTACGAATAGGACTTCCCCTACAGCCGAAATGGAAAGTTATGCCTCATTGTCCAAGGCACAACTCCGACAATGTGACCGAACCTTCCTTCGGGAGCTGTCCATGACTTCGCTGTCCGCCCTGCCCTTGCCGTTCCCTCGCCTGCCTGATTCAGGGGGGCTCTGCGCCTACCTGCAACCCAAGGTGGCGGTCGCTTCGGCGCGTGTCTACGGGTTCGAGGTGCTCGCCCGCTGGCGAGCGGAAAAAGGCGCAATGCTGCTGCCCGGCGAATTCCTGCCGGCGATCCGCCAGGCCGGCCTGCTCGACGGGATGCTGCTGGAGCTGATGGAGCAGGCCATTGCCGCGCTGCTGGCCAGCGGCGCCGCGGACCTGCGGCTGTCGTTCAACCTGGAAGCCGAGCAGTTCGCCCGGCCGGGGCTGGCGGCACTGCTCGCACAGAAGCTCGAGGAACTGGGCATCGAGCCGCAGCGCATCACCTTCGAACTGACCGAAACCTCACCCCTGCAAGGCCTCGGCGTGAGCCTGGAGAATGCCCTGCGCCTGCGTGAACTCGGTTGCGGGCTGGCCATCGATGATTTCGGTTGCGGTCATTCGACCCTGCAGCGCCTGGTGGAAATGCCCTTCACCGAACTGAAGCTGGACCGCCACCTGGTGACCAGCCTGCTGAGCGGCGATCCGCGGCGCCTGATCGTGCTCAGGCACGCCCTGGCACTGGGCCGCGAGCTGGGCCTGAAGGTCATCGCCGAAGGCGTCGAGGATCCCGGCCAGCTTCGCCAGTTGCAGCAGATGGATTGCGATGCGGCGCAGGGCTACCTGTTCGGCAAACCGATGCCGGCGAGCCGCCTGGACGCCTTCCTGCGCGCGGACGCGCAGCGCCGCAATGCATCGACTGCTGCGACGAGGACGCCGGTTCGCCCGGCGCAGTGAGCGGGCAAAAGAAAACGACCGTTACGGACTTCCTGTCCGCAACGGCCGTTTGGATTGTCCTCAGCAAAGGACGTAGGAATTGTAGGCCAATGGCCATCAGGGCGTCTTCCCAATTCTCCCGCATTACCGAGAATTGACCACAAACGCGGCAAACAGCCGCAAATTCCCTAAGCGATGCCTGCCTATTCGCGGCACTTCCGTCCCAATACCGTCGGCTGAGCGATGATTGCCGACACTCCTGCGGCGGCAGACGTGATGCCGATCACCCGTTTCGCCGCTAGCCCGTCGATGAACTGTCTGGTTACCATGCGCGGCTGCACGCTGGACGCCAGGAAGGCACAAATCCAAAAGGATCGCCCCAGCGCTGCCCACCCCTCCTTTGGCAGCCGATCCATGCCCCAGAATTCCGCGCGCGCGCCCCGTCGCTCGCTGTTCCGCCTCGCCCTGACCGGCGTCAGCTTCATCATCGCCGCCGCCCTCGCCTTCTTCGCCTGGCAGGACTTCTATCCGGTGCAGGCCGCCAACGGCTGGTCCGTCGAGGTGCTGCACAAGGACGTCAAGAAAGCCGCCTCACTGGTGCCGCTGCCCGACGGCGGGCTGCTGGTCAGCCAGGAGCTGAAGAACGACCAGGGCAACATCCTGCGCATTGCCGCCGACGGCCAGCGCAAGGTGGTGATCGACGGCCTGTCCAAGCCCGACGGCATGATCGCCGCCCAGGGGGGCTGGGTGTTCAGCCAGGAGTCCGACGGCCGACCGGTACAACTGCTCAAGGACGGCAAGCTCACCGACCTGTTCATGGGCCAGTCCGTGCAGGGCCTGTGGGACGACGGCGACCACCTCTACGCCATCGAGGACCGCGGCGAGAATGGCCGGCTGATGCGCTACCGCTGGAGCGATGGCGAGCTGACCGTGCTGCGCGACAAGCTGCAGGAAACCGAATCGGTCACCCGCTGCACCGACGGCAAGCTGCTCTACACCGAGAAGAAGAAAGGCGTGGTGCACCAGTTCAGCGAAGACGGCCAGGACCCGATCCTGCTCTCCGGCCTGAACCAGCCCACCTTCCTGATGTGCGACGCGCGGGGCCTGTGGATCAGCGAGGACTCCACCCACCGCGCGCGCCTGCTGCTGTGGGACGGCAAGGGCGAGCCGCGCACCATCCTGTCGTTCCTCAAGGCGCCGCAGTCCATCGTGCCCGACGGCAAGGGCGGCTACCTGCTGGCCGAAGGCGGCCGCGACCGCGTGCTGCAGCTCACTCCGGCCAAGTGACGCCTGCGGGCGGCCGCCAAGGCCGCCCTACTCCTGCGCAGGCATCACTAGGCCGGGAATCACCTCGACCAGTGCATCGATCGCCAGGCGCACCTTGCGCGGCAATTGGCTGGTCTGCAGCCAGGTCGCGTAGACGTCGTAGGGAAAACCCGACTGCTCCGCCAGCAACTCCTCCAACTCGCCCGCAAGAATGGCTTCGCGCACCAGCCAGTACGGCAGCCAAGCCAGGCCCAGACCACGTTTCGCCGCATCGGCGATGGCCGCCAGATCATCGAAACGCAACCGTGAAGCCGGCGCGAACTCCAGTGGCGGCTGGCCTTCACGGGGGAACAGCCAGGGATTGATCCGCCCGGAGCGGTGATAGACCAGCACCCGCTGCGCAGCCAGATCCTCGATGCTTCCCGGCCGCCCCTGCTGCTCCAGGTAGGCCGGTGAGGCGCAGACCACCATGCGCTGCCGGGCAATGCGGCGGGCGATGACGCCGTCCCGAGGTTGCGGCTCGCCGGTGCGAATCGCCAGGTCGATCTGCTCTTCCGCCAGGTCCGTCAGACGGTCACTGAAGCGCAGGTCCAGCTCCAGTTGCGGATAGCGCTTCGCCAAATCCAGCAGGACCGGTGCCACGCAGCGCCGACCAAAATGCACCGGCATCGCCACCCGCAGGCGCCCCCGCGGCTCGGCCACTTCGCCAACGGCGAGGATGTCCGCCGCCTCGGCGTCAGCCAGCAGCGCGCGACAGCGTTCGTAGTAGATCCGCCCCGCCTCGGTCAGGCTCTGCCGGCGCGTACTGCGCATCAGCAACTGGGCGCCCAGGCGCTCTTCCAGAAAGCGCACGTGCTTGCCCACCATGGGTGCGGACATTTCCAGGGCATCTGCTGCTGCCGCGAAGGACCCGAGGTCTACCGCGCGGACGAATACTTCCATGCTGGTCAGGCGATCCATTCGAAACTCCTGATTTCGACTTGCTGCTTCTATACGCCATTTATCGGTCGAATCCCATGACTGATAGTCGCTTTACGTCAAATCAATTTCGTATGGGAGCATCACATGGAAAGCACCAAGACCCGCGCCGTTCGTTTCCACCAGTTCGGCGGCCCGGAAGTCCTGCGCATCGAGCCGGTGGAAGTGCGCCAACCCGGCGCGGATGAAGTGAGCATCCGGGTCAAGGCCCTGGGGCTGAACCGCGCCGAATCGCTGCTGCGCACTGATCGCTACATCGAGAGCCCGCAGTTCCCCTCCGGTCTGGGGCTTGAAGCCACCGGCGCGGTCGAGGCCGTGGGCAGCGCCGTACGCGGGTTCGCGCCGGGGGATGCGGTGAGCGTCCTGCCGCCGACCTCGATGCAGGAAGACCCGACCCACGCCGAACGCCTGGTGGTCCCGCAGGCTCGCCTGGTGAAGAACCCGCCGGGGCAGGCCTGGCGCGATGCCGCCGCCACCTGGATGCAGTACCTCACCGCCTACGGTGCGCTGATCCAGGTTGCCGGGCTGCGCGAGGGCGACTTCGTCGTCATCACCGCTGCGTCGAGCAGCGTCGGCCTGGCCGCCATCCAGATCGCCCGGCGAGTGGGTGCAGTGCCCATCGCAGTGACCCGCACTTCGGCCAAACGTGACGCCCTGCTGCAGGCCGGCGCCGCCGAAGTGATCGCCAGCGAGGAAGAGAACCTGCGCTCGCGCCTGCTCGAACTCACCGGCAAGGCTGGTGCCCGGGTGGTGTTCGACCCGGTGGGTGGCCCGATCTTCGAACCGCTGGCCGCCGCCATGGCCGAGGGTGGCATCCTCATCGAGTACGGCGGCCTGAGCCCCGAGGCCACGCCCTTTCCACTCTTCGAGGTCCTGAGCCGCTCGCTGGTGCTACGCGGCTATCGGGTCTACGAGGTACTGGACGACCCGGTTCGTCTGCAGGACGCCAAGGAGTTCATCTTCACTGGCCTGGCCGACGGCTCGCTGCGCCCGCTGATTGCCCGCACCTTCGCCTTCGACGAGATAGTCGAAGCCTACCGCTACCTGGAATCCAACCAGCAGTTCGGCAAAGTCGTGGTCACCCTCTAGCCATCGGATACACTGCCCCCGGCGCGGCTACCCGCCGCGCTGGATGCAGCGGAGCCGAGATGCCAAGGGAAAACTTCAACGACCTGATCGCCTTCGTCACCGTGGCGCGCGAGGGCAGCTTCACCAAGGCCGCGGCGCAACTGGGAGTCTCCCAGTCCGCGCTGAGCCACACCATCCGCGCGCTGGAAACCCGCCTGGGCCTGCGCCTGCTCAGTCGCACCACCCGCAGCGTCTCTCCCACCGAAGCCGGCGAACGCCTGCTGCAGACCCTCGCCCCGCGCTTCGAGGAAATCGAGGCGGAGCTGGCGGCGCTCAGCGACTTCCGTGACAAGCCGGTCGGCACCCTGCGCATCACCGCCGCCGAACATGCGGCCAGCACCGTGCTCTGGCCGAAGCTGGCGAAAGTGCTGCCGGACTATCCGGACATCAAGGTGGAAGTGAGCATCGACTATGGCCTCACCGACATCGCCGCCGAGCGCTTCGACGCCGGCGTGCGCCTGGGCGACCAGGTGGCCAAGGACATGATCGCCGTGCGCATCGCCCCGGACCTGCGCATGGCGGTGGTGGCCAGCCCCGCCTACCTCGCCAGCAAGGGTCGCCCGCAGGACGTACCGGCGCTGGCCAGCCACGCCTGCCTGAACCTGCGTCTGCCAACCTACGGCGGGCTGATGGCCTGGGAGTTCGCCAAGGATGGGCATGAAGTGAAAGCGCGGGTCGAAGGCCAGCTGACCTTCAACAGCAGCCCGCACATCCTCCGCGCCGCGCTGGATGGCTTCGGCCTCGCCTATCTGCCCGAGGACATGGTCACCGAGCACGTCGCCGCCGGGCGCCTGGAAAAAGTACTGGAAGACTGGTGCCCGACCTTCCCCGGCTACCACCTCTACTACCCGAGCCGGCGGCAGAAATCCCGCGCCTTCACCGTGCTGGTGGACGCCCTGCGCCATCAGGACTGAAAGCCCGGCGCAGGGCGTTTCGGGTCAGGACAGCGTGGCCAGGTCGATGACGAAGCGGTAGCGCACATCCGAGCGTTCCATGCGCTCGTAGGCGTGGTTGATCTCGTCCATGCGGATCATCTCGCACTCCGGCAGGATGTTCTTCTTGCCGCAGAAATCGAGCATCTCCTGGGTCTCGGCGATGCCACCGATGGGCGAGCCGGCGATGCGCCGGCGCCCCAGCAGCAGCGGCACCGTGCTGATCTCGTCCACCGGGCCGACCTGCCCCACCAGCACCAGCGTGCCGTCCACGTCCAGCAGCGGCAGGTACGGCTTGAGGTCATGCTTCACCGGCACGGTATCGATGATCAGGTCGAAGCCATTGGCGGCGGCCTTCATCGCCTGCGCATCGGCGGACACCAGCAGCGCGTCCGCGCCCAGCTCCAGGGCGTCGTCGCTCTTGTCCGGCGTGCGGCTGAGGACGGTAACGGTGGCGCCCAGGCCGACTGCCAGCTTCACCGCCATGTGCCCCAACCCGCCGAGGCCGACCACGCCGACGCGGCTGCCCGGCCCGACGTTCCAGGTGCGCAGCGGCGAGTAGGTGGTGATGCCGGCACAGAGCAGCGGCGCCGTTTTGCTCAGGTCCAGGCCGTCCGGCACACGCAGGACGAACTCCTCACGCACCACCAGTTGCTTGGAGTAACCGCCCTGGGTCGCCTCGCGGGTCACGCGGTCGCGGTCGTTGTAGGTCTGCGTGTTGCCTTCGCGGCACAGTTGTTCCTCGCCCTTGCAGCACTGGTCGCAGACCTGGCAGGAATCCACCATGCAGCCCACCGCCACGGCGTCGCCGACCTTGTGACGGGTGACCTTCGCGCCGACCGCGGTGACCCGGCCGACGATCTCGTGGCCCGGCACCATCGGGTAGCGGCTGAAGCCCCAGTCGTCGCGGGCCTGGTGCAGGTCGGAGTGGCAGACGCCGCAGTACAGCACGTCCATCGCCACGTCGTTGTCGCGCAGCGAGCGGCGCTCGAAGGTGAAGGGGCCGAGCGGGTCCTGCGGGTTCTGCGCGGCGTATCCAAGGGTCTTCATCGGTATGGCTCCTGGCGCTTCGAATGGATGAGTTTCAGCCGCGGGCCGGACGGCCCTCGACGGGATAGGCGGGATCGCTGTAGCCGGGGGTGGAGGCATGGCCGGGCGGCACCAGGCTGTCCACCAGGGCTTCGTCCTCGGCAGTCAGCTGGAAATCCAGCGCCGGCAGGTAGCCGTCCCAGTGCTCCTCGGTGCGCGGGCCGGCGATCAGCGAACTGACCAGCGGATTGTTCAGCACCCAGGCCAGGGCGAATGCAGCCGGCGTGGTGCCACGGGCGATCGCATGCTCGGCGATGCGCTGGGCGATCTGCAGGGATTCGGGGCGCCATTCGGTCTGCTGGATGCGCTTGTCGCCACGGCCGACGCGGGAGTCCGCCGGCGGCTCCACACCGGGCCGGTACTTGCCGGTGAGCACGCCACGGGCCAGCGGGCTGTAGGGCACCACGCCGATGCCGTAGTGGCCGGCGACCGGCAGCTGCTCGACCTCGGCGGTGCGGTCCACCAGGTTGTACAGCGGCTCGCTGCAGATGGGCCGGTCCATGCCCAGCTGGTCGGCCAGGCGCACCACCTCGGCGATACGCCAGCCACGGAAGTTGGACAGCCCGTAGTAGCGCACCTTGCCCTGGCGGATCAGCTCGGCCACTGCGCGCAGGCCCTCTTCCAGCGGCGCGTCGACGTCGGTGCGGTGGAAGTAGAGGATGTCCAGGTAATCGGTGCCCAGCCGGCGCAGGCTGTCTTCCACGGACTGGTAGATCCACTTGCGCGACTGGCCGCGGTGGTTCGGGCCGTCGCCCAGGGCGTTGCCGAATTTGCTGGCGATCACCCAGTCATCACGCCGGGCGGCCACCGCGCGGCCGACCACCTCTTCGGAACGGCCCTTGTGGTAGACGTCGGCGGTGTCGAGGAAGTTGACGCCCTGCTCGAAGGCCTTGTCGATGATGCGGCGCGAGGTCGGCTCGTCGGTCTCGCCGCCGAACATCATCGCGCCCAAGCACAGGGGCGAGACTTTCAGGGCGCTACGGCCCAGGTAACGGTATTGCATGGAATGCTCCTCAGGTGGCATCGCGCTCGGCGAACACGCGGCGGGCGACGCCCAGCGCGGTGGAGGCCGTGGGCCAGCCGGAATAGAAAGCCAGGTGGGTGATGGCCTCGATCAGTTCCTCGCGGGTCAGGCCGTTGTCCAGCGCCTTGCCGAGGTGGAAATGGAGTTCGTTGGCCTGGTAGCGCGCCACCAGGCTGGAGACCGTGACCAGGCTGCGGTCGCGCGGCGACAGGCCGGGGCGCTCCCAGACATCGCCGAACAGTACCTGGTCGGTGTAATCGGCCAGCGCCGGGGCGATATCGCCGAAGGCCTTGTGGGCGGTGGAGGCTGGTTCGCTCATGGTGTTCTCCGCTTCGCTGTTCGTCAGGCTGACCATGCTAGGTGGCCGTGCGCGGTCGATTAAGAGGGAAAACGCGCTTGGACCTATGAAGGCCTTTCATGAATGACCGGGGATAATCCATGAGCCACGCTCATAGGCGAATGCGCTCCCAGCCGACTAATCAAGGCGAAAACCCTTGAGTAAAGTCCATTCCAGACGTTTCGCCGGGCAATCCTGCCCTTCCCGCTTCAGGACAGACTTTCGACAGGAGAGACTCCGATGGACAAGCGCACACTGGGCCACAACGGCTTGCAGGTATCGACCCTGGGTCTGGGCTGCATGGGCCTGAGCTACGGCTACGGGCCGGCGGTCGACCGCTACGATGGCATCCGTTTGTTACGTACCGCCTTCGATAGCGGCGTGACCTTCTTCGACACCGCCGAGGCCTACGGCCCCTTCGTCAACGAGGAACTGCTGGGCGAAGCCCTGGCGCCGGTACGCGACCAGGTGGTGATCGCCACCAAGTTCGGCTTCAAGGACGGTGACGTGTCCCTCGGCCTGGACAGCCGCCCGGAGAACATCCGCGCGGTGGCGGAAGCCTCGCTCAAGCGTCTGAAGACCGACCGTATCGACCTCTTCTACCAGCACCGCGTCGACCCGAACGTGCCCATGGAAGACGTCGCCGGCACCGTCGGCGAGCTGATCCGCGAGGGTAAGGTGAAGCACTTCGGCCTCTCCGAAGCCGGCGTACAATCGATCCGCCGCGCCCACGCGGTGCAGCCGGTGGCGGCGTTGCAGAGCGAGTATTCGCTGTGGTGGCGCGAGCCGGAGAAGGAAATCCTCCCGCTGCTGGGCGAACTGGGTATCGGCTTCGTGCCCTTCAGCCCACTGGGCAAGGGCTTCCTCACCGGCGCCATCGATGAGCGCACGCAGTTCTCGGCCAACGATTTTCGCAACGTCGTACCGCGTTTCTCCGAGGAAAACCGCCGGGCCAACGCCGGGCTGATCGAGGTACTCGGCCGCCTCGCCCAAAGCAAGGGCGCAACCCGCGCGCAGATCGCCATTGCCTGGCTACTGGCGCAGCAGCCGTGGATAGTGCCGATCCCCGGCACCACTAAATTGCAGCGGCTGGAAGAGAACCTCGGCGCGGCCTCGCTGGTGCTGGATGCCACCGACCTCGCCGCCATCGAAGCGGCGCTGCGCGAGATCGAAATCGTCGGCGAACGCTACCCGGCGCACCTGCAGCAGCGCGTCGACCGCTGAGAAAGAAAGCCCGGCGTCCATCGGTGCCGGGCGTTTGCTATCAACCCTCGAAGGTCACCGGGCGCAGCGGCGCGGTATTCACCTTGAGCTCGAAGACGTCCGGCCGCGCGTAGTGGCCGACCACATCGAAGTCGAGGTTGCCCTGCTCCAGCAGGCCCATGTCGAGGTCGGCGTACAGCTCGGTCTCGCAATCGAACACCGGCCCGGCCAGCACCTCGCCCAGCGGGCTGACGATCATGCTGCCGCCGCGCATCACGTAGTCGTCTTCCTGATGGGCCAGGCCGAAGACCTCGCGGTGCTGCTGCGGGTACTCGCCGAGGCGAATCGCCTGGCAGGCCGAGAGCACGAACACCCGGCCTTCCAGCGCAATGTGCTGCATCGACGCGGCCCAGGATGGGCGGTCATCTGCCGTCGGCGCGCAGTACAGCTGCACGCCCTGGGCATACATGGCCTGGCGTAGCGCCGGCATGTAGTTCTCCCAGCAGATCACGCTGCCCAACACGCCGAGTTCGGTATTCACCGGCTCGATGGTCGAGCCGTCGCCGAAGCCCCAGATCAGCCGCTCCTGCCCGGTGGGCATCAGCTTGCGGTGATAGCCGGCGATGCCGCGGCCGGGCACCAGTGTCACGGCGGTGCAGTAGAGGGTACGGCCGAGGCGCTCGATGATGCCGACCACCGTGGTCACGCCGGTCTGCTCGACGCTTTCGGCCAGCGCCGCCAGCTCCGGGCCGTCCAGCGCCACAGCGCCCTCGACGTAGCGCTGGTACAGCTCACGGCCGGCGGCGCTGCGGTTGCCCACCACGCTGCCGAACGCCGCGCCCTTGGGGTAGCCGCCGATATAGGCCTCCGGGAACACCGCCAGTTTCGCACCCTGCTCCGCCACCCGGCGCAGGATGCCGGCGGCCTTCTCGACGCTGGCCATGGGTTCGTAGGGCACGGAGGCGGCCTGGATGATTGCTACACGGGTCATGGGGACTCCTGTCTGTACAAGAAACTGGGGGACTTAGAAACGGCTGATATCGTTGTCGCGGGTTTCCGGCAGGGTCTTCCACAGCACCACCAGGCACACCAGGGAAACCGCCGCCAGGTAGGCCGCCGGCAGGTTCGCATCGCCGGTCTGGCGGATCAGCGCAGCGGCAATGAAAGGGCCGGGGCCGGCGAGGATCGCCAGGGCCAGGTTGTGCCCGAGGGCCGCGCCGGTGGAGCGGATCGATGCCGGGAACACTTCCACCAGCAGCACCACGTCCATCACCGCGGTGATCGCCACCAGCACGCCCATGACGGTGAGTCCGACCAGGATCGCAACCGGGTTGCCGGTGTTGAGCAGCAGGAAGATCGGATAGGCCAGCAGCGTCAGCGCGGCGGCGGCGCCCAGCAGCAGCTTGCGTCGACCGATGCTGTCGCTCAGGCGGCCGATCAGCGGGTTGACGATGACGTAGACCACCAGCGCGATGCTGCACAACCACAGGGCGCTGCTGCGTGGCAGGCCGACGGTGCTGACCAGGTGGTTGTTGGCGTAGGTGATGAAGTAGTACAGCGACACGCCGAACAGCGCGGAGAAGGCGAATGTGGTGATGAAGGCGCGGCGGCGCACGGCCTTGCTCGGTGCCTGGGCCTTGAGCGCATCGCGCTGGCGGACCATCTCCTCGTAGACCGGTGTATCACCCAGCTTGCGGCGGATGAACACGGCGATACCCGTCATCACGATGGACGCCACGAACGGCAGGCGCCAACCCCAGGCCGCCAGCTGCGCATCGTCCAGCGCCGAGGAGATGCTCGCGGCGGTGAAGGTGCCGAACAGGAAGGCCAGCCCGGCGGTGCCGGTGATCACGCTGGCGGCGGTGGCGCGACGGTTCGACGGTGCGCTCTCGACGATGTAGATGCCGGCGCTGGACCACTCGCCGCCGACCATCATGCCCTGGATGAAGCGCATGGCGATCAGCAGGATCGGCGCGGCGATGCCGATTGCCTCATAGGAGGGCAACAGGCCGATGATGGTGGTGCACACGCCCATGCCGAACACGGTGATGATCAGCACCGCGCGGCGGCCGAAACGGTCGCCGATGGGGCCGAGGATCAGCGCGCCGAAGGGCCGCGAGAGGAAGCCCACGGCGAACACCGCCAGCGACGAGAGCAGCGAGACTCCCGGCGCGCTGGAGGGGAAGAACAGCATGCCGATCACCGCGGCGAAGTAGCCGTAGATGGCGAAGTCGAACCACTCCATGAAGTTGCCGATGCCGACCGCGATGGCCCGCTTGCGGATGTCCGACTGCCCGCCCCTGGTACGGATGCTGCTTGCACCCACGCTTTGCGAAATCGCGTCCACAGGATTCTCCATCCCTTGTTATGGTTGTGTGGACGCCAGACTAGGAATCCCCGCGGGCGCAGGGCAAACGATTAGGAAATATGAGCCGGATTAACGTACGTAATATCTCGCGGATCGACCTCAACCTTCTGCTCACCTTCCACTGCCTGATGACCGAGCGCAGCGCCACCCGCGCCTCGGCCGTGCTGCACGTGACCCAGGGCGCGGTGAGCGCGGCGCTGCGCCGGCTGCGCGAGCATTTCGGCGACGAGCTGTTCATCCGTACCGCGTCGGGCATGCAGCCGACGCGCAAGGCGATGGAGCTGGCGCCGAAGATCGCCGAGGCGCTCACCTCGATCTCCGGGGTGCTGGGCAGCGAACCGGAATTCTCCGCCCACGAGTCCAGCTACGTGTTCAACATCGGCCTGTCCGACGACATCGAGGCGTACCTCGCGCCACGCATCGTCAACGCCGCGGCGGCGGATGGGCTGGGCGTGAGCTTCGCCTTCCACCAGAGCAACAGCTCGCTGTGGAAGCAGTCCCTGCAGGACCCGGACATGGACCTGGTGATCTGCAGCGAACCCAAGGACTTCGGCACCAGCTACTCGTCCCAGGTGCTGTTCTCCTCGTCCTACTCCTGCCTGTTCCGCCCACGCGGCCGTGCGGCGGAACAGCCCATCGCACTGGAGGAGTACTTCGCGGCGAACCATGTGCGGGTGTCCTACGACGGCCGTCGCGGCTTCATCGACGACATGTTCGAGGCCGCCGGTTATGCACGCCGGGTCACCGCCTCCTTCACCCACTTCAGCGGTGCGCTGACGACGCTGATGAGCAGCGAAGTGATCGCCACCATCCCGACCTTCGCCGCCGAGAGCTACGCGGCGATGACCGACCTGAGCGTCAGCCCGGTGCCCTTCCCGGTGCCGTCCTTCCGCTGCTTCATGGTCTGGGACATCGCCCGCCACAACAAACCCCACCACGACTGGCTGCGCCAGTTCATCGGCGAGCTGGGGCAGAAGCTGGGGTGAGGTGCACCGCCCCAGACGCCCAGCCGCTCTCGTAGGGCGCATAACGCGCAAGCGTTATCCGCCGTGGGACATTCGGCGGATAACCCGTTCCGGGTTATCCGCCCTACCATTCCAGCTTCCGGCAAAACCTGTAGGAGCGAGCTTGCTCGCGAACCCGCCCAGCTCAGGAGCTGCCGGGAAATCCGTTCGCGAGCAAGCTCGCTCCTACGAAGAGCCCACCCTGCCCGCTCATCCTGCGTTGTGCCTCTGCCGGCTTTTGTAGGGCGCATAACGCGTCAGCGTTATCCGCCAACGGGTGGTCGGTAGCGCAATCCCGCGTCAGAGGCTTTCCAGCGGTATGGGCCGATACAAGGGCTCGCTGGCCAACACGCGGATGCCCTCCGGGGAGCTTTCCAGCAAGCGCCGCTCGCCATCGGCCACTTGCAGTTCCAGGTCGAAACCCTGGCCGTCCAGGGCTTCGGCGACGGCACGCACGGCGTCGCGGGCCCAGGGCAGGTCGGAGTCGAAATGGCCGAGCAACTGGCCGTGGCGCTGGAGGGTCAGGCGGTATTTCTGCATGGGGAACTCACCGGAAGCGGACAGGGGAAAACACAAAGTGTCGATTCGATACCTTGACAGAGCCTACCGATCTGGCGGATTTTGTCCAGGTAGTTTTTGATCGATACCATATCCGTCGCTGCATCCGAGATCTTCGCCATGAGCCTTTCCGCCGTCCGCCTCGATTCCCTGCTTACCGGCCGCGCCGTGCCCTTCAGCCGGCCCGGCTCGTTCAGCGCCATCGCCAAGCAGCCACGCCTGGCCGCGCTGGGCGTCACCAGCCTGGGCCTGGAGAGCGACGAACAGGGCGACCTGCGCGTCCACGGCGGCGTGGAAAAGGCCATCCACCACTACCCTCGCGAACACTACGCGGACTGGACCGCAGAGCTGGGCGAGCATCCACTGCTGGAGCAACCCGGCGCCTTCGGCGAGAACTTCAGCACCCGCGGCTGGACCGAGGCCGATCTCTGCCTGGGCGACCGTATTCGCGCAGGCACGGCGTTGCTGGAGGTGTCCCAGGGGCGCATGCCGTGCTGGAAGCTCAATGACCGCTTCGCCGTGGCACAGATGGCACTGCGGGTGCAGGAATCCGGGCGTACCGGCTGGTACTACCGGGTGCTGGAGGATGGCGTGGTGGGCGCTGGCGCGACGCTGGAAATCGTGGAGCGGCGCTTCGCCGACTGGTCGCTGCAGCGACTGTGCGGAGTGCTGTTCGACAAGCGCGTGAACGCCGACATCCTCCGCGAATGCCTGCAACTACCGCTGCCGCCAAACTGGCAACGCACCCTCGGCCGGCGGCTGGAGCAAGGTCAGGTCGAGGACTGGAGCCCGCGCCTGCAGGGAACGCCAAAAGATGGCAATTAGATAGCCATCGCTATTGCCTAATCTATACAGCGAAACACAAAGTCCTGCACATTCGCAGCAATATCCCGCCTCGTTTTGGAAATCCCCTTGATCAGCGTCTAGGCTGAGGCTCTGCAGCACCTGCGGGTGCCAAGTAGAAAGAGAGACTCCACAAGACACCGTGATTCGGCCCATGGCCTTCCCCGCAAGTACGGGCACCCCTCGCCCGTCCGGGTGGCTACGGCTGGATGGAACGAACCGTTGCTGACGGTACCTTCAAGGGACTGCGTGCAGAATGGCTACTTCAATTCCAGCCGGCGACCGCTATCGCGCGCTCGGCTTGTCGACCCTGGCCTTTACCCTGTGTTTCGCCGTATGGACGCTGTTCTCCATCCTCGGCCTGCAGATCAAGGGCGAGTTCGGCCTCAGCGATACCCAGCTCGGCCTGCTGATGGCGACGCCGGTGCTGACCGGCTCGATCTCGCGCATCTTCCTCGGCCTGTGGACCGACCGCTACGGCGGCCGTTGGGTGTTCGGCCTGCTGATGCTGGTGTCGGCCGTCTGCGTCTACCTGCTGACCTTCGCCAACAGCTTCCCGATGCTGCTGGTCGCCGCGCTCGGCGTCGGCCTGGCCGGCGGCGGCTTCATCGTCGGCACCGCCTACACCGCCACCTGGTTCGAAGCCGGGCAACAGGGCACCGCGCTGGGCATCTTCGGTGCCGGTAACGTCGGCGCCGGCCTGACCAACCTCGCCGCCCCGCTGCTGATGCTCGCCCTCGGCTGGCGCGGCGCCGCGCTGGTCTACGCCATCGTGCTGGGCGTCATGGGCATCCTGTTCATCCTGCTGGCCAAGACCGACCCGCTGGCTGCCACCCGCCAGGCCAAGGCCGTTCCGCTGGCCGAGCAACTGGCTCCGCTGGCCGAGCTGCGCGTGTGGCGCTTCTCGCTCTACTACTTCTTCGTCTTCGGCGCCTTCGTCGCCCTCGCCCTGTGGCTGCCGCACTACCTGATGGAGGTCTACGGCCTGAGCCTGGCCGCCGCCGGTTTCGTCGCCGCGCTGTACACCGTGCCGGCCTCGCTGTTCCGCATCCTCGGCGGCTGGCTGTCGGACCGCTACGGCGCGCGCCGGGTGATGTACTGGACCCTGAGCCTGTCGGTGATCTGCACCTTCCTGCTCAGCTACCCACCCACCCGCTATGTGGTCACCGGCGTGCGCGGCGAGGTGGAGTTCGCCATGCACCTGGGGCTGATCGGCTTCGCCGCGATCATCATCGTGCTGGGCTTCTTCATGTCCCTGGGCAAGGCGGCGGTGTTCAAGCACATCCCCACCTACTACCCGCAGCACGTCGGCGTGGTCGGCGGCCTTGTGGGCATGATGGGCGGCCTGGGCGGCTTCCTGCTGCCGCTGACCTTCGGCATGCTCAACGACGTGGTCGGCATCTGGCAGAGCTGCTTCATGCTGCTGTTCCTGATCGCCGCCGGCGCCCTGGCCTGGATGCACTATGCGATCCGCATGGCCGAACGGGTGGAATGGGCCGAGCGCAGTTCCTCCCGCGACCTGCCGGAACTCTCCACCCCCAGCAGTTTCGTCCTGCGCGAATGGCACCCCGAAGACCCGGCGTTCTGGGAACAGACCGGCAAGCGCATCGCCACGCGCAACCTGTGGATCTCCATCCCCAACCTGCTGCTGGCCTTCGCCATCTGGATGGTCTGGTCGGTGGTGGTGGCCAAGCTGCCGCTGGCGGGCTTCGAGTACAGCGCCAACCAGCTGTTCTGGCTGGCCGCCCTGCCCGGCCTGTCCGGCGCCACCCTGCGCATCTTCTACAGCTTCATGGTGCCGATCTTCGGCGGCCGGCGCTGGACGGCGCTGTCCACCGCATCCCTGCTGCTACCGGCGCTGTGGATCGGCTTCGCCGTGCAGAACCCGAACACGCCGTACCTGGTGATGCTGATCCTTGCCCTGCTCTGCGGCCTGGGCGGCGGCAACTTCTCTTCGAGCATGGCGAACATCTCGTTCTTCTTCCCCAAACAGGCCAAGGGCGCGGCCATGGGCCTGAACGCCGGGCTGGGCAACCTGGGCGTGAGCGTCATGCAGTTCGCCGTGCCGCTGTGCATCACCATGGCAGTGTTCGGCAGCATGGGCGGCGAGCCGCAGATGACCGCCGCCGGCACGCCGCTGTGGCTGCAGAACGCCGGCTTCATCTGGGTGCCGTTCATCATCATTGCGACCATCGCCGCCTGGTTCGGCATGAACGACATCGCCAGCGCCAAGTCGTCCTTCGCCGACCAGATGGCAATCTTCAAGCGCAAGCACACCTGGCTGATGAGCGTGCTCTACACCGGCACCTTCGGCAGCTTCATCGGCTTCTCGGCCGGCTTCCCGCTGCTGGCCGGACACCTGTTCCCCGGCGTCGACGTGCTCAAGTTCGCCTTCCTCGGGCCGCTGATCGGTGCCCTGGCCCGCGCCTTCACCGGCGGCCTGGCGGATCGTTTCGGCGGCGGGCGGATCAGCCTCTGGGTGTTCGTCGCCATGGCCGTGTGCGTCGGCGGCGTGCTGTTCTTCATCGAAGGCAAGGACCAGCCGGGGGCCTTCTGGGGCTTCCTGGCGATGTTCCTGCTGCTGTTCTTCTTCTCCGGGGTGGGCAATGCCAGCACCACGCAGATGATCCCGGCGATCTTCCGCATCATGACGCCGCGCCTGTTCCCCAGCCTGCCCGCCGAGCAGCAGGGCCTGCAGAGCGAGAAGGAATCCGCCGCGGCGGTGGGCTTCATCTCGGCGGTGGCGGCCTACGGCGGCTTCTTCATCCCGAAATCGTTCGGCAGTTCGTTCGACCTCACCGGAGGCCCGGAATGGGCGCTCTACGGGTTCATCGTGTTCTACGTGCTGTGTATCGCGCTGACCTGGTTCTACTACACCCGTGGTAATGCCGAAGTTCGTTGCTAAAGAGCTGCGCTGCTAAGCGCGCACCCAGCCAAGGAGGAGAAACATGAGCTTCTTCATCGACCGCCTGCGCTACCTGGTCAAGCGTCCCCCGGAGTTTGCCGGTGGCCACGGCGAAACCCGCGATGAGAGCCGCGACTGGGAAGACGGCTATCGCCAGCGCTGGCAGTTCGACAAGATCGCCCGCTCGACCCACGGGGTGAACTGCACCGGCTCCTGCAGCTGGAAGATCTACGTGAAGAACGGCCTGGTGACCTGGGAAACCCAGCAGACCGACTACCCGCGCACCCGCCCCGACCTGCCCAACCACGAGCCGCGTGGCTGCCCGCGCGGCGCCAGCTATTCCTGGTACCTGTACAGCGCCAACCGGCTGAAATACCCCATGGTGCGCAAGGCGCTGGTGCAGCTCTGGCGCGAGGCGCTGGCGACCCACAAGGACCCGGTGCTGGCCTGGGCGAGCATCGTCGAGGACCCGCAGAAGGCGAAGCAGTACAAGTCCATCCGTGGTCGCGGCGGTTTCGTCCGCGCCGACTGGGACGAGATGCAGACCCTGGTCGCCGCCGCCAACGTCTACACCGTGAAGACCTACGGCCCCGACCGTGTCGCCGGCTTCTCGCCGATCCCGGCGATGTCGATGGTCTCCTACGCCTCGGGCACCCGTTACCTGTCGCTGATCGGCGGCGTATGCCTGAGCTTCTACGACTGGTACTGCGACCTGCCACCCGCCTCGCCCCAGGTGTGGGGCGAGCAGACCGACGTGCCCGAGTCCGCCGACTGGTACAACTCCGGCTACATCATCGCCTGGGGTTCCAACGTCCCGCAGACCCGCACCCCCGACGCGCACTTCTTCACCGAGGTGCGCTACAAGGGCACCAAAACCATCGCCATCACCCCCGACTACGCGGAAATCTCCAAGCTCTGCGACGAGTGGATGAGCGCCAAGCAGGGCACCGACTCCGCGCTGGCCATCGCCATGGGCCATGTGATCTTCAAGGAATACCACCTGGAGAAACCCAGCGCCTACTTCACCGACTACATCCGCCGCTACACCGACATGCCGATCCTGGTCGAGCTGGAACAACGCGACGACGGCAGCCTGGTGCCGGGCAAGCAACTGCGCGCCAGCGACTTCGACGGCAACCTGGAGCAGGCCAACAACCCCGAATGGAAGACCGTCGCCTGGGACGAAAGCGGCGACCGCCTGGTGGTGCCGCGCGGCGCCATCGGCTTCCGCTGGGGCGAGAGCGGCCACTGGAACCTGGAACAGGTCGACGCCGACGGCAAGGAAATCAGCCTGCGCCTGTCGCAACTCGGCCAGCATGACGAAGTGGCGCGGGTGGCCTTCCCCTACTTCGGCGGCATCGAGCGCCAGCACTTCCCCAACGTGAAAGTGCGCGACGTCATCTACCACCACGTGCCGGCCAAGCGCCTGAAACTGGCCGATGGCCGCGAGGTGCTGGCGGTCACCGTGTTCGACCTGACCGCCGCCAACTACGGCATCGACCGTGGCCTGCAAGCCACCGTCGGCGGCGCGGGCGAGGACGACGGCGCCAGCGACTACGGGCAGATGAAGCCCTACACCCCGGCCTGGCAGGAGGCGATCACCGGGGTGCCGGGGGCGCAGATGATCCGCATCGCCCGCGAGTTCGCCCATAACGCCGACAAGACCCACGGGCGTTCCATGATCATCGTCGGTGCCGGGATGAACCACTGGTACCACATGGACATGAACTACCGCGGGCTGATCAACATGCTCATCCTCTGCGGTTGCATCGGCAAGAGCGGTGGCGGCTGGTCGCACTATGTCGGCCAGGAAAAACTGCGCCCGCAGACCGGCTGGACGCCGCTGGCCTTCGCCCTCGACTGGCACCGCCCGCCGCGCCACATGAACGGCACCTCGTTCTTCTACAACCACTCCAGCCAGTGGCGCTACGAGAAGCTGGAAGTGAAGGAACTGCTCTCCCCGCTCGCTCGCCCGCAGGACTTCAGCGGCAGCCTGGTGGACTTCAACGTGCGCGCCGAACGCATGGGCTGGCTGCCCTCCGCGCCGCAGCTGGGGATCAACCCGCTGCGCCTGGCCGCCGCTGCCCAGGCTGCAGGCAAGAGCACGGTGGACTACACCGTCGAACAACTCAAAAGCGGCCAGCTGCGTTTTGCCAGCGAAGACCCGGACAACCCGCAGAACCACCCGCGCAACCTGTTCGTCTGGCGCTCCAACCTGCTCGGTTCCTCCGGCAAGGGCCACGAGTACATGCTCAAGTACCTGCTGGGCACCAAGCACGGCGTGCTCGGCAAGGACCTGGGCGAAGCGGGCAAGCAACGCTCCGAGGAAGTGGTCTGGAAGGACGACCCCATCGAAGGCAAGCTCGACCTGCTGACCACCCTGGACTTCCGCATGTCCACCACCTGCCTGTATTCGGACGTGGTGCTGCCCACCGCTACCTGGTACGAGAAGGACGACCTCAACACCTCGGACATGCACCCCTTCATCCACCCGCTCACCGCCGCCACCGACCCGGCCTGGGAAGCGCGCAGCGACTGGCAGATCTACGACGGCATCGCCCAGGCCTTCTCGCGCCTGTGCGTCGGCCACCTGGGCGAGGAAACCGATCTCGTCACCCTGCCGCTGCAGCACGACAGCCCCGGCGAACTGGCCCAGCCCGAAGTGCTCGACTGGAAGAAAGGCGAGTGCGAGGCGATCCCCGGCAAGACCATGCCGTCGCTGATCGAGGTCAAGCGCAACTACCCGGAAACCTACGAGCGCTTCAGCTCCGTCGGCCCGCTGCTGGACACCATTGGCAACGGCGGCAAGGGCATCGCCTGGAAGACCGAGACCGAGGTCGACCTGCTCGGCAAGCTCAACTACCGCAAGCTGGACGGCCCCGCCGCCGGCCGGCCGAAGATCGCCTCGGCCATCGACGCCGCCGAGATGATCCTCGCCCTGGCGCCGGAGACCAACGGCCAGGTGGCGGTGAAAGCCTGGGCGGCGCTGTCGAAGATCACCGGGCGCGATCACACGCACCTGGCCAAGCCCAAGGAAGAGGAGAAAATCCGCTTCCGCGACCTCGTCGCGCAGCCGCGCAAGATCATCTCCAGCCCCACCTGGTCGGGCCTGGAGGACGAGCACGTGAGCTACAACGCCTGCTACACCAACGTCCACGAGCTGATTCCCTGGCGTACTGTCACCGGCCGCCAGCAGTTCTACCAGGACCACCCGTGGATGCGCGCCTTCGGCGAAAGCCTGATGGTCTATCGCCCGCCCATCGACACCAAGGCCGCCGCCAGCGTTGCCGCGCCGAAGAGCAACGGCAACCCGGAGATCGCCCTGAACTGGCTGACCCCGCACCAGAAGTGGGGCATCCACTCCACCTACAGCGACAACCTGCTGATGCAGACCCTGTCGCGCGGCGGGCCGATCGTCTGGATGTCCGAGGATGACGCGCGCTCCATCGGCGTCTCCGACAACGACTGGATCGAGCTGTACAACGCCAACGGCGCCATCGCCGCCCGCGCGGTGGTGAGCCAGCGGGTGCGGCCGGGCATGGCGATGATGTACCACGCCCAGGAACGCATCCTGAACATCCCGGGCTCGGAGATGACCGGCACCCGTGGCGGCATCCACAACTCGGTCACCCGGGTCTGCCCCAAGCCGACCCACATGATCGGCGGCTACGCGCAGCTCTCCTACGGCTTCAACTACTACGGCACCGTGGGTTCCAACCGCGACGAGTTCGTCATCGTGCGCAAGATGCGCCGCATCGACTGGCTCGACGGTGAAGGCAACGACTATCAGCAGGAGGCCGTCAAATGAAGATTCGTTCCCAGGTCGGGATGGTCCTGAACCTCGACAAGTGCATCGGTTGCCACACCTGCTCGGTCACCTGCAAGAACGTCTGGACCAGCCGCGAAGGCATCGAGTACGCCTGGTACAACAACGTCGAGACCAAGCCCGGCATCGGCTACCCCAAGGAATGGGAGAACCAGAAGAAATGGAACGGCGGCTGGGTGCGCAACGCCGACGGCTCCATCAACCCGCGCATCGGCGGCAAGTGGCGGGTGCTGGCGAACATCTTCGCCAACCCGGACCTGCCGGAGATCGACGACTACTACGAGCCCTTCACCTTCGACTACCAGCACCTGCACAGCGCCAAGCAGGGCGACCACCAGCCGGTGGCACGACCGCGCTCGCTGATCTCCGGGCAGCGCATGGACAAGGTGGAATGGGGCCCGAACTGGGAAGAACTGCTGGGCACCGAGTTCGCCAAGCGGCGCAAGGACATCAACTTCGACCAGGTCCAGGCGGACATCTACGGGCAGTTCGAAAACACCTTCATGATGTACCTGCCGCGCCTGTGCGAGCACTGCCTGAACCCGGCGTGCGTGGCCTCCTGCCCCAGCGGCGCGATCTACAAGCGCGAGGAGGACGGCATCGTCCTCATCGACCAGGACAAGTGCCGCGGCTGGCGTATGTGCATCAGCGGCTGCCCGTACAAGAAGATCTACTACAACTGGAAAAGCGGTAAGTCGGAGAAGTGCATCTTCTGCTACCCACGCATCGAGACCGGCCAGCCCACCGTCTGCTCGGAGACCTGCGTCGGGCGCATCCGCTACCTCGGCGTGCTGCTCTACGACGCCGACCGCATCGAGGAAGTGGCCGCCTCCAAGGATGACCGCGACCTCTACCATCGCCAGTGCGAGATCTTCCTCGACCCGCACGACCCGGCCGTCATCGCCCAGGCACGCAAGGACGGCATCCCCGACAACGTGATCGCCGCCGCGCAAGCCTCGCCGGTCTACAAGCTGGCCATTGACTGGCAGCTGGCCCTGCCGCTGCACCCGGAATACCGCACCCTGCCGATGGTCTGGTACGTGCCGCCGCTCTCCCCCATCCAGTCCGCCGCCGAGGCCGGGCACGTGGAGTTCGATGGCGTGCTGCCCAAGGTCGAGTCGCTGCGCATCCCGGTGCGCTACCTGGCCAACATGCTCACCGCCGGCGAGGAAGAGCCGGTGGTGCTGGCGCTCAAGCGACTGATGGCGATGCGCGTGTACATGCGCGCCAAGCACGTCGACAAGGAGCTGAACACCGAAGTGCTGCAACAGGTCGGCCTGACCCAGAACCAGGTCGAGGAGATGTACCGCTACCTGGCCATCGCCAACTACGAGGATCGCTTCGTCATCCCCACCGGGCACCGCGAGCACATCCCCGAGGCCTATGCCGAACGCAGCGGCTGCGGCTTCACCTTCGGCGACGGCTGCAACGGTGGCGGCAACAGCCAGGTCAGCCTGTTCGGCGGGCGCAAGAACACCACCACGCTGGTCAAGCCGGTGGAGACCTTCGACCCGGTGGAGGACAGCCGCCATGGGTAACTACGAGCCGTATGAAGGCCCCATCGTCGGCCTGCTCAGCCTGCGCGTGCTGGCGCGCCTGCTCGACTACCCCACCGCCGAGTTGCAGGCTGCCAGCGCCGAAGCCGTGGAGATTCTCGACGCCGAGGACCGCCTGCCGCTGAAGCTGCGTGCCGAGCTGGCGCAGTGGTGCGGTGAGCTGGCCGCAGGCGACCTGCTCGATCTGGAGGAAGCCTACGTCGAGCTGTTCGACCGTGGCCGCGCCACCTCGCTGTTGCTGTTCGAGCACGTGCATGGCGAATCCCGCGACCGCGGCCAGGCCATGGTCAACCTGCTGGCCGAGTACGAGGCCGCCGGCTTCCAGCTCGACGCCCGCGAGCTGCCGGACTACCTGCCGCTGTTTCTGGAGTACCTGTCCACCCGCAGCCACGAGGAGATCGGCCAGTGGCTGGGCGACATCCAGCACATCCTCGCCCTGCTCGCCGCGCGCCTGGATGAGCGCGACACCCGCTACGCGCTGGTGCCCCACGCCCTGCTCGCCCTGATCGGCGCCACCGAGGCGGTCGAAGAGCAGCGCCCGGTGGCCGCCAGCGAAGAGCCGGACAACACGCCCCAGGCACTGGATGCGGTGTGGGAGGAAGAAGCCGTGCGCTTCCACGCCGAAACCGACAAGGACTGCAGCCTGCAATCCGCCGAAGGACGACGCCTGGCCGAGCGCAAGTACGAAGCGCTGCCCCAGGTCGTGCAGATCATGCCGTCAGAGCGCCAATGAGCTAATGCCAACGAGCGAATGAACGGAGGCCCATCATGTTCGAGCAATACCTGCACCAATTCATCTACGGCATCTACCCCTACCTCGCCGGCACGGTGTTCCTGATCGGCAGCCTGATGCGCTACGACTACGGCCAGTACACCTGGAAGACCGGCTCCAGCCAGATGCTCTCGTCAAAGAACATGCGCCTGGCGAGCAACCTCTTCCACATCGGCATCCTGGCGATCTTCGGCGGCCACCTGGTCGGCCTGCTGACGCCGCACTGGGTCTATGCGCCGTTCCTCTCGGCCGGGCACAAGCAGCTGATGGCGATCATCTTCGGCGGTATCGCCGGGGTGCTCTGCGTGATCGGCGGCGCCATGCTGCTCTGGCGGCGGCTGAGCAACCCGCGCGTGCGCGCCTCCTCCAGCGCAATGGACAACCTGATCATCGCCCTGCTCCTGCTGCAGGCGTGCCTGGGCTTGACCACCATCTTCGAATCCATGGACCACCTCGACGGCGGCATGATGCTGGCGCTGGCCAACTGGGCGCAGGCCATCGTGTTCTTCCGCGGTGGCGCCGCCGACTTCGTGGTGGAAGCGCCGCTGATCTTCAAGCTGCACATCTTCCTCGGCCTGACCATCATCCTGCTGTTCCCCTTCACCCGCCTGGTCCACGTGTGGAGCATCCCGCTGGGCTACTTCGGGCGTAACTACCAGATCGTCCGCCGTCGCGGCTAAGGAAGATGCAGATGGACATGATTGCCGTCGAAAACCTGCCCGATGCGCCGCTCGCGGTAATCCGCGTCGGCGACACCGAACTCTCCGAAGCGGACATCGCAAAGGAGACGCCCTTCCACCCTTCCGCCAGCCTCGCCGAGGCCCAGCTCAAGGCCGCGCGGGCGCTGGTGGTGCGCGAGCTGCTCGGCCAGCGCGCCGCCATGCTCGGCCTCACGGCCGGCAACGACAAGGCCGGCAGCGAAGACGAGAACGACCAGGCCGTGGCGCTGCTGCTGGAGCGCGAGCTGAACGTCCCGGAGCCGGACGAAGGCGCCTGCCAGCGCTACTTCGACACCCACCGCGAGCGCTTCTCCGAGCCCACCCGCCTGCGCGTGCGGCACATCCTGCTGCCCGCCGCACCGGAAGACGCCAAGGCCCGCGACGCCCATTACCGCCTGGGCGAAAAGCTGCTGAAGGAGTTGATCGCACACCCGGAACGCTTCACCGACCTGGCCCAGCGGCACTCCGCCTGCCCGTCGAAGGACGAAGGCGGCGAACTGGGCTGGCTGACCTCCGGGCAGACCGTCGCCGAACTGGACCAGGCCCTGCAGCGCCTGCCGGTAGGCCTGCACGACCGGCCGCTGGCGTCGCGCTACGGCTGGCACATCGTCAGCATCGACGCGCGCCAGGAGCGCAAGCCGCTGCCTTACGCCCAGGTCGCCCACAAGGTCCATCACAGCCTGCGCGAGGAATCCACCCGCCACGCCCTGCGCCAGTACCTGCTGGCGCTGGAGAAGGAGATCGGCGTGCAGGGCATCCGCCTGGACGACGACCCCATCGAGGGCTCGGGCAACCGCCGCAACGACCTCGGGATGTGACTCAGGACTGCGCCGCGCGCCCTTCGATCTCGGCCGGCGCGCGGTGCAGGCCGATGGCCCAGAGCACGCCGACGGTGAGCAGGATGATCGCCAACGCCTCCACCGGGCCGGGCAGGCGCTGCTCGTTGATGTAGGCGTAGGCGCAGGCGAACAGCGTTTCGAAGACGATCAGCTGGCCGCCCAGACTCATCGGCAGCCGGCGCGTTGCGGCGTTCCACAGGCCATTGGCGACCCACGAGCCGAAGATGGCTAGGAACAGCGAGACCCAGAGGAACACCATCCAGCGCTCCGAGGAAATGCCGGTCGGCACCGCCTGCGGCGCGATCAGCACTCCCACTCCCGCCAGCACCACGGCCATGACGCCGGTGACCACCCCGGTCAGCGTCGACCACTGGTGGCTGGTGAAGTGGCTGGCTTTCAGGTAGCGCGCATTCGCCGTGGCGTACCAGGACCAGCAGATCACCGCCGAGAAACCGCAGACGATGCCGAGGATGCGCTCGCCCGGCGTGCTGCCGGCAGCCATCAGCGCCGACGGATCGAGGTTGATGCAGAGGATGCCCAGGGCGACCAGCGCCAGCGGCATCTTCATCCGCGACAGCGGTAGCGAGTCCTGCTCCGAACGGCTGCGGTAGCTGATCGCCAGCGGCATGATGCCGTTGATCAGCGAGGCCGCCGCCACCCCGGCGAACTGCACCGCCGCCGACAGCAGCGCGAAGTACAGCAGGTTGCCGGCCAGGGACAGGCGAATCAGCATCGACAGGTCCTCGCGGCTGACCCGACGCAGCAGGCCGAGGGCCACCGGCAGGGCGATCAGCAGCGAGATGGCGCCATACAGCGCGAAACGCACGGAGCTGATCAGCAGCGGGTTGAACTCCGGCACCAGCGACGGCGCCAGGATCACCCCGCCCCAGATCGCCCCTGCCATGCCTGCGTAGACCACCCCGCGTTTCATCTGCAACAACCTCGATACTTCAGTGAATGCCCATAAAGAGCCGCCACGGTAGCGGTTGTGGTAGGTTCTGACCAAGGATAAATCCGCACCGAGACATTCCCGCCAGGAATGCCTCAGCCCTTTCACCGGAGAGCCGTCATCAGCCGTTACCTGCGCACCCTGCCGCCCCTGGAAACCCTCATCACCTTCGAGGCCGTGGGCCGCTGCGGCAGCTTCACCCAGGCCGCCACCGAGCTGTTCCTCACCCAGAGCGCGGTGAGCAAGCAGATGCGCGCGCTGGAAGACAGCCTCAAGGTGCCGCTGTTCGAGCGCAAACCACGCGGCGTCACTCTCACCGCCGCCGGCACGGAGCTGCTGAGCACCGTCGACATGCTGCTCGATCGCCTGCAACACAGCGTGCGGCGCATCCGCAACGTGCATCAGAGCAACGCCGTGTCGGTGCTGGCGACCCATGCGCTGGCGCAGTTCTGGCTGTTCCCCCGGCTGATCGAGTTCAACAAGGCGCACCCCGGCATCGCCGTGCACGTACACGCGATCAACGAGATCGACGAAGCCAGCCTGGTGGATTTCGACCTGGGCATCCTCTACGGCGCCGGCGACTGGACCACACTGAACAGCCGCTTCGTGCTGCCCGAAGTGGTCTATCCGGTGGCCCGACCGGACTTCGATGCCTCGCGCATCACCACCCTCGACCAGCTCGCCGCCGCGCCGCTGGTGCAGCTGGATACCTCAGCCTGGAGCTGCCTGGACTGGCACGACTGGTTCGGCCACTTCGGCAAGGACTACCAGCCGGCGGAGGGCGACCCGGTGTTCAACCAGCTCACCCTCGCCTACCGCGCCGTGCAGCAGGGCATGGGCATCGGCCTGGCCTGGGGCTTCATGGCCGACGAAGCGGTGGCCAACGGCGAGATGCAACGGGTGACGGAGCTGGCCATGGTCACCGAGCGCGGCGAGTACCTGGTGTCCCTGCGCCACCGCCAGCTGTCACCGGCAGCTCAGCTGTTCCATGACTGGCTGCTGGCGTCACTGGGGCTGGACGAAACGCCCGCGTAGCTGCTCGATCACCTGTTCGATCGAAGGCCCCTGCACCGCCGGCGGCAGCGGCGCTTCACCGAATTCGCGCCAGATGAACAGGGTCAGTTCGGCGCCATCGGTCTGGGTGGCGGCATCGTCGATGTGGGCGAACTGAGTTAGCGAGCGATAGCGCTCATCGGCCCAGAACGCATCCTCGACCCAGGTGTAAACCGGAATGAAATGGAAGTGGATCGGCAAGCCCGGCGCATGGCCGAAACGGCCGATGTATAGCCACTTGGGTTGCAGTGTGTCTTCGAGGATGCGCTGCACCTTCGCCAACAGCCCGCCCATCTCTGCCAGCGCGGCTTCCGGCAGGTCAGCCAGCGACTCCACCGGCCGCTTCGAGCCGAGCATCAGGTAGCCGGGCAAGGCAGACGCCAGATGGTGATTGAGCAGCCAGTGCTCGGTCTGGTGGATGACGTGGGTGGCAGGAATCTGCATCGACTGGCGTCCAGCGCAAAACGGGACGCCAGCCTAGCAGAGGTCAGTATCAGGCGAGCGCAACCCAGCCTCGGAAGGCGAAGCCGACGTAGAAGGCCTCGATGCGGCTGAAGCCGGCTTCCCAGAGCAGCGCTTCGTCCTGCTCGGGCGTGAGGATGTTCAGGTGCGCATCCACGGCGTTGCGTGCCCGCTGGGCGTTGCCGGGCTCCATCCCCGCGCTGACGGCGAACTCGGCATAGCGCGACAGCCAGCGCGCCCGCTCACCGGCGCCTTGCGGGACGCAGAGGTGAGCCATGACGAAGGCCGCATCCGGCTTGAGCCGGGCATGGATTTCGCGCAGCACGCGCAGGCGTTCCGCCTCGGGCAAAAAGTGCAGGGTCAGCAGGCAGGCGCCGCCGTCGAACGGGCCTGGCGGAGCGTCTTCGATGTAGCCCTGCAGCAGGTCCGCGCGCTGGGCGTTGGGGCCGAGCATCTGCGCTGCCACCGCGAGCATTTCGGCAGACGGATCGACACCGGTGAAGCGCCAGCCCGGCTGGGCTTCGGCGAAGGCGCGCAGCTCCATGCCGCCACCCGCGCCGAGCACCAGCAGGTGGCCGTCCGCCGGCGCCTGTTCGGCCAGCAGGATGGCCGCCATGCGGTGCAGGTCGAACAGGCCGGGAACGAAGCGCGGCGGGTTTTCCGCGTAACGCGCGGCGGCGTCGGGATCGTGGAACGGGGCCATCAGTTCGGAGTGGTTCATGCGGAGTCCTTTTGCCTATCACTCGCTGGCGAACAGCTTCTTCAGTTCCCGCTCACTGACGGCCTTGGCCATGGCGGTGAGGAACACCTTGAACAGCAGGCCGCAGAACATCGCCGTCAGCGCGATGGTGAAGAAGGTCGCCACCAGCCAGTCGACCGGCGCCCAGCCGCTGGCGATCACCACCGGACGGTAGACCAGGGTGCCGGCAATCACCACCCAGTGGCTGAAGCAGTAGAAGCACTGGAACAGATGGCCGACCTGCGGGTGGATTTTCCTGGCCAGCGCCCGCAGCGGGGCGAACAGTTCGGTCTGGGTAACGGTCATCGATAGCGCGGAGGCAGCGATGGCCAGGGCAAGGCAGGTCCACAGCGCGCCGGCCAGCGGCGAGTTCAAGAGATCGATCATGGGGGGTTCCTGGTGGGCAGTGACTGAGACTTCGAATCTTTCGTTACTTTTAAAGTAACTTGATTGGACGCACAGGGTCAACGCCAGTCATCGACCGCAATGCTGGTCCATTTAGGGACAAGAGCCCCTCACCCTAACCCTCTCCCTCAGGGAGAGGGGACCGTTCGGTGCAGGATGAAGCCACGGCATCAGCCGGTACAGACGGCTCCCTCTCCCTGAGGGAGAGGGCTGGGGTGAGGGGGAAAAACCGGCACGAACTTCTCGGGAAAGGCCGACATATCGTTCAATGAAAACGTCTCAGATCCACCAGGAGCCGCGTCGTTTATCGACAAATCGTAATCAGCGGTCTTTCGGATAGAGCGCGGTGAAGCGTTCGGCGAGATCAGCCAGGGACACGGCGCCCAGGCGCTCCAGGAGGATGGCGGTGGCCTGCTCCATGGCGTCCTGCAGGGCGGCGTTGACCACCTTTTCCACCAGGCAGTCCGGGTTGTCGTTATCGAAGCCCATGGCGAACAGGCGCTCGCTGCCCACGGCGCGGTAGACGTCCAGCAGCGTCACCTGGGCCAGGTCGCAGTCCAGCGTCCAGCCGCCGCCATGACCCTTCTCCGAGCGCACGTAACCGGCCTCGCGCAGGCCGCCCATGGTCCGCCGCACCACGGCCGGGTTGGTGCCGAGCATCTGGGCGATGCGTTCGGAGGTCACGGGCTGGTCATCGCGGGCCATGTGCAGCAGCACGTGGAGCATGCGCGAGAGGCGGCTGTCGGTTCGCACGGCGGGGTCTCGAAGGGGAAGGCGCCTGCATCATCGCACCCCGCCGCGGCGCGGTTCAAACCCGTCTGCCACTGGCATTGCCAGCGGAATGGGCGACAATGGCGGTCACGCGCCCTCTTCCGCCGCCCCGCGAGCCCTGACCATGAACGACCTTTCCATCCAGCTGGTGCAGGCCGGCCCCGAGCACCAGGACCTGATCCGCAACCTCTACCAGTACTACGCCTACGAGTCGTCGGACTGGGAAGACGAGGACGTCGAGGTCGACGGCCGCTTCTACATCCACGAGGAGCACCTGGCGCGCTACTGGAGCGAGCCGGAGTGGAGCGCCAACCTGATCCTTGCCGACGGCTTCATCGCCGGCTTCCTGCTGGTGGAAGGCAGCGAGTTGCCGGGCATCGACGCGCTGGAGCTGTCGGACCTGTTCGTGCTGAAGAAGTACCGGCGCATGGGCATCGGCCGCGCGCTGGCCAACCAGGTGCTGCTGGGCAATCCCGGCCCGTGGCTGGTGCGTTTCTATGCCCAGGACGAAGTGGCGGCAGCCTTCTGGAAAGCCGTGTTCGCCGACCTGCCGCGCCCGGTGCAGAGCATCGAGCCGGGGGACGATCCGCAGCTGGTGAGCTACCTGATCAGCCCGGCCACACACTGAAAGCGCTGTACGCCAGGATCAGTCTTCTGTCATTTCCGATCATTGAGCGAGTTGCCGGCGCGGCCGTATCGTCCTGAGTGAACAACAAGAACTCCCAGGAGGTAATCCCGTGACCGCACTGAACCTGCATCCCCAGGCCGCCGCTTCGCTGGCCAGCTGGCACCAGATGGTGGCCGCCAAGAACCTGTCCAGCCTGCCGTCGCTGCTGGCACCCAACGCGGTGTTCCGCTCGCCCATGGCGCACTCGCCCTACCCCGGCGCGCCGGTGGTCTCGACCATCCTCAACACCGTGTTGCAGGTGTTCGAGAACTTCACCTACCACCGCGAACTGGCCACCGGCGACGGCCTCAACGTAGTGCTGGAATTCAGCGCCACGGTGAACGGCAAGGACCTCAAGGGCATCGACATGATCCGCTTCGACGAGAGCGGCAAGATCGTCGAGTTCGAGGTGATGGTCCGCCCGCTCAGCGGCCTGCAGGCCCTGGGCGAGGAAATGGGCCGCCGCCTGGCGCCCTACCTGGCTGCAGCCAAGGCGCAGACCGCCAAGAGCTGATTGCCCGCCTCGGGGATTTCTGCTGGGATGGGCCATCACCCGTTCAAGGAAATCCCCATGGCCTCCTTCGAGGAACTCTTCTCCATCGGCGAGGGCTTCGACGCCTTCGTCAACCACGGCCTGCCCGACGAGATCGCCGGCGTGCGCAAGGTCCAGCAGCTGCTGGCCAAGCCCGGCACGATCAGCGCCGATACCCTGCGCCGCATCCAGGCCATCGAGGGCCGCTACCACCTGCTGATCGCCGGCGAGATGTGGTGCCCGGACTGCCAGATCAACGTCACCGTGATGGACCACCTGCAACGCCTGCAACCGCGGGTGGAGCTGGCGGTGATCAGCAAGGGCCGCGCCGAGGACGACCTGCGTGAGCGCATGGCGCTGGAGCGCATCCTGATCCCGGTGGTGCTGGTGCTCGATGGCGATTTCCAGCCGGTGGGGCGCTTCATCGAACGGCCGCTGGAGGTGGTGGCTGGCGGTGATGCGCTGAAGCCCGCGTACCGTGCGGGCGAGTACCTGGAAAGCACGCTGACGGACCTGCTGGAGCTGTTCGAGAAGGCGGAAGGTCGGGGCTGAGCGCGCCGGCCTTCCAAAGACCCGCACAACATTTCCGGATAGCGTAGGAGCGGACTTTGTCCGCGATGAGGTCCGCTGTGAAGCGAAGCCGATCGCGGACGGAGTCCGCTCCTACGCCAAGGTGGGCCGCACTGCGTCGAACACGCAATGCGGCTGTAGGAGCGAGCTTGCTCGCGAACCGCCCCACACCGGAGCCGCCTGCAGATTGTTCGCGAGCAAGCTCGCTCCTGCGAAAAGCAAAGAAAAAGCCCCGCGATGCGGGGCTTTTTCGTTCAGGGCAGGCGGATCACATCGAGTACTTCACCGTGAACATCAGGTTGCGCGGCTCGCCGTAGTTCAGGTTGCCGAAGCTGATGCCGCTGTAATAGTACTTGTCGAAGATGTTGTTGAAGTTCACCCGGGTGTCGATGTTCTCGTTGACCTTGTAGCCGAGCATGGCGTTGGTCACCGTGTAGCCGCCCTGCTGGAAGCCGGTGGAGGTGTCCTCGGTCTGGCTCTGGGTCACCAGGTTGCCGCCTACGCGCCATTTATGCAGCTCGCCCGGCAGGGTGTAGCTGGTGGCGAGCTTGAACAGGTGGCGCGGCTTGCTCGGGTCGAACGGCTTGCCGACGTTGTCCTCGTTGCTGTCGTGCTTGTACTTGGCGTCGACATAGGTGTAGCCGGCCATGGCCTGCCAGTTCTCGGTGATGGCGCCGCTGACCTCCATGTCGACACCCTGGCTGCGCACCTTGCCCGAAGCCCGCGAACAGTACATCGAGGTCGGCGAGCTGGGGCACGGCGAGGGGCCGCTGGTGTCATCGGTGGCGCGGTTCTCCTGGTCGATCTGGAACAGCGCGAGCTGGGTGTTCAGCGTGCCGCCGAAGTGCTCGCCCTTCAGGCCGATCTCGTAGTTCTTGCCGGTGATCGGGTCGAGCAGGCTGCCGCTGGAATCGAAGTTGCTCTGCGGCTTGAAGATGTCGGTGTAGCTGGCATAGACCGAGTAGACGTCGTTCAGGTCGTAGACCACGCCGGCGTAGCGGGTGACGTTGCGGGTGACCTTCTGGGTGCCGGTATCGTTGTGCGGGTCGGCCTCGTACCAGTCCAGGCGCCCGCCGAGGATGACCTTGAGCGGGTCGGCGACGTTCAGGCGGGTGGTGACGTAGGCGCCCTTCTGCTCCTGGTCGAGCTTCATGTTCCAGAGGCTCATGTCGATGTTCGGCTTCTGCACCGAGCTGGGGTCCCACTGGGTCGGATCGAACGGAGTCACCGGCGAGCCGTCCTTGTAGGTCAGGTCACCCCAGCCGCCGTGGCCGTCGAAACGCTCTTCGCGATAGCTGCCGCCGAACACCAGCTCGTGCTCGCGGCCGAAGGCCTGGAACGGGCCGTTGGCGAAGGCGTCGTAGCTCTGGTGGTCGTCGGTGTAGGCATACTTGCCCGGGCCCTGGACCATGGTCGGGCAGCCTTCGGTGTAGTAGCAGCTGTTGTACAGGCCGAGCATGTCGATGCGCGCCCACAGCTTGTCGGCGGCGACCTTCATCTGCCAGCCGTTGTCGAAGCGGTGCACCACGTCGCCGAACAGGTGGGTGGTGGTGGTATCCCAGTAGGACCAGTCGGCGCCGTAGTAGTCGGAGCGCTTGAGGTCCAGGTGACGACCACCCAGCGGCGCCGGCAGGCCCACCCAGTTGTCGTTCTTGTTGTCGTTCTGGTAGGACGCGCCCAGGGTCAGGGTGGTGTCAGGGTTCAGGTCGGCCTCGGTGATGCCGTAGAGCACGCCGCGCTCGCCGCTGACCACGTCCTGGAAGCTGTCGCGGGTCTCATAGGCCGCCACCGCGCGGCCACGCAGGGTGCCTTCGCTGTTCAGCGGGCCGGACACGTCGACCTGGCTGCGGTAGCGGTCCCAGGTGCCGGCGCTGCCTTCCAGGCTCATGTGGAAGTCCTGGGTCGGGCGCTTGCGCACCATGTTGACGGCAGCGGCCGGGTTACCCGCGCCCTGCATCAGGCCGGTGGCGCCGCGCACCACTTCGACGCGGTCGAACATCGCCAGGTCCGCGGCGGAAATCACGTCCTGGGTGTAGGTGGAAATGCTGGTGGCCAGGCCGTCGTACATGATGTTGTCGACGTCGAAGCCGCGCGCGGCATAGCTCACGCGCGCCGGGCCGTACTGCTGGACGGTCATGCCGGTGACGCCGCGGATCGCGTCGTCGAGGTCCTGCATGTTCTGGTCTTCCATCTGCTGGCGGGTGACCACGCTGACCGCCTGCGGCGTCTCGCGCACGGTCATGTTCAGCTTGGTGGAAGTCTGCATCACGCCAGTGGTGTAGGAGCCGGTGCCTTCGGTGGTGCCCGGCGCCACAGGGGCGGCGCCGACGATCTCGGTGGCGCCCAGATCGACGCTGTCGTTGCCCGGCGCATTGCCGTGTGCAGCACCGCTGACCTGCGCACTGTTGCCGTTCACCGTGCCCTGCAGGCCGCTGTCCGCCAGCAGACGATCGAGTGCCTCGCTCGGCTCCATGTTGCCCTTGAGTGCCGGCGCGCCAACCTTGGCGACCTGGACACGATCATAGGAAATCCGCATTCCGGTTGCGGACTGCAATTGCTCCAGGGAAGCGGCCAGGGGCTGCTTGGGCAGGTCGATGGCCACAGGGGCGGCGACCGCGGAGAGAGCAAAGGTGGAGAGACTGAGCAGGAGCGCGCCCGAGGCTACGTCTTTCATCTGCTGGAGGATCCTTCGGTACGAGGTTTTGCGCTCTGGTGGCGCAATGACTCGGGTTGGCGAATGCCGACGTGGTGGACGCCGACGGGAGGCCGAAGTGTATGCAGATGTAAATTCTTTGTAAATGCGAATACTTCGTATCTTATTTCGCGATGACGAAACCTGCGCGCAACTTGGGTGTTGCGCAGGAGCGGACTCCGTCCGCGATGGCTGCGCACAACTCCCTGACCGATCGGAGCGACGATCAATCGATCGCGGACGGAGTCCGCTCCTACGCAGGGGTGGAACGCATTTCCAGCATGAACTCGATGAACGCCCGCACCCGCGACGGTACGTGGCGCGCGTGCGGGTAGATCAGCAGGAAGGGCCGCGTGGTCTGGCCGTAATCCTTCAGCACCTCCACCAGCTCGCCGCGCTCCAGTTCCTGCTGCACGGTGAAGCGATACGCCTGCATCAACCCGCCGCCGCACTTGGCCAGGGTCGCGGTGGCCAGGTAATCCTCCAGCACGGTGAGGCTGCCGGAGGTCTCGATCTCCACTTCCGCGCCGTCGATACGGAAGGTCCAGGGCACGCGGCGCCCGGTGCTGGGCAGTTCGAACTGGATGCACTCATGTGCAGCGAGATCGGCCGGCGTCTGCGGCGTGCCAGCCCGCGCAAGGTAGTCAGGGGTAGCGACCACCACGTTCTCCGCCACCTCCAGGCGCCGCGCCACCAGGCTGGAGTCCGCCGGGTCGCGGCCGCGGATAGCCAGGTCGTAGCCCTCGCCGGCGAAGTCGATGTTGCGGTTGCTGACATGCACGTCCACCTGCACCTGCGGGAAGCGTCGGCGGAACTCCGGCAGCAGCGGGAACAACCGGTAATGCGCGTAGGGCGTCGGCACACTGATGCGCAGGCGCCCGGAAGCCACGCTCTGGCTGCCGGATACCGCGCGCTCGGCATCCACCAGCTGCGTCAGTGCCTGGCGGCATTGCTCGAAGTAGCCGCGCCCGGCCTCGGTGAGGCGCATCTGCCGGGTGGTGCGAACGAACAGCCGCACGCCCAGGCGTTCCTCCAGCCGCGCCACCGTGCGGCTCACCGCCGCCGGGGTGATGCCCGCGGCGTTGGCGGCGGCGGTGAAGCTGCCGGTTTCCGCAGCCAGGCAGAACAGCTCGATGCTGCCCAGTTGCAGGTCGTCGAAATGGCGGGTCATGGCGCGGCTCGATTGATTACACAAGGTATCAATTCAAATGCCGCCAGCCACATTTTTCAAGCGGCGACCGGGCCCTAGAGTGGTCAGCAAGACGCGGGCACATCGCCCCGCCCCACTCTCGGAGACAGCACCATGAGCAAGACCGTCATCGTCACCGGCGCCTCCAGCGGCCTCGGCTTCGCCATCGCCCGCGCCTACCTGGAGCGCGGCTACAATGTGGTCGGTAACGCCCGCACCACGGCCCGCCTGGAAGAAGCCGCGGCGAAGCTGGGCAACCCGCAGAACTTCCTCGCCGTAGCTGGCGATATCGCCCAGCCGGAAACTGCCAGCCGTCTGTTCGCCCAGGCCATCGAGGCGTTCGGCCAGGTGGACATCCTGATCAACAACGCCGGCATCTTCATTCCCAAGCCGGTCACCGATTACACCGAGGAAGAGGTCAACGCCATCGTCGGCACCAACCTGATGGGCTTCTTCTACCCGTCCCAGGCCGCCGCACGACACATGGCGGCCAACGGCTCGGGGCACATCGTCACCATCACCGCGTCGATTGCCATGCAGCCCAACGTGAAGGTCCCGGCGCTGCTGCCGGTGCTGATCAAGGGCGGCCTGAACAGCGCGGTGCGCGGCCTGGCTCTGGAGCTGGCGGCTTCCCACGTACAGGTCAATGCGGTGGCTCCGGGGATCATCCAGACCCCGCTGCACGCCGATGACGAAGGCACCCGCGAATTCCTCCGCGGGCTCACGCCCAGTGGCGAGATCGGCAGCCCGCAGGATATCGTCGACGCGGTGCTCTACCTGACTGACTCCACCTTCGTCAGCGGAACCATCCTCAACGTCGACGGTGGCTCCACCACCGGCGTCTGGTAAACCAACCCTCACAACAACAACGGAGAACCGCCATGCCCTACGTAAACATCCAGGTCACCGACGAAGGCGTGACTGCCGACGAACGCCGTCAGCTCATCGAAGGCGTCACCGAACTGCTGGAGCGCGTGCTGCGCAAGCCGCCGTCCACCACCTACGTGGTGATCCAGGAAATCGCCACCGACGCCTGGGGTGTGGGCGGCAAGACCGTTGCCGAGCTGAAGGCCAAGGGCAAGCACGGCAACAGCTGACGCAGCGGGCACGCCGGGGCCCTGCCGGGGCCACCGGCGCTTGCCATGCACCAAGCTGGTGCTGATAGGATCGGGAGCCCACCTGCTCCCACTGTCAGCCGAGGCAAGGAATGCTCGCCGCGCTCAAGCGTTATCCGCTACAGGTCAACCTGCTGCTCAGCGGCACCTTCCTGCTCACCCTGGGCCGCGCCATCACCCTGCCCTACCTGGTGATCTACCTCTCGACCCAATTCGACCTGCCGGTCAGCCGCATCGGCCTGATCATGGGCGGCGCCCTGTTCGGCGGCTCGCTGCTGAGCCTTTACGGCGGCTTCCTGATCGACCGCCTGCCCGGCTTCCGGCTGATCCTCGGCTTCGGCGCCTGCTTCGTCGCCGCCTTCGCCGGCATGCTGCTGACCCGCCAGCTGTGGCTGTTCTTCCTGTTCCTGCTGGGCTTCAACTTCGCCTATTCGGTCACCGACGTGGTGGTGAAGACCATCTTCGGCCGCCTGCTGCCGGCGGAGGAGCAAGGCCGTGCCTTCTCCATCCGCTACACGCTGATCAACCTCGCTTACGCCATCGGCCCCTTCGTCGGCGCCTACCTCGCGCAGGGCAATCCACACCTGCCCTTCATCATCTCCGCCAGCCTCGGCGCGCTGTTCCTGCTGGCTTTCGCACGCCTGGGCGACCGCCAGATGCGCCCGGCCGCCAGCGTCGCGCCGCCGTCCTTCCTGGCGGTGCTGGGCGTCCTGTCGAAGGATCACCGGCTGATGTATTTCACCATCGGCGGCGTGCTCACCGCCGTGGTGTTCGGCCAGTTCTCCGCCTACCTCTCGCAGTACCTGGTGGCCACCGGCACGGCGCAGTACGCCTACCAGGTGATCCAGACGCTGCTGGGGGTCAACGCGGTGACGGTGATCGCCCTGCAGTACCTGGTGGGCAAGCGCATTGGCAACCAGCACCTGGAGCGCTGGCTGGTGGTGGGCCTTGCGCTGTTCGTGCTCGGCATCGTCGGCTTCGGCCTGTCCCACAGCCTGGTGCACTGGGGGCTGGCGATGGTGGTGTTCACCCTCGGCGAGATCATCGTGATCCCCGCCGAGTACATGTTCATCGACCGCATCGCCCCGGCGCACCTGCGCGGCGTGTACTACGGCACGCAGAACCTGGCCAACCTGGGCGGCGCCTTCGGGCCGATCCTCGTCGGCTGGTTCCTCACGCTGTTCGCGCCGCACTGGGTGTTCGTCATGCTCGGCGCCTTCATCGTCGGCGGAGGGGTGTTCTACGTGATCGGCTCGAACCTGAGCCGACGCGCCGCCAGCGGGGCTTGACCTCAAGTCCACTTGAACCGGGATGCTGATTCCATCGCCCACTCGAAGGAATCCGCCATGTCGCTCTCAACACTCATGTCCGCTATCGCCATTGGTATCGGCGCCACCCTGCTGATGGACGTCTGGACCGTCCTGCGCAAGCGCCTGCTCGGCGTGCCCGCACTGGATTACGCGCTGCTCGGCCGCTGGCTCGGGCACATGCCGCGCGGCCGCTTCCAGCATGCTGCCATCGGCAAGGCCGCGCCGGTGGCCGGCGAACGCGCACTGGGCTGGATCGCCCACTACTTCATTGGGATCGTCTTCGCCCTGGCGCTGCTCGCCCTGACCGGCGCCAGCTGGCTGTGCCAGCCCAGCCTGCTCCCCGCCCTGCTGTTCGGCGTGGTGACCGTGGCGATGCCGTTCCTGCTGATGCAACCGGCCTTCGGCCTGGGCGTCGCCGCCGCGAAGACCGCCAACCCGGGCAAGGCACGCCTGCACAGCCTGATCACCCACGCCATCTTCGGCCTGGGGCTGTACCTCAGCGCCCTCGCGCTGCAATCGCTGACCTGCGCAGGCTGATACGCCGCGACCGGCTAGTGCGCCAGCAGGGCCTTTCGAAAATCGTCGACGACCGAAACCGGTAGATTTACCGGCTTGCGCCATCGTCGGCCGACCAGACACGGCTGCCGCTCGGACAGTCCGGCGCCAGCCGGCCCGACCGGCTTCGCTGGCCGCTGAATGACGACAATGGCGCCACGCTCTATCTCGACTTCCTCAAGCTCCAGCGAGCTGAAACCGGAGGCTACCGCCATGCAAGACCCGGATCTCCAGGCGCTGCGCAACGTGCGCTCGACCGCCTACAACAACGAACTGGCCGCGCAGCTGCTGCGCGAACTCGCCCCCTTCATCGCCAGCGCCGAGCTCAACCGCCGCCTGCGCTGCGCCGCCCGCCAACTGATGCGCGACGCCGATGCGCTGGAAGATGCCTACCAGCAGATGGCTTCGCCGCAGCATTGAGCCTAACCTGCGCTTGCTGATTTGCATCGACATGAAAAAGCCCCGCTGACGCGGGGCTCTTCGCTGTTGTAGGAGCGAGCTTGCTCGCGAACCGCCCAACGCTGGAGCTGCCTGGACATCTGTTCGCGAGCAAGCTCGCTCCTACAGCTCCTGCATTCAGGCGTGCTGCGCACCGGCGCGCTTGAGCAACTGCTTGCAACGCTCCGACAGGTGCACCACCCGCAGATGCTTGCCGGCCTTGCTGTAGCGCTCGCGCAGGGTCATCAGCGCGGCGATGGCCGAGTAGTCGACGAAGCTCAGGTGTGCGCAGTCCAGGGTGACCTGCTGCGGGTCGCCGGCCGGGTCGAACTGGTTGAGGAAGGGCGTGGTGGAAGCGAAGAACAGCGTGCCGTGGACGCGGTACAGCTTGCTGCCGTCGGCCTCTTCATGGATATCCGCATACAGCTCGCGGGCGTGCTTCCAGGCGAAATCCAGCGCCGCCAGGATGATTCCGCAGAACACCGCCGTGGCCAGGTCCGTCGCCACGGTGATCGCCGTCACCGCGATGATCACCAGCACATCGCTGACCGGCACCTTGTTCAGCACCCGCAGCGAAGCCCAGGCGAAGGTCTGCTGGGACACCACGAACATCACGCCCACCAGTGCCGCCAGCGGGATGCGCTCGATCAGCGGCGAGAGGAACAGCACGAACAGCAGGATCATCACCCCCGCCACCACGCCAGAGAGCCGGCCACGGCCGCCGGAGCTGAGGTTGATCACCGTCTGCCCGATCATCGCGCAACCACCCATGCCACCGAAGGCGCCGGAGACCATGTTGGCCGCGCCCAGGGCCACGCACTCACGGTCCGGGAAGCCACGGGTCTCGGTGATCTCGTCGGTGAGGTTGAGGGTCAGCAGGGTTTCCAGGATACCGACCATGGCCATGAGGAAGGCGTAGGGCGCGATGATCCGCAGGGTTTCCAGGTTCCACGGGATATCCGGCAGGGCGAACTGCGGCAGGCCGCCGGCGATGTGCGCCATGTCGCCCAGGGTGCAGGTCGGCAGGCCGAGCAGGTAGACCGCCAGCCCGACGCCGAGGATCGCCACCAGTGCCGGCGGCACCGCGCGGGTCAACTTCGGCAGCCCGTAGACCACCGCCATGGTCACGGCCACCAGCCCCAGCATCACATACAGCGGGTTGCCGCTGAGCCAGTGCTCGCCGTCCTTGAAGTGYTYSAGYTGRGCCATGGCGATGACGATSGCCAGGCCGTTGACGAAGCCCAGCATCACCGGGTGCGGCACCATGCGCACCAGCTTGCCCAGGCGCAGCAGGCCGAACAGCATCATCACCACCCCGCCCAGCAGCACGGTAGCCAGCAGGTATTGCACGCCGTGCTGCACCACCAGCGCGACGATCACCACCGCCATCGAGCCGGCAGCGCCGGAAACCATGCCGGGGCGGCCGCCGAACAGCGCGGTGAGGGTGCAGAGGATGAAGGCGCCGTACAGGCCCATCAGCGGGTTGAGGTGGGCGACCAGGGCAAAGGCGATGCACTCGGGCACCAGCGCGAAGGACGTGGTGAGTCCGGCCAGGACATCGGCACGCAGGCGGGCGGGTTTCATTTTTCTACTCGGAAGCGGGGATCACGAAGGGCCGGCAATGCTACGGCAAACGCCCCTGCCCGGCCACCCGCCAGTCCCGCAGCCGGTCGCGTTCAGCCCTTGGGCTGGACCAGCGCGCCGTGGAGGAACAGCTGCTCCAGCACCTGGGCCGAACTGGAGCTGGCGGCGCGGCCGTAGCGCTCGGCGTCGACCATGCCGTAGAGCATGGAGAGGAACAGTTCGGTGAACACCGCGGCGGTGATGTCGATGCGGAACACGCCGCTCTGCTGGCCGCGCAGGAAGAAGGCGTCGACCGCCTCGGTGTAGTAGCCCCAGCGCTCGGTGGTCGCCTCCATGTCGAGGTTCTCGGCGCGGTACTGGAACAGCAGGAAGTTGAGCATGTCGCGGTTCTTCAGGTGCTCGGCAATCAGCCCGCGCAGCGCCTCCATCGGCTCGACCTGCTGCAGCTGCGAGGCTTCGAGGATCTGGCGGATGACGATATGGCCATAGCCCTCGAGCATTTCCATCAGCCCGTCGCGGGTCCCGCAGAAGCGATGCAGGGTTGCCTTGCTCACGCCTGCCGATTCCGCCAGCTCCTTCAGGGTCGCCCGGGGGCGGTCGACGATGGCCACGGCCAGCGCTTTGAGGAGTCGTTCGTCATGGGCAGTCAGGGACATCGGCGGGGCCTCGTGATGGAGGGTCAGTGGGAGTTGGGTTCGACTCATTGTGCAGAAAAAAGCCTCACCTTCACAAAGGAAATGACACTTTTGTTCACAAATGACTCACGTGAGTCAATATTGACTCATTTTAACTTCGGAAAGATCATACGCAACTTCTTGGAAAGTCAGACCCCGGGTGAAACATGGGCAGGTTGCGTGCAGTAGGGACAATCAGTGCGCTGGTAGCAGCGCTGGCACTGGCGGGTTGCGGACAATCCGGCGAGCCACAGGCCGCCGCCGAATCGGCGCGGCCAGTGGATGTGGTAGCGGTCGCGACCGAGCCCCTCACCCTGACCTCGGAGTTGCCGGGGCGTATCGAGCCGATGCGCGTCGCCGAAGTGCGCGCACGGGTAGCGGGCATCGTGATGCAGAAGCGCTTCGAGGAAGGCGCCGATGTGAAGGCCGGCGACCTGCTGTTCCAGATCGATCCGGCACCGCTCAAGGCCGCCGTATCCCGCGCTGAAGGCGAACTGGCCCGCGCCCAGGCGGCTCAGCAGGAAGCCCAGGCACGGGTGAAGCGCTACGAGCCGCTGGTGAAGATCGAAGCGGTCAGCCAGCAAGACTTCGACACCGCCACCGCCGACCTGCGCAGTGCCCAGGCCTCGGTTCGTTCGGCCCAGGCGGACCTGGAAACCGCACGGCTGAACCTGGGCTATGCCTCGGTCAAGGCGCCGATCTCCGGGCGCATCGGCCGCGCGCTGGTGACTGAGGGCGCGCTGGTCGGCCAGGGCGACGCCACGCTGATGGCGCGCATCCAGCAACTCGACCCGATCTATGCCGACTTCACCCAGCCGGTAGCCGACGCCCTGCGCCTGCGTGAGGCGCTGAAAAGCGGCAACCTCCCCGCCGGCCAGAGCCAGACCCTGAGCCTGCGCGTCGAAGGTACCCAGTACGAGCGCCAGGGCGAGCTGCTGTTCACCGATATCTCGGTGGACCGTGGCACCGGCCAGGTCTCGCTGCGCGGCAAGTTCGCCAACACCGACGGCCTGCTGCTGCCGGGGATGTACGTGCGCGTCACAGCCCCGCAGGGCACCGATGCCAAGGCCATCCTGGTGCCGCAACGCGCCGTGCAGCGCGCCACCGATGGCACCGCCCACGTGCTGGTGATCGGCGCCGATAGCCGCGTCGAGACCCGCCAGGTGCAGACCGGCGCCATGCAGGGCTCGCGCTGGCAGATCAGCCAGGGCCTGGCCAGCGGCGACCAGGTGATCGTCGGCGGCCTCACCGGCCTGCAGCCGGGCGCCAAGGTCGAAGCCCGTCACGCCCAGCAGCAACAGCAGGCATCGCGCCAGTAAGGCGAGGATCGCCGCGAGGAATTCCCATGTCACTGTTCTTCATCAAGCGCCCCAACTTCGCGTGGGTGGTGGCGCTGTTCATTTCCCTGGCCGGCCTGCTGGCCATCCCGCTGCTGCCGGTGGCCCAGTACCCCAGCGTGGCGCCGCCGCAGATCACCGTTACCGCCACCTACCCCGGCGCCTCGGCGCAGGTGCTGGTGGATTCGGTCACCAGCGTGATCGAGGAGGAGCTCAACGGCGCCAAGGGCCTGCTCTACTTCGAGTCCACCAGCAACTCCAACGGCATGGCCGAAGTAGTGGTCACCTTCCAGCCCGGCACCAACCCGGAGCTGGCCCAGGTGGACGTGCAGAACCGCCTGAAGAAGGCCGAGGCGCGCATGCCCCAGGCCGTGCTCACGCAAGGTTTGGAGGTCGAGCAGACCAGCGCCGGCTTCCTGCTGATCTACGCGCTCAACTACAAGGAAGGCTCCGCGCGCACCGATACCACCGCCCTGGGCGACTACGCCGCGCGCAACATCAACAACGAGCTGCGCCGCGTCCAGGGCGTCGGCAAGCTGCAGTTCTTCTCCTCTGAAGCCGCCATGCGCGTGTGGATCGATCCGCAGAAGCTGGTCGGCTACGGCCTGTCCATCGATGACGTGGGCAACGCCATTCGCGGGCAGAACGTGCAGGTGCCGGCCGGCAGCTTCGGCGCCTCCCCCGGCAGCACCGAGCAGGAGCTGACCGCCACCCTGGCCGTGAAAGGCACCCTGGACGACCCGGCGGAGTTCGGGCGCATCGTCCTGCGCGCCAACCCGGACGGCTCCACCGTCAAGCTCGCCGACGTGGCGCGCCTGGAAGTGGGCAGCGAAAGCTACAACTTCACCGCGCGCCTGGACGGCAAGCCCACCGTGGCCGGGGCCATCCAGCTCTCCCCCGGCGCCAACGCCCTGCAGACCGCTGCGCTGGTGAAGGAACGCCTGGCCGAGTTGTCGGTGAACTTCCCCGACGACGTCGAATACTCGGTGCCCTACGACACCTCGCGCTTCGTCGACGTGGCCATCGAGAAGGTCATCCACACCCTGCTCGAAGCCATGGTGCTGGTGTTCCTGGTGATGTTCCTGTTCCTGCAGAACGTCCGCTACACGCTGATCCCGGCCATCGTGGTGCCGGTATGCCTGCTCGGCACGCTGACGGCGATGTACCTGCTGGGCTTCTCGGTGAACATGATGACCATGTTCGGCATGGTGCTGGCCATCGGCATCCTCGTGGACGACGCCATCGTGGTGGTGGAGAACGTCGAGCGGATCATGGCCGAGGAAGGTCTCTCGCCGCCTGCCGCCACGGTCAAGGCGATGGGCCAGGTGTCCGGCGCGATCATCGGCATCACCCTGGTGCTGTCGGCGGTGTTCCTGCCGCTGGCGTTCATGGCCGGCTCGGTGGGGGTTATCTACCAGCAGTTCTCCCTGTCGCTGGCGGTGTCGATCCTGTTCTCCGGCTTCCTCGCCCTGACCTTCACCCCGGCGCTGTGTGCAACCCTGCTCAAGCCGATCCCGGAAGGTCATCACGAGAAGCGCGGCTTCTTCGGCGCGTTCAACCGTGGCTTCAACCGACTGACCGAGCGCTACACCCTGCTCAACACCGCGCTGGTGAAACGCGCCGGGCGCTACATGCTGATCTACGCCGGCATCGTCGCCCTGCTCGGCTACAGCTACCTGCGCCTGCCGGAATCCTTCGTACCGGTGGAAGACCAGGGCTACATGATCGTCGACATCCAGCTGCCGCCGGGCGCCACCCGTGCGCGCGCCGACGTGACCGGCCAGGAGCTGGAGCAGTTCCTGAAGTCCCGCGAGGCCGTGGCCTCGTCCTTCCTGGTGATGGGCTTCAGCTTCTCCGGCATGGGCGAGAACGCCGCGCTGGCCTTCCCGACCCTGAAGGACTGGTCCGTGCGTGACAAATCGCAGTCCGCCGAGGCGGAAACCGCGGCGATCAACGAGCGCTTCGCCGGCATCAGCGACGGCGCGATCATGGCCGTCACCCCGCCGCCGATCGACGGCCTGGGCAACTCCGGCGGCTTCTCGCTGCGCCTGCAGGACCGCGCCGGCCTCGGCCGCGAGGCGCTGCTGGCCGCTCGCGACCAGTTGCTCGGCCAGGCCAACGGCAACCCGAAGATCCTCTACGCCATGATGGAAGGCCTCGCCGAGGCACCCCAGCTGCGCCTGGAGATCGACCGCGAGAAGGCGCGCACCCTCGGTGTCAGCTTCGAGTCCATCAGCAGCGCGCTGTCCACTGCCTTCGGCTCGTCGGTAATCAACGACTTCGCCAACGCCGGCCGCCAGCAGCGCGTGGTGGTGCAGGCCGAACAGGGCGACCGGATGACCCCGGAAGCCGTGCTCAAGCTCTACGTGCCCAACAGCGCCGGCGAGCTGGTGCCGCTGTCCGCCTTCGTCAGCACCCGCTGGGAAGAAGGCCCGGTGCAGCTGGCGCGCTACAACGGCTACCCGTCGATCCGCATCGCCGGCGACGCCGCTCCCGGCGTCAGCACCGGTGAAGCCATGGCCGAGATGCAGCGTCTGGTGAGCGAGCTGCCGCCCGGCATCGGCTACGAGTGGACCGGCCTCTCCTACCAGGAGAAGGTCGCCAGCGGCCAGGCCACCCAGCTGTTCGCCCTGGCGATCCTGGTGGTGTTCCTGCTGCTGGTGGCGCTCTACGAGAGCTGGGCGATCCCGCTGTCGGTGATGCTCATCGTGCCCATCGGCGCCCTCGGCGCGGTGCTCGCGGTGACGGTTACCGGGCTGCCCAACGACGTGTACTTCAAGGTCGGCCTGATCACCATCATCGGCCTGGCGGCGAAGAACGCGATCCTCATCGTCGAGTTCGCCAAGGAGCTCTGGGAACAGGGCCACAGCCTGCGCGACGCCGCGATCCAGGCCGCGCGCCTGCGCTTCCGCCCGATCATCATGACCTCCATGGCCTTCATCCTCGGCGTGGTGCCGCTGGTGGTCGCCAGCGGCGCCGGCGCCGCCAGCCAGCGCGCCATCGGCACCGGGGTGATCGGCGGGATGCTCAGCGCCACGCTGCTGGGGGTGATCTTCGTGCCCATCTGCTTCGTCTGGCTGCTCTCGCTGCTGCGTCGCCAACCCAAACCTGCGCAACAACCCACGGAGGCCGCGCAATGACTTCCCTGCGCAAACCCGCCTTTGCCGCTAGTGCCCCGCTGCTGGCAATGATTTCGCTCTTGTTGATAGCCGGCTGTTCCATGGCGCCCTCCTATGAACGCCCCGAGGCACCGGTGGCGCAGAGCTGGAGCGGCCCCGCCGCCCAGCCCGGCACTGCTGCCAGCAACCTCGACTGGCAGACCTTCATCGTCGACAGCGAACTGCGCGAGCTGGTGAACGTCGCCCTGGACAACAACCGTTCGCTGCGCCAGACCCTGCTGGACATCGAACAGGCCCGCGCGCAGTACCGCATCCAGCGCGCCGACCGCGTGCCCGGCCTGAGCGGCGCCGCCAACGGCAATCGCCAGCGCCTGCCGGCGGACCTGTCCAACAGCGGCAGCTCGGCGGTCAGCAGCWGCTACCAGGTCGGCCTGGCGTTGCCCGAGTACGAACTGGACCTGTTCGGCCGGGTGAAGAGCCTGACCGACGCTGCGCTGGAGCAGTACCTCTCCACCGAGGAAGCCGCCCGCAGTGCGCGCATCGCTCTGATCGCCGAGGTCAGCCAGGCCTATCTCACCTACGACGGTGCCCAGCGCCGGCTGCAGCTGACCGAGCAGACCCTGGCCAGCCGCGAGGATTCGCTGGCCCTGATCAGCCAGCGGCGCACTGCTGGCGCGGCCACGGCACTGGACTATCAGGAAGCGCTGGGGCTGGTGGAACAGTCCCGCGCGGAGCTGGAAAGCAATGCCCGGCAGAAGCAGCAGGCGCTCAATGCCCTGGTGCTGCTGCTCGGCACATCCGATGCGGCCAAGCGCATCCCGCAAGTGCCGCAGGACAAGCCGATGCTGATCCAGGACATCGCGCCGGGCACCCCGTCGGAGCTGATCGAGCGGCGCCCGGACATCCTCGCCGCCGAGTACGTGCTCAAGGCGCGCAACGCCGATATCGGCGCGGCCCGCGCGGCGTTCTTCCCGCGCATCAGCCTGATCGGCAGCTTCGGCACCTCCAGCGCGGAAATGTCCGGGTTGTTCGACGGCGGCTCGCGCTCGTGGAGCTTCGTGCCGACCCTGTCGCTGCCGATCTTCGATGCCGGCCGCAACAGCGCCAACCTCGACCTGGCCAAGGTGCGCAAGGACTCGGCGGTGGCCGCCTACGAAGGCACCATCCAGACGGCGTTCCGCGAAGTGGCTGACGCCCTCGCCGCCACCGACACCCTGCGCCGCGAGGAAGCCGCGCGCAGGGCTTTGGCGAACACCACGAACGAAACGCTGAAGCTGGCCAAGGCACGCTACGAAGGCGGCGTCGACAGCCACCTGCGCTACCTCGACGCGCAGCGCAGCAACTTCGTCAACGAGTCGGCCTACATCGAGACCAGCACCCAGCGGCAGATCGCCCTGGTGGACCTGTTCCGCGCCCTCGGCGGTGGCTGGAGCGGTGACGTCACGGCGCAGCGTTGATCCTCTGCCCTGCAACGGCGGATAACGCCCAAGGCGTTATTCGCCCTACGCTGGGCCTGGACGCCATGCTCTCCCTGTAGGAGCGGATCTTATCCGCGATCCGCCGGCAGGGCCGGCGCCATACGCCGGTATGCACCTGCCGCCATGGATTCGGCCGCGATGGATTTCGCGGACAAGGTCCGCTCCTACGGTGTCAGATCGGACCTGTCCGTAGGGCGCATAACCCGGAACGGGTTATCCGCCGCACTGGTGCACGAAAGTCAGCCGCCAAACACCGGCCGGAAGAAGCTGCGCTCGTAGCTGAGGATGCAGCGGGTTTCCTCTGCATAACGGAACGCCGCCTGGCACTCGGGATCGTCCATGGACTCCTGCCGGTAGCGCTCGTACTCGGCCAGGCTGGGGAAGGTGAACATCGCCAGGGCAATGTTGCTGGCGCCTTCCGAGGGCAGGAAGTAACCGTGGTGCTGACCGCCGAAGCGCTCCACCAGCGGGATCCACAAGCGGCCGTAGTGTTCGAATTCCTTGAGCTTGTACGGGTCCAGCACGTAGCGCAGGTAACAGGTGACCATCTCGCCAACTCTCTTCCGGTGAAAGGGGCGGACACTGTACCGGGCAAATCCGCAGATCGGTAAACGGATTCGACCCTGCGCTCAGTCCATTGTCGGAGCTCACCCTGCCGGGTGCTCCATGTTGCTCTCGTAGGAGCGGATCTTATCCGCGATCCGCCGGCAAGGCCGGCGCCCCACCCACTATTCGGAACGCCATGCGCTGTAGGAGCGAGCTTGCTCGCGAACAGCCCTCCCGGCACTTCCGACATCAAGCGGTTCGCGAGCAAGCTCGCTCCTACAAGCCCAGTCGGCGCCGGCCTGCCACATATCACCCCGGTTACCAGGCCAGCCCGTTAGACTGACCGCACCTTCCTATCCACCGGGGGCACGATGCCCCTTTCCACCAGCGTCGGCGCGGGGCCGGCGCGGAGTACAAAGGCATGTCCTTCGAAATCGTCCTCGACCTCTTCGCGGCGCTCTGCTTCGGCGCGCTGATCGGCATGGAGCGCCAGTGGCGCCAGCGCTTCACCGGCGTCGCCACCCACGGCCTGGTCGCCCTCGGCGCGGCCACCTTCGCCACCCTGCCCTTCCTCATGGGTGCGGAAGACCAGGTGGTGCGCATGTCCGCCCAGGTGGTCACCGGCATCGGCTTCCTCGGCGCCGGCGTGATCATGCGCGACGGCCTCAGCGTACGCGGCCTGAGTACTGCGGCCACGGTCTGGTGTACCGGCGCGGTGGGCGTGCTGGCGGGTGCCGGTTTCCTTGCTGCGGCGTTGACCGCCACCCTGCTGATCGTCCTGTGCAACCTCACCCTGCCCTCGGTGACCCGCTGGATCCAGCGCCACGCGCCCATCGAGCCGAGCAGCGAGCGCTACTACACCGTCGAGGCCGTCACCGAAGGCCACCAGGAAGCCCTGGTGCGCTCCACCCTGCTGCGCCGCCTCAGCGCCAATGGCCTCGCCCTGCAAAGCCTGGAGAGTCACGCGCGCAAGACCGGCGGCGAAGTGGAAGTGGCCGCCCTGGTACTGGCACCCGCCGACAAGGACAGCCTGCTGGAAGCCCTGGTCGGCGAGCTGGCGCTGGCACCCTACGTGTCGGCGGCCAGCTGGTCGGTCAGCGACGGGCCGCAGTAACTCGCATCAGACGAGGTGCGGCCGCAGCAGCACCTCGATGTCCCGGCGCACCAGCTTGAGCGCGTCGCGGGTACGCGCCTTGTCGGCACAGGCGAGGCTGCGGAAGTGATAGGCGTAGATGGCGTAGACGATGTCCACCACCGCCTCCACCTGACACTCGGCTCGCAGCTTGCCGCGCTCGATGTAAGTCGCCAGCGCGCGGCCCAGGGCCTCGCGGAAGCGATTGCGTGACTGCTCGATCTCGCCGTGCTCGGCGCTGGCGAACAGCATCACCGCCAGCAGTTCGCGCCACAGGCGCTTGTCCTCGATGCGGTCCATGTTGCCGTAGTCGGCGCCGATCATCTTCGCCAGCCCGTCCACCGGTTCCTCCGGTAGCGCGTCGAGCACCCGGCCAACCTTGTGCTGCGCCAGCGTCACCTGGTTGTCGATGATCGCCACCAGCAGCTCGTGCTTGCTGGGGAAGTAGTTGTAGACCGTGGTCACCCCCACCTCGACCACCGCAGCAATGTCCTCCATGCGCGTATTGGCGAAGGTGCGCTCGCGGAACAGCTCGGTGGCGGCATCGATCAGCGCCTGGCGCTGCTTTTCCTTCTTGCGTTCGCGCAGCGAGGTCTCGGCGGCGGGCTTGCGGGCGGGCATGGCGGCTCCGTGTCGGTTCGTGTCGGTTCGTGTCGGTTCGTGTCAAGGAACGCATTCTACTCAAGCCATGGCGTCGTGAAAGCCATCCGGGCTCGGCACTAAAATTGTAGTTGACTACAACTTTGTAGAAAAATACAGTTTTCACAACAACAAGAACCCCTGAGGTCTACCGAAGATGAAAGGCATCAAGCTGGCGCTCGGCATGCTCGCCGCGCTCTCGATCCCCGCTGCGGGCGCCGCCCAGCAGCAGGTGCGCGTGTACAACTGGTCCGACCTGATCGGCCAGGACACCATCAGGGACTTCCAGGCCGCCACCGGCATCAGCGTGCAGTACGACACCTTCGACAACGAGTCGACGCTGATGGTGAAGCTGCTCACCGGCAACAGCGGCTATGACGTGGTCGTGCCCTCGGGCACCTCGCTGGAGCAACTGACCAAGGCCGGCGCCCTGCAGGAGCTGGACCGCAGCCAGCTGCCCAACTGGAAGAACCTCGACCCGCAACTGATGAAATTTGTCGAGGGCAAGGACCCGGGCAACCGCCACGCCTTCATCTACGACTGGGGCACCACCGGCCTGGGGGTCAACGCGACGCTGGTCCAGGCGCGCCTGCCCAACGCGCCGATGGACTCCTACGACCTGCTGTTCAAGCCGGCCAACGCCGGCCAGCTCAAGGACTGCGGCGTCGGCCTGATCGACAGCCCCGAGGACGTCTACCCCATCGTCCTCAACTACCTCGGCCTCGACCCGCAGAAGCCCACCCGCGAGAGCCTCGACAAGGCCAACCGGCTGCTCGACGGGATCAAGCCGAGCCTGCGCTACATCAACTCCGGCAGCTACATCAACGACCTGGCCAACGGCAACGTCTGCCTGGTGCTGGGCTGGTCCGGCGACGTCGAAATCGCCCGCCGCCGCGCCCAGGAAGCCGGCAAGAGCGACGACATCCGCTACATCGCGCCCAGGGAAGGCACAGTCGCCTGGTTCGGCTTCATGGCCATGCCGCGCAACGCGCCCAACCCCGAAGCCGCCTACCGCTTCATGAACCAGATACTCGAGCCCAAGGTCAGCGCCGACTTCACCGCCACCGTCGGCTATGCCACCGCAGTCCCGGCCAGCCAGGCACTGTTGCCTGCGGAGGTGGCGAACAATCCCACGGTGTTCCCGCCCGCAGCGGTGCGCCAGAAGATGTTCTGGCAGTCCAACCCGACGCCGGAAGACCTGCGCCTGATGACCCGTGCCTGGAACCGCTTCAAGAGCGGCCTCTGATCCCCCTTCCCTGCTGCAACGACGGGCGCCCGCGCCCGTCACAGGACTATCGCGATGACCGACCAGACCCTCGTCCACACCGCCCAGGGCCCGCTGCGCGGCGCCTTCGATCCGGCCAGCGGGCTTTACCGCTACCTCGGCATTCCCTATGCCGAACCGCCGCTGGGCGACCTGCGCTTCCGCCCGCCGCAACCCCATCGCCCCTGGAACCAAGTGCGCAGCGCCGAGCGCTTCGGCTCGGCGGCCGCGCAGCTGTTCGACGAAACCGAGGGTGAGTACGCCGAGTTCAGCGACAGCGCTCCAGTGCCGGGGCGCCCCTGGGTAGGCTCCGAGGACTGCCTGACGCTGAACGTCTGGACCCGCGACCCCGGCGCCGCAGGCAAGCCAGTGGTGGTGTGGATTCACGGCGGCGCCAACTGGCTGGAGAGCAGCCGCCTGAAGTGCTACCACGGCGACGTGCTGGCGGCGAACGGCGACGTGGTGTTCGTCTCGCTGAACTACCGCCTCGGCCTGTTCGGCTTCCTCGATGTCAGCGTGCTGGGCGGCGAGGAGTTCGCCGGTTCGCATTCCCATGGCCTGCTCGACCAGCTCCAGGCGCTGCGCTGGATTCGTCAGAACATCGCCCGGTTCGGCGGCGACGCGGACAACATCACCCTGATGGGCGAGTCCGCCGGCAGCATCGACATCAGCTGGCTGCTCGCCGGCGGTCATCTGCAGGGGCTGTTGCGGCGCGTGGTGATGATGAGCGGCTACGCCGGCCTGCCGGGGTTGAGCGGCGATCTGGCCCATGGCCTCAGCGACGCCTCGGCAAAGGAACTCGCGCGCGGCTTCTTCGCCGATTGCGGCATAGACAGCCTCGCGCAGCTGCAGCAACTGGACACCAACGCCCTGATGACCAGGGTGCATGCCCTGGCCGAAAGCACCGACATGCTGTTCCACATGGACTCGCTGTTCTGGCCCAAGACCCACGCCAGGGCGGCGCTGGACCCCATCGAGTTCGCCCGGCGCGGAGCCGCCACCGGCATCGACATCCTGATCGGTTTCACCCACTACGAGATGGGGCTGTGGCTGAACTGGGACGACAGCCTCGACCGCCTCGGCCTCGATGCGCTGGTGCAGCGCCTGGCGATCATCCCGGCGGCGCTCAAGGACGCCGCCAAGGCCCTGTACCGCGAGCAATTTCCCGAGGACGACGACGGCGTCCGCGCCATGCACCTGCTGGGCGACTGCGCCTTCGTCATGCCCGCGCTCTGGGCCGCGGAGGGCCTGGCCGCACGGAACCGGGTGCAGGTTTATCGCTTCGACCGCGAAACCGACCCGCGTCGTCGCGCCCAGCACGCTGCCGACCAGGTCTACTTCTTCGGCAAGCTGGACACCTACGTCGGCCGCTTGCTGGCTGGCACGCCGCAGGACGCCGCCGACGCTGCGGAGCGCGATCGCTTGTCACGGCTGATGCAAGGCATGCTCCTGGACTACGCCGGCGCCAGCGAATCCCCAGGCGACAGGCTGCCGCATTGGCCACTGTACGACGCCGGGCAGCGCCCCCTGCTCAGCCTGGACCAGCAACCCGCGCTGCTGGACGACCCCTACGCCGTGCGCCGCCGCTGGTGGTTCGAAAACATCTACCCGGAACGCTGAAACGACAAAGGGGAGCCATCGGCTCCCCTTCTCGTCTTCGCCCGATATCAGGCGAAGACGAAGTACTTGCGCACCGTCTCCACCACTTCCCAGGTGCCCTTCATGCCCGGCTCGATGACGAACACATCGCCGGCACGCAGGTGGATCGGCTGCTCGCCCTCGGGGGTGATGACGCAGTAGCCATCGAGGAAATGGCAGTACTCCCACTTCTCGTAGTTCACCTCGAACTTGCCGGGGGTGCAGATCCAGGTGCCCATGATCTTGCTGCCGTCCGCCGACAGGTAGGCGTTGAGGTTGACGGTGTGCGGGTCGCCGCCGATGCGCTTCCACTTGGTGGCGTCCAGCACGGGCGTCGGGCAGGTGTCGCGCAGTACGGTGATGAAATCGGACATGACAGCTCCAGTCGTTGCGGTGAAGGTCCGCCACCCTAGCCATGAACCGCAACAGCGAGTTGCCTGGATTCGACATCGGTATGTCTGCCAGCGCTGCCTGCCTCCTCTCTTCCTCCGTCTGACAGATTTGTCATCCGCCGCTCACCTGCCCGTTATCCGCGCTCCCACACGATGCCCGTGGCCCTCGCCACGCCTGGGCAAAAACAACAACAGCAGGTGGTCACCGACCATTCCTGCCCTTGGGAGCAAACCATGTATCGACGCAAATTCCCGCTGGCCGCTTCGCTGCTGGCACTGGGGGTCGCTTCGCCGACCGTCTTCGCCGAGGCCGAAAGTCAAGAGAAAGCCGAAGGCTTCCTCGAAGGCGCCAGCCTGGAAATCCTCAACCGCAACCTCTACTTCAACCGCGACGCCCGCCACGGCCAGTCCGTGCCGCCGCGCGGCAACGGCTACTCGGAAGTCTGGGCCCAGGGGATCATCGGCAAGTTCGAATCCGGCTTCACCCAGGGCACGGTCGGCGTGGGCGTCGACGCCTTCGCCATGGTCGGCTTCCAGCTCGACACCGGCGACGGCCGCAACGGCGCCGGCAGCTCGGTGGACGTGCTGCCCACCGACAACGACGGGCGCACCGAGAGCGACTACGCCAAGGCCGGCGGCGCGGCCAAGGTACGCCTGTGGGACACCGTGCTGAAGGCCGGTGACGTATTCCCGGAGACCCCCGTGGTGCATTACGGTGACTCGCGCCTGCTGCCCGAGTCCTTCCGCGGCTTCACCCTGCACAACACCAGCCTCGAAGGCCTGACGCTGCAAGGCGGCCGTCTGCATTCCATGAGTCAGCCGCAGTCGCGGCAGATGGACGACGGCTTCGCCACCTTCTACGCCGGCCCGGTGGATTCGGCCTGGCTCGCCTACGGCGGTGGCGACTACGCCATCAACGACAATGCCAGCGTCAGCCTCTACAGCAGCCGCCTGAAGGACGCCTGGAACCAGTACTACTTCGGCACCGCGCTGAACTTCCCGCTCAGCGAGACCGTAGAGCTGTTCGGCGGCTTCAACTACTACAAGTCGCAGGACGAGGGCCGCGAGCTGCTCGGCGAGTTCAACACCAACATCTGGAGCGCCAGCGCCGGCGTGCACTTCGGCGCCCACCGCATCGCCGTCAGCCACCAGCGCAACAACGGCAACAACGACTTCGACTACCTGCGCCAGGCCGACTCGATCTACCTGGACAACTCCATCCAGTACAGCGACTTCAACTCGCCGAAGGAGCGCTCGTGGATGGTCCGCTATGACCTCGACATGGCCACCTACGGTGTGCCCGGCCTGAGCTTCATGACCCGATACGCCCGCGGCACCGACGCCGATTATTCCAACGCCAACGCCGTGTACATGCGCACGGATGACAACGGCGACCCGCTCACCGATCAGAAGCGCTGGGAACGCGACATCGAGGCCAGGTACGTGTTCCAGCAAGGCCAGCTCAAGGACCTGTCCCTGCGCGTGCGCCAGGCGACTACCCGCGCCACCGCCTTCGAATCGGACCTGGACGAAGTGCGGCTGATCGTCGAATACCCGCTGGCGATTCTCTGATGCCCGGCGCCTGGCGGGCGGATGACGGAATTGTCAGCTGCGCCTCAGCCTCCCGTTAGGCACGCCTGCGTATAACGGAAACCATCACCGCCCCCCAAGGCTTCTGGTGATGATTTCCCCGCAGCAACGTTGCTCTCCCTGGCGCTCCACGTGCCCTTTGGGGGGAGAGGAACTCTCGGCGCCCGCATGGGCGCCTTTTTTACGTGTGAATTGCGAGACCAATTTCTCCTGCAAGCTCGTACGAAACACCAAGCCAACTCGCAAGCAAGCGACACTCGAAGTTCCGAGCGTATCTAGAATCCGTCTTGTTCACCTATGACTGCAGAACATCACCTAAGATGTCAGGCATCATGCCGTGGCCGGAAGAGGCCGTCTCACAAGCAAGCTCCATCAGGCAACAAGGATGTTGATGATGCTCTCCCCAAGATATGCAGTTCTGCTTCTGATGCTCCTCCTCGGCCCGCGAGCGAATGCAGAGACCTATCTCGAACCTCGAAACCTGATGCTGGACGGAACGGACCAGTACTCTGAAATGCTGCGCACAGTATTCAGGGACGCCTATGCCAGCGACTCAATCGTGCAGGTCATGATTCGTAGCAGCACGTCAGCTGAAAAAGTCATTTACGTGAAAACAGCCCAGGCCGGTGCCACCCTGTTCGTCGCTACGGCGTCTGCCAGCATCTATTGGCATTACGTGCAGGAAAATCGAGACGTCATCGAGCGGCAGCAAGGATACAAACTCCAGGGGTTCGACGGCCTTCCACCGCAGGGCGACATCAGGGACGTTACCGTCAGCCTCAAAAGCCGGAATATCAGCCATGACCTTTACCTGAGCTTGATAGCGCTATGGCAACGGGAGCTCACACAAGCCAAACAGAGCGGCCCACACATCATCCTCGACGGAGCGGAGTTCGAGTACTCCCTACATACATCACAGGCACCTCCGATGGCTGGAAGCTCAAGCACCGGCGTCGATCCAAGGCTAGACAATCTCGCCTCCATCGTTGGCGGACTGAGCCTTCTGGTAGATGGAAAACGAAAAGAAGAGGCAGTATTCCAGAACATTGCAGACTTCAATCGAATGTCGACGCAATGATCGGCTCAACCTTAATTTCCGGGAATTGAAAATGGTATTTCTCGTCATCGATCAATCTGGTTATCAGGCATTCAAGGCACTCGGCGATATCAATTCGCACCTATGGCTGACCGCCGACATCATGGCGGAACCGGAAATCGACTCACTACGCGCAAAAGGTATGGAGGTCTCGGTTTTCAATTACAAATTGAATGCAGACGATCTTGTCGGCATTGCAGCTGCCGTCGAAACCATTCGCGAACACCACCCGACCCAGAAAGTATGGGTGGCTTTCTAGAACCAGCTAAAATTGGGATTAACAAATGAAAGGGATTCTTCTGCTTATTTCAGCTTTCAGCATTTCTGTATCAGCAGGTGAAAACCGCGTTATCACTTACTCGTTCGCCAAGTCAGAAATCAGAGTCAACGGGCAACCGACCACCGTAGAGAAGGCAGCCGCATTGTATAATTCGGCCCCGACCGCTCCCCATGAAACCTGCATGGAGTTCGATGCAGATATGAACCTGTTCGAGAAGTGGAACGCTCAACTTGTGAATGACGGGCCTCCCACTGCGAAAGGTTGGAGCTCGAAGACGTGCCCATGAAGCCCTGGAATATCTGAATTGCCATGAATGATGAAATCTGGGTCAAATTACTGGATCTCTGTAATGAGATTCTGGGAGAAGGAAGTCACTCCCTTCTCCACTCTGTAAATTGGTGCTCCTGGACCACCTTTGAGCGCATGAACAGTGACGCGCAATATTGGGCGTCGGGCCTTCCGAAAGCAGGTGAATACGGCAGCACGGGTATCGGTGACGGTGGTAATTGGGGGCAGCCCTTCAAGTACTCATCGATAGCTCACCTGATAATTCCCAGGCGCTTCGAATTCTGTGGATTCTTCGAGGAGAACTTCCTGCACAAGGTAACTGAACAGGATATCGACAAACTGTCGGATCTTCTGCTGCTGCACAACATAAAGCACACCCTGTCGGAGTGGGCGCTTGAAATTCGCTTGATAGATAACCGTCTCTAACGACTCACAAGAACGATTGGCATCTGGATAACGAAGGTTTGTTTGCGGTAAGGACGAGACAGGAGGAAGAGCACTCCCCTCCCGTCGACGTCCAATTGTCTTATCAGGTCAAGTCCGGCAGAACCTACAGCTCCTCATCCCGCCGATGCATCCAGCGATACAACGCCGGCAGCACCAGCAGCGTCAGCGTGGTCGAGGACAGGATGCCGCCGATCACCACCGTCGCCAGCGGCCGCTGCACCTCCGCGCCGGTGCCTGTGGCCAGGGCCATGGGCACGAAGCCCAGGGAGGCCACCAGCGCCGTCATCAGCACCGGGCGCAAGCGAGTCAGCGCGCCCTCGCGAATCGCCGTATCGAGGCCCCGCCCTTCCTCCCGCAGGCTACGGATGAAGGAGATCATCACCAGGCCGTTGAGCACCGCCACCCCCGACAGCGCGATGAAGCCGACACCAGCCGAGATAGACAGCGGGATGTCGCGCAGCCACAGCGCAACGACTCCTCCGGTGAGGGCGAAGGGAATCCCGGTGAACACCACCAGCCCATCGCGGACGTTGTTGAACATCAGCAGCAGCAGGGTGAACACCAGCAGCAGCGCCACCGGCACCACGATCTGCAGGCGCTGCGCCGCCGATTGCAGCTGCTCGAACTGGCCGCCCCATGTGGTCCAGTAGCCGGCCTGCAGCTTCACCTGCTGCCCGATGCTGGCGCTGGCCTCGGAGACGAACGAGCCGATGTCCCGCCCGCGCACGTTGGCGCTGACCACGACGAGACGTTTGCCGTTCTCGCGGCTGACCTGGTTCGGCCCCTGCACCAGTTCCAGGCGAGCCACCTCGCCCAGGGTGATGAAGCCGATGCGCGAATCCGTCGCGTTGGCCGGCGCAGGCACCGGGATGAGCATGCGTGACAGCGCGTCGATATCGCTGCGCAGGTTCTCCGGCAGGCGCACGATCAGGTCGAAGCGGCGGTCGCCCTCGAACAGCGTGCCCGCCTGGCGGCCGCCGATGGCCACGGCGACGTTGTCCTGGATATCGCCGACATTCAGCCCGTAGCGCGCTGCGCGCTGGCGGTCGATGTTGACGGTGAGCACCGGCAGGCCGCTGGTCTGCTCGACCTTCACCTCGGACGAACCCTGCACCTGGCGCAACACGCCGGCGATCTGTTCGGCGGTCTGGTTCAGCACGCCCATGTCGTCGCCGAAGACCTTCACCGCCACGTCGCTGCGCACCCCGGAAATCAGCTCGTTGAAGCGCAGCTGGATCGGCTGCGACAGCTCGTAGGCGCTGCCCGGCACGCCGTTGGCGGCCTCCTGGATTTCCGCCTCCAGCTGCGCACGGCTCTTCTTCGGGTCGGGCCACTGCTCCTTGGGCTTGAGCATCACGTAGGCATCGGAGATGTTCGGCGGCATCGGGTCGGAGGCGATCTCCGCCGTGCCGGTGCGGCTGAACATGCGCTGCACCTCGGGCACCTTGTCGAGCACCTGGCGCTCGAGCTTTTCCTGCATGGCCACCGATTGCGACAGGCTGGTCCCCGGCGTGCGCAGCGATTGCAGGGCGAAGTCGCCCTCGCCCAGGCTCGGCACGAACTCGCTGCCCATGCGACTGGCGAGCAGCCCGGAAAGCACCACCAGCACAGCAGCGCCGGCGAACACCAGCGCGCGGCGCGCCATCACCCAGTCCAGCACCGGCTCGTAGGCGCGGCGCGCACCGCGCATCAGCAAGTTTTCCTCTTCCCTGACCTTGCCGGTGATGAACAGCGCGATGGCCGCCGGCACGAAGGTCACCGAGAGGATCATCGCCCCCAGCAGCGCCAGCACCACGGTGAAGGCCATGGGGTGGAACATTTTCCCCTCGACGCCGGTGAGGGCGAAGATCGGCAGGTACACCACCATGATGATCAGCTGGCCGTAGATCAGCGCGCGGCGCGCTTCCTTCGACGCGGCGAAGACTTCGTGCAGGCGCTCGCTGCGGGTCAGCATGCGGCCGTGATGCTGCTGCGCGTGGGCCAGGCGGCGGATGGCGTTCTCGACTATCACCACGGCGCCGTCGACGATGATGCCGAAGTCCAGCGCGCCGAGGCTCATCAGGTTGGCGCTGATGCGGTTGCCGAACATGCCGGTGAAGGTGAACAGCATCGCCAGCGGAATCACCATGGCGGTGATCAGTGCCGCGCGGATGTTGCCGAGGAACAGGAACAGCACCGCGATGACCAGGATCGCGCCCTCGGTGAGGTTGCGCTTGACCGTGGCGATGGCCTTGTCCACCAGTTGGGTGCGGTCGTAGACAGTCACCGCCTTGACCCCGGCCGGCAGCGTGCGGTTGATCTCGTCGAGCTTGGCGGCAGCAGCCTTGGCGACGGTACGGCTGTTCTCGCCGATCAGCATGAACACCGTGCCGAGCACCACCTCGCGGCCATCCTCGGTGGCGGCGCCGGTGCGCAGCTCGCGGCCAAGATCGACTTCGGCGACATTGCGCAGGCGGATCGGCGTGCCGTCGACATTGGCCACTACGATGTTGGCGATGTCCTCCAGGCTGCCCACCTGCCCTGGCGCACGCACCAGCAACTGCTCGCCGTTGCGCTCGATGTAGCCGGCGCCGACGTTGGCGTTGTTGCGCTCCAGTGCGGCGATCACATCCGCCAGAGTCAGCCGGTAGGCGGCCAGGCGGCGGGTGTCCGGGGCGACCTGGAACTGCTTGGCGAAGCCGCCGATGGTGTTCACCTCGGCGACGCCGGGCACGTTGCGCAGCTGCGGCTTGATCACCCAGTCCTGGATCACCCGCAGGTCGGTCGGCGTGTACTCGCTGCCGTCCTCCTTGCGCGCACCCGGCTCGGCCTCGATGGTCCACAGGAAGATTTCCCCGAGGCCGGTGGAGATCGGCCCCATGGCCGACTCGACACCCTCGGGCAACTGCTCGCGCGCCTGCTGCAGGCGTTCGTTGACCAGCTGGCGGGCGAAGAACAGGTCGGTGCCGTCCTTGAAGATCACCGTCACTTGCGACAGCCCCGAGCGCGAGATCGAGCGCGTCTGCTGCAGGCCCGGCAGGCCGGCCATGGCGGTCTCCACCGGGTAGGTGACGCGCTGCTCGGTCTCCAGCGGGGTGAAGCCCGGCGCCGAGGTGTTGACCTGCACCTGCACGTTGGTGATGTCGGGCACCGCGTCGATGGGCAGCTTCTGGTAGCTGGCGATGCCCAGGCCGGCCATGCCGAGGACGGCGAGCAGCACCAGATAGCGCTGCTCGATGGCGAAACGAATGATGCGTTCGAACATGCTCTGGCTCCGTCAGTGCGCGTGGGACGCCGAGCTCTTGCCCAGCTCCGACTTGAGAACGAAGCTGCCTTCGGCCGCCACCTGGTCGCCGGCGGCCAGGCCGGCCAGCACCTCGACCTGACCTGCGCTGCGCGCGCCGAGATCGACCGGGCGCGGATCGAAGCCCTCTGCACTGCGCACGAAGACGCTGGGCTTGCCTTCCACCTCCTGGATCGCCTGCTCCGGCACCGCGATCGGCACCTGGCGCGCACTGCTGCTCACCCGCACATTGACGAACAGGCCGGGGCGCCAGGCGCCATCGGGATTGGCCAGGGTGACGCGGGCCACCGCGCTGCGGGTCTGTTCGCCGAGCAGGTTGCCGACGTAGCTGACGCGGCCATCAACCTGCATGCCGAGGTCCGTCGCCTCCACTCGCGCGGCCTTGCCCACCTGCACCCGCGCCAGGTCCTGCGGGGCCACGCTGAAGCTGGCCCAGACCCGCGACAGGTCGGACAGCGTGAAGGCCGCGGTGGTCTCGCTGACCACCTCGCCGGGCACCAGGTGCTTCTCCACCACCACGCCGTCGAAAGGCGCGCGCAGTTCGTAGCGGTTGCCGCCAGCGCTGGCCGATACGCCGCTCAGGGCGTTGGTCTTCTGCTGCGCGTTGGCCAGGGCGATGCGCGCTTCTTCCAGGTCCTGGCGCGCCTGCAGGTAGTCCTGCTCAGCGGAAATCTTCTCCTGCCACAGCTCCCGTTCGCGTGCGAAGGTCTTGCTCGCCAGACTGACTCGGCGCTGGGCGGCGGCCAGTTCGCTGCGCAGCTCGGAGACCTGCTGGCTGGCAATCACCGCCAGCAGCTCGCCCTTCTTCACGCTCTGCCCCAGCTCCACCGCCACCGACTCCACCACGCCGGGGGTGCGCGGCACGACGTGGGCAGTGCGGTCCTGGTCGAAGCCGATCTCGCCGGGCAGGCTGAACGCTTCGTCCAGCGCCTGCGGCCCGGCAGTAGCCAGCTGAATGCCGGCGGCCTCGATCTGCGCAGGGCTCAGGTGCAGGCCCTCCTCTTCGACGGCTGTCTCCTTGGCAGCGTGATGTTCGCCGTCGGCATGGCTCGCCGCTTCGGCATGGCGGGTCGGTGCGGCGCTGTTATGGTGCTCGCCGTCAGCATGGGTCGCGTCGTCGAGATGGCTGCCGCCGGCCTGTTCGCTACCCATCCAGGCGTAGGCGCTGACAGCCAGCGCCGAGGCCAGCAGCACGGCGGCGGCGAGTGGGGTTTTCTTGATCATGGAAGCTCCGCAATGAATCCGTCGGCAGCGCGTTTTTGCGCGGGTGCCTGCGGGTGATGGAGGGTGCTGAAGAGGTCGTGGACGCACCAGTGCGCGGGCACGCCGGTAATGGGTGCGGCAGTCGATGGCGACAGGCTCAGAAGCAGCAGGCCGAGCCAGGCCCGGCAACGGTTAACGGGCCGCGCCGACATCGCCGTAGACCCGCTCGATCCGCCCCCAGGCATCGCTGACCTGGGACAGCGCGCGCAGGTACTGGTCGCGGGCGGTGATCAGGGTGCGCTGGGCGTCGAGCACTTCGAGGAAGCCGAACTTGCCCATCTCGAAGCCGCGCGTGGCGCTTTCCACGGCGGTCTGGGCGCTGGGCAGGATGGTCTGGCGGAAGGCATTCACCTCGCCCTGGGCGGTGCTCCACTGCTGCAGCGCCTGCTGGGTTTCCTGGCGCAGGCGCAGCTCAGTGGCGTTGCGCAGGTCGCGGGCCTGATCGGCGCGGCGCGACTGGGCGAGGATGTTGCCCTGGTTGCGGTCGAACAGCGGCAACGGCAGGCTGAAACCGATGACTGCAATGCGGTCGCGATTGCCCTCCTCGATGGCTTCCTGGCTACCCAGGCTGACATCGAGGTCGGGGATGCGCTGGGTCTTCGCCAGCCGCACCGCAGCTTCACCCTCGTCGATACGGGTTTGCGCGAGGCGCATTTCGGCGCTGCCGTCGAGACGGCGCAGCAGCTCATCAGGGCTTGGTAGTGCAGGCAAAGGCCGGGCGCTGTCGTTGCGCACGCCAGTAAAGTCCGGCGACGCCAGCCCCATCAGCGCGGCCAGCGCCTGGTTGGCATCGGCTCGTTCGCGACGGGCGCGGTCCTGCTCCAGGCGTACCTCTGCCAGTTGCACCTGAGCGCGATTGGCCTCCAGCGGCGGCGCCTTGCCAGCACGCACGCGCCCTTCCGCTGCGGCCACGCCACGCTGCGCCAACTCCACCGACTGCTGCGCCAGGCGCTCGCGCTCCTGGGCGCGCAGGGCGGTGTAGAAAACCGCGATCACCTCGCCGCGCAACTGGTTGCGCCGCGCCTCCAGGCTCAGTGCGGCGACGTCCTGGCCGCGCTCGGCCAGCTCCACCCGCGCGCCGCGTTTACCGCCCAGCTCCAGCGGCTGGCTGATGCCAATGGTGGTGGTGCGATTGCGCGATTCGGTGCCCTCCTGCTCCCAGGACAGCGTCGGGTTGCGTAGCAGGCCGGCTTGTTCGCGCAGCCCCTGGGCGATGCCGATTTCCCGGCCGCTGGCGGCCAGCTCCGGGTTACCGCTGGCAGCAGCCTGCAGGGCCTCCTCGATGCCGATCTCGCGGGCCTGCGCCCAACCCGGGAATTGCCAGAGCAGCAGCGCCAGCAGCGTGGCTCTGGCTGCGACTACAGAACGTCTTGAAAACACGGCGAACCTCGCACGGTGGAGTCAACTACGACGGTTTCCCGTCATTTCCACCGGCGAATCTAGAAGTGTCTCTCTAGCGGCAAGGTGACTGGATAATTACAAACATGTAATTGGCTATTCGCCGACTTCCCGTTGTATGTATTTAAAAAGGCCACGCGCCTCTCCCAGGTAACTTCAGGAAACAATTCGGCGCATTCCTGCTGAACTTCATAATTCCTGAAATCCCTTTAAAACCATAGACCTACAGAACATCCAGGATCTTTTACAGGGCCAAAAGTGCGACATCGACACGATTGACCCTGAAGTCGCTACAGCTTCTAGACTGCGCGCGCTTTCCCCAGGCAGCGGAACTTCCCTGCGCCTGCCGTACCACTCTTCACGCAATTACCGGGTAACTATCCATGAAAATCCTGCTCATCGAGGACGACCACAAGACGGCCGACTACCTGCACCAGGGCTTGAGCGAAAGCGGCTATGTCGTCGACCGCGCCGACAACGGCGTCGACGGCCTGCACCTGGCCCGGCAATGCGCCTACGACCTGGTCATCCTCGATGTGAACCTGCCGCAGATGGACGGCTGGGACGTGCTCGCCAGCCTGCGCCAGCACAGCGACATCCGGGTGATGATGCTCACCGCCCGCGGCCGACTCACCGAGCGCGTGAAGGGCTTCGACCTGGGTGCCGACGACTACCTGCTCAAGCCCTTCGAATTCCCCGAACTGCTGGCCCGCGTGCGCTCGCTGCTGCGCCGCAGCGAACGTATCGACCAACCGCAGGTGCTGGAGATCGGCGGGCTGGAGCTGGACCCCGGCCGCCACCGCGCCTACCGCGACAGCCAGCGCATCGACCTGACCAGCAAGGAGTTCGCCCTGCTGCACCTGCTGATGAGCCGCAGCGGTGAGGTGCTGTCGCGCACGCAGATCATCTCGCTGGTCTGGGACATGAACTTCGACTGCGACACCAACGTGGTGGAAGTCACCATCCGCCGCCTGCGCGCGAAGATCGACGATCCCTTCGCCGCCAAACTGATCCACACCCTGCGCGGGGTCGGCTACGTGCTGGAGGCGCGCGCGTGAAGCCCGCCAGCCTGTCGCTGCGCATCGGCCTGTGGGTTGGCCTGCTGGGTTCGGTACTGACCCTGTTGCTGCTCACCCTCGCCTACCTCGCCCTCGACCACCAACTGGACCAGCGTGCCCACCGCGAACTGGAAGACAAGCTCGGGCAACTGCGCCACGCGCTGGAGGCCGACCCCGGCCTCGCCGCCCTGCCCCTGCGTGGCCACGCCCTGCAAGACCAACTGATGGGGCACGACAATCTCAGCGCGGCGCTGCTCGATGAACAACGCGGGCGGCCGGCGCAATTCAGCAGTGGGCCGATTGCCGATCTGCCGATACTCGATGAGTTCGCCGGCAACGGCCGTGCCTTTGGCTGGACCGCGTCCGACGGTCGTCGCCTGCTAACCGAACGCAGCCTGATCCGTTTGCGCGACGGCAATAGCCTGCGGGTATTCCTGACCCTGGATCGCCGCGACGACGACGCCCTGCTTGGCGCCTTCCTGCGCTCGGCCTGGCTGGCGGTTCCACCTTTGCTGCTGCTGATCGCCATTGGTGCGCGCCTGGTAGCCAAGCGCGGCCTGCAACCGCTTCGACAGTTCGGCCAGGTGGCCGCGCTGGTCACCACCCAGGACCTCAGCCACCGCATTCCGCTGCAGGACCTGCCACGGGAACTGGGCAAGGCCGCGCAGGCGCTGAACCTGATGCTGCACCGGCTGGACGGCGGCGTGCAGCAGCTCACGCAGTTCTCCGACGACATCGCCCACGAACTGCGTTCGCCCATCGGCAACCTGCTGGGCAAGGCCCAGGTGACGCTATCGCGACCACGGCAAAAGGAAGAGTACGAAACGGTGCTGGCCGCGAGCACCGAGGAGCTGGAACGGGTCGGGCGGATTGTCAGCGACATGCTGTTCCTCGCCCAGGTCAGCCACCCGCGTGCACTGCTGCCGCAGGAGCCGGTGCAGCTGGAAGAGGAAGCGGCGAAGGTCGCCGAGCTGTTCGATTTCAGCGCCGAGGAGAAGGCGCTGCGCATCGACATCCAAGGTCATGGGCGGGTGGTGGGCGACCGCCTGATGATCCAGCGCGCCATTTCCAACCTGCTGTCCAACGCCATCCGCCACACCCCGGAGGGCGAGCGCATCAACGTGCAGGTGCAGGACGATGGCGAAGCGGTGACGCTGCAGGTGCAGAACCCCGGCGCGGGCATTGCCGCCGAGCACCTGCCGCACCTGTTCGAGCGCTTCTACCGGGTGGACAAGGGCCGCTCGCGGGCCCAGGGTGGCACGGGCCTGGGGCTGGCCATCGTGCGTTCGATCATGGAGCTGCACCTGGGCTCGGCCAGCGCGCAGAGCTCGGAGGAAGGGCCGACGCACTTCCTCCTGAGGTTTCCGGCGACGCCTGAATGAATCAGCGGGTGGTGCGGCATGCCACGCGCTCGCTACGGTACTCGATGGCCTGCAGGTCACCTCGGGAATCCAGGTAGCGCATCTGCATCGGCACGACCCCGCAGGCTGTGCTCAGCGGCGTGACCGCCACCACCTCGGCGATATCCAGTTTCATGCCGTACTGGTACTGCCTGGCGTCGGCGACCTGGGTCGCCTTCCATGCCTGCATGGTCTGCAGGCGAGCCTGTTCCATGCGCGCAAAGGTGATGTCGCCACCACCGTCGGCCAGCGCCAGGGAAGACGTGCCGAGCAGTGCGGCGAGCAGGAAGATGCGGGGGAGTTTCATGGCAGTCACCTCGTGGGTGTGTGGGGAATGACTCCACCTTATGCGACTGCCGCTAACGGGAAGCTGAGACGCGGATGACGATTCGGTTATCCGGCGGGAAACCATCCAGGCAATTTCCCACCACTCATCCGTGCAATTTCCCAGTGGTGAACTCTCGGCGTCTGACGACTGTCTGTGTGCTGTCGGCCCTCCGGGTGGGATTTCTGGCCATTGGCCACCCGGCTAGTTTTCAACAAGTCACCGAGCCGGCGTTTTCACTCCCGCAAGGCGGGTTTCGTTCCAAGTCATGTGAAGATTGCCCATGTCCCTATCGCGTCGCTCCCCCGCACGAGTTTCCCCCCTCCAGACCCGCGCCCTCGGTGCCTGCCTGTTCGCCGGCCTGCTGGCAGCCGGCGCCCCGGCCCAGGCCGAGGAGCCCGCCAGCAACTCGCGCTGGGTGAACGACAGCCTGAGCACCTACGTGCGCAGCGGCCCCACCGATGGCTACCGCATCGTCGGCACCCTCACCTCCGGGCAGAAGGTCCAGCTGATCAGCACCTCCGGCGACTACAGCCAGGTGCGCGGCGACAGCGGCAGCAGCGTGTGGATCGCCAGCAAGGACCTGCAGGAAAAGCCCGGCCAGGCCGAACGCCTGCCGGCGCTGGAGCAGAAGGTCACCGAGCTGACCACCCAGCTGCAGACCATCGACGACTCCTGGAAGAACCGCGTGCAGGGCATGCAGGAAACCCTGGATGCGCGCAAGAAACTGATCGACGAACTGCAGGCCGCCCGCAGCTCCCTGGACGCCGAACTGAACCAGGCCCGCTCGCAACTGCGCGACGCCCAGGCGCAACTGGGCGACGAGAACAAACAGGTGCTGATGCGCTACATGGCCTACGGCGGCAGCATCGCCGGCGCCGGCCTGCTCGCCGGCCTGATCCTGCCGACCATGCTGCGCGTGCGGCGCAAGCGCACGACCGAGTGGGTCTGACCCAGCCCGCTTGAACCCAGGTCCGTCGGGCGGATAACGCTGGCGCGTTATCCGCCTTACGGTCTGTGCCGTGCGGTTCGCGAGCAAGCTCGCTCCTACATGTAGCCGGATGTGCTTTCGTAGGATCGAGGGGGACGACTGGTCCTTGCTCGCGAACAGCCTCCTGCCGCCCGTCCCGAAATCGCTTGCGTAGGATGGCGTGGAGCGCAGCGATACCCWTCAATTCCAGCGCACCAACAGCATGGGTATCGCAAGCTCCACCCATCCTACGACGCGGAACGCCTGTAGCCACTGCAGAGCGCGGTTCGCGAGCAAGCTCGCTGCTACAGAAGCAAAAGACAACAGCGCCCGAAGGCGTCGTCAGCCCGTAGGGCACATAACCCGGAACAGGTTACGCGCGCCTACTCAGCACGTCTGGCTGGCCTTACTTGATGTACCACCCCCACGGCTGGTCACTGAGGTACTCGGTAACCTGCTTGGTCTCCAGGTAATTATCCAACCCCCACACCCCCAGCTCACGGCCGATGCCGCTCTGCTTGTAGCCACCCCAGGGCGCCTGGGTGAAGGTCGGCTGCGAGCAGTTGACCCAGACGATGCCGGCGCGCAGGCCGCGACTGACTCGCTCGCAACGCGCGGGGTCAGCCGACATCACCGCCGCCGCCAGGCCGAACTGGCTGTCATTGGCCAGGCGCAGCGCCTCGGCTTCGTCCTTGAAGCGGCGCACGGCGAGCACCGGGCCGAAAATTTCCTCGCGCCACACGGCGCTCTCCAGCGGCGCGTCGATGAACACCGTCGGCTCGACGAACCAGCCCTTGTCGCGATGGGCCGGACGTTTGCCGCCGGTGGCCAGCTTCGCGCCGTCGCGCACGCCGGCCTCGATGGCCTGCAGCACCTTGGCGTGTTGCCCGGCGCTGACCAGCGGGCCGAGCAGCACGCCCGGCTCCAGGCCATTGCCAATGGTGATGCGGCGGGTTTCTTCCACCAGGCGTTCGATCAGCCGGTCATGCAAGCCGTCCTGCACCAGCAGCCGCGAGGTCGCACTGCACACCTGGCCCTGGTTCCAGAAGATGCCGAACAGGATCCACTCCACGGCTGCCTCGACATCCGCGTCATCGAAGACGATGAATGCCGACTTGCCGCCCAGCTCCAGGCTGACGTTCTTGATGTCCTGGGCCGCCGCCTGCATGATCGCGCGCCCGGTCGGCACGCTGCCGGTGAAGGCCAGCTTGTCCACGCCCGGATGCGCCGAGAGCGGCGAGCCAGCGTCACGCCCCAGTCCGGTGACCACGTTGAGCACGCCCTTAGGCAGGCCCACGGCATCGGCGGCAGCGGCCAGTTCCAGGGAAGTCAGCGGCGTCAGTTCCGAAGGCTTGAGCACGGCGGTGCAACCTGCGGCCAGCGCCGGCGCAACCTTCCACGAAGCCATCAGCAACGGGTAGTTCCACGGAATGATCTGCCCGGCCACGCCGACCGGCTCGCGCAGCACGCGGCAGGCGAAACGCTCGTCGGGCAGCGCGACCACTTCACCCTCATCATTCAGCCCTTCGGCCAGCTCGGCGTAGTAGTCGAAGCAGCCGATGGCGTCATCGATATCCCACTGCGCCTCGGGCAGCGGCTTGCCATTGTCCTGCACTTCCAGGCGGGCCAGGTCCTCGCGGCGGCCACGCAGGTTTTCGGCGATGGCGCGCAGGTAAGCGGCGCGCTCCTTGCCGCTGCTGCGGCCCCACTCGCCCTCATCGAAGGCCCGGCGAGCGGACTGCACGGCGCGGTCCACGTCCTCGCCGGTGGCGGCAGCGACTTCGGTCAGCACGGCTTCGCTGGAGGGTTCGTACACCTCGAAGCGGCCGCCTTTCGCGGGCGCCTGCCACTGGCCATCGATATAGAGCTGGTCGCGCATGGGAAGGTCTCCTGAGCGGGTTGGAATACTTGTCCGCCGAGCATAGGGAAATGGGCGCGAGATTGATAACGCGGGCGCCGTGCATGCGGGCACGCGCGGAGCGGCACGCAAGGTCATCGACAGCGTTGCGGCATCAGGACCACTCCCGTAGGAGCGGATTCATCCGCGATGACTTGAAGCCGCTCCGAAGCATCGCGGACGGAGTCCGCTCCTACGCAAAGGTCAGGCCCGCTGCTGTTCCAGGTAAGCCTTGGGCGACAACCCCGTCTCCTCGCGGAAGCAGCGGTAGAAGGTCGACAGCGAGCGGAACCCCGCCGCCCGCGCCAGTTCGTCGATACGCGTGACGCTGGTGGCGCCGTCGAGCTGGCCGAGCAGGTGGCGCAGGCGCAGCTGGTTCAGGTACTGGTAGAAGCTCAGGCCGAGCACCTGGTTGAGGAAGTAGGAAATCTGGTTGCGCGTGTAGCCGGTGGCCGCCGCCACCTGGGGCATGTCCAGGTCGGGGTTGAGGAACGGCCGGGTCTGCTGGAAGTACTGCTGGATATCGCCGCCGAGCAGGCTCAGCTGCCGCGCGGACAATCCCAGGCGGCTGTCGGCCATGCGCGGTTGCGGCTCGCTGGCGGTTTTCTGCGGCTGGCCGACCAGCGCTGCGTGTTCGTTGACGCGGATGATCAGCCCGGCGCGCACGGTGTAGGCCTCGGTGGTGCGGAAGGACACCAGCCCCTGGGTACCGCGCAGGGTCACCTGGTACTGCAGGAAGGCGGTGTCGCCGTCCACCCGCAGGCGGTCGGTATACACCTGAGATTCGTCGCCAGCCGCCGGCATGCTGGTCTGCAGGTATTCGCGCAGTTCGTGCGGCGCGATCCGACGGCCCTGGAAGAAATCGTTGTACTCCACCTGCGGGTCGAACAGCGCCATCAGCGCCTCGATGTCATGCCGGCGCCAGGCCTGGTGATAACGCAGCACCACGGCATGGGTAGCGGCGCTCGCCGGGTCGGGCTGGTGGGTGGTGCCTTCGAGCGTCGCGCTCCAGCCCAGTTCTTCACTCATTGAATTCCCCTGCCGGTCTCAAGCCGGCATGTCCTGCTCCGGGCGTGCCCGCAAAGAGCTGGGGAGCGTATGCCTGAGCCCCCCGGAGCGATTACAAAACTCGGACGCGGCCCGAAGACCGCTTTTTCTTCCGACATTCTGCCGGAGTTTTCCGATGACATCCGCCCCACTTGCGCACGCCACTCCAAGACCTTTCTGGCTAGACACCCTCGACCCCGCTCCCGCCACTCCGGCGCTGGAGGGTGATCGCAGCTTCGACCTGGTGGTCGTCGGGGGCGGTTTCACCGGTCTCTGGACCGCCCTGCACGCCCGCCTGCGCTGGCCCGGCGCGAGCATCGCGGTGGTCGAGGCGCGTCGCTGCGGTGGCGAGGCCAGCGGGCGCAACGGTGGTTTCTGCGCACCGAGCATTTCCCACGGCGTAGGCAATGCCCTGCGCCGCTGGCCGGAAGAAGCTGAAACCCTGGTACGCCTGGGCCGACAGAATCTGGAAGAGTTCGAGGCGGACCTGCAGCGCTTCGGCATGAACGTGGAGTTCGAGCGCAGCGGCAAGCTCAGCGTCGCCATGCAGCCCTGGCAGGTCGAGGGCCTGCGCGGCATGCAGCGCAACTACCAGCGCTTCGGCATCGACTGCGAGTGGCTGGAAGGCGCGGACCTGGCGCAGCGCCTGGATTCGCCGATGTACAAGGCTGGCGTGTACGAACCCAACTATGCGCTGCTCAACCCGGCGAAGATGGCCGCCGAGCTGCGCCGGGTGTGCATCGAACAGGGCGTCGAGCTGTTCGAGAACACCCCGGTGCATGAGTTGCACCAGCGTGGCGACCAGTTGCTGCTGCGCTGCGACCGTGGCGAACTGCAGGCCGGGCAGATCGCCCTGGCCACCAACATCGCGCCGCCGCTGCTCGGCCACCTGAATTCCAGCGTGATCCCGGTGTACGACTACTCGCTGGTCACCCAGCCGCTCACCGACGACCAGCTGCGCGCAATCGGCTGGGTCGACCGCTACGGCATAGCCGATGCCGGCAACCAGTTCCACTACCTGCGCAAGACCGCCGACAACCGCATCCTCTGGGCCGGCTTCGACGCCATCTACCACTTCGGCAGCCGCCGCGACGAAGCCCTGACCCAGCGCCCGGAAAGCTTCCAGCGCCTGGCCGAGCAGTTCCGCGAGGCCTTCCCGCAGCTCGGCCCGGTGCAGTTCAGCCATGCCTGGGGCGGCATCATCGACACCTCGGCGCGTACCACACTGTTCACCGGCTGCGTGCTCGGCAACCGTGTCGCCTATGCGCTGGGCTTCACCGGCCAGGGCGTGGCGGCCAGCCGCTTCGCCGCGCTGAACATGCTCGACCAGCTGGGCGGCGAGCGCACCGAACGCACCCAGCTGCGCATGACCTCGCAGAAGCCCTTCCCCTTCCCGCCCGAGCCGCTGCGCTACCTCGGCGTGCGCCTGGCCCAGCGTTCGCTGGCCAAGGAAGACCGCACCGGCCGCCGCGACCTTTTGCTCAAGACCTGCGATGCCTTCGGCGTCGGTTTCGATTCCTGATGGAGAACCTCATGTCCACCCTGCCCCGCCACGTCATCGACTTCGCCAATCCCGAACTCGCCCCGCAGGAGCGCGAGATCAACGATCCGGCCATCGTCGATGCGCCGTACCAGAGCCGCAGCTGGCGGCACTTCAGTGCTCCGGAAAAGAACGCCATCGCCGGCATCTGGGAAGCCGGCGTGCACCTGGAGCGCTGCGAGTGCGACTACGACGAGCTGTGCCACATCCTCGAAGGCACGGTGCGCCTGACCGACGCCGACGGCGTGGCGAAGACCTTCGGGCCAGGGGACTCGTTCGTGGTGGCGGCGGGCTTCAAGGGCACCTGGGAAAACCTCACGCCGGTGCGCAAGGTGTATTTCATTCTCGGTTGAGCGACGGGCTCGCAGGCTGCGTAGGAGCGGACTCCGTCCGCGATTGGCTTCGTCCAACGCCCGGACGAACCGGAGTGGCGGTGAATCGATCGCGGACAGAGTCCGCTCCTACGCAACGTCCGGTTCCTCTGCGAGCTGCATTGACCTGCGCTGCGTTCCGAAACTCCAGTTAGCCGTACGTCTCCCCAGGCTCCAGCGCCAATTGAAAGGGCTATAACTAGCGAACCGAAACGGCAGGTCGTCCAGGAAGTCCGGTCACGACCGCCCCGATTGGCTTTCTCATTTGCCCGGATCAGGCGCCCCGGAGCCTGATCGACGCCGGTGGCGCGGAGCGGTTCGATGGATTCCAGAGCATGGCGATGGGCTCGCTGGAGCCTTCCTGGCTGCATCGGGCTGGCGTTGCTGGTCGCTCCGCTATACGCCAGCGCGCTGTACCGGTGCCAAGGGGCGGACGGGACCATCAGCCACAGCAGCCGTGCCATCGCCGGCGCCCATTGCACCCTTCAGCATGGCAAGTCAGGTGCCGCTGCCGGCGCCAAGGCGAAGCCCGCAGCCAGGGTCGAGCCGGGCGCCGAGCGGATTCGCGTCTACACCTTCGTCCACAACGGCGTGCGCCAGTATGTGAGCCGGCGCCCCGTGGGTATCTCGGCGCGGGTCGATGTGCTGGAGGTGTATTACATCAAGGGCTGTTACCTGTGCATGGCGCCGAAGGATTTCAACGTCGCCCGCCTGCGCCTGGATACCCGCTCCTACCGGCGGGAGATCGAGTCGGCTTCGACCCGCTACGGTGTCGACCAGGCGCTGGTGCGTGCGGTGATCCATGCCGAATCGGCGTTCCAGCCCAACGCCATTTCCATCGCCGGCGCCCAGGGGCTGATGCAGCTGATGCCCGATACCGCCGTGCGTTTCAACGTCAGCGATCCGTTCGATGCACGGCAGAACATCCGCGGCGGCGTGCGCTACCTGGCCTGGCTGCTCAAGCGTTTCAACGGTAATCAGCGGCTGGCACTGGCCAGCTACAACGCCGGTGAAATGACCGTCGACAAGTACAACGGGATACCGCCCTACAGCGAGACGCAAACCTATGTCGCCCGCGTACAGTCCCTGACCGAGCGTTATCGCAATCATCGCTGAGGCGGGCTGCCGACATCTCAGCGCGCGTAGGAGCGGACTTCGTCCGCGATGGGCTGGCCGTGCTCCGTGGCCGGCCGGAGCGGCGGCGAATCGATCGCGGACGGAGTCCGCTCCTACGCTAGCCCTGCCCCCTGTGCTAACGGGCCACCCCAGGACTCAGGAGAACTTCCACCCCGCCGTCGCCAGCCGCGTATCCAGCGCGGCGAGATCGGCCTCCACCCGCGCCGGAGGCTCCGGCATGTAGGCCAGCGGGTCGGGCAGCGTGGACGCCTGGCCGAGGAAGCCTTCGGTCGCGGCATGCAGGCAGTAGGCGCTGTAGGCCGGGTTGTAGCCGCCCTCCTGTACCACCAGCAGGCGTCCCTGGCAGAGCTCGTCGGCCAGCGCGCGGGCGCGGCGGGCCAGTCGGTTGAAGCCCTGCATGGTCACCAACTGGCGGCCGTTGGGGTCGAACTGCGAGGCGTCGAGGCCGTTGGCGATGATCAGCAGGTCCGGCTTGAAGGCGCGCAGCGCCGGCTCGACGAAGCGGCTGAAGACCATCTCGTAGAGCTGGTCGCCCGAGCCCACGGGCAGCGGCAGGTTGAGGTTGCTGCCCAGCCCGGCGCCGTAGCCACGCTCATCCGCCGCGCCGCTCTGCGGGTGGCTCGGGCCCCAGGCGCCGTGGTCCATGTGCAGGGACACGGTGAATACCGAAGGATCGTCGTAGAAGCCTTCCTGGGTACCGTTGCCGTGGTGCACGTCCCAGTCGACGATGGCGACCCGTTCAAGTCCCGCCGCCTGGGCGGCGCGCGCGGCAACCCCGACGTTGTTGAAGAAGCAGTAGCCGTCGGCCATCGCCGGCGCGGCGTGGTGGCCCGGCGGGCGCACCAGGGCCATGGCCGGGTTGCCGGTGGCCAGCACGCTTTCCAGCGCCAGCAGGCTGGTGCCGGCGGCGGCCAGCAGGCCGGCGAGGCTGCCGGCGGACATCAGCGTGGTGCTGCTGAAGCGCTTGCCCTGGGCGTCCGCCTCGAAGATGCCGCGCAGGTAGTCGGCATCGTGGAAGCGCAGCAGCTCTTCTTCGCTGGCGTGGCGACCTTCGTGCCAGCGCAGCGAATCCGCGACCGGCCCGCGCTGGAGGATGGCGCGCATGTTGAGCAGCCGGGGATTGCTCTCCGGGTGCAGCAGTTGCTCGGCCAGCAGATCGCTGGGCGGCGCCTCGAACACGCCGGCGGCGGTGTCGTGGCGCAGCACGTCGTCGTGCCAGAAAATATCCATCGTGTGACTCATCGGAAACCCTCGGACTTCATCACTGCGCCCGCAGACGCAGACACGCAACACGAATTCGCCCCCGGCATTACGCGGACCGGGGGCGAACCTCCATCAGTCGATAATGGTCAGCTCAGGCGGCAGTTCCGACAGGCTCGCCGAGCCCTTCTCGCCGCACAGCACGGTATCGCCGAGCTTGATGCCGAAGCCTTCGTTGTACAAGGACAGGTTGGGCTCGATGGAGAACGACATGTTCGGCTGGAACACGTGGTCGTCGGCCTCGTCCACCATCATCGCTTCCAGCCAGGTCGGCGGGTAGGCCAGGCCGAGGCTGTAGCCGATGCGGTGGACGCGGGTGCGCGACAGGTCGATGCGGTCGAGGATCTGGTTGCACACGCGGTTGGCCTCGCCCACCGGGGTGCCCGGCTTGGCGATGTCGATGGCGGCGTTGAACGCCTCGGTGAGCAGGGTCGCGACTTCCTTCACCCGCGGACTGGGTTTGCCGATCACCGCGGTACGCATGAGGATGGCGTGGTAGCGGTTGCACACCCCGGCGTGTTCGAGGATCACCACGTCGCCATGGCTGATGGTCTGGCGGTGCGGCATGGCGTGGGTCATGGTGCTGCGGCGGCCGGTGGCGCACATCGGGCTGATCGCCGAGTACTCGCTGCCGGCGCGGCCCAGGGCGTTGGCGACGATGCCCGCCACTTCCACCTCGGAAACGCCCGGACGCAGCGCCTCGAAGGCCGCCAGCATGCCCTGGTCGGCCATGCGCGCGGCGCTGCGCTGGTACTCGATTTCCTCGGCGGTCTTGATCAGGCGGTTCTCGGCGACCAGGGGGCCGGCGTCCTCGAAGCGCGCTTCGGGCATGTAGCCCAGCAGCGCGTTGTACTGTGCCGGGGAGAAGGTCGAAGCGGTCATTTCCAGGCCGATGCGCGCCTGGGACAGGCCGGCCTGGGCGAGCACGTCGGCGACGATCTTCAGCGGGTCCTGCTTGGCGATGTCATAGAAGATCGCCTCGTTGATGCACGACAGCTCCCAGGTGCAGGGCTCCTCGCTGGTGCGGGTGAGGAACACCGGCTCCGCCAGCTTCGGCGAGATGATCAGCGCCTGGTACCAGAGGAAGCCCAGGCTGTCGAAGCCGGTGAGGTAGTTGATGTTGTCCGGGTAGTTGACCACCAGGGCATCCAGGCCACGATCGGCCATGCGGTGTTTGACGGCTTCGACGCGTTGACGGTAGGTGCGCGCGGGGAAAGCGGTAAGCATGGGGATTCCCTCCTCAGGGACAAGGTGCAAGCGACAGGCAGTTCGACTGGTCGCCAACGTGGCGACCGGATGTAAATCGGGGTGAGTCAGGAAGGCGGCTGTCGGCGCTCCAGGTACATGCGCAGCAGCATCACCGCCAGGGTGAGGACGATCATCAGGGTGGACACGGCGGCGATCGCCGGATCGAGGTTGTAGCGCAGGCCGTCCCAGATGCGCTTGGGCAGCGTCACCACGTTCAGGCCGCTGGTGAACAGGGTCACCACCACTTCTTCCCAGCTCATCACGAAGCCCATGAAGAAGCCGCCGAGGATGCCGCCACGGACGTTGGGCAGCAGCACGTGCCAGAGCGTCGGCCAGAGCCCGGCGCCGAGCGAGCGCGAGGCCTTGTACAGGCTCTGGTCGAGCCGCGCGTAGGCCACCAGCATGGCGATCACCGAGTACGGCAGCGCCATCAGCAGATGGCCGAAGCCGACGCCCAGCAGGTTGTCGAGAATGCCCAGGCGCGCGTCGAGGTAGTAGATCGACATGGCCGAGACCACCTGCGGGACGATCATCGGCAGCAGCACGATCAGCGTCAGCACGGTGCGAAAGCGCCGCTGCAGCCAGATGCCGGTGGCGAACAGGAAGGCCAGCGCGGTGGACAGCGCACCGACCACCAGTGCCAGGCCGAGGCTCTGCAGGATCGACACCAGCCAGGCGCCGTCGAACAGCGTCGCGTAGTGGCGCAGCGACCAGCCGCCATCCGGGAAGGCCAGGTAGCGCTGGTTGCCGAACGACAGCGGCACGATCACCAGGATCGGCAGCAGCAGGAACAGCGCGGACAGCGCCAGCGCGGTCCAGGACAGCCAGCGCCCCAGCGGCGGGCGCGGCAGTTGCGGCTTTTTCACGCCCTTGGGCATGGCGGAGAGATAGGTTCCCTGCGGAGTCACAGCTCAGTCCTCCCGAGCAGGCGGCGGAAGCCGATGAGTTGTCCGAACAGCAGCGCGCAGCCCACCACCAGCAGCATCAGCACGATGCTCAGCGCGGCGCCCAGGCCCCAGTTGGAGAGCTGGAACATCTGCACGTAGATGTACTCGGCGAGCATCGCGGCCTTGCCGCCGCCCAGCAGCGCCGGGGTGACGAAGCAGCCGAGGCTGAACACGAAGACGATGGCGGACGCGGCAACCACGCCCGGCAGGGTCAGCGGGATGAAGATGTCCTTGAGCGTCTGCCAGTGGCTGGCGCCCAGGCTGCTGGAAGCGCGCAGCAGGCTGTCGTCCACCTGCTTCAGCGAGGACAGCAGCGGCAGCACCGCATACGGCACCATGAAGTGCACCATGCCGATCAGCGCGCCCAGCTCGTTACGCACCAGCGGCGGCGGCGCGTCGAACCAGCCGGTGGCCATCAGCCCCTGGCTCACCAGTCCTCCATTACGCAGTAGAACCAGCCAGGCGAAGGCGCGGATCAGCATCGACAGCCAGAACGGCAGCAGCACGAACAACTCGATCAACTGCCGGCCGCGCGGCGTCGCGAAACGCCAGCGGTAGGCGATCAGGTAGGCGATGGCGACGCTGATCGCGGTGGTCAGCAGGCAGATGCGCAGGGTGCGCCAGATCACCGCCTGCAGGTTGGCGTTGTCGGCGATCGCCGCGTAATTCTGCGTGCCCCATTCCGGCAGGCTGAAGCTCCAGCCCAGCRCGCCGAGGGTCGGCAGCAGGTAGCCGACCACGACGAGCACAGGCAGGGGCAGGATCAGCAGGCCGTAGACCGGCAGCACGCCCGGTGCGAAACGTCGCATCTCAGCCACCGATCAGCGCGAGGTAGCGCTCCAGGGTTTCGCCGTAGTGTTCGGCGTGCCACTTGTTGTTCAGCGACACCTGCTTCTTCAGGTTATCCGGCGCGGTGGGGTTGATTGCCTGCAGCTGGGCGCTGAGCAGGTCGTTGGCCTTGAGGTTCACCGGGCCCATGTTGTAGACCTCCATGAGCTTGGCCTGGACTTCAGGACGAAGGGCATAGGCGATGAAGTCCATGGCCGCCTTGGCGCCGGCCGGGTTGTTCTTGGGCACCATCCACACCGAGGGCGAGACGATGCCGCCGTCGAAGCTCCAGTCGATCTTGCCGGCGGTGTCGTTCTTCACCAGTTCGGCGCGGGTGTGCCACATCTGCGCCATGCTCACCTCGCCGTCACGGATCAGCTGCTGCGATTCGGCGCCGGTGGACCAGTGGGTGGCGATGTGCGGCAGCAGCTCCTCGATCTTGCGCAGGGCACGGTCGACATCCAGCGGGTAGAGCTGCTCCGGCGGCACGCCGTCGGCCAGCAGCGCGCATTCGAGGTTGGCGCTCATCCACTTGTAGAGGGTGCGCTTGCCCGGGTACTTCTTCACGTCCCAGAAGTCCGCCCAGGACTTGGGCGGGTTCTTGCCGAACTGCTCGTGGTCGTAGCCGATCACGTAGCTGTAGGTGTAGTTGGCGAGGCCGAAGTCATGCACGTCGCCGTAGCCGATCAGCGACTTGTCGACGATGCCGTAGTCGATGGGCGTGAGGAACTTGTCCTTGCCCAGCCGGTAGGACGAGTACATCTCGCCGTCGCACACGTCCCAGCGCACCGCGCCGCTGCTCACCTGAGTCTTCAGCGCGCCCTCGGTGGGGCCGCTGCCGTCCACTTTCAGGGCCAGCCCGGAGGCCTGGTCGAAGCCGCCGAAGCTCTTCTCGAAGGCCGGCACCGCATCACCGCCCCAGTTGGCCAACACGAGGCTGCCGCCGGCGGCGAAAGCCCGGCCACCGGCGCCGAACGGCAGTGCGCTGGCGGCGGCGAGCAGCAGCAGGCTGCGGTTGAAATCGCGGCGGCTGATGCCGGCGCGCTCGCCCTTCTGGGCGGCGATCTCGATGGCGTCTTCGATGAAGCCTTGGCCTGCTTTTATAGAGTCGCTCATGTGATTGCTCCCCGATCGTTTGTTTTCGTTATGGGTTTGTCAGGCGGACAACAGGTGGCAGTGCTGCGGCGACCAACTGCACCAGTAGCGCTGGCCGCTGCGCAGACTGCTTAGCAGCGGGTGCGATACCGGCAGGCGCAGGTCGAGGCGATCGCCCTGCTCCAGGGTCAGTTCGAGGTTGACGTGGGCACCCTGGTAGGTCGCAGGGCCCGCGGTGGCGCAGAGGCCGTTGTCGCGGCCGGCGTCCTGCAGCGGGCGCAGGTCGATGTGTTCCGGGCGCACTGCCAGCCAACTCTTGCCGCCCTGGCCGGCATTGGCCGTATTGGCCACGCGCAGGTGCTGGCCACGGAAATCGCAGAGCGTGGCTTCGGCTTCGCGACCGACCACGCCAACCTCCAGCAGGTTGGTATCGCCGAGGAAGTTGGCGACGAAGCGGCTGGCCGGGCGCTCGTAGACCTCGCGCGGGGTGCCGACCTGCTCCAGGCGGCCCTTGTTGAACACGGCGATGCGGTCGGACAGCGCCAGGGCTTCTTCCTGGTCGTGGGTAACGAAGACGAAGGTGGTGCCGAAGTCCTTGTGCATGCGCGCCAGCTCGCCCTGCATCTCCTGGCGCAGGCGACGATCGAGGGCGGACAGCGGTTCGTCGAGGAGCAGCAATTTCGGTTTGAACACCAGCGCGCGGGCCAGCGCCACACGCTGTTGCTGCCCACCGGAAAGCTGGCTGATACCACGCTCGCCCATGCCGGCCAGGCCGACGCGCTCCAGCACCTCGGCGACGCGGCGCTCGATCTCGGCGCCCGGCACCTTGCGGATGCGCAGCGGGTAGGCAACGTTCTGCGCCACGCTCATGTGCGGGAACAGCGCGTAGCCCTGGAACACCACTCCGAATTCGCGCTGGTCCGGCGACAGGTGGGTGATGTCGCGACCGTCCTGCTCGATGCGCCCTGCGCTGGGCTCGACGAAGCCGGCGAGCATCATCAGCGTGGTGCTCTTGCCCGAGCCGGAAGGCCCCAGCAGCGTGAGGAATTCGCCCTGGCGGATGCTCAGGCTGAGGTCGCTCAGGACCTGCAGGTTGCCGTAGCGCTTGCCCAGGCCGAGCAAGTCGACGAAATGCTGCATGGCGGATCTCCAGCCGTTTGTTCTTGTGTTGGGGTGTTGGCTTCGGGTCATCTTCTGTGCAAATTTAACTAACGACAATTCAATAGTTTTCCACCTGAATCGTTAGTCAAATTCACGGAAAGGGCCTTTTCATGCGTCAGAACAGTGCGTTTCGCTTGCCATCCCTGATCGCCCTGCGCGCTTTCGAGGCGCTGGTCCGCCAGGGCAGCATCAGCCGCGCGGCGCTGGAGCTGCACGTTACCCACGGGGCGGTCAGCCACCAGGTGAAGAAGCTCGAAGAGGAGTTGGGCGTGGCACTGGTGGAGCGCCAGGGCAAGGGTGTCAAGCTGACCCCGGCCGGGCGCCAGCTGAGCCAGCAGATCAGCAGCGCCTTCGACCAGTTGCGCGACATTCGCCGTGCGCTGCCCACCGAGGAACCGGCCGGCGAGCTGCGCATCGCCTGCGCCCCGGCGCTGCTGGCGCGGGTGTCATCGCTGCTGGAGAAGTTCCTGCGCAACTACCAGGAGGTCGCCCTGCATCTGCTGCCGATGAGCAGCGACCTGGGCGAGGTGGACATGGTGATTTCCTTCGGCGAGACCCACATCGAAGGCCAGCGCTTCGCCGCGCTGGGCGACATCCGCTACTTCCCGGTGTGCAGCCCGCGCCTGCTCAACACCCAGGAACACCTGCGCAAACCCCGAGACCTGGCGCGCCAGGTGCTGCTGCACGAGGACGACGGCTTCGACTGGAGCCGCTACTTCCTGGCCGCCGGGGTGCCCGGCCTGCAGGCGCGGCAGAACGTCTTCCTGCCCGACGCCTACCTGACCATCCGCGCCGCCGTGGCCGGCGGCGGCGTGACCATCAGCGACCACATCCTCGCCGGCGAGGAGCTGCATCAGGGGCGCCTGGTGCGCCTGTTCGACATCGACTTCCCGGCGCCCCATCCCTACTTCCTGATCATCCCGCCCCACGGCAACCAGGCCCTGGCGCGGGAGTTCGCCGACTGGTTGCTGCATGAGCTGGAGGCGATTCCGGCGTTTGATTGAGATGGTTGTTCCGTTCACAGGAACGTCAGGAGAAACACGCCGTAGGATGGCGTGGAGCGAAGCGATACCCATCGATTGCGGCGCACCGACAGCATGGGTATCGCAAGCTCCACCCATCCTACGTTCAAGCTCCATCGTGATATCGATGCAGCTCGTAGGGCGCATAACCCGGAACGGGTGATTCGCCGATACCACGGCGGCGGATAACGCTGGCGCGTTATGCGCCCTACGGATCGGCGTTGCCAGAGTTTGACCTGTGCCGTGCCGTTCGCGAGCAAGCTCGCTCCTACGAGGAGCAAAAGAAAACGGCGCCCGAAGGCGCCGTTGTAAGCTCAGCCAAACCTCAACCGTGGGACTTCTTGATGATCGCCTCGGCGATATTCGCCGGGGCCTCGGCGTACTTGGTGAACTCCATCGAGTAGCTCGCCCGCCCCTGGGACATCGAGCGTACGTCCGTGGCATAGCCGAACATCTCGCCCAGCGGCACCTCGGCGCGGATGACCTTGCCCGCCGGCGTGTCTTCCATGCCCTGGATCAGCCCGCGCCGGCGATTCAGGTCGCCCATCACGTCGCCCATGTAGTCCTCCGGCGTCACCACCTCGACCTTCATCACCGGCTCCAGCAGTACCGCGCCGCCTTTCTGCGAGAGCTGCTTGGTGGCCATGGAAGCTGCGATCTTGAACGCCATCTCGCTGGAATCGACATCGTGGTAGGAGCCGTCGAACACCGAGGCCTTCAGGCCGATCAGCGGGTAGCCGGCGAGCACGCCGTTCTGCATCTGCTCCTCGATGCCCTTCTGGATCGCCGGGATGAACTCGCGCGGGATCACCCCGCCGACCACCTCGTTGACGAACTCCAGCCCATCCTTGCCCTCGTCGCCCGGCTCGAAGCGGATCCAGCAGTGGCCGAACTGGCCGCGGCCGCCGGACTGGCGGACGAACTTGCCCTCGATCTCGCACTTCTTGCGGATCGCCTCGCGGTAAGCCACCTGCGGCTTGCCGATGTTGGCCTCGACGTTGAACTCGCGACGCATGCGGTCGACGATGATGTCCAGGTGCAGCTCGCCCATGCCGGAGATGATGGTCTGCCCGGTTTCCTCGTCGGTTTTCACGCGGAACGAGGGGTCTTCCTGGGCCAGCTTGGACAGGGCGATGCCCATCTTTTCCTGGTCGGCCTTGGTCTTGGGTTCCACCGCCACGGAGATCACCGGATCGGGGAAGTCCATGCGTTCGAGGATGATCGGCTTATCGATGGAACACAGGGTGTCGCCGGTGGTGACGTCCTTCATGCCGATCAGCGCAGCGATGTCGCCGGCGCGCACTTCCTTGATCTCCTCGCGCTGGTTGGCGTGCATCTGCACCATCCGACCGACGCGTTCCTTCTTGATCTTCACCGAGTTGAGCACGGCGTCGCCGCTGCTCAGCACGCCGGAATAGACGCGGGCGAAGGTCAGGGTGCCGACGAAGGGGTCGGTGGCGATCTTGAACGCCAGCGCGGAGAACGGCTCGCTGTCGTCGGCGTGGCGCTCCAGGTGCTTCTCTTCGTCGTCCGGGTCGGTGCCGTTGATTGCGGGGATTTCCGTCGGCGCCGGCAGGTAGTCGATCACCGCGTCGAGCACCAGCGGCACGCCCTTGTTCTTGAACGAGGAGCCCAGCACCGCCGGGACGATCTCGTTGGCCAGGGTGCGCTGGCGCAGGCCGGCCTTGATTTCCTCGACGGTCAGTTCCTGGCCTTCGAGGTACTTGTTCATCAGCTCGTCGTTGGCTTCGGCGGCGGCCTCGATCATGTGCGCGCGCCACTCGTCCGCCAGCGCCTGCAGCTCCGCCGGAATCGGTTCCTCCGTGTAGCTGGTGCCCTGGTCGGCGTCGTTCCAGACGATGGCCTTCATCTTCACCAGGTCGATCTGCCCGGCAAAGGTTTCCTCCGAGCCGATGGCCAACTGGATCGGCACCGGGGTATGCCCCAGGCGCTGCTTGATCTGCGCCACCACGCGAAGGAAGTCGGCGCCCTGGCGGTCCATCTTGTTGACGTAGGCCAGGCGCGGCACGTGGTACTTGTTGGCCTGGCGCCAGACCGTCTCGGACTGCGGCTCGACGCCATCGGCGCCGCTGAACACCACCACCGCGCCGTCGAGCACGCGCAGGGAGCGCTCCACCTCGATGGTGAAGTCCACGTGACCGGGGGTGTCGATGATGTTGAAGCGGTGCTTGTGTTCGTACTGCTTGGACGAGCCCTGCCAGAAAGCCGTGGTCGCCGCCGAGGTGATGGTGATGCCGCGCTCCTGTTCCTGCACCATCCAGTCCATGGTCGCCGCGCCGTCGTGCACCTCGCCCATCTTGTGGTTCACACCGGTGTAGAAAAGGATGCGCTCGGTCGTCGTGGTCTTGCCGGCGTCGACGTGGGCGACGATGCCGATGTTGCGGTAAAGCTCGATGGGCGTGGTGCGAGCCATGGTGTGCTCCGTATCTGCTGGGTGACTGCCGGGCCTGCTGCTGCGGGTCCGTTGCCTGCGCGGGACGGCGGGAGGAAGTGCGGCGTATGAAATTTCTGCGCACAACAGGCTCAAGGTAGCGCGTCTTCGTGGCAATTCCAGTGACGGCCCCTCGCCGCTGTCGCCGTCCGACCGGCTGCGCGGCGGCGGCATTGCGCTCGGCAGGGGGAAAACCATAAAATGATAGGCATTCTCAAATGAAAATCTGACGCACGCACTGTGGCCCTCGTCGAAACCCCGTCCCCGCAGCATCTGCACACCCTCTACAACGAGCACAACAGCTGGCTCCAGCAGTGGCTGCGCGGCCGGCTGGGCAACGCCTGGGATGCCGCCGACCTCGCCCATGACACCTTCCTGCGCCTGCTGCGACGGCCGCTGGAAGATCTTGGCGAGCGCCCGCGTGCGCTCCTCACGCATATCGCCAAAGGCCTGCTGGTGGACCGCTGGCGGCGTCAGGAGATCGAGCGTGCGTACCTGGAAAGCGTCGCCGCGTTGCCCGAGGAGCTGGTGCCTGGCCCCGAGGCGCGCGAGCTGATCCTCGAAGCGCTGGAACGCATCGACGCTGCCCTCAGCGAGCTACCGTCGCTGACCCGCGAGGCCTTCCTGCTGTCGCAGCTGGACGGCCTCACCTACCCGCTCATCGCCGAGCGCCTGGGTATTTCCCTGGCCAGCGTGAAGCGCTACATGCGTGCCGGCTTCGTCGCCTGCCTGAGCGCCACCTGATGCGCGAGCAGCCGCTCGACCCCGGCATCCTCGGCGAAGCCGCCGACTGGCTGGTGCGCCTCAACGAACACCCGGCCAGCAGCGCCGACCTGCAGGCCATCGAACAATGGCGCGCACGCAGCGCCCAGCACGCCGAAGCCTGGCGCCGCGCCGAAGCCCTGTTCGGCGGCCTGCGCCAGCTGCCGCCGGGCCTCGGCCGGCAGAGCCTGCAGCGCAGCGGCCTGAGCCGCCGGCAGATGCTCAACCGCCTGGGCGTGCTGATAGCCGTGGCGCCGGCCGCCTGGCTGGCCGCGCGACAGTTGCCCTGGGCGGAATGGAACGCTGACCTGCGCACCGCCGTGGGCGAACGCAAGCACCTGCGCCTGCCCGATGGCAGCCAGCTCACGCTGAATACCGACAGCGCGGTGAACGTCGCCTTCAACGCCGGCGAGCGACGCTTGAATCTGCTCGAAGGGGAAATCCTCGTCGACGCCCTGCCCGACCCGCGCCCCTTCCTCGTCGACAGCCGCCACGGCCTGCTGCGTACCCCGGCTGCGCGCTTCAGCCTGCGCGACCTGGGCGATGCGTGCAGGGTCGCGGTACTCGACCAGGAGGTCAGCGTCGAACTGCCGGGCTATGCGAGCCAGGTGGTCGGCGCCGGCCAGCAACTGGTGTTCGGCGCACAGGGCTTCCAATCGCTGCAGACGGCGGACGCCAACGCCAGCGCCTGGGAGAACGGCATGCTGCTGGCCCAGGGCATGCGCCTGGACACCTTGCTGAGTGAGCTGGGCCGCTACCGCAGCGGCTTCCTGCGCTGTGACCCGCGCCTGGCGAACCTGCGCGTGACTGGCGCGATCCCGCTGGGCGACAGCGACGCCGGCCTCGCTCTGCTGGCGGACATGCTGCCGGTGAAGCTGCGGCGGATGACGCGTTATTGGGTCACCGTGGAACCGGCGTGAAAGGCCACCCCCGTAGGGCGCATAACCTGGAACAGGTTATCCGCCGGCACCCCCATGGCGGAGAACGCTGGCGCGTTATGCGCCCTACGAACTGCCGACCGTAGTTGCCATGAGCACCTTTGTAGGATGGGTGGAGCCTAGGCGATACCCATGCTGTTTACGCTCGGGCCGATGGCTATCGCTGCGCTCCACGCCATCCTACAAATGGCCCCTCTGAAATTTTTTCGCCCACCCCTGACACCTTTTCCAATCTCGCCCGGTGAAGAGGAAGACAACCTCTATTTGCCGACAGGAACACTCCATGCTCCTCCGCTCCCGCCTCCGCCCGCACTCCCTCGCCCTGGCCGTCGGCCTGGCCCTGACCGGTGGCGTCGTGCTGCCTACCCTGGCCGCCGAGGCTGCCAGCCAGCAGCGCCAGTACGACATCGCCCCCGGCCCGCTGGGCGAGGTGCTGGCGCGCTTCGCCGCCCAGGCCGGCGTGCCGCTGGCGTTCGAGGCGCAAGCGCTGAACAGCCAGCAGAGCAATGGCCTCAAAGGCAGCTTCGCCCCCGAGCAGGGCCTGGAGCACCTGCTTGAAGGCAGCGGCTACCGCCTGGTGCGCAAGAGCAGCGGCTACGGTGTGGAGGCCGCTCCCGATGACAGCGGCGCGCTGGAGATGGACGCCACCACCGTCAGCGGCGCCGCGCAGCGTCCTGGCGATCTGCCGCCCGCCTATGCTGGCGGCCAGGTCGCCCGTGGCGCGCAGCTGGGCATGCTGGGCAACCAGGACATCCAGGACGTGCCCTTCAGCTTCGCCAGCTACACCGCCAAGACCATCCAGGACCAGCAGGCGCAGACTGTCGGCGACGTGCTGCTCAACGATGCCTCGGTGCGCCAGGGCAACGGCTACGGCAATTTCTCGCAGATATTCGTCATCCGCGGCCTGCCGCTGAGCACCGACGACGTCTCGCTCAACGGCCTGTACGGCGTCACCCCGCGGCAGATCATCGGCACCGAGTCGCTGGAGCGCGTCGAGCTGTTCAAGGGCCCCAACGCCTTCATCAACGGCGTCACCCCCAGCGGCAGCGGCATCGGCGGCGCGGTCAACCTGCAGACCAAGCGCGCCGAAGACACTCCCACCCGCAGCGTGACCCTGGGTTACGGCAGCGACAACCAGATCGGCGAACACCTCGACCTCGGCCAGCGCTTCGGCGAGGACAACCGCTTCGGTGCGCGGGTCAACCTGGCCCAGCGCGAAGGCGAAACCGGCGTCGATGACGAGAACCAGCGCTACAAGCTGGCCACCGTCGGCCTCGACTACCGTGGCGAACGCCTGCGGGTGATGACCGATTTCGGCTACCAGAAGCAGCGCATCAACCAGGGCCGTCCGGTGGTCTACGTCGGCAGCGGCGTCACCAGCATCCCCCACGCCCCGGACGCCGACCACAACTACGGCCAGTCCTGGAGCTACTCGCAGCTCGAAGACACCTTCGGCATGTTCCGCGCCGAATACGACCTCAACGACAGCTGGACGGCCTACCTCTCCGGCGGCGCCAAGCACACCCGCGAGAACGGCGCCTACTCGGCCCTGACCCTCAACGACAACACCGGCAATGCTGGCGGCGGCACCATGGACGCCACCCACGACGAGGACAACAAGAGCGCCATGGCCGGCCTCAACGGCCACTTCGCCACCGGCCCCGTCACCCACCAGATGAACCTCAGCATCGCCGGCATCTGGGCCGAACAGCGTAGCGCCTACACCATGGCCACCAAGCGCTACCCGACCGACCTCTACAACCCGGTGCAGACGCCCAAGCCCGCGCCGACCCTGGCCGGCGGCGACTACAGCGACCCCGGCATCGTCGGCAAGACCCTGAACAAGAGCGTCGCCGCCGCCGATACCCTGGGCTTCCTCGACGACCGCGTGCTGCTGACCCTGGGCGTGCGCCGCCAGAGCATCGGCACCGACGGCTGGAGCTACGTCGGCGCGCGTACCGCCAACTACGACGAAGCCATCACCACGCCGGTCTACGGCCTGGTGGTGAAGCCCACCGAGTACCTGTCGCTCTATGCCAACCGCATCGAAGGCCTGGCCGCCGGCCCGACCGCCCCCAGCAGCGCAGCGAACTTCGGCGAAGTCTTCGCACCGAACCGCTCCAAGCAGGTGGAAGTCGGCGCCAAGCTGGACTTCGGCAGCTACGGCGGCAACCTGGCCTTCTACCGCATCGAGCAGCCCTTCAGCACCACCGACCCGGACTCGAAGATCTTCAGCGTCGACGGCGAGCAGGAAAACCGCGGTATCGAACTGAACGTCTTCGGCGAACCGGTCGACGGCCTGCGCCTGCTGGCCGGCGGCACCTGGATCGACACCGAACTGAAGAAGACCGCGGGCGGCAAGACCGACGGCAACCGCGCCGTGGGCGTGCCGACCTTCCAGTACAATCTGGGCGCCGACTGGGACGTACCCGGCATCCAGGGCGCCGCCATCAATGGCCGCATGCTGCGCACCGGCGGCCAGTACCTGGATGCGGCCAACGACCTGAGCATTCCGGCCTGGACCCGCTTCGACCTCGGCGCCCGCTACGCCTTCAAGGTGGACGAGCGCGACGTGACCCTGCGCGCCAACCTGGAGAACGTCGCCAACAAGTCCTACTGGGCCTCGACCATCGGCGGCTACCTGACCCAGGGCGACCCGCGGACCCTGAAGCTGTCGATGACCGTGGACTTCTGATTTCCCCATGCGACAGGGAAGTCGCAATCTATTATTTATCAATAGCTTACGTAGATTTATTGATAAACAACTTTACACACGATTCGCCATTTCCGCCCTGCCCGATCCGCTGCAAGTCCCGAACGACGGGGCCTGTAGCAATACTCACGGGCCGTTCGCTGCGCACGTTCCTGAAGTGAATCGTTAAAAAATACATAATCAATATAAATCATGTAGTTACGAATACTTTCTATACAACAACTTAAGAAACCGAGCGGCTCGGCCGCCCCGCCACTGGAACGAACCCCGCTTCCGGGTCCATGCTTGAGGCTCGCCCATTTGCCGGAGATCGCCCCCATGAGCGATGCCATCACCATTGATTTCGTCTCCGACGTGGTCTGCCCCTGGTGCGCCATCGGCCTCAACGGCCTGCTCGAAGCCATCCGCCGGGTGGATGGCGAGCTGACCGTGGAACTGCGCATCAAGCCCTTCGAACTCAATGCCGACATGCCCGCCGAGGGCGAGGACCTGGTCGAGCACCTGCAGCGCAAGTACGGCAGCACCGCCGAGGAAATCGCCCGCAACCAGGAAAACCTGCGCGCCATGGGCGAGGAAGTCGGCGTGCACTTCGACCTGAAGAAACGCGGCCGCATCTACAACACCTTCGACGCCCACCGCCTGTTGCACTGGGCCGCGGAATCGCGCCGCGACATCGCCCTCAAGCAGGCGCTGCTGCATGCCTACTTCGGCGAAGGGCGCGACCCGAGCGACCCGGAAGTGCTGCTGGAAGTGGCCGTCAGCGTCGGGCTGGACGCCGTACGCGCACGGGAAATCCTCGACAGCGATGCCTATGCCGACGAGGTGGTGGCCGAGGAGGACTTCTACACCAGCCACGGCATCCGCGCCGTGCCCTCGGTGATCCTCAACGGCCGCCAGCTGATCTCCGGCGCACAGAGCACCGACTACTACGAGCAGGCGCTGCGCCAGGTGGCGCGGCAGGCGCCTTTGCCGCAGTGAGCTTTCCGCCCACTCGCACAAAGCCCGCCCCTCGCGGGCTTTGTGCTTTTGGTAGGAGCGAGCTTGCTCGCGAACAGGGTTTCCAGGCCGCACCAGCGTCAAGCGGGTTCGCGAGCAAGCTCGCTCCTACAGGTCATTCCCGCCGCCGTGCGCCTGCCGCGAGGGGCCGTAGGGCGCATAACCTGGCACAGGTTATCCGCCGGTACCCACACGGCGGATAACGCTGGCTCGTTATCCGCCCTACGCAAGAAGGAAATGAACTATCTCGCGCGGGATTTTTGCTTTTGGTAGGAGCGAGCTTGCTCGCGAACAGGGTTTCCAGGCCGCATCAGCGTCAAGCGGGTTCGCGAGCAATGGCTAGGCGCCCCCCTCGCTCCTACAGGTCATTCCCGCCGCCGTGCGCCTGCCGCGAGGGGCCGTAGGGCGGATAACCTGGAACAGGTTATCCGCCGGTACCCATATGGCGGATAACGCTGGCGCGTTATGCGCCCTACGGGGTTCTCCCTGTCCGTCCCCGTGCACTTGCGGCAATAAAAAACGGCGCCCGAAGGCGCCGTTTCTCGTGGAGCGTCAGCCGATCAGAGCGCCGACCAGCCGTCCATCTGGCCGCCCAGGTCGGCGGAGTGCTCGGACAGCAGCGCGGCGTAGCCGCTGATGTGCTCGTGGCTGAGCTCCATCACCGGGTAGGCCAGGACCTGCCAGGGCAGCTTGTCGTTGCCGTCGTACTCGGAGTACGCCACCTTCTGCCCGTTCTGCAGCAGCATGATGGCGAAGTCCAGGGCGGACTGCTCGTCCGGGAAGATCACCGCGAACTCCACCTCATGCTCGAGGGAGAGGTCTTCGCCGTCTTCCTGCAGGGCCCACAGGGCATCGCCGATTTCGTCTTCCGGGAAAAGCTGCTTGTCGCGGCTCATGTCACTGCTCCAATTCGATTTACAAAGTGCCCGGTGTGGGCACGCCCGCGCAGGATACCCGTCCTGCATGACAGATGCCGGAAAATCTCGTCGGCACCATCGCCGTTAGTGATGTTCACCATCACGGCCTTTCACTTCCGTGCTGGCCAGCGCAGCGCGAGGATGCATCCATCGGCCCTGCGCCCTCCCACATCGAGCCTGCGACCATGTCCCTGCACAGCCCCGACGCCGACTACCGCATCACCTACATCACCCTGGACGAAGTGCAGCTGCACTTCGAAACCGAGATCGCCGTTGCCGATGAAGACGGCGGTCTGGCCCTGGTCCAGGCGGCCACATCGCCGAGCGAACGCCGGGCGCTGCGCGAGCTGATCTGCCAGGAACACGAGCGCCAGGCCCTTGTAGCTTAGACCCTGAAAAGCAATTGCCCCGCGTGTGCGGGGCAATTGCGTCATGCTGGCTGGCTCACGCCTGCAACTGATTGCCGATGGGCAGCGTGCGGATGCGTTTGCCGGTCGCCGCGAACAGCGCGTTGGCCAGCGCCGGCGCCAGGGGCGGCACGCCGGGCTCACCGACACCGGTCGGCGGCTCGGCCGACGGCACGATGTGCACCTCAACCACCGGCATCTCGTTGATGCGCAACACCTGGAAGTCGTGGAAGTTGGACTGGTCGACCTTGCCGTCGGTGAGCGTGATGGCGCTGTGCAGCGCCGCCGACAGGGCGAAGCCGATGCCGCCTTCCATCTGCGCCCTGATCACATCCGGGTTGATCGCCAGGCCGCAATCCACCGCGCAGACCACGCGGTCCACCTTGAAGCTCTTGTCCGCCTTGTAGGTCACCTCCACCACCTGGGCAACGAAGCTGCCGAACGACTCATGCACGGCGATACCACGGCCGCGCTGCTCGCCATCCTTGCCCTTTTCCAGCGGCGCCAGCCAGTTTGCCCGCTGCGCCACCAGCTCCAGCGCGCCGCGATGCCGCGAGTGCTTCTCCAGCAGCTTGCGGCGGAACTCGTAGGGGTCCTGCCTGGCGGCGATGGCCGCTTCGTCCACCAGCGTCTCGGTGGAGAACGCCGTGTGGGTGTGGCCCACCGAACGCCACCACTGGGTCGGCACCGTGACGTTTTCCGCCAGCGCCTGCTCGACGCGCAGGTTGGGCACGGCGTACGGCAGGTCGGCGGCGCCCTCGACGGCGATCTTGTCGACACCGTCCTTGACCATGAACTTCTCGAACGGCGTGCCGACGATGAAGGACTGCCCCACCAGCCGCTGCTCCCAGCCCACCAGGTTGCCCTGGGCATCCACCGCCAGCCGAGCGCGGTGCAGGAAGGCCGGGCGGTAGTAGCCGGCGCGGGTGTCGTCCTCGCGGGTCCAGACCATCTTGATCGGCACCTTCACACCCTGCTCGCGGGCCGCCTTGGCGATGGCCACCGCCTCCAGCACGTAGTCCGAATGCGGGTTGGCACGGCGGCCGAAGCTGCCGCCGGCGTAAAGCTGGGTGATGCTCACCTGCTCGGGCGGCATGCCCAGCAGTTGCGCCACGGACATCTGGTCGCCGGTCTGCCACTGCTCGCCGTTCCAGATCTGGCAGCTGTCTTCCTTTAAGAAGACCACGCAGTTCAAAGGCTCCATGGCGGCATGGGCGAGATAGGGGAACTGGTATTCCGCTTCGATCAGGTGCGCCGGCTTCTCCAGCGCCTTGCCGATGTCCCCTTCGTTGCGCGCTACCAGGCCCGGCTTGCTGGCCATGTCGCGGTACTGGGCGAAGATTTCCTTGCTGCCCATCTTGAAGGCCTTGCTCTCGTCCCACTCGACCTGCAGCGCGTCACGACCCTGGCGCGCGGCCCAGGTGTTCTTCGCCAGCACCGCGACGCCGGCGAAACGTCGCTCGCTGCCGGGGAACTGCACCACGTCGACCACACCGGGCACGGCCTTGGCCTTGCTCGCATCGACCTTGCCCGGCACACCGCCGAAGCGCGGCGGGTGGGCGACCACGGCCACCAGCATGTCGGGCAGGTGCACGTCCTGGGTGAACTGCGCGGTGCCATCGGTCTTCGACGGGCTGTCCTTGCGCGGCAGCTTGACCTGGCCAATCAGCTTGAAGTCCTTCGGCTCCTTCAGCTTCACCTCTGCTGGCACCGGCTGCTTCGCCGCCGCCTCGGCCAGCTCACCGAAGCCAGCCTTGCGCCCGGAAGCCGGATGGCTGACGACGCCGTCGTGCACTTCGATCTGCGCCGCCGGCACCTTCCACTGCTCCGCCGCCGCGCCGACCAGCATGGCGCGGGCGCTGGCGCCGGCCTTGCGCATCTGTTCGAAGGAGTTGGCCATGGCGTTGCTGCCGCCGGTGCCCTGCAGGTTGCCGAAGGCCAGGTTGGCGTAGCGCTTGGCGTCAGCCGGGGCGCCTTCGACCTGCACGTGGCTCCAGTCGGCGTCCAGCTCCTCGGCCACCAGGGTGGCCAGGCCGGTGTAGCTGCCCTGGCCCATTTCCACGTGCTTGGCGATCACGGTAACGGTGCCATCCGGAGCGATGCGCACGAAGGCGTTGGCCTCGAAGTCGCTGGCCGCCTGGGCATCACCCAGCTTGCCCAGCAACGGAGCGAAGTAGATGCCCAGGGCCAGGCCGCCGGCCCCACGCAGGAAGCTGCGGCGGCTGACATTGAGGATGCTGCCGGCCTGGGCCGGTTGTTCGTCGAGTCGGGGTTCGAGCATGACTTCGTTCCTCAGGCCAGGGTCTGGGCGGCGTCGTGGATGGCCGCGCGGATCCGCGCATAGGTGGCGCAGCGGCAGATGTTGCCGCTCATGGCGGCGTCGATGTCGGCGTCGCTGGGCTGCTTGTTCGAAGCCAGCAGCGCGGTGGCCGACATGATCTGCCCGGACTGGCAATAGCCGCATTGCACCACGTCGAGCTTGCGCCACGCCTCCTGCACGGCCTTGCCGGCGGCCTGCTCGGCCACCGCCTCGATGGTGGTGATCTTCTTGCCGGCCACCGCCGCCAGCGGGGTCACGCAGGAGCGCGTCGGCTGTCCGTCGATGTGCACGGTGCAGGCGCCGCACAGCGCCATGCCGCAGCCGTACTTGGTGCCGGTCAGCCCGGCGATGTCGCGGATGGCCCAGAGCAGCGGCATCTCGCCGGGGGCGTCGAGCTCGTGGTCCTTGCCGTTCAGGTTCACGGTAATCATCTGGAAACTCACCTCTTGGGCTGGGTGATGGAAAGCGGGTTGTTGCATCGGGACGAAGCGCAGCCGCTCCGCACGCAATGGATTCAGCCTAGGCTCGGGCGCAGGCAGGTGGCGGGAAGATACGCGAGGGAAGTGCCGAGCGGTTTGCCTGGTTCTCCCCAGGCTTGCCTGATACTGCGGGGGTTGCAGCGTCGTATAGAAGGCTCTATTCCGGTGTTTTGCGAACACCCAGCATGGCTGCAGTGCCGGCGGTGAGCAATCGCGGACGGAGTCCGCTCCTACATGGGTTGGTGATACCGGAGCAGTCCTACACCGTACTTATCAGGAGCGTAGGAGCGGACTCCGTCCGCGATCGTTCCCAGGCCGCTCCGCAGCGCAACCACTGCTTCGCAGGCAACAAAAAAGCCACTCCGAAGAGTGGCTTTCTCAGCTACCGATGACGGATCACTCCGGCATCTTCATCACCACACGGCCGCCGCCCGGGCAGGTTTCCATGTAGTAGTTGGCATCGCGGTACTGGGCGAAGTCGAACACCCGATCGATGCTCGGCTTGAGCAGCTGGTCGGCGGTCATCTGGTTGATCGCGGTCAGCGCCCGTTGCACGGCTTCGTCGTTGCGGGTCAGGCCGATCTCCGGTTGCCCGGTGAAGTCCAGCACGCAGTGACGGTAGAACTGCAGGTGCTTCTTGAACGCCGCACAGGCCGGGAAGGCTGCGTCGTTGCCGCCATTGATGCCGTAGAGGATCAGCTTGCCGCGCGGGGCAGCCACGTCACCCAGCAGCTTCATCTGCGGGCCGGCGCACTGGTCGAGGACAATCTCCACGCCTTCACCCTTGGTGAAGCGCTCGACCTCCAGCACCAGGTCCTGCTCCTCGGTGTAGATGATCTTGTCCGCACCCAGGCCCTTCAGAAACTCGCGGGTTTCCTCGTGGCTGGTGGTGGCGATCACCTGGGCGCCGAGCGCCTTGGCCAGTTGCACCGCCTGCGGGGCGAGGCAATGACCGGCCTCGGTGATCAGCACGCGCTGGCCGGGCTTGATCTGCGCCAACTCCACCAGGGCGAAGTAGGAATACAGCAGGCCGGTATAGTGCACGGCAGCTTCGACCGGGGTCAGCACCTCGGGATAACGGGTCAGCGAGGTGCGCGGCACGATGACGTGGTCGCCCCAGGCCGGGTACAGGTTCGGCGAGTTTGCCGGGAAACTGGCCACCGCCACGCCGGGCTCGAGGTCTTCCACGCCCTCGCCCACGGCTTCGACGATGCCGGAGAGTTCATAGCCGATGCCCGCCGGCAGCTTGGCCTGATCCGGGGCGAGGTTCTGCCGCCAGAGCACGTCGCGCCAACTGACGCCCAATGCCTGGGTACGGACCAGCACTTCACCCGGCCCCGGCTGCGGGGTCGGCATTTCCTCGATCTTCAGGACCGAGGCGTCACCGAACTGGTGGAAACGGATCATGCGGGACATCACATACCTCGCCTTTGTAGTGCTTCATAGCCACGGACTCTATCCGGGCTTTGGGGGTGACGCCACCGTTCACCATTGATAATTGACATAAACGCCGATGATTCCGCCCGCCTTCCAAGCCTTGCCAGACGCGGCTGCAAGGCTCTGCGCCGGGGCTGTGCCGGGCGGTGCGGGGGGCGCCCTCTTAAAGAATCGGACCACACACCCAGGGCATGATTCTCATTAAAAAAGTGGAAATTGATCAAGGACTTATCTGACGGACTTGACTCAGGACACGCTCGGCCCCACTTTTCCCCCATCGCCAGGGAGTCCCTATGAACCGCAACGACCTACGCAAGGTTGACCTCAACCTGTTGATCGTTTTCGAGACGCTGATGCATGAACGCAGCGTGACCCGCGCCGCCGAGAAGCTGTTCCTCGGCCAGCCGGCGATCAGTGCGGCCCTGGCGCGCCTACGCGGTCTGTTCGACGATCCGCTGTTCGTGCGCACCGGGCGCAGCATGGAACCCACCGCGCGGGCGCAGGAAATCTTCGGCCACCTCTCGCCGGCACTGGACTCCATCTCCACCGCGCTAAGCCGCGCCGCCGACTTCGACCCGGCCACCAGCAAGGCGGTGTTCCGCATCGGCCTGTCCGATGACGTGGAGTTCGGCCTGCTGCCACCGCTGCTTCGCCGCCTGCGCTCCGAAGCGCCGGGTATCACCCTGGTGGTGCGCCGCGCCAACTACCTGCTGATGCCGCAGTTGCTGTCGTCCGGGGAAATCTCCGTAGGCGTCAGTTACACCGACGAGCTGCCGGCCAACGCCAAGCGCAAGACCCTGCGCCGTAGCACCTGGAAGATCCTGCGTGCCGACTCGATTCCCGGCGCGCTGACCCTCGATGACTACTGCGCGCGCCCGCACGCACTGGTGTCCTATGCCGGCGACCTGGACGGTTTCGTCGACCAGACCCTCGCCGAGATGGACCGCAAGCGCCAGGTAGTCCTGGCCGTGCCGCAGTTCGTCGGCCTCGCCCAGCTGCTGGCCGGCACCGACATCATCGCCACCGTGCCCGAATACGTGGCCCTGGCGCTGACCGCCGCGGGCGGCTTGCGCGCCGAGGAGCCGCCCTTCCCCACGCGCCTGGCCGAACTCTCCATGGTCTGGCGCGGCGCCCAGGACCAGGACCCGGCCGAGCGCTGGCTGCGTTCGCGGATCACCATGTTCGTGGGTGATCCGGATAGCCTCTGACGCCCGCAGCACGCTCAACTGTAGGGCGGATAACCTGGAACAGGTTATCCGCCGGCAACCCAGCGGCGGATAACGCCTGGGGCGTTATGCGCCCTACAACGCCCGAAGCGGCGCCAACCTGTAGGAGCGAGCTTGCTCGCGAACCCGCATGGCACGGCGCGTTGGGTGAAAAAGCTTCGCGAGCAAGCTCGCTCCTACAAAGAGCCCTTTCGGCCAAACGTCGGCGTGGAGCGATCCCCCTCACCCCAGCCCTCTCCCAAAGGGAGAGGGAGCTAAAAGCGGCAATCCCCGTGCCCACTCCTTCTATCTATTCCTGCGCATAGTGCAAAAGCATTTATCACTGTGCGTGATAATCAAAATCTGCTCGTTCGATTCGATCCTGCCAGCTCCCCCCCGCAGACTCCGCAACATCAGAAAAATCCTAAAACCAATTAGAACGCCGGAGTCTTTCCATGGAGCGAAATCTGAACACCTTGCGTATTCCGTTGGCGTTGGCCGCCGTGCTGGTTCTCAGCGCCTGCGGCAAGGGCCAGGAGGCGGCGCAGAACATGGCCACCCCCAAGGTCAGCGTGGCGGATGTCATCGAGCAACCGATCAACGAATGGGACGAGTTCACCGGCCGCCTGGAGGCTCCGGAGTCCGTCGAGCTGCGTCCGCGCGTCTCCGGCTACATCGACCGCGTTGCCTTCCGTGAAGGCGCGCTGGTGAAGAAAGGCGACCTGCTGTTCCAGATCGACCCGCGGCCGTTCCAGGCCGAGGTGCATCGCCTGGAAGCCCAGCTGCAACAGGCTCGCGCCAACCAGACCCGTACCGTCAACGAAGCTTCCCGCGGTGATCGCCTGCGCGCCACCAACGCCATTTCCGCGGAACTCGCCGACGCCCGCACCGCCGCCGCCACCGAGGCGAAAGCGGTGGTCGCCGCGACCCAGGCGGAACTGGACAACGCCCGCCTGAACCTGTCGTTCACCCAGGTCACCGCGCCCATCGACGGCCGCGTCTCGCGCGCCGAAGTCACCGCCGGCAACCTGGTGAACAGCGGCGAAAGCGTACTAACCACCCTGGTCTCCACCGACAAGGTCTACGCCTACTTCGACGCCGACGAGCGCGTCTACCTGAAGTACGTCGACCTGGCCCGCAAGGGTGGCCCGGACGCCCGCGGCACCAGCCCGGTGTACCTGGGCCTGACCGGTGAGGACGGCTTCCCCCACCAGGGCCGCCTGGACTTCCTCGACAACCAGGTCAACCCGAAGACCGGCACCATCCGTGGCCGCGCCGTGTTCGACAACGACGCCAACCAGTTCACCCCCGGCCTGTACGCCCGCATCAAGCTGGTCGGCAGCGGCACCTACCCCGCCGCGCTGATCAAGGACGAAGCGGTCGGCACCGACCTGGGCAAGAAGTTCGTGCTGGTGCTCGACAAGGACAGCAAGGTGCAATACCGCGGCATCGAGTTGGGCCCGAAACTCGAAGGCCTGCGCATCGTCCGCAGCGGCCTGGTGAAGGGTGACCGCATCGTGGTCAACGGCCTGCAACGGGTTCGCCCGGGCGCCCAGGTCGATGCCCAGGGTGTCGAGATGGCCAGCAAGGAAACCCTCGCCAACCTCGAAAGCCAGCGCCGTGCGCTGGAGAGCTTCGAGGCGCCGAAGGTCGCCGAGAAATCCTCCAAGCCGGGTGCGCCACGCGGCTGATCCCAACCCGTAATCCATGAACTGATGTACCAGGCCCTGTCCCACCAGGGCCTTGGGTGACCTTTGTCCCGGGTTTGGCGAACCGCAGCGTTCGCGACAGGAACCAGCCATGAACTTTTCGCAATTCTTCATCCAGCGGCCGATCTTCGCCGCCGTGCTCTCGCTGATCATCCTGATCGGCGGGGCCATCTCGCTGTTCCAGCTACCGATCAGCGAATACCCCGAAGTCGTGCCGCCCACCGTGGTGGTGCGCGCCAACTTCCCCGGCGCCAACCCCAAGGTGATCGGCGAGACCGTCGCCGCGCCGCTGGAACAGGCCATCACCGGCGTCGAGAACATGCTCTACATGTCCTCGCAGTCCACCGCCGACGGCAAGATGACCCTGACCATCACCTTCGCCCTGGGCACCGACCTGGACAACGCTCAGGTGCAGGTGCAGAACCGTGTGACCCGTACGCAGCCCAAGCTGCCCGAGGAAGTCACGCGGATCGGCATCACCGTCGACAAGGCCTCGCCCGACCTGACCATGGTCGTGCACCTGACCTCGCCGGATAACCGCTACGACATGCTCTACCTGTCCAACTACGCCATCCTCAACATCAAGGATGAGCTGGCACGCCTGGACGGCGTGGGCGACGTGCAGCTGTTCGGCATGGGCGACTACTCCCTGCGCGTCTGGCTGGACCCGAACAAGGTCGCCTCGCGCAACCTGACCGCCACCGACGTGGTCGCCGCGATCCGCGAGCAGAACCGCCAGGTCGCCGCCGGCTCCCTGGGCGCTCCGCCCTCGCCGAGCGACACCAGCTTCCAGCTGTCGATCAACACCCAGGGTCGCCTGGTCACCGAGGAAGAGTTCGAGAACATCATCATCCGCAGCGGCCCCGACGGCGAGATCACCCGCCTGAAGGACATCGCCCGCGTCGAGCTCGGCTCCAGCCAGTACGCCCTGCGCTCGCTGCTGGACAACCAGCCGGCGGTCGCCATCCCGATCTTCCAGCGTCCGGGCTCCAACGCCATCGCCATCTCCAACCTGGTGCGCGAGAAGATGGCCGAGCTGAAGAAGGACTTCCCGCAAGGCGTGGACTACTCCATCGTCTATGACCCGACCATCTTCGTGCGCGGCTCCATCGAGGCCGTGGTGCACACCCTGTTCGAAGCCCTGATCCTGGTGGTGCTGGTGGTCGTGCTGTTCCTGCAGACCTGGCGCGCCTCGATCATCCCGCTGGCCGCCGTGCCGGTATCGCTGATCGGCACCTTTGCGGTGATGCACGCCTTCGGCTTCTCGCTCAACGCGCTGTCGCTGTTCGGCCTGGTACTGGCCATCGGCATCGTGGTGGACGACGCCATCGTGGTGGTGGAAAACGTCGAGCGGAACATCGGGCTGGGGCTCACCCCCATCGAGGCGACCAAGCGCGCCATGAAGGAAGTGACCGGGCCGATCATCGCCACCGCGCTGGTGCTGTGCGCCGTGTTCATCCCCACCGCGTTCATCTCCGGCCTCACCGGGCAGTTCTACCGGCAGTTCGCCTTGACCATCGCGATCTCCACGGTGATCTCCGCGTTCAACTCGCTGACCCTGTCGCCGGCGCTGTCCGCCGTGCTGCTCAAGGGGCACCACGAGCCGAAGGACCGCTTCTCGGTACTGCTGGACAAGCTGCTGGGCGGCTGGCTGTTCCGTCCGTTCAACCGCTTCTTCGACCGTGCCAGCCATGGCTATGTCGGCACCGTCACCCGCGTGCTGCGTGGCAGCTCCATCGCGTTGCTGCTCTATGCGGGGCTGATCGGCCTGACCTACCTGGGCTTCTCCAGCACCCCCACCGGCTTCGTGCCGCAACAGGACAAGCAGTACCTGGTGGCCTTCGCGCAACTGCCCGACGCCGCCACGCTGGACCGCACCGAAGCGGTGATCAAGCGCATGTCGGAAATCGCCGGCAAGCACCCGGGCATCGAACACACCGTGTCCTTCCCCGGCCTGTCGATCAACGGTTTCACCAACAGCCCCAACAGCGGCATCGTCTTCACCCCGCTCAAGGACTTCAGCGAGCGTAAAGGCCCGGGCATGTCGGCCAACGAAATCGCCGCCGAGCTGAACAAGCAGTTCGCGGATATCCAGGACGCCTACATCGCGATCTTCCCGCCGCCTCCGGTACAGGGGCTGGGAACCATCGGCGGCTTCCGCCTGCAGATCGAGGACCGTGGCAACGCCGGTTACGAGGAGCTCTACGCACAGACCCAGAACATCCTCAACAAGGCCCGCGCGCTGCCGGAGCTGAACCCGATGTCGGTGTTCACCAGCTACCAGGTGAACGTCCCGCAGGTGGATGCCGCCATCGACCGCGAGAAGGCCAAGACCCACGGCGTGGCGATCAGCGACATCTTCGACACCCTGCAGGTCTACCTCGGCTCGCTGTACGCGAACGACTTCAACCGCTTCGGCCGCACCTACCAGGTGAACGTCCAGGGCGAGCAGCAGTTCCGTCTCGAACCCGAGCAGATCGGCCAGCTGAAGGTGCGCAACAACCTGGGTGAGATGGTCCCGCTGGCGACCTTCATCAAGATCAGCGACACCTCCGGCCCCGACCGCGTGATGCACTACAACGGCTTCATCACCGCCGAGATCAACGGTGCCGCCGCACCGGGCTACAGCTCCGGCCAGGCCGAGGCCGCCATCGAGCGCCTGCTCAAGCAGGAACTGCCCAATGGCATGACCTACGAATGGACCGAGCTGACCTACCAGCAGATCCTCGCCGGCAACTCCGCGATCTATGTGTTCCCGCTCTGCGTGCTGCTCGCCTTCCTGGTGCTGGCCGCGCTGTACGAAAGCTGGGGCCTGCCGCTGGCGGTGATCCTGATCGTGCCGATGACCCTGCTGTCGGCCATTGCGGGCGTGATCCTGTCCGGTGGCGACAACAACATCTTCACCCAGATCGGCCTGATCGTACTGGTGGGCCTGGCGTGCAAGAACGCGATCCTGATCGTCGAGTTCGCCAAGGACAAACAGGACGAAGGCATGGACCGCCTGAGCGCGGTACTGGAAGCCTGCCGCCTGCGTCTGCGGCCGATCCTGATGACCTCCATCGCCTTCATCATGGGCGTGGTGCCCCTGGTGCTGTCGTCCGGCGCCGGCGCCGAAATGCGCCATGCCATGGGTGTCGCGGTGTTCTCCGGGATGCTCGGCGTGACCTTCTTCGGCCTGCTGCTGACTCCGGTCTTCTATGTGCTGATCCGCCGCTTCATGGAAGCCCGTGAAGCGAAGAAACAAGAGCAGCAAGCGCGCATCGCCCAGAGCCAACCTAACAACAGCGAGGCCCACCAGGCATGAGCGTCATGACCATCCGTGCGGTAAGCAAGAGTGCCGTGAAACTGTTCGTCCCTTCCCTGCTCGCGCTGACCCTCAGCGCGTGCATGGTCGGCCCCGACTACCACAAGCCGGACACCGCGCCGGCCCAGCTGGACAGCAACGCCCAGGCGCAGAACTACGACCGCAATCGCTTCGAAGATGCCTGGTGGAAGCAGTTCGACGACCCGGTGCTGACCCAGCTGGTCGAGCAGTCCCTCAAGGAAAACCGCGAGCTGCGCGTGGCTTATGCCCGCGTGCTGGCTTCGCGGGCGATCCGCGATGACGTTGCCAATGACCGCTTCCCCACGGTCACCAGCCGCGCCGAAGGCCAGGTCGGCAAGGGCCAGGTGCCCGGCCAGACCGAGGACCGGGTCAACCAGGAACGCTACGACCTGGGCCTGGACATGATCTGGGAAGTCGACCTGTTCGGCCGCGTGCGGCGCCAGCTGGAATCCAGCGACGCGCAGAGCGAAGCCATAGTCGCCGACCTGCAACAGCTGCAGGTCAGCCTGATCGCCGAGCTGGCCGATGCCTACGGGCAACTGCGTGGTGCGCAACTGCGCGAGAGCATCGCCAAGAGCAACCTGGACAACCAGCGCGAGTCCCGCGACCTGACCATCCAGCTGCGCGACGCTGGGGTCGGCAGCGAGCTGGACGTGCAGCGTGCCGAAGCGCGCCTGGCCGCCACCGAAGCCAGCGTGCCGCAACTGCAGGCCGAGGAAGTGCGCCAGCGCAACCGCATCGCCACCCTCCTCGGCCAGCGCCCGGACGCGCTGAGCGTGGACCTGTCGCCGAAGAAGCTGCCGGCCATCGCCAAGGCCCTGCCGATTGGCGATCCGGGCGAGTTGCTGCGCCGCCGGCCGGACGTCGCTTCCGCCGAACGCCGCCTGGCTGCTGCGACAGCCGACGTAGGCGTGGCCACTGCCGACCTGTTCCCGAAAGTCAGCCTTGGCGGCTTCCTCGGCTACACCGCTGGCCGTGGCTCGCAGATCGGCTCGTCCGCCGCCAGTGCCTGGGGCGTGGCCCCGAGCATCACCTGGGCGGCCTTCGACCTGGGCAGCGTGCGGGCTCGCCTGCGCGCCTCCAAGGCCGATGCCGACGGCGCCCTGGCGACCTATGAGCAGCAGGTCCTGCTGGCCCTGGAAGAGTCATCGAACGCCTTCAGCGACTACGGCAAACGTCAGCAGCGCCTGGTGTCGCTGGTGCGCCAGTCCGAAGCCAGCCGCAACGCCGCGCAACAGGCCGGCCTGCAATACCGCGAAGGCACCGTGGACTTCCTCAACCTGCTGGACGCCGAGCGCGAACAGCTGGCCGCCGAGGATGCCCAGGCCCTGGCGGAAGTCGACGTGTATCGCGGCATCGTAGCGATCTACAAGGCCCTTGGCGGCGGCTGGCAGCCGACGCCGGCGGCCTGATCGGTCCTCCCCGGTCGGGAAGCTCCCGACCTTCTGGCCCTGCGGTCTGACGCTCCGGACCGCGGGGCTTTTTTATGCCCGACAAGTGCCGATGCCAGGCGCCCTAGCGCCTCCCACATACTGGGATTCTCTTAAATCTGTCAGATACTTAGATCTTGATCAGTATTTTCCGATAGCAATAGAAAATAAGCTGAACCCTGTTCGAATTCAGAATCCACTGACGCCAAAATCCAGGGAAGTCAGTTCAGTGCCCAGCTCCAAGGTCGAAAGCATTCCACCTCCCGCCAACGATGCCGAACTCTGCGCGTTGCTTCACGGCGTGCAGCGCGGCGACGTTCTCCATCCGCAACTGAAGCTGCTCCTGGTTCATCTCGGCTTCGCCGAATTCAGAAACCTGCATCTAGCCCTGACGGCCAAGGGCCGCCACCTGGTGGAGACCGAGCCTTGGGTCGGGCTGCTGGTGCCGCTATGATCCGCAGCGGCTTGCCAGGGATCAAAGGAGTTCTGCCCGCCCCTGGCCTAGAATTTCGCTATCGGATACTTCAGACAAGGATTCGCCATGGACGCCACCGCCCACTTCATCCCCCTGGACCCTACGTCCCTCTTCATCACCCTCGCCATCATCGTCTTCGGGATGTTCATGCTGGGTATCGGCTTCACCCTGCGGCAACGAGGCCTGGGGGTATTCCTGATGTGGGTCGGCACGCTGAGCATGCTGTCGATCATTACCTACCGGATCTACATCGCCACTTCCGTGTAGCAATGCAGGTAAAAAAATGGCGCCTGCGAGGCGCCATTTTCGTTTCAGGCAGTCTCAGCGCTGCATGGCCCGCGCATAACCTCTGGGCGAGAAGCGCAGTGTCACGCCCAGCATCAGCACCACCGACACCGCCAGCAGGACCCAGGACGCCTGGAAGCTGCCGGTGCTGTCACGCAGCCAGCCGGTGACGTAGGGCACGATGCCGGTGACGATGAAGCCGATGCCCTGCACGAAGGCCGCCAGGCGTCCGGCCGCGCCGGCGTCGGCGAGGTGGTCGAGGGTCAGGGTCAGGCTCAGGGCGAAGCAGGCGCCCAGGCCGTAGCCGATCAGCGCCACCCAGATGCCCGACAGGTGCAGTGGTGCCGAGATCAATCCGATAAAGCCGGCGAGCTGGATCAGCAGGCAGACGCACAGCCAGCCGCGACGGTCCAGCGAGCGACGGATCAGCAGCGGGATGGTCAGCGCGGCGATCACCTGGAAAATGGTCATCAGGCCGATCAGCTGGCCGCTGGCCTGGGCCGTCCAGCCGAGCTGGCGGTAGTACACCGGCAGCCAGGCCACCATGCTGGTGTAGCCGCCGTTGATCAGGCCGAAGTACAGGGCCAGCAGCCAGGCGCGGCGGCTGCCGAAATAGTGCTGCACCTTCTGCCTGGGCGGCGCTGCAACCGGCGTCTCCCGCGGGCGCGCCACGGACCACAGCAGCAGGCCGACGACGGCCAGCAGCAGCCAGGCGCCGAGGCCGTCCTGCCAGCGGTGGAAGTGTTCGGATACCACCGGCGCCAGCACTGCCGCGCTGCCGCCGCCAGCCATCAGCGAGGCCGAGTAGAGGCCCATGGCAGACGGCACCTTGTGCGGGAACCAGCGCTTGATCACGCCGGGCACGAATGCCTGGATCACCGCCACGCCGCAGCCGGCCAGCACCGCGCTGGCGATCAGGGCGAAGCCACTGTCCAGCAGCAGTCGCCAGAAGCACGCCGCGCCGATGGCCAGCAGGCCGAGCACCATGCCGCGGCTCTCGCCCAGGCGCGGGCCAACCCAGGGCAGGCCCAGGGCGAACAGCCCCATGCACAGCACCGGCAGCACCGTCAGCATCGACAGGCCCTGGAAGCCGAGGCCGGTGGCGTCGTGGATATCGGCCAGCAGTGGGCCGATGGAGGTGAGGATCGGCCGCAGGTTGATGCCCAGCGCGACTATCACCAGCAGACCGATCCAGCCGGCGTGGCTGCTCTGCCCCGCCGCTTCGCCCTGCGCCGGCATGGCCATGCCGCGACTCACGAGCGGTGCTCCTGCCAATGGTTGTAGAGCCCTTCTTCACCGCTCGGGCGCAACGGCCGCAGCGGCACCGCCTGCCATTGCGGCGGCTGGGTCATCTGCTGGTAGACGGCGGCGGTCGACAAGCCGAAAGGCTCGCCATCGTCATTGGAGTAGGCGAAGTACGCGCCCTCCACGCCGCACAGGTGCATGGCCGCCAGGCACATCGGGCACGGATGGCCGCTGGCGTAGATCACGCAGCCGTCCAGCCGCGACAGGCCCAGCACCGCCGAGGCGCGGCGGATCGCCAGCAGCTCGGCGTGGGCGGTGGGGTCGAAATCCAGGTGGATGGAATTGGCGGCGCGGGCGATCACCCGGCCGTCCTTGACCAGCACGGCGCCGAACGGGCGGCCGCCGGCCTCGATGTTGCCGCGGGCCAGTTGCAGGGCCTCGCGCATGAAGACTTCGTGTGACATGGCAGTTTCCAGCGAATCGGTTCGATCAATGCGCGCCGGCCACTTCCAGCATCCTGGCGATGGTGGTCTGGTTGCGCTGGCGGGCGTGTTGCAGCGGCGTGACGCCGTCGTTGTCGGCCAGGTTCAGGTTTGCCCCGGCTTCTATGAGTTGCTTGACGATGGCCTGGTGACGCGGGCCGCCGTCGCTGAGCAGGATGGCTTCGAGCAGCCCGGTCCAGCCCAGCTTGTTGATGTGATCCGGATCGACGCCGGCCTTGAGCAGCGTCGCCACCACTTCCACATGGCCGCGCTCGCAAGCCGGGATCAGCGCCGTGCCGCCATAGCGGTTGGTGCTGCGCAGGTCGGCGCCGTGGGCCAGGGTCAGTTGGAGGATGTCCAGGCGCCCCGCCGCACCGGCCAGCAGGTAGGCGCTGTCGTGGATGCGGTTCTGTCGGTTGACGTCGGCTCCGGCGGCCATCAGCCGTCGCGCGACTTCCACACGGTTCTGCGCGGTGGCCAGCAGCAGCGGCGTATTGCCCTGCCCGTCGGTCACGTCCACCGGCACGCCGCGCTTGAGCAGGGCCGAAACCTCGGTTTCGCGGCCGTCGCTGGCGGCGTTCAGCAGCGCGTCTGCGGCAGCACGGCTGTGCACGTCCTCGGTCTGGATGGTCGGCTCCGTCTGCATAGTCGGCATGTCCATGGGCGCTCCCCCGTGATGGCTGTCGTGCCTCGAATCAACGCCGCCAGTATGACGAAGGGATGTTCTATGCTGAAATTAAATAGAAACATGACTTTCAGTGGGAAACACAATGCTCGACCCCAACCTGCTGCGCAGCTTCGTGATGGTGGTGGACGCCGGCAACTTCACCCGCGCGGCCGAACTGCTGCATCTCACCCAGTCCACCGTCAGCCAGCAGATCCTGCGCCTGGAGCAGAGCCTGGACTGCCGCCTGCTGGACCGCAGCCAGCGCCAGGTGCTGCCCACCGAACAGGGCGAGCAGCTGCTGGGCTACGCGCGGCGCATCCTCGAACTGGGCTCGGAGGCGCGCGAGGCGCTGAGCAGCGAGCACAGCGAGGGCGTGCTGCGCCTGGGCATGCCGGAGGACTTCGCCGGCGAACGGATGATGCCGCTGCTGGCCGCTTTCAGCGCCGAGCGTCCACGGCTGCGCCTGGAAGTCTCCAGCGGCCTCAGCCAGGAACTGCTGCGCCAGTACCGCAGCGGCGAGCTAGACCTGGCGCTGGTCAAGCAATGGGGTGCTGACAGCGACTGCCTCGCCCACTGGCCAGAACCGCTGGCCTGGCAGGACAGCGCCGCCACCCCCGCCGCCGCGCGTGACCCGCTGCCGCTGGTGGTGTTCCCGCTGGGCGCGCTGTACCGCCAGGAGATGATCCACGCCCTGGAAGCCAGCGGTCGGCGCTGGCGCATCAGCTACAGCAGCGCCAGCCTGGCAAGTCTTTCAGCGGCGGTGGCGGCCGGCATGGGCGTCAGCCTGCTGCCCCTGCGTGGGCGCCACGAAGGCCACCGCGTGCTGAGCGCCGAGGACGGCTTCGCGCCGATCGAGGGGCTGGAGCTGGCGCTCTACGCGCGCCCGGAACTGGGCAGCGCCGGGCGCAGCCTGTGCGAGCAGCTGCGCGACCTGTGCACGCAGCTGGCCGCGCTACCCGCAGAGGCCTGAGGATCAGGCCGGGGCAGTCAGGCTATCGAGGAACTGCTCGGCCGGCACCGGCTTGCCGAGCAGGAAACCCTGCAGCGAATCGCAGCCCAGGCGGGTGAGGAAGCTCTGCTGGCCGGAGGTTTCCACGCCTTCGGCGACGATGCGCAAATCCAGCGCCTGGCCGAGGGCAACGATGGCCGAGACGATGGCGGCGTCGTCGCTGTCCTGCTCCAGGTCGCGGACGAAGCCGCGGTCGATCTTCAGCTCATTGGCCGGCAGGCGCTTCAGATAAAGCAGGCTGGAGTAGCCAGTGCCGAAATCGTCGATGGACAGGTCAACGCCCATGTCCGACAGCCTGCCGAGGATTTCCAGGCTGGAGTCGGCGTCGCGCATGGCGGTGGTCTCGGTGATTTCCAGGGTCAGGCAGCGCGCCGGCAACTGGTGGCGTTCCAGTGCGTCGGCCACCGAATCCACCAGCGCGGCATGGCAGAACTGCAGCGCCGACAGGTTCACCGCCACCCGCCAGCTTTCGCGGCCCTGCAGGTACCACAGGCGCATCTGCCGGCAGGCCTCGTCCAGCACCCAGTCACCGATGGGGATGATCAGCCCGGTGCGCTCGGCCAGGGCGATGAAGGTGTCGGGCATCAGCAGACCGCGCTGCGGATGCTGCCAGCGCAGCAGCGCCTCGGCGCCGATGGGCTCGCCGCTGGCGGAAAACTTGGGCTGGTAGTGCAGGACGAACTCGCGGCGATCCAGCGCGGCGCGCAGGTCGTGCAGCAGCTGCAGGTGATTGCGCGCGTTGGTGTTCATCGATTGCTCGAAGAAGCTATAGCCGTTCTTGCCGTTGCCCTTGGCGTGGTACATCGCCGCGTCGGCATTGCGCAGCAGTTCGTGCTGGCTGGCACCGTCGCCGGGGTAGACCACGATGCCGATGCTGGCGGCAATGCGCAGCTCCTGCCCGGCCACCTGGAACGGCTGGGCCAGCAGGCTGATCTGCTGGCCGGCGACGGTCACCGCGTCCTCGGCTTCGGCCAGCTCGGCGAGCACCACGAACTCGTCGCCGCCGATGCGCGCCACGGTGTCTTCGCTGCGCAGGCTGTCGCGCAGGCGCAGGGCCACCGACTTGAGCAGCAGGTCGCCGACGTGGTGGCCGAAGGCATCGTTGACCGGCTTGAAGCCGTCGAGGTCGAGAAACATCAGCGCGAAATGCCCGCCGTTGCGCTGCACCTTGCCGATCATCTGTTCGATGCGGTCTTCCAGCAGGATGCGGTTGGGCAGGCGCGTGAGGTTGTCGTGCAGGGCCAGCTGGGTCAGCTCCTGGTTGGCCTGCGCCAGCGACGAGGTGAGCTGCGCGGTGCGCGACTCCAGGCGCGCATCCAGCACCGAGGTGAGCAGCGCGATGCCGATCACCGCCAAGGTGACAATGATGATCAGCAGCGCCAGCCAGTCGCTGTTCAGCCCGCTGGGAGAGGCGCCACAGAAGCTGCCTTCGGGGAAGCGCGCGGCGGCCATGCCGGTGTAGTGCATGCCGACGATGGCCACGCCCATCACCAGCGCCGCGCCACCACGAGCCAGGCGCACGTAGGGCGTGTTCTGCCGCAGCTTGAAGGCGATCCACAACGCGGCGCCCGAAGCCGCCACGGCAATCAACAAGGACAGGCCGAACAGCGCCGGGTCGTAGTCGATGCCCGGCTGCATCAGCATCGCGTACATGCCCAGGTAGTGCATGCAGCTGATCCCGGCGCCCATGGCCAGTGCGCCGCAGAGCAATTGCCAGAGCGGCAGGCGATCCTGGCTGACCAGCGCCAGGGCGAAGCCCGAGCTGAGCACGGCGATGGCCAGCGACAGCAGGGTCAGGGTGAGGTCGTAGCCCAGCGKGATGGGCAGGCTGAAGGCGAGCATGCCGATGAAGTGCATCGACCACACGCCGATGCCCATGGCCACCCCGCCGCCGCCGATCCACAGCAGCACCGGCCAGCCGCGGGTGGTTGCGATGCGCCCGGCCAGGTCCAGTGCGGTGTAGGACGCCAGCATGGCGACGCACAGGGAAATCAGGACCAGGGAGGGATCGTAACTACCGGTAAGCATGGGGACTCTCTGAGCAAGGCGCGGGCTAAGCAAGGCGCGGGCTGCAAGACTGCGCGCAAAAGTCCCCGATTTTAGCGAAATCTCAGGGGCGGCTACTACTGGCCAGTTGCCCTGTTCGTCGCTATCTGCGCCATTTCACCGGGCTGCAGGCAACCTTCGGCCGTCCACGGGCACGAGCGGGCCCAGGTGAAAGGATGTTCCTGGCCACCATCGGCATCGTAATAGGCCACGCGCAACTGTTCCGGGGTGAAAGCCAGTCGGGCAAATCCGTGGCGGCGTTCGGCCAGCAGCACTCGGGAATCGGTTGATTTCGCCGGGGACGCGATGCTCCCGGTCGCATCGAGGTCGTTGCCGCCACCACCGGAGATCAGCCAGGCCGGCTCGCCTGGGTGGAGGATCAGCTGCTGGTTGTGCTCATGGGCGGAGAGGTAGACATCCACAGCGCTTTTCTGCAGGGCCGGCAGCAGCAGGTCCATCAGCACCTGGTTGTCGCCGCGATCACCGCCGGCGCGTATCGCATGGTGCGCCACCACCATCTTCCAGATCGGCGCCGGCCCTGGCTTGGCGAAGGACTCCTCGAGGAATTGCGCCTGGCGCTGCAGGCCGGCGACATCCTGGGAGGTATCGAGGAAGACCACGCGCAGCAACGGGCGTCCGTCGGCTTCAGCAAAATCCTGCGTGTAGTACGGATCGGGCATCTTCCAGCGGCCCGATCCTACCCCGCGACGACCATACTCGAGTTCAACGCTGGCGGATCCTGGGTAGTCATGATTGCCAAGCACCGCATAGAACGGCACTTGGCTGAGCCAACGACCGTGATAAACGCGCTCGAATTTCAGCTGCCAGGCAAAATCGTCGATCCCCGAGAGGTCCTTGCCGTAAAAGTTGTCACCCAGCAGGACGGCCATGTTCACGCCGCCCTCGCGCTCGGCGATGCGCTCCATGCCCTTGGCCACGCGCCATTGCTGCAGGCCCCCGGTGCCCTGGTCGCCCAGCGCGAACAGGCTGACCTGGGACGCGTTCTGTCCCACCAGCGGCGTATAGGGTGGCGGCGGAACGAGGGCAACGAAGCCGAGCAGGCTGGCCAGCACCGCCAACCCCACAACACCGATCAGCAGCAGGATGCGCAGGCTTCTTCGGCGCGGCGCCCGGATTGTTGAACGGGACGAATTGACGGACATGGCAGCCTCACAGGGAACAGCGGTTGAAATTTCGCCGCAGTGAAGCACCGCGGACATTCATTCCGCATGACTCAAATGTCGCCTGAATCAGCAGGCTTTTTCTGATATCCGACGGAAATTTCCATGTCTCTTTCCCGCCACTTCCTAGTACTGCTCCTACTCGGCGGCCTCCTGTTCTTCTTCGGACTAGGCAACCACCAACTGCAGGAATCCACCGAGCCACGAGTGGCAGGCATCGCCATGCAGATGTACCTGGAGGGCGACTGGGTGACGCCGCGCCTGAACGGCATGCCGTTCCTGGAAAAACCGCCGCTGAGCCTGTGGCTGGACGTCACCGCCCTCCATCTGTTCGGCCCCACGCCACTGGCCGCGCGTTTGACTTCGGCCTTCTCCGGCCTGTTCTGCGTCCTGTTGCTCTATGGCGTACTGCGCCGCGTCAGCCTCTCTCCCGGACTGGCGCTGCTGGCGGCACTGCTGCTGATGACGCTCGCGAGCTTCTGGGGCAACGTCCGCCAGGTGGGCGAGGACGCCCTGCTTGCCCTTGGCGTGGCACTGGCGCTGCTGTCGTATCTGCAGGCGTGGCTCGAACCACCGGGTCGCCTTCGGCACTGGTTGGGGTTTGCCGTCGGCATCGGCATCGCCACGCTGACCAAGGGCGTGCTGGGCCTGGCGCTGCCCGGCGTGGTGATTTTCGCCTGCCTGTGCTGGGACAGCATCGCGCAACGACGCCTCGCTATCGCCAGTTGGCTCCGTCCGCTGCTGTGGACGCTGCTGGGCCTGGTGCCATTGCTGATCTGGCTGCTGTTCCTCTACCGCGATGGCGGCAGCGCGGCCCTCAGGGAAATCCTCCTGACCAACAGCGTCGGGCGTTTCGACGGCTCGTTCACCGAGGCCGGACACTACGAACCCTTCTACTACTACCTGGCGCGCCTGCCCGAGGCCTTCCTGCCCTGGAACCTGCTGCTCTACCTGGGGCTGTGGCGCCTGCGCAAACGTGTGGCCAGCGACCGTTACCTGCTGTTCTTCTACCTCTGGCTGGCCGCGCAGTTCGCCCTGCTGACCCTCGCCTCCAGCAAGCGCATGGTCTATCTCACCTCACTGGCGCCGGCAGCCGCAGTAATCGCCGCGGCATGTGCCCTGGATCTTCGGCAACGCTGGCGCGAGCGGCACGGCAACCCGCGCCTCTGGGCGCGCCGCCTGGGGCTGGGCCTGGCCCTGCTGGTGCCGGCCAGCTACCTGGCTTATGCCCAGTGGGGCGTACCACGTGCCGACCAACGTGGATCCTTCCTGCCCATGAGCGAGCAGATTCGCCAGTATCAGAGCCAGGGACGCCAGGTCACCCTGTTCCAGCCCAGCGAGCGCCTGGCCGGAGCCAGCGTGTTCTATACCCGCAGCGTGCTGCCCGAGCTGCAGAGCAACGAAGAGCTGCTGGCCTACCTGCTGCAGTCGCAACAGCACGTTGCCCTGCTGGAAAGCGCATCGGCGCCGCAGCCTCCGCTGCTGGTCCTGCAGCGCTTCCGGGTCGGTTCGCGCGACTACTACTTCGTCGCCCATCAATCGCCGCAAGGTTGACCCAAAGCCGCCCCTCCCGGCCGGGAGGGGCTAGTCTTGCTGCATCGCCACCGCCCGCACAGGAGCCGCTTCCCTTGGCGAAGCATCCGTCAATCCTCAGCCTGCCCTTCCGCCGCCTGGCCAACCCTTACACCCGTTACCGCTACGCCGCCTGGATCCACTGCGTGCGCGTGGGCCTGGCGCTGCTCGCCTCGATGCTACTGACCAGCGCGCTGCAGCTACCCCACGGCCTGTGGGCCTCGGTGACGGTGCTGGTGGTGATGGGCGGGCTGGTGCACCAGGGGACGATTCGCGGCAAGTCCTACGAGCGGGTACTCGGAACTTTGGCGGGCGCCGGGCTCGGGCTTTGCGTCATCGCGATCTACGACCAGACCCGCTCGCTGACTCTCACCTACCTGGCCATGTCGGTGCTGGGCGCTGCTTCGGCCTTCTATGCGATCCGCCGGCCCGGCTACGTGGCGCTGCTGGCGGGGATCACCATGTGCATCGTCGCCGGCCCCGGCGAGACCGGTTTCACCGAAGGCCTGTGGCGTTCGGCCAATGTGCTGATCGGCGTCGCGGTGGCGCTGCTGTTCTCGCAGATCTACCCGTTGCGCGCGGTCTACGTCTGGCGCTACCTGCTCTCGGACAACCTGCGGGCCTGCGCGCGGATGTACGGGCAGCTGTCGTCCAACCAGGACTTCACCGCCGAGCACTTCGCTCGCCAACTGGAGGAGCTGGACCATCGTCTGGTGGCTTCGCGTGCGCACCTGGGGCCGGTGTCGCGGGAGACCGGCATGCCGCTGCGCGAGCTAGAGCTGCTGCAGCGCATCCACCGCGCGATCATGGGCACCCTGGAATCGCTGATCGCCTCGCGGCAGTTCACCGCCGAGGCCGGGGAGATAGAACCGGTGCCGGCCAGCCTCGACGCCCACCGGCAGATCATCGGCCGCCTGCTGCTGCAATCGGCCCATGCCTTGAAGTTCAGTCGCACCAGCAAGCTGGTGCAGGCCTGCCAGGGCCTGGACAGCCTGCCAGCGCGGCCGCACAACCTCACCGACTCCTTCGAGAAGCAGGGTTTCTACTGGCTCACCCTGCGTCTCTACGAACAGGTGGAGATGCTTTCGGAAAAACTCGCCGGCACTGCCGGACACTGGAACATCCAGAGCCGCGACCGGGCCTGAGCCCGGCCGCGCTGCTTTATCAAGAGTCGATCAGGCGCCGAAGCCGCCGTCGATGGTCAGGCTCGCCCCGGTGATGTAGCCCGCTTCCGGGCCGGCCAGATAGGCGACGAAGGCGGCGATTTCTTCCGCGCGGCCGTAACGGCCGACCGCCATCAGGTCCATCAGGGACGCCGCAAAATCGCTGTCGGCGGGGTTCATGTCGGTATCCACCGGGCCGGGCTGCACGTTGTTGACGGTGATGCCGCGCGGGCCGAGGTCACGGGCCAGGCCCTTGGTCAGGCCGACGATGGCCGACTTGCTCATGGCGTACACCGCGCCGCCACCGAAGGGCATGCGGTCGGCGTTGGTGCTGCCGATGGTGATGATGCGCCCGCCCTGCCCCATGTGCCGCGCGGCGGCCTGGGTGGCGACGAAGACGCTGCGTACGTTCACCGCCAGGGTGCGGTCGAAGTCTTCCAGGCTGAACTCTTCCACCGGGGCGATGGCCAGCACGCCGGCGTTGTTCACCAGGATGTCGATGCCGCCCAGGCGCTGGGCCGCGGTGTCGATGGCCTGTTGTACCGAAGTGGCGTCACCGCTATCGGCTTTCAGCGCCAGGGCACGGCCGCCGGCGGCTTCGATGCTGGCGGCGAGGTCTTCGGCCTTCTGCGCCGAGCTGACGTAGGTGAAGGCCACGGCGGCGCCTTCACGGGCCAGGCGTTGCACGATGGCGGCGCCAATGCCGCGGGAACCGCCCTGTACGAAAGCGACTTTGCCGGCGAGGGATTGAGTGGTGGTCATTGCGTGTCTCCAGGAATTGAGTGGGGGAGTAAGTTCGACGGGGCCAGTTTCCCTCGCAGACTCATTACTCGGTAGCCAGTAATCGCTATATTCAGTCGATACCAAACGTCCGGAATACCACCCATGGAAAGCCTGATCAGTATCGAATGCTTCGTCCGCAGCGCCGAAGCCGGCAGCTTCGCCGCCGCCGCGCGCCGCCTGGGGCTGACCCCGGCGGCGGTGAGCAAGAACGTGGCGCGGCTGGAGAACAACCTGGGCGTGCGGCTGTTCCAGCGTAGTACCCGCAGCCTGACCCTGACGGAGGCCGGCGAACGATTTCTCGACGAGGCCAGCGGCGGCCTGGCCAGCCTGCAGGGCGCCATCGCCAATCTGTCCAGCGCCGACGGCCAGCCCAGCGGCGCGCTGAAGGTGAGCATGGGGCTGGTGTTCGGCCGCGACTACATCCTGCCGCTGCTTGGCGACTTCCTGACGCGCTATCCGGCGATCCGCCCCGACTGGCATTTCGACAACCGCCAGGTCGACCTCATCGCCGAAGGCTTCGACGCCGCCATCGGCGGCGGCTTCGAGCTGCCGCCCGGCGTCGTCGCGCGCAAGCTGAGCCCGGCACACCTGGTACTGCTCGCCTCGCCGGCCTACCTCGACGGCCGCCCGGCAATCCGCTACCCGTCCGACCTGCCCAGCCACGACGGCATCCGCATCCGCTCGCCGCAGACCGGCCGCGTGCGCCCCTGGCCACTGACCAACCGCCAGCAGGCCCAGGCGCCCATTGCACTGAAGGAGCGCATGACCTTCAGCGACCCGGAAGCTGCCTGCGTCGCTGCATTGATGGGGCTGGGCGTCACCCTGGTGAGCATGCAGCACGCCCTTCCCTACCTCGCCGACGGCCGCCTGTTGCGGGTGCTGCCGGAGTGGTACGTGGATGCGGGAAACACCTCGATCTATTACGCCGCACAGAAGCTGCTACCGGCCAAGACACGGGTGTTCGTCGAGTGCGTGATCGAACACTTCCGCAGTCAGGGTCTGGAGCGCAAGTTCACGGCGATCTGACCAGCGACACGGCAGATCGGGCTTTTCCTGACTAGCGTCAGAAATGAAATGAATTCGCGGGGTAAACGCTTGTCGATAGTTAGCAAGCTAACGTAATTTCGAATTTCTTCGATTCGGCATTCGAAATGCAAGGAGAACCTGCATGAAAAAGTACGCTCTGCTCCTGGCCATGGTGTTTTCCGTACCGGCCTTCGCTGACAGCGCGCTGTGCGACGGCAACCTGCAGCAGCTCAACGACTTCCTCAAGACCGCCAGCACCAACGCGAGCGGCGTGAAGGTCAATGTGGTGCATGAGTACATCGCCAAGGCCGAGGCAGCGAAAAAGACCGGCGACTATCAGGAGTGCGTCAACCAGTCCAGCCAGGCCCTGCGCGTGATCAAGAAGCCTGCCAACCGCTGATAGACGCTGGACACGAAAAGCCCCGCCCAGGCGGGGCTTTTTTCTGCCCATCGTCACCCCGCACGGGACCACTGTCACAGACCCTTCACCCATCGGCCCGGCATCGGCTCACAGCGTTGCCGCAGGCTGCGCCCCCCACTACTTTCCGGCTCTTTCTCACGATGGAGCTTCGTCAATGAAGAGATATGCCCTGCTGCTGGCCTGCGCGGTCGTCCTGCCGGCCTGCGCCGATAACCAGCAACTGTGCGAAAGCAACCTGAAAAGCCTGAACGCGAAGGTCAACGAAGCCAGTCAGGATAGTGCCAGCGGCAACCTGGGGCAGGTTTTCCAGCACCTGCAACGGGCCCAGCAGGCCCACGACCAGAGCAACTACGGAGAATGCCTGGATCAGACCCAGGAGGCTCAGAACCAGCTGCAACAGAGCTACTACTGGAACAACCAGAACCAGAACCAGAACCAGAACCAGAACCAGAACCAGAACCACCAGAACAATCAGAACAACCACAACCACCGCAATTACTGACGCCCATGAAAAAGCCCCGCAGCGGCGGGGCTTTTTCATGGCTGGCGAACAGCGCGTTCAGCCGCAGGAGACCTGCTTGACCACCTGATTGTCGTCGACGTCGATGTTCAGCCGCTGCGAGTTGTATTCCATGGTCACCGGCTGGTGCGGGGTGAGTACACGGGCGACGCTGGCACCGGCGTCGCGGCGGGCTTCCTCGGTGAGGGTCGGGGTGACGACCTTGCCGACGATGGACTGCACGGCCTTGGCGTTACAACTGCCGGTCATGGCCGGCGTATCGGCGGCGGCGGGCTGTGCGGCATCGGACGAGGAATCCTTGGAACTGCAACCGGCGAGTGCGACGACGGCGAAGAACGGCAGCAGCACGCGGTTCAAGGACTTGGACTTCAAGGGCATGAAAGGTCTCCCTGCTTCTACGAAAAAGCGCTGAAAAAACGCGAAAGGCGCCACCTTAACAGCCGTAAAGCCACGGCGGCGGGCGGATGTATTGCAAGCTGATGCAGCGCGATGCCCGTCGCAGAGCCGCGCGGCGCCATTTACACAACCTTTACACCGGAGCCGTTACAAAACTTCCGGGGCAGATGTCTCATAGATACCGGGATCCTCGCCGGGTTCCTCAGGAGGTGCATCATGCTTCGCCGACTCCCCCAGATCGCCCTGCTCTGCGCCAGCTTCGCCCTCGCGGGCCAGGCCATGGCCAACAGCAACACTGACGCCGCCGCCATCGGCGCCGTGGTAGGCGCTGTAGTAGGGGGTGCCGTGGTCGCCGGGTCCCAACCCGCTCCGGCCCCTTATTACGCTCCGCCGCCACCAGTGGCCTATTACCCGCCGCCCGCACCGGTCTACTACCAGCCGGCGCCGGTCTATCAACCCGTCTACCAGCCGGTCTACCGTCCGGTGGTGGTGGTGCCAGGCCCGCGTTACTACGGCCCGCCCCGCTACTATGGGCCGCCGCGCTACTACGGCCCGGGCTACTACGGCGGTCACTACCGTCACTGGTAGAGAATCCTCGCCGCCCCATGACAGAGACCCCGCTCGCGAGCGGGGTCTTTGCATTCAGGCAGGCAGGCGGATGCTGCCTGCCAGTTCCTCGAACAGCGTCACCACTGCCCGCAACGCGCGGCAGTCCGGTCGGGTCAGCAGCCAGAGATGGATGCTGCAGCCGGGCAGCTCCGGTTCCAGCACCTGCAGCCCGTCGTCCGGGCGCAGCAGGAACGCCGGCAGTGCAGCCAGTCCCAGCCCTGCGCGGCACAGATCGAGCACCGACAGCATGCTGTTGCAGCGGTACGCCGGCAGCACCGTCGGGAAGGCCTGGCGGCGCCAGGCGACGCTGGAGTGATCGGGCAGGAAGTCGTCCGGGGCGATCCAGCTCATCTCCTGCCATGGTCGCTCGCCCTGCTCGGCCAGATAGTCGCGGTGGGCGCAGAGGACGTAATGCACCTCGCCCAGTTTGCGTCCGACAAGATGCTCCGGCGGTGCATTGGTCAGGCGCAGGGCGATGTCGGCATCGCGACGGCTGAGGTTGGCGAAGGCGTTGGAGGTGGTCAGCTCCAGGTTCAGCGCCGGATAGCGTTTCATGAAACGCGCCAGCGCCGGCAGCAGCAGGCCCTGCAGCACGGTATCCGAGCAGGTCAGGCGTACGGTGCCGCTGAGCACGTCCTGCCCCTGCTCCAGCGACAGCCGCGCCGCTTCCAGCGCCTGCTCGGCCAATTCGGCCTGGGTGGCGAGCTGTTGCGCCGAGGCGGTGGCCAGGTAGCCGTTGCGGCCCTTCTCGAACAGCGCGGTGCCCAGCGCCTTCTCCAGCCGGCGCACCGCGCGGAACACCGTGGACACGTCTACACCGAGCAATTCGGCGGCACGGGCCAGGCTGCCGCCACGCACCAGCGCGAGCACCAGGGCGAGATCGGCGTATTCCAGACGGTATTGCATAGACGCACTCCAAGGTTGCGCAATCGCCCATTTTCGATTGCGCCCGCGCAACTATAAATTGCTGCCCATGGGCCCGCCAATGGGCCTTGATGCCGGGGAGACAAGAGGATGGGAAAACGTCGCAAGGCACTGCGCATAGGACTGATCGGCGACCGCGACAGTCGCGTCACCGCCCACTGGGCCATTCCCCTGGCGCTGCAGCAATCGCTGCTGCCGCATTCGGGGACGCTGCGGGTCGACTGGCTGGACACCCCGCGCCTGGCCCAGGGCCTGGACCTGCAGGCGTACTCCGGCTTCTGGGGCATTCCCGGCAGCCCCTACCTGGACACCGACGGCGCCCTGCGCGCCATCACCTTCGCCCGCGAGAACCAGGTGCCCTTCCTTGGTACCTGTGGTGGTTTCCAGCACGCCCTGCTGGAGCGCGCCCGCCATGTCCTGGGCTGGAGTGACGCGGCCCACGCCGAGATGGACCCGGAGGCGAAGCGAGCGGTGGTGCAGGCCCTGCCCTGCTCGCTGGTGGAAGTCAGCGAGACCATCAGCCTGGCCCCCGGCTCACACCTGGCGGCCATCTATGGGCTGCCGGAAATCCGCGAAGGCTACCGCTGCAGCTATGGGGTGAACCCGGACTTCCAGGAGGAATTGTTCGGCAGTTCCCTGCGCGCCTGCGCCCATGGCGAGGACGGCAGCATCCGCGCCCTGGAAGCCACCGATCACCCGTTCTTCCTCGCCACCCTGTTCCAGCCGGAGCGCAAGGCCCTGGCCGGCATCGCCGTGCCGCTGGCCGAAGCGCTGCTGTCCGCCGCCTTCCGCCATCAGTCCAGTCAAGAGCGCAGCCGCACCGGGAGCCCCGCATGATTGCCAGTACGCCACGACCACCCTATTACGCCGTGACCTTTACCTCCCTGCGCACGGAGCTGGACGAAGGCTACGGCGTCACCGCCGAACGCATGCTGGAGCTGGCCGCGCAGCAGGACGGCTTCCTCGGCGTCGAGTCCGCCCGTGGCGCAGACGGCCTGGGCATCACCGTGTCCTACTGGCGCGATGAAGCCGCCATCCGCCAGTGGAAGCAGCAGTCCGAGCATCGCGCCGCCCAGCAGGCGGGGCGCAGCGACTGGTACAGCACCTTCCGCGTGCGCATCAGCCGGGTCGAGCGCGAGTACGGCTTCGAACGCTGAGCGACCCGTTCTGGCCCAGACACGACATGCCGGGTTCGATGCCCGGCACACTTCGTCTAGGCTGGTCCCATTCAGCAAAGGGGGACCGACGCATGCACCGACAAGCCAATGAACTGCAGGCCGCCTACCTGGGCGAAGTCCGCGGCGAGAACTTCTTCCTCGGCCTGGCCGAGCAACTGCCCGAAGGCGCTTCATCCATGCTCCTGCTGGCGCGCCTGGAGCGCCAGACCGGCCTGCGCATGGCACGCCTGCTGCAGCGCCATGGCCTGCCGCTGGGCGACACCGCGCACGCAGCCCAGCAGGGCCGCCAGCGCGCGATGGACTGGCTGGGACTGGACTGGCCGCAGACCCTGGAGAAGCTCGAAGTGCTGGTGGAGCCCTATGTCGAGCGCTACGACTGCCTGGCCATCGAGGGCGACGACGATGACCGCGACATCCTCGACGAGCTCGCCGAGCATGAACACGCTCTGCTGGACTTCACCCGCCTGGCGCGCGAGGGCGAGATGAATGCGGCCAAGGCCACCATCACCCGGCTACTGAGCGTACCCGCCTGATCTGACAGGGAGCCCGTCCATGGCACTATCGCCTTTCCACCTGGCTATTCCGGTCTACGACCTGGCCCTTGCGCGACGTTTCTACGGCGAAGTGTTCGGCCTCGCCGAAGGCCGCAGCAGCGAGCAATGGGTGGACTTCGACTTCTTCGGTCACCAGTTGGTGATCCACGAACACCCGCGCACTGCCAGCCAGGAGGCGGCACACACCAATGCGGTGGACGGCCACGATGTGCCGGTGCCGCATTTCGGCGTGGTGCTGCCCTGGGAGGACTGGGAGCGACTTGCCCAACGCCTGCGCGAACGCAACACGCAGTTCGTCATCGAGCCCCATGTGCGCTTCCAGGGCCAGGTGGGCGAGCAGGCCACGCTGTTTCTCTTCGACCCCTGCGGCAATGCCCTGGAGTTCAAGGCCTTCAAGGACATCAGCCAGCTGTTCGCGCGCTGAGCCATCGCTTTCAGTGCGTGGCCAGATGACCAGTCATCCACCGTGGAATCGTCCTTCATTCCATGTGGAATCTTCCTACATAGCATTTCCCTAGCCATTTCTAGGATGGCGCCCGTCTTCCCTGTTCACCCTGAGGTGACTCGACGTGCGCCCTCTCCGCTGGATTCCCTTCTACCTGCTCTGCACCCTGGCGGCGCCGTTCGCGCTGGCCGACGAGCTGGATGCCCCGGACTGGCGTCGCTACGAGGCTTCGGCCATCGACCGGACCTTCCTCCCCGCCGCCAGCGCGACAGCACGCCCCGCCAGCGTCCGACGCAAGGTGGAGTCCGTGCAGATTTCCCGGCTGCGCGAGCGCTCGACCACCATTGCCCAGTTGCGCAACGAAGGCCGGCGACGCTTCAGCCCGGTGGATACCTCGCGCATCGTCGCCCGCGCCCACGAGCTGATCGGCACGCCGTATCGCTGGGGTGGCCAGACCGAGGAAGACGGTTTCGACTGCAGCGGCCTGCTGGTCTACCTCTATCGCAGCATCGCCGATCGCAAGCTGCCACGCACCACCGCCTCGATGATCGCCCAGCGCCACAACCAGGTGGACCGCGACGAACTGCAACCCGGCGACGCGGTGTTCTTCAACCACAACGGCGAAGGCGCCACCAGCCACGTGGGCCTGTACATCGGCGGCGACCGCTTCATCCACGCACCCAGTACCGGCAAGACCATTCGCATCGACTCGCTGGACAACAGCTACTGGCAGCGCAGCTACACCACGGCGCGCCGATTCAGCGGCTGAACGGACGCGATTTCGCCGGCGGGTCACCGCTCACCGTCCAATCAGAAAATGCCTACCGGCATTTGCATCATTCCCACGTCAATTCTTTCAACGAGGTTTCTAAGATAGCGCCCCCATTAACCAGCCCGTTTCCCCGATGTACCCCAAATGCGTCCCCTGATCATCCTGAGCACCGCACTGCTGCTCACGCTTTCCGTTACGGCGGTCGAAGCCCGCGAGACGAAGAGCACCCACACCCCTAAAGCCAGTGCGAAGCTCGCGCGCGCCTCTCAAGGCAAAGTCGTCAATCGCAATAACGTGCGCCAGCACCTGAGCGCCAAGGCAGCGCCCAAGGCCGCCGCTCTGCACCGGGCCAAGTCGGGCAGCAACACCCGAGTGGTCGCTCGCGCCCAGGAGTTGATCGGCGTGCCCTATCGCTTCGGCGGCACCACGGTGGCCAGCGGTTTCGATTGCAGCGGCCTGCTGGTCTACCTGTTCCGCACCGAGGCCGGCATGAAGCTGCCGCGCACCACCGGCGAGATGATCGACAGCGACAGCCTGCGCATCCACCGCGACCAGCTGAAACCCGGCGACGCGGTGTTCTTCAACCGCAACGGCCGCGGCAACGTCAGCCACGTCGGGCTCTACATCGGCAACAACCAGTTCATCCACGCCCCCAGCAGCGGCGGTCGCATTCGCCAGGATTCCCTGGACAATCGCTACTGGGAACGCAGCTTCACCACCGCACGCCGTTTCAACGGCTGACATCCATCCGCAAGAGGCTCGTGATGCCCGGCATCCAGGTCGAGATCATCCGTTACACCGAAGAGTGCTTCCCCGGTTGGGCCGAGTGCCGGCTGATCGATGCCGACGGCCGCGACTGGCGCTTCCTGAAAAGGCGCTCGGCGGTCATCCACGGCCCGGACGATGGTCGCCTGCCCGCCAGCGGGCGCATTGCCTGCGAAGTGCTGGAGCGCCTGGACGGCACGGTGCTGGTCAGCACCGTGCAGCCGCGCGGCATTCGCTCACTGGACGGCGAGAACCGCTTCCGCATCCCCCTGAGCGCCCTGCACGAGGACTGACTCCGCGTCAGTCCCGCTGCGCCTGCCCTTCCTCGGCGATCTTCGCCGCATCCCAGCCACCGCCCAACGCCGCAATCAATTGCACGCTGGCGGTCAATCGACTGCCGGTCAGTGTCAGCAGCGTGCGCTCGTTGGACAGCGCGCTGGTCTGGGTGGTGACCACGTTGCTGTAGTCGATGGTGCCGGCCTTGTACTGGTTGGTGGTCAGGCGCAGCGCCTCGCGGGCGGAGTCCAGCGCTTCCTGCTGCACGCCGCTTTCCTCTTCCAGCACCTTGAGCTGGACCATGTAGTCCTCGACCTCGCGGAAGCTGTCGAGCACGGTCTGCCGGTAGCTGGCCACGGTCTGGTCGTAGCTCGCCTCGGCCTGCTCGACCTGGGAGGCGATCAGCCCGCCGTCGAACAGGGTCATGGCGAACTGCGGGCCGATGGACCAGTAGCGGTTGGGCGTCTCGATCCAGTTCTGGAAGCTGCCGCTGCGGTAGCCGCCGGCGGCGGTGAGGGTCAGGTCGGGGAACCAGGCCGCCTTGGCCACGCCGATCTTGGCGTTGGCGGAAATCACCTGGCGCTCGGCGGAAGCCACGTCCGGGCGGCGCTGGAGTATTTCCGACGGCAACAGTGCCGGCACCGCCGGCAGGTTCGGCACGCCGTCCACGGCGGCCAGGGAGAACTGCGCCGGCGGCACGCCGACCAGCACCGCGATGGCGTGCTCCAGCTGCGCACGCTGGTACTTCAGGTCGATGGCCTGGGCCTCGGTGCTCTTGAGCTGGGTGCGCGCCTGGGCAACGTCGGCCTTGGTGACGATGCCGGCGTTGTACTGGTTCTCGGTGAGCTTGAGCGAGCGCTGGTACGCGGTGACCGTGTCGTTGAGCAGCTTGA
>NZ_JASMRU010000013.1 GCF_030462585.1 Pseudomonas sp. CAN1 | reverse complement strand
TGGTGGTTCGTGGCGACCACGAACTCAACGAGATCAAGGCCGGCAACCACCCGCTGGTGGCCAGCCCCCTGCAGATGGCCAGCGAAGCCGACATCAAGGCTGCCATCGGCGCCGCTCCTGGCTCCCTCGGCCCGCTGAACCTGGCGCTGCCCTGCATCATCRACCGCTCCGTCGCCCTGATGAGCGACTTCGCCGCCGGCGCCAACGTCGACGACAAGCACTACTTCGGCGTGAACTGGGAACGCGATCTGCCGGTACCGGAAGTCGCCGACCTGCGTAACGTTGTCGAAGGCGACCCGAGCCCGGACGGCAAAGGCAGCCTGATCATCCGTCGCGGCATCGAAGTCGGCCACATCTTCCAGCTCGGCACCAAGTACAGCGAAGCGATGAAGCTTTCCGTACTGGGCGAGAGCGGCAAGCCGGTCACCCTGATCATGGGCTGCTACGGCATCGGCGTGTCCCGCGTGGTCGCCGCCGCCATCGAGCAGAACTACGACGACCGCGGCATCCTCTGGCCGGCTGCCCTGGCGCCCTTCCAGATCGCCATCGTGCCGATGAAGTACGAGAACGAAGCCGTACGCGCCGCTACCGACAAGCTCTACGCGGACCTCACCGCCGCCGGCTTCGAAGTGCTGCTGGACGACCGCGACAAGAAGACCAGCCCCGGCGTGAAGTTCGCCGACATGGAGCTGATCGGCATCCCGCACCGCATCGTGGTCAGCGAGCGCGGCCTGGACGAAGGCACCCTGGAGTACAAGGGCCGCCGTGACGCCGAGTCGCAGCCTGTCGCCCTGTCCGACCTGCAAGCCTTCATCACGGCCAAGATCCGCAACTGAGCAGAGCGATGTCCACCCGAAGTACCACCAGCCTCGTGGCTGCCGCCCTGTGCGGCAGCCTTCTGCTGAGCGGCTGCGCCAACCAGCTGCCGCAACGCAGCGAGCATGAAGAGCGGGTCGAGCGCAAACTGCTCGACCACAGCCTGCAGATCGATGTCGGCACTCCGGGCGTCCTGGAGTTGCCGCAACGTCGCATCCGCGTGCAGGAACAGAAGACCTTCGAAGTCACCGAGTTCGAGGTCACCCGCCGCTACGACCGCTATACGCCCTACCAGGGCTGGCGCAAGAGCTACGAAATGCCGCTGGGCGTCGTGGCTTTCGTCGCCGGCATCGGCGCCAACGTGGTCAACGTGTTCGCCCTCGGCAACCTGCCCGAAAGCGTCACCCGCGGCTGGATCCGCTACGGCATCGACGGCATGAATCCGTTCATGAACGTGCAGTCCAACGGCCGCGCCGAGCAGAACCTGGCATCGATCGACGAGAAGCAGCGCGACAAGCGCACCGAGTACTCCAGCCTGCCCTGGTCGGAGCGCCCGGTGACCGTCACCGCCGGCAAGAACTCCCAGGAGCTGCTCACCGACCGGCATGGCGTGCTGCGCCTGAACCTGCTGGAAGGCCCGTTCAGCGACGACGAGGTCAGCCGCATCGGTCGCCTGCAGTTCAGCGTCCAGGACCCGTCCGACGACACCCGCGCCGACGCCAGCCTGATGATCAGCCGCTCGCTGCGCGGCAAGCTGCAGGAAGCCCACGCGCTGATCTACGACGACCTGGAAGGTGACGATGTGCACCACTGGGTGCACCGCGTGAAACGCCTCTCCGACCTCGGCCTGGAAGAGGAAGCGAGCGAGCTGGAACAGAGCCTGATCGAGCTGACCCGCAACGATCCGGAGCTGCAGAAGGAATTCCTCCACAGCCTGATGACCGACGCCGGTCGCCTGGCCGCAGACCCCGGCGCCAGCAACTGACGCCTAGCCGCGCACAATGAAGCCGGTGATGCCCTGAGGCGTCATCGGCTGCAGTTCCACCGCCGCCACCTTGGCCTTTACCGGCCCGCGCGCCAGCCACTTCTCCAGCTCGCGAACAGCCTCTTCCTCGCCTTCGATCAGCAACTCCACGCGACCGTCATCGAGGTTGCGCACCCAGCCATCGATCTCCAGGCTGTCGGCCTGTTCCTGGGTACTCTGCCGGTAATAAACGCCCTGTACCTTGCCGCTGATGTAGCCGTGCAGACAGATCCTGGCCATCTACCGCTTCTCCTCGCGCAATGCGCTCAGGCGCGCCTGCAGGCCGGCGGCGGTCTGCTCGCCGAGCAACTGCTCGCGCATCTTGCCCTCAGGATCGATGATGTAGGTTACAGGCAGCGCTTCGCTGCGCGGCAACTGGTAGCGCGGCGCCGGGTCGTCGGCCAGCACGGTGTACTGCACGCCCAGGTCCTGGGAGGCCTTCGCCAGCTCGGCGTCACGCAGGCCATCGAAGTTCACCCCCAGCACGCGGAAGCCCTGGGACTTGCCCTGTTCGGCCAGCCCGTTGAGCTCGGGGATTTCCTTGCGGCAGGGTGCGCACCACTCCGCCCAGTAATTGATAACTAGCCACTGGCCATCTACCTCGGCAGCGGGTACTTTCTGTCCATGCTGATCGGTGCCATAGTCCGCCGAGCAGCCGGCCAGGATCAGGCCGGCGATCAAGCCCATCACAATACGGAGCCGCACTCCCATGCCTTCAATCCTCGTGTATGCGGGGTGGTCATGATGCTCGATGCCTTGCGCCTGGAGGTGCCGGACATCCTCGAAGAGGACGCCGAGGCCATGAGCAACCTGGCGGCCGGGCTCCTGGAATCGCGTCACCAGCCCTTGCAGGAAGGCCTGCAAAAGGCTCTCGGCACGCTGTTCCGCCTCAACCGATGCGCGCTGACCTTACTGGAAAGACAACGCGCCCTGCAAAGCCTGAGCGAAGAATACCGGCATTACGAACGGCTGGTCCGCCTGGAAAGAACGCCGCCGGCGATCTTCGTGCACTTCTGCGCGGAACTGGCCGCCGGCTTCAAGCGCCTGCTGCTGCAGATACTGCATGGCCATAAGCCCTCGCGCCCGCACATGGCCTGGTGCCTGTACATGGCCCAGCATTTTCTCGCCCAGGCCCTGCTGCGCCATTACCAGCAATACCAGCAGCCGCCGGGCAGCCTGTGGCGCGACAGCCACCTGCTGTACTGGATCGGCGAGCATCAGGATTGCCTGGACGAACCGGTTGCGGCCGCCTTCGACCCGGTACCTGCCGGCACCCTGCGTGGCCTCTACCAGCAGATCCTGCTGCTGGCCCTGAGCAACCCTTTCCACCTCACCGAAGGCGAAGCTCCGCAACTGTTCAGCGCCCTGGCGCCACTGGCGGCGCTGGGCCGGCTGCTGCCGTGGGACGAGGAGGAACAGGATGGTTTCGTCCTCGACCTGGGCTCCGACCAGCCTTGCCTGGCCGCCGACCAGGCCGCCAACGCTCCGCCTGATCAACTGCGCCGCCTGGAGCTGGGCGCGCTGCTGATCGCCCTGCATGATCCGGCACCACTGCGCCGGCTGGACCAGGGTGCGCTGCTGGAGCGCGTTCGCCACCACTGGCTGGGCCATCAGACGCGCCGCCACGAACGCTCCGAACAGAGCGGCACGTGCCGCGTCGTGGTCGGTCTCGCCGCCATCCAGCGTCACCTGCTCGACAGCAGCGCCAGCCCGTGCCTGGAAGCGGCGCTGATGGACGCCAGCGCCGGAGGGGCGCGCATCCTCTGTGCCGGCCAGCAGAATGGCAGTTTCCCGGTCGGCCAATTGCTGCTGATCCCTGGCAACGGCACCACCGCCACGCTCGCCGTGGTGCGCTGGCGCCACCTCAACAGCGACGGCCTGCACCTGGGCCTGCGCTACCTCAAGGGCCTGCCGCGGCCGGTATGGCTACGCCGCGCCCCTGACGCCCAGCGTCACCCCGGCGTGCTGCAGAGCACCCCGGAACCGGGCAACGGCTGGTACCACGGGCTCTGGGTCACACAGGGCCAGTTCGTCGAGGGCGAGAATCTCTGGCTGCAACTGGCCAGCTTCGACAACCAGACCATCTTGCCGCTACCGCCGGCCAACCTGGGAACGCCACTGGTAGCTCGCCACCCTCTTCGTCTGGCCTGATTGTCGGAATTGGGAGAGGGTTCACAGGCAAGATCAGCAGTAGGCCCGGAATCGTCCGACTCCACCTTTCTATAATTCGAACGTTCGTTCTGACTCTCGGGACGACTTCCGCTCGCCAATACCCAGCGACCTTCAGAACGCGGCCGGCGCCACGTACGCCGCCCCCTTCATCGACAGGACAGCCCGATGCAGCCTACAGATCAGCTTGTCAGCAAGGTGCCCAGCCATATCGTCGCCAGCGCGCGGCCGGCCAATGCGGCCAATGGAGGGCGTCTGGCGGACTTCAACGTGGCGGCCTGGCTGCATCTGCCAGGGGTGGCGGATCTGCCGGTGACACTGCTGGTCAGTTATCGCGATGGCGAGCGCCTGCGCGAGGTGGTGATCGATCACGGCACGGTGAACAAGCAGAGCCGCATCCTGCTTTCAGCCGTGGTGCGCTTGCCGTTCTCCCAGCGGATCGAGGATGCGCAGATCAAGCTGCGCGCGGCGGTCGCGCTGTCGCGCGTGATCGCCGAAGAGGTCTTCATGCAGGCCGTGGAACAGCAGGCAAGCGGCGCTCGCCCTCTGGCCACCAGCTACTGAAGCATCAGCCCAGCTGACGCACCGGGGCGATATCGGCCGGTGCAACGGCGCTCGGCTCGACAACCTCGGGCGCTACCGACGGCAGCAGCGATTCAGGCCAGCTGCTGAAGTGCAGACCAGTGATTCTATTCAGCCGCTCCAGGGCGCTCGTCAGATCGCGCTGGTGCAGGTGTACTACGTTGTTCTGGTCTTTTTTCATGGAATCTACTGGCCTTGAGGGGAACTTCTGAAGGACGTCTATGTCCTGTTTCCCCTGTAGCCAGAAGCATGCCAATTCTGAAACAGCGCAGAATGACGCGTCCTGTCATGGCGAAAGCGATTGCCAAGCATCAGAAACGCCGAAAACTGACGTTTTACGTCACTCGGAATGTGACGGCTTCAACCATTTCGCCAGGCTGTCGCCAAAAAGCTCCTGGCGATCAGACTGATAGCGCTCGAGCGTGCTTCGCAATTCCGGGTACCAGGGCTCGTCCAGCTCCGCCGGCAATGCCTCCAGGCACGGCAGCGGCCAGGGACTGCGATTGAGCAGGTGATGCAGGCTGTAGCTGCCCAGGTCGCGACACAACACCCAGGCCGCCGTGGTCGAGCCAGCCCGGCACACCAGTTGTTCCGCCTCGAGGAAGTCCAGCACCTCTTCCCACTCGTCTTCCGGCAGCAGCCAGCCGGCGCGATGCAAATGCGCCAGGCGCGTCGGCAGGCCGTGGCGCTGGCGATCGAAGAACACCCGCAGCACCCCGAGGATCACCAGCAGGCGCGGCATCGCCCGGTGACGCCACAAGCGCGTCGACGACAGGTTGCAGACCAACTCGGCGCCGAACAGCACGATCAGCCAGGACAGGTAGATCCACAGCAGGAACAGCGGCACGGTGGCGAAGGCCCCGTAGATCAGCTTGTAGCCGGGGAAGAAGCTCACATAGAAGCCGAACAGCGACTTCGCTGCCTCGAACAGGATCGCGGTAAACACACCACCGGCGAGTGCATGCAGCACCGGCACCCGCGCATTGGGCACTGCCGCATAGATCAGGGTGAAGGCCGCCACGCTGGCCAGCAGCGGCATGAACTTCAGCAGCATTGCCGCGCCCGGCAGCGCATGGGGGCCGGAGAGCAATGACAGCGAAGTGATGTAGGTGGACACCGCGAAGCCCGTCCCCAGCAGCAGTGGCCCCAGGCTGAGGATCGCCCAGTACAGCAGGAAGCGGGTCACGCCGCGGCGCGGCTGGCGCACGCGCCAGATGGCGTTGAAGGCTTTCTCGATGGTCACCAGCATGGTGAAGGCAGTGACCGCCAGGAAGGCCACGCCCAGCCACGTCAGGTGCCGCGCCTGCACCGTGAAGTTGCGCAGGTAGGCCTCCACCGCCTCGCCGGTGGACGGCACGAAGTTGCGGAACACGAACAGCTGGATGCGCTCGCCCATGCCCTCGAAGGCCGGCACCGCCGAGAGCATGGCGAAGGTCACGGTCATCATCGGGACGACCGCGAACAGCGTGGTGTAGGTCAGGGCTGCAGCGCTGTTGGGCGCCTTGTCGGCGAGGAAGCGCTGGACCAGATAGCGGCCGAACTCGACCAGGCCCTGCAAGCGTTCGTGCATGAAATATCCTTTGGCTGCACTGAAAAAACCGTCCTCGTAGATCGCGGCGAACGACAGCGGTTCAGTCCAGTCCGAGGAGGCGGTTAGAATAGCCGCCACTTCATCGGCCTTGCGAGTCCCGGCACATGAGTCAGATTTCACTTTTCCACAATCCGCGCTGCTCGAAATCCCGCGGCGCCCTCGAATTGCTCGAGGAGCGCGGCATCCAGCCCCAGATCATCCGCTACCTGGAAACCCCGCCCAGCGCCGCCGAACTCAAGGCGCTGCTCGGCAAGCTGGGTATCAGCGCGCGCCAGTTGCTGCGTACCGGCGAAGACGAATACAAGGCACTCGACCTGGCCAACCCGGCACTGGGTGATGAGCAACTGATCCAGGCCATGGCCCAGCACCCCAAGCTGATCGAGCGACCGATCCTGGTGGTCGGCGACAAGGCAGTGATCGGCCGTCCGCCGGAGAAGGTGCTGGAGATCCTGCCTTGAGCGCACCCTACGTTCTGGTCCTCTACTACAGCCGCCACGGCGCCACCGCCGAGATGGCCCGGCAGATCGCCCGCGGCGTCGAGCAGGGCGGGCTGGAAGCGCGCGTGCGCACGGTGCCGGCGATTTCCACCGAGTGCGAAGCCGTCGCCCCGGACATCCCGGCCGAGGGCGCGCTCTACGCCACTCTGGACGATCTGAAGGACTGCTCCGGCCTCGTCCTCGGCAGCCCGACCCGCTTCGGCAACATGGCCGCGCCGCTCAAGTACTTCCTCGACGGCACCAGCAGCCTGTGGCTGACCGGCGGCCTGGTCGGCAAGCCGGCGGCGGTGTTTACCTCCACTGCCAGCCTGCACGGCGGCCAGGAGACCACCCAGCTGTCGATGATGCTGCCGCTGCTGCACCACGGCATGCTCATCACCGGCATCCCCTACAGCGAGCCGGCGCTGCTGGAAACCCGCGGCGGCGGTACGCCCTATGGCGCCAGCCACTTCGCCACGGCCGACGGCAAGCGCAGCCTCGACGAACACGAAATTACCCTGTGCCGCGCGCTCGGAAAGCGCTTGGCCGAAGTCGCCCGCAAACTGGAGAGCTGAATGGCCCGCAAGAACAAACCGCTGCCGTCCATGGAATGGCTCAAACCCCGGCTGGCCGCCAGCCGCGCGGTCGCCCTCGGCAGCTTCATCGGGCTGATCCTGCTGATCCTGATCTGGGACCTGCTGTTCGCCGACGCCCATGGTGGCGCGCGCTGGGTGCCGTGGGTGTTCCTCGGCTTCAAGCTGCTGCCGCTGCTGGTGGTCGCGCCGGGCATCCTGATCGGCAGCGCCCGTGGCCACGCCTGGGCCTGCTACGTGATCAACCTGTACTTCATCCTCGGCGTGCTCAATGCCTTCGATCCCAACCACGCCATCTTCGGCTGGGCGGAGATCATCCTCAGCGTCTCGCTGTTCTGCTCGGCGCTGATGTACACGCGCTGGCGCTTCCAGTACGACCGCAAGCTGGCTGGCGAGAGCTGATCGGTGCGGTTGCTGCTCCTGCCGGGCCTCAACGGCAGCAACCGCCTCTTCGCCCCACTGCTGGCCCGCCTCCCGGGCAGCCTGCCCATCGAGTGTCTCGAACTACCCAGCCTGGGAGCGCAGGACTACTCAAGCCTGGCAGACGCGCTACTCCCCCAGTTGGGCAGCGCTCCGTTCGTCCTGCTGGGCGAGTCATTTTCCGGACCGTTGGCCAGAACGCTTGCACAACGCTCCCCAGCCGGGCTGCGCGGTGTGATCTTCGCTGCGACCTTCGCCAGTCGGCCAAACCCACTGCTGGGCCTGCTCAAGCGGCTGCCGCTACCGCCACCATCATTTCTCGCCCACCCCAGCCTGATTCGGCAGTTCTGCGTAGGACGAGATGCGCCAGATGCGCTGGTGGGGTTGATCGCCGACGAAATCAGGCGCATGCCAGCCACGCTGGTTCAGTCGCGTCTGAAAGTGCTGGCCGAGCTACGCGCCCCCACAAAGCCACTGCTGACTCCATGCCTTTGCCTGATCCCGTCGAGTGATCGACTGGTGAACCGCAGCGCTCGCGCGGGTGTCACCAGCCGTTGCGAAAACACACAAGTGACGGACATCGCCGGCCCGCATTTTCTTCTGCAAAGCCGACCAGTATCGTGTGCAACCGCTATCACGGCGTTTCTCGATGAACTGAGTTGAACCGAGCCGGGCTTACCAGCCCATGGTTTCCTTGAGGAAGGGAATGGTCAGCTTGCGCTGGGCCTGCAGCGAGGCCTTGTCCAGCTCGTCCAGCAGGTCGAAGAGGAACTGCATGCTGCGCGCGCCGCGGGTGAGGATGAAGCGCCCCACTTCGTCGGTCAGGTGCAGGCCACGGCGCGAAGCGCGCAGCTGCAGGGCGCGGAGCTTCTCGTCGTCGGTCAGCGGGTGCAGCTGGAAGATCAGCGAGAGGGTCAGGCGGGATTTCAGGTCCGGCAGCTTCACCCCCAGCTCGCGCGGCGATACCGAGGCCGACAGCAGCAGCTTGCGGCCGGAGTCGCGCAGGCGGTTGAACAGGTGGAACAACGCCTCCTCCCACTCGCGCTTGCCGGCCAGGGCATCAAGGTCGTCCAGGCACACCAGCTCGCGCTGTTCGAGGTTGTCGAAGATTTCCGGGCCGTAGGCCACCAGGTCGGCCATCGGCAGGTAGACCGACGGCTCGCCGAGCTGCTCGGAACGGATGCACGCGGCCTGCAGCAGATGGCTGCGGCCGACGCCTTCGGCGCCCCAGAGATAGATCAGGCTTTCCGTCCACCCCGCCTCGGGCTCGCACAGACGCTCGACATAGCCGAGCGCCGCGGCGTTGGCACCGGGGTAGTAGTTGGCGAACGTTGCGTCATCGCGCAGGCGTACGCTGAGTGGGAGCTGCATAGGAGTCATGCCGGGCCGGGCGTTTCTTCAATCGCTTGGGGTGGGCCTTGGTGACTGAAAGTTTATCCAAATCAGAAGGATAACGCAGCTACCACGTGCGACTCAGAGCCACCGGGGCCTGGAAGCGGGCGTTTGCCCGCAACCCGGCCGGTCGGGAGTCACTGATTACCAGTGGAAGCGCAGGGTGTTCTGCCTGGGTACGGCGGCGTTGGGCACCGGCTGGCCATTGGCATCGACCGCCGGCTGGGCAGGCTCGGCCGGGGCTTCCTGCAGACGGGCGAGAGCCAGTTGCGCACGCAGTTGTTCGGGGCTGGCGGTCACGCGGTAGAGCAGGTTGCCGCCCTGGACTTCCACCAGCTTGGCGCCCATCGGCTCCAGCAGGCGCGAAACCTCGGCGTAGCGAGCCAGGTCAGCGCCCTCGATTTGCAGGACCTGGGCCGACGCCGCGCCGGACGAACCGACGAAGCGCTGCGATAGGCGCTGCGACACACCCAGCATCACGGCATCGGCCAGCGCGTCAGGGTTGTCGCCCTGAGCCTGGCCCTGTTCGCGGCTGTCGCCCATCCACACGCGCCAGGTGGCGGTCCACTTGCCATCGGCTTCCTTGGCGTCCACTGCCAGCAGGGCGTCGGCGCCGTAGCGCTCAGAGGCGGATTTCAGTGCGTCGGGCTGGGCGGCGTTGAGGTTCTCGGCAGTGCCGACCTGCTGTTCGCTCAGATCAGCGATCGGCAGGCGCAGCGGCAGGCCGCGGCGCTGGGCGGCGCGGTTCAGTGGAGCGGAGGCTTCCTGGCTGTCGCCCACCAGGCTGCTGCCGTTGGCGCCTTCGTTCAGCCACCAGGCCAGCACGCTCGGGCGGCTGGCGCCCCAGACCGGCAGGCCGGCCTGGCGCAGGGCGTTGTCGGTGGCGGTCGGGTCGAAGTCGACCACAAGCGCCATGGGCGGGCCGTTTTCGTAGCCGTACTGGCTGATCAGCTGTTGCGGGTCCTTGTAGTAACCGGCCAGGGCCGGGTTCTGCGCGGCGCCGGCGTTGCCGGTCAGGCGCAGCACCAGGGTCTGCAGGGCGCGGGTCAGGCCGGCGTTGCGTTCATCCGGCTGCTGGGAAGCGACCGGTTCGTGCACCTGGTACAGGTTGCCCAGCGTTTCAGCAAAGGACGGCAGGCTGAACAGCGACAGGCAGAGGATCAACAGGCGGGCGGTCAGGCGCATGGCGGGCTCTCGCGGCAAAAACGAAGATGCCAGCATGCAGCGAGCTGGCAAGGAAGGCCTATACCTTAAACAGCCGTCCGGCCAGCGGCAACAGCGCGAGATGGCCGCTGCCGGGCAAGCCTGATAAAATCCCGCGCCTCCCGCGCAGGCCGGGAAGCGCGAATGGCGCACCCGGCGGCAAGACGAATCATCCCTTCTATAGGCCTGGATTTATGAGCAGCAAGCAACCCTCGTTGAGCTACAAGGACGCCGGTGTGGACATCGACGCCGGCGAAGCCCTGGTCGAACGCATCAAAGGCGTCGCCAAGCGCACCGCGCGTCCGGAAGTCATGGGCGGCCTGGGTGGCTTTGGCGCTCTTTGCGAAATCCCGGCCGGTTACAAGCAGCCCGTACTGGTCTCCGGTACCGATGGCGTCGGCACCAAGCTGCGCCTGGCGCTGAACCTGAACAAGCACGACAGCATCGGCCAGGACCTGGTCGCCATGTGCGTCAACGACCTGGTCGTGTGCGGCGCCGAGCCGCTGTTCTTCCTCGACTACTACGCCACCGGCAAGCTCAATGTCGACGTGGCTGCCACCGTGGTTACCGGCATCGGCGCCGGCTGTGAGCTGGCTGGTTGCTCCCTGGTCGGTGGTGAGACCGCCGAGATGCCGGGCATGTACGAAGGCGAAGACTACGACCTGGCCGGCTTCTGCGTCGGCGTGGTGGAGAAGTCCGAGATCATCGACGGCTCGAAAGTGGTCGCTGGCGACGCCCTGATCGCCCTGCCCTCCTCCGGCCCGCACTCCAACGGCTACTCGCTGATCCGCAAGATCATCGAAGTCTCCGGCGCCGACATCGAATCCACCCAGCTGGACGGCAAGCCCCTGGCCGACCTGCTGATGGCGCCGACGCGCATCTACGTGAAGCCGCTGCTGCAACTGATCAAGCAGACCGGCGCGGTCAAGGCCATGGCCCACATCACCGGCGGCGGCCTGCTGGACAACATCCCACGCGTCCTCCCGGACAACGCCCAGGCCGTGGTCGACGTGGCCAGCTGGCAGCGCCCGGCGGTGTTCGACTGGCTGCAGGAAAAAGGCAACGTCGACGAGACCGAGATGCACCGCGTGCTGAACTGCGGCGTGGGCATGGTCATCTGCGTCGCCCAGGATCAGGTCGAGGCTTCCCTGCAAGCCCTGCGTGACGCCGGCGAACAGCCGTGGGTCATCGGCAGCATCGATGCTTGCGCCGCCGACGCCGAGCGCGTGGTCCTGAACAACCTGAAAGGCCACTGATGTCCAAATCTTGCAATGTCGTGGTGCTGATTTCCGGCTCCGGCAGCAACCTGCAAGCCCTGATCGACAGTCTCGCCGGCGCTGACACGCCGGCGGTGATCCGCGCGGTGATTTCCAACCGCGCGGACGCCTACGGCCTGGAGCGTGCGCGCCAGGCCGGCATCGAGACCTGCTTCCTCGACCACAAGTCCTACGCTGACCGCGAAAGCTTCGACGCCGCGCTGATCCAGGCCATCGACAGCTTTGATGCAGACCTGGTGCTGCTCGCCGGCTTCATGCGCATCCTCAGCGCCGACTTCGTGCGCCACTACCAGGGCCGCCTGCTGAACATCCACCCGTCCCTGCTGCCCAAGTACAAGGGCCTGCACACCCACCAGCGCGCGCTGGAGGCTGGCGACGCCGCGCACGGCTGCAGTGTGCACTTCGTCACCGAGGAACTTGACGGTGGTCCTCTGGTCGTACAGGCGGCAATCCCGGTAGAGTCTGACGACACGCCGGAAACGCTGGCGCAGCGCGTTCACGTGCAGGAACATGTGATCTATCCGCTGGCCATGCGCTGGTTCGCCGAAGGCCGAGTGAGGCTGAGCGAACAAGGCGCCACGCTGGATGGGGAGCTTCTGCCCGCATCCGGCCATTCGTTCCGAACCTAGGAGATTCGTGATGCGTAGAGCCCTGCTGTTCCTGATGGCTGTACTGACCTTGCCGGCCCAGGCTTTCGACCTGAAGCCGTTCGAGGCCAGCTACACCGCCGACTGGAAACAGATGCCGATCAGCGGGACCGCCTCCCGCAGCCTCAAGCAAGGCGACGGCGGCCGCTGGGAACTGGATTTCAAGGCGTCCATGCTGCTCGCCAGCCTGACCGAAACCAGTACCTTCAAGGTCGAGAACGACACCTACCTGCCGCTGACCTACCGCTGGGCCCGCGAAGGACTGGGCAAGAACAAGCAGACCGAGCTCGATTTCGACTGGGCCGAGAAGCAGGTGCTGGGCAGCGACCGTGGCGACCAGGTGCGCCAGCCGCTGAACAAGGGCCAGCTGGACAAATCGACCTACCAGCTCGCGCTGCAGCATGACGTGGCCGTCGGCAAGAAGGCCATGAGTTACCAGGTGATCGAGGGTACCGATACCGATACCTACGACTTCCGTGTGCTCGGCGAGGAGAAGGTCCGCACCCAGGCCGGCCTGATCACCGCCATCAAGGTGGAGCGCGTGCGCGACCCCACCAAGAGCAATCGCAAGACCATCCTCTGGTTCGCCAAGGATTGGGACTTCCTCCTCGTGCGCCTGTATCAGCAGGAGTCCGACGGCAAGGAATACCAGATCATGCTCAAGGACGGCACCGTGGGCGGCAAGACCGTCCAGGGCGAGAAGGGCTGATCCTTCAGCACCAAAGAAAGAGCCGGGCGATTGCCCGGCTTTTTCATTTCTGCACCACTCGTGGCGTAGGACCTGTAGGAGCGAGGGGGACGCCYAGTCCTTGCTCGCGAACCGCCCAACGCCGATATCGCCGGGTGACTCTGTTCGCGAGCAAGCTCGCTCCTACGAAGAGCCGTATGCCGCGGTGAGCGGCCGATAAAAAAGCCGGGCAATGCCCGGCTTATCCTCGCCTGATGAATCAGGCCGGCGCATCAGCCCTCGTTCGACGGCTTGCGCTTGAAGCGGCGGGCGATCCAGCCGAAGGCCAGGGCCGGTACGATCCACAGCTTCTTCAGCAAGATCAGCAGGGTGGCGAACAGACCCGCTTTGGCCGCGACCTTGCCGGCGATCAGCGCGCCCAGGCCATAGGCGGCGACCTTGTCCATGCTCGGGTTGAAGTCGACGTAGCGGCTGCCCGGATTGAACTCGGTCATCGCCAGCACCTTGCCGACGTTCTGCTCGATCTCCGGCAACTGCTCCATGCCGGCGACGAAGTTCAGCACCAGCACGCCTTTGCGGCCCAGCACGCGGATGTTGTAGTTCAGCGTGTGTTCCTTGGCGTCGCCGAACTGCAGCTCCTTGGCCCAGTACAGCTTCTTCTCGGCAGCATCGTAGTGCGGCGGCGCGGCCCAGCCGATCAGCTGGATCGACTCGAAGCCCTGCTGCTCGCGCTGCGGGTTGGCCTCCTTGAGATCGTCCTGCATGTCCTTGAGCATCTCGGCGTAGTCGATCTTCGCCGCGTCCTCGTCGGATACGTAGCCGCTCTCCTCGTACTGCACGGTCACCGCCCAGGAGGCGGCTTCGAAAGGCGAGACGCCCGCCGGCATCAGCATGCCCAGCGGCGGCTCGGAGCTGGGCGGGTTGCCCCAGGCTTCCAGCACGCGCTCGGCGTCCTTGCCATCGAGGAAGACGAAGTTGTCCGGCAGCTCGAAGGTGGCGAGGTTGTCGCCGACCACCACCTTGCCCTTCTGGAAATGCAGGCTGGCGACGAAGGTCTCCGGCGACATCTCCTCTTCCGACTCGGCGGCAGCAGCGGGCGCAGCGGCAGCCGCGGGGGCTTCGCTCTGGTTGGAAGTAGCGGGCGCGGCGAACGCCGGGGCAGCGACGGCCTGGGCAAGCAGGGCGATGAGGAAGAGGGCTTTGCCATCCATAGAAGTGAATCTCCTGAATCGAATCCATGACATCGGCGGCCACCAGGTGTGGCTGCCGGGCATGAATTGTCGCATTCTCACCGATGCTGTGTAACAGGAAATTTCCGCGCGGGCCGATGTGGCGCACAAAAACCGAACGAATCTGCGGGCTTGAAAGGAGCTGTAGGAGCGAGCTTGCTCGCGAACAGTTCTACCAGCGGCTTCGCGGTGAAGCGGTTCGCGAGCAAGGTCTGGGCGTCCCCCTCGGTCCTACGAAAGAACAGCGGAGGATCAGGGCTGGCTGGCGATGGCCTTCTCGATGGCCGCCTTCAGCTCGGGGTCATCCGGCTTGGTCAGGCTGGAGAACTCGGCCACCACCTTGCCCTGGCGATCCACCACGTACTTGAAGAAGTTCCAGCGCGGCGCCTGGTCGGCCTGGGTGGCGAGGTCCTTGAACAGCGGGATCGCTTCGTCGCCGCGCACGTGCTGCACCGAGGTCATGTTGAAGGTCACGCCGTAGTTGCCGTAGCAGATCTTCGCGGTCTCGGCGGCGTCGGCGTCTTCCTGCTTGAAGTCGTCGGAGGGCACACCGAGCACTTCCAGGCCCTGTCCCTTGTACTGCTGGTAGATCGCCTCGAGCCCCTTGAACTGCGGGGTGAAGCCACAATGGCTGGCGGTGTTCACCACCACCAGCGGCTTGCCGGCATACAGCTCGCAAAGATCGAGAACGTCCTTGGAGCGCAGCTTGGGCAGTTCGCCCTGGGTCTTGAGCAGCGCCGGGCAATCGGCGGCCTGCGCAGCCAGCGGCAGCAGCAGGGTCAGGGCGAGCAGGGAAAGGCGTGGGCGCATCGTGGGAATCCTCTGGTGATCAGGCCAACCTACCCCGCCCGCGGGGCATCAGCAACTGCCCATACCCAGTTGCATCAGCGCCAGGCCGCCGCGCTGCCAGCCCCACCAGGCGAGGCCGGCCAGCGCCAGACACAGGCCCAGCACCAGCGCGATGACCAGCGGACGCTTCACGCTGCCCCCATCGCGGCGCGCTCGACAGGGCGCTCGCGCACCGGCCAGTTGAGCAGGCCGGCGAGCAGGCTGAGAAGGATCGCGAGCTGCCAGACCAGGTCGTAGTTGCCGGTGTGGTCATACACATAGCCGCCCAGCCAGCCGCCGAGGAAGGCGCCGATCTGGTGGAACAGGAAGGTGATGCCGCCGAGCATCGACAGGTTGCGCACGCCGAACAGGGTGGCGACCGTACCGTTGGTGAGCGGCACGGTGGACAGCCACAGCAGGCCCATGGCAATGCCGAAGGCGTAGGCCGTCCAGATGCTCAGCGGCGCCCAGATGAAGGCGACGATCACCACCGCGCGCAGCAGGTAGAGGCCGGTCAGCAGCCTAGGCTTGCTCATCCGCCCGCCGAGCCAGCCGGCGAAGTAGGTGCCGAACACGTTGAACAACCCCACCAGCGCAAGCACCGTGGTGCCGACAGTGGCGGGGAGGTGGCGGTCCACCAGGTAGGCCGGCAGGTGCACGCCGATGAACACCACCTGGAAGCCGCAGACGAAGAAGCCCAGCGACAGCAACCAGAAACCGGAATGCCCGGCCGCCTCGCGCAGCGCCTCGCCGAGGGTCTGTTCATGGCCCTGCATGGGCAGCGGCTTGTCGCGCATCAGCGCCGCCAGCGGCACGATGAAGGCGACCAGCACGCCCAGCGCCAGCAAGGCGGCGGACCAGCCCAGCCAGCCGATCAGCCCGAGGGTGCCCGGCAGCATGGCGAACTGGCCGAAGGAGCCGGCCGCCGCCGAAATGCCCATGGCCATGCTGCGGCGCTCCAGCGGAACCGCGCGGCCGACCGCGCCGAGGATCACCGAGAACGAAGTGCCGGAGAGACCGATGCCAATCAGCAGGCCGGCGCTCATCGACAGGCTGAAGGCCGAATCCGAGTAGCCCATCAGCACCAGGCCGACGGCGTAGAGAATGCCGCCCACCAGCACGGTGCGCATCGCGCCGAAGCGGTCGGCGATGGCTCCGGTGAATGGCTGGGCGATGCCCCAGATCAGGTTCTGCAGGGCGATGGCGAAGGCGAAGGTCTCCCGTCCCCAGCCGAATTCGGCGCTCATCGGCGCAAGGAACAGGCCGAAGCCATGGCGGATGCCCAGGGACAGGGCGAGGATCAGGGCGCCGGATAGCAGTATCCAGAACCCTGTGCGCGACAGCTTCGACATCGGTTGCTCCTACACGGGTATATACCCGCTTTTAATCGTTATTCCAGATAGCACGCGGGCCGCCGCTAGCTCTCCAGCGCGGCCAGTTCATCCAGCAGGGCTTCGAGCTGGCGACGCTTTTCATCACCCAGGTGCGCCGCCACATCCTCCTGCGCCGCGTCCCAGGCATCACGACCACGGACAATGCGCTCCAGGCCAGTGGGCGTCAGCGCAACGATGCGGTTGCGCAGGTCATCGCCCTCCTCCAGCCTCACCAGCCCTTCGGCCTCCAGCGGCTTGAGGTTGCGCCCCAGGGTGCTGCGGTCCAGGCCCATGGCCTCGGCGAGATCGGAGATGCTCGGCTGCTCCAGCCGCGACAGATGCCGCAGCAGGGAGAATTGCGCAGTGGTCAGCCCGACGTCCTTGAGGGCATCGTCATAGACGCGGGTCACGGCGCGGGCCGAGCGGCGCAGTTTGGTGCACAGGCATTGGGTGGTCAGCATGGATACGTGTATATACCCGCAACTCTCGCTCGGTCAATGGCCGGCGCGACCGACCGTCTCTTCTGATCGATTGCCCCATCTGGCCGATTGTCCCAAATGCCGATGCTTGCCGTTGGCTCAGCCAAGGGCACCACCGCGGCCCAGCCGTATAACTGCGGCCGTCCAGCCCCGCGCTTTCGACGGGGCGCATCACGGTCCGAGGTCCCCGATGCCCGTCTACAAAGCTCCGCTGCGCGACACCCGCTTCCTGCTCAACGAAGTCTTCGACTTCCCCAGCCACTACCAGAATCTGGTCAACGGCGGCGAAGCCACGCCGGACATGGTCGACGCCATCCTCGGCGAATGCGCGAAGCTCTGCGAGGAAGTGATCGCCCCGCTCTACCACAGCGGCGACGAGGAAGGCTGCCACCTGGAGAACGGCGAAGTGCGCACGCCCGCGGGCTTCAAGGAGGCCTACGACGCCTACGTCGCTGGCGGCTGGCAGGGCCTGTCGCACCCGGTGGAATACGGCGGCCAGGGCCTGCCGATGAGCCTGGGCGCGCTCAAGCAGGAAATGCTCGGCACCGCCAACTGGCCGTTCTCCATGTACCCGGGGCTGTCGCTGGGCGCGATGAACACTGTGATGCAGCACGGCACCGAGGAACAGAAACAGACCTACCTCACCCCGCTCACCGAAGGCCGCTGGGGCGGCACCATGTGCCTGACCGAGCCGCAGTGCGGCACCGACCTGGGCCAGGTGAAGACCCGCGCGGAAACCAACGCCGACGGCAGCTACGCCATCACCGGCACGAAGATCTTCATTTCCTCCGGCGAGCACGACCTCACCGAGAACATCGTCCACATCGTCCTCGCCCGCCTGCCGGATGCGCCCAAGGGCACGCGCGGCATCTCGCTGTTCATCGTGCCTAAATTCCTCGCTGGCGAAGCTGGCGCCCTCGGCCCGCGCAACGGAGTCACCTGTGGCGCGCTGGAAAAGAAGATGGGCATCAAGGCCTCGGCCACCTGCGTGATGAACTTCGACGGCGCCACCGGCTATCTGATCGGCGAGCCGAACAAGGGCCTGGAGTGCATGTTCACCTTCATGAACAGCGCGCGCATCGGCACCGCCATCCAGGGCGTGGCCACCGCGGAGCTGGCGTACCAGGGCGCGCTCGCCTATGCCCGTGAGCGCCGCTCGATGCGCGCCCTCTCCGGCACCAAGGAGCCGGGCGAGATCGCCGACAGCCTGATGCACCATGGCGACGTGCGCCGCATGCTGCTGACCCAGAAGGCCGTGGCCGAGGGCGGCCGCGCGCTGATCTACCTGGCCACGCAGTACGCCGACAAGATGATCCAGGGCCTGCTGACCAACGACAACGCCGAGTACGACCGCTGGGACGACAAGCTCGGCTTCCTCACCCCGATCCTCAAGGGCTGCCTGACCGAGCTGGGCCTGGAGAGCGCCAACCTCGGCATGCAGGTGTTCGGCGGCCACGGCTACATCAAGGAACACGGCATGGAGCAGATCGTCCGCGACGCACGGATCGCCACGCTCTACGAGGGCACCACCGGCATCCAGGCGCTGGACCTGCTCGGCCGCAAGGTGCTACTGATGACCCAGGGCAAGGCCGTGCGTGACTTCACCCGGCAGGTAGCGAAGTTCGCCGTCGAACTGCTCAAGCAGGAACCCGCCATGCGCGGCCGCGCGCTCACCCTGCTCAAGCTCTGCGCACAGTGGAACCTGCTGACGATGCGCATCGCCCTCACCGCCCGCAAGCAGCGCGACCTGGTGAGCACCGCCAGCCACGACTACCTGATGTTCTCCGGCTACGCCGCGCTGGCCTACTCCTGGGCACTGCAGGAAGCCGCCGCGCGCAAGCGCCTGCGCCAGGGCGGCAGCGAGTCGAGCGACTTCTACAAGGCGAAGATCGCCACCAGCGACTTCTACTTCGCCCGCCTGCTGCCGCGCGCCAAGGGGCATGCGGCGGCGATGGCGAAGCCGGTACGGTCGATCATGGGGCTGAAGACGGAGCATTTCGCCTTCGATTGACTCGGGCGCATCCGCAGCTCTTGTGTAGGAGCGAGCTTGCTCGCGAACAATCTCGCCGGACACGCAGGGGTTATGCGGTTCGCGAGCAAGCTCGCTCCTACAGCGGTGCTCCGGCGGCGCAGGGTATCGAGAACGTAGGATGGGTGGAGCTTGCGATACCCATGCTGTCGGTGCATGGGCATTGATGGGTATCGCTACGCTCCACGCCATCCTACAAAAGCGTCAAAGTCAGGCCTCGTCTGCCGGCAGGCATCGCCTCCGGATCAGAGCGCCAGCGCCACCAGGACGGCGCACTCGATCATCTCCAGCATCGCTCCGGCAGTATCCCCGGTGGTGCCGCCCAGGCGGGCGATGAAGCGGCTGCGCAGCCAGACGAACACCACCAGCGCAACCACCAGCGCCAGCGTGCCGGTAAGGCCCACCAGCACCATAAGTGCGGCGTTGGCTGCCAGCATCCATGGCATGGCGCCGCGCGGCAGATGATCGGCCAGCGCCTGGCCCAGCCCGCCCTTGCGCGCATAGTCGGTGGTGAAAAACAGCAGCGGCAGCGCGCAGCGCCCCAGCCACGGCGCCAGCAGCAACCCCCAGTGCTGGTGATTGCCGAGAATCGCCGTGATCGCCGCGAACTTCAGCAGCAGCAACAGCACCAGCGCGACCACCGCCGCCGGGCCGCAGCGCGGGTCCTTCATGATCGCCAGGGTCCGCTCGCGGTCGCCCAGCCCGCCGATCCAGGCGTCGGCGGTATCGGCCAGGCCGTCCAGATGCAGGGCTCCGGTGAAGGCCACCCACACCAGCAGGATCAGCGCCGCCTGCAACAGCAGATGCACGCCGCTGAGCAACTCGCCCATGGCGAACAGCACAGCGCCGATCAGCAGGCCTACCAGCGGGTAGTACAAGGTGGCGCGGCCGAACTGCTCCGGCGTCGGCATATGCCCCAGGCGCACCGGCAGGCGGGTGAGGAACTGCAGCGCCACCAGCGGCAGCAGCCAGTTACTCAGGTGAGCGACGTGCGCGTCCGCCCCGGCCTGCTCGGGGGCCTCTTGCTCGCGTTCCGGATGCGGGTTCGTCATCAGGGCTCGACTCAGGGTTGCGCCTTGTGGATGCGCCAGCCGTCACCCTCGCGGGTCACGTCCAGCGCCATGCATTCGCCGTGGGCCACCACCACTTCCAGCAGGCGTTTCGCCGGCAGGCCGCTGGCCAGGGCGCCCAGCAGGCGCATCACCCCACCGTGGGTGACGACCAGCACGGATGCTCCGGCATGGGTCTGGTAGAGGCGTTCCAGCGCCGCGAAGACGCGGATTTCGAAATCGCCCATGGCCTCGCCGCCGGGGGGCGGGAAGGCGTACGGGTCGTTCCAGAAGCGCTCCAGCGCAGCGGCGTCGGTCTCCATCAGCGTAGCTGGCGAAAGGCCTTCCCACTGGCCGAAATCCAGTTCCTTGAGGCCCGGCTCGAAGCCCAGTGGCAGGCCATGGCGCGCCGCCAGTTCTTCGGCGAAAGCCGCACAACGCTGCAGGGGCGAGCTGACCAGCGCCGACCAGCGACACTCATCCCCCAGCGCGCCGCGCATCTGCGCCCAGCCGGTTTCAGTCAGCGCATCGTCCAGGCTGCCGCGAAAGCCACCGCCGCGCTCGGTCTCGCCATGGCGCAGCAGTTCCAGGCGCAGCGTCATGCCGGGCGGTCCGATACCGCGGCCTCGGCGAAGGTCGCCATGCCGCTGTGCAAGCGGCACGCCTGGCGCAGCAATGGCACTGCCAGCGCCGCGCCGCTGCCTTCGCCCAGGCGCAGGCCAAGGTCAAGCAGCGGCTGTGCGTCGAGCGCGGCCAGCACTCGGTTGTGCCCCGGCTCGGCGCCGGCGTGGGCGAACAGCAGCCAGTCGCGGCAACCGGGATTCAGGTGCGTGGCACACAGCGCGGCCGTGGTGCAGATGAAACCGTCGACCAAGGCCGGAATGCCCTTCTGCGCACAGGCGAGATAGGCGCCCACCAGCGCAGCGATCTCGAAGCCGCCAAGGCGACAGAGCGCCTCGAACGGCTCGTCGCAATGGGCACGGTGCAGCGCCAGCGCGCGGTCGATCACCTCGACCTTGCGTGCAACGCCCTGCGGGTCCAGCCCGGTGCCGGGGCCGACCAGTGCCTGCGCCGGTTCGTCCAGCAGCGCACAGGCCAGCGCCGCCGCCGAGCTGGTGTTGCCGATGCCCATCTCACCGCCGATGAACAGCTCCGCGCCGCCCTGCAATGCCCGGCGCACGGACTCGCGGCCGGACTCCAGGGCGATCAGGCACTGGGCGGCGGTCATCGCCGGCTCCCTGGTGAAGTTCGCAGTACCGGCACCGACCATCACGTGCAGCACACCCGGCAGCGGCTCCAGCGGCGTGGCGGTGCCCAGGTCGATCACCTCCAGGCGCGCATCGAGGTCGCGGGCCAGCACGCTGATCGCCGCGCCGCCGCGCACGAAGTTGCGCAGCATCTCGACGGTCACCGCCTGCGGATAGGCCGACACGCCCTCGGCGACCACGCCGTGATCACCGGCGAACAGGGCGATCCAGATGTGCTCCAGGCCTGGCCGCTCGCGGCCCTGCAGGCCGGCCAGGCGGATGGTTTCCTCCTCCAGCCGGCCCAGCGCGCCGCGCGGCTTGGTCAACTGGTCCTGGCGTGCGGCGGCCTTGTCCTGCGCCACGCGGTCAATCGGCTGGGTGCCTTGCAGCCACCATTGCAGACTCATAACGCTTCCCCCTTCAACACCATGGGCAGGCCGGCGACGGTGAACACCACGCGCTCGCTGACCTCGGCCAGGGACTGGTGCAGCCAGCCGGCCTCGTCGACATATCGGCGGCTGAGCTCGCCCATCGGCACCACGCCCAGCCCGGTTTCGTTGCTGACCAGAATGATGCGCCCGGGCAGTTGCGGCAGCGTTTCCAGCAGCGCGTCGATCTCGCCTCGCAGGCGCCAGCCGTCTTCGTGAAGCAGCAGGTTGGTGACCCACAGGGTCAGGCAGTCCACCAGCACGCACTGCTGCGGCGCTGCCAGGCGCTCCAGCGCATCGGCCAGGGCCAGCGGTTCTTCCACCAGGCCCCAGTGCTCGGGGCGGCGCTCGCGGTGCTGGAGGATGCGCGTGGACATCTCTCCGTCGCCGGCCTGGGCCGTGGCGACGTAGGTGACCGGCAGGCCGCTTTCCAGCGCCAGCCGCTCGGCCAGGCGGCTCTTGCCCGAGCGGGCGCCGCCGAGGATCAGTTCAAGCATGGGTTCCCCACCTGTAGGAGCGAGCTTGCTCGCGAACAAACCTTTCCGGATACGCTGGCGTTGTGCGGTTCGCGAGCAAGCTCGCTCCTACGAAAAGCCAGCGCCCACGAAGGGGTTTCAAACGTAGGGCGCATAACGCCCCCCGGCGTTATCCGCCGAAATCCCGTCAGGAAGAAACGGCGGATAACCGCGAACGGTTATCCGCCCTACAGTCCGCACAGTGCTCTCAGTTTTTCCGTATTCAGATGCGCCTCGACCTGATCGGCCAGGCGCTCGATGTCGCGCTCACGCAAGGCGTGGTAATCGATGCTCTGCACCTCGCGCAGCCCGGCCCAGCGCAGCAGCGCCGAGCTGGAAGCGCTGGACTCGAACAGCCCGTGCAGATAGGTCCCCATCACCTGGCCGTCGGCACTCAGCGCTCCATCGCTGCGGCCGTCGCTCAGGTGCACGGCCGGGTTCGCCAGGGCCGGGCCTTCGGTGACGCCGGCATGAATCTCGTAGCCACTCACCGGGGCGTCTTCCAGCGCCAGTTGGCCGCTGACATTGCGCAGCTGCTTCTCCGGCTCCAGCACGGTACGGAAGTCCAGCAGGCCGAGGCCGTCGCTCTCCCCCGCCGCGCCTTCCAGGCCGTGCGGGTCGGACAATGTGCGGCCGAGCATCTGCAAGCCGCCGCAGATACCGAGCAGCTTGCCGCCGTAGCGCAGGTGCCGGCGGATCGCCTCCTCCCAGCCCTGGGCGCGGAGGAAGGTCAGGTCCGGCCGCACGCTCTTGGAGCCGGACAGGATGATCAGGTCCGCCGGCGGGATCGGCTGGCCAGGACCGACGAAGGTCAGCTCCACCTGCGGGTGCAGGCGCAGCGGGTCGAAGTCGGTGTGGTTGCTGATGCGCGGCAGCACCGGCACCACCACGCGCAGGCGCTCGCCAGTCTTGGCGGCCTGGCGGGTGTCGATGGCGTCCTCGGCTTCCAGGTGGAAGTCCATCAGGTACGGCAGCACGCCGAGCACCGGCACGCCAGTGCGCTCCTCCAGCCAGTCGAGGCCGTTCTGCAGCAGCGCGATATCGCCGCGGAAGCGGTTGATGACGAAGCCTTTCACCCGTGCCCGCTCGCTCTCGCTGAGCAGCTCCAGGGTGCCGACCAGATGGGCAAATACGCCGCCGCGGTCGATATCGGCAATCAGGATCACCGGGCAGTCCACCGCCTCGGCGAAGCCCATGTTGGCAATGTCATTGGCGCGCAGGTTGATCTCCGCCGGCGACCCCGCGCCCTCTACCATCACCACCGGGTATTGCGCGCTGAGGCGCTGGTGGGATTCGAGTACCGCCTGCATCGCCACGCGTTTGTAGTCGTGGTAGGCCACGGCGTTCATGCTGGTGACCGCGCGGCCGTGGATGATCACCTGGGCGCCGGTATCGCTGTTGGGCTTGAGCAGCACCGGATTCATGTCGGTGTGCGGCGCCAGGTGGCAGGCCTGCGCCTGCACTGCCTGGGCGCGGCCGATTTCGCCACCGTCGGCAGTCACCGCGCTGTTCAGCGCCATGTTCTGTGGTTTGAACGGCACCACCGCCACGCCCTGGCGAATCAGCCAGCGGCACAGCGCGGTCACCAGGGTGCTCTTGCCGGCATCCGAAGTGGTGCCTTGCACCATCAGCGTGCTCACCGCAGGCTCTCCATCTGGTTGAAGGTGCGCAGGCCCTGCTCCAGGCGTTCCCAGCCCTTCTCGTCCGGCGGCAGACCGAAGCGCAGGCTGGCAGGCGTCTCGAACAGGCGCACGAGGATGCCCTGGCGCGCCAGGTGATCACGCAGCGCGTGGGCGCGCATCGACACCACCCACTGGAACAGCGCCGTGCCGCCCTGCGGAGCAAAGCCCTGCTCGCCGAGCAGCCCGGCCAGGCGTCGGCTGGCTTCGTGCAGGTCACGGCGGCGCTGGATCTGTTCCTGGAACTCGCCCAGCACCGTCTGCGCGACCCAGCGCGTCGGGCCGTTCACCGCCCAGGGACCGAGCAGCTTCGCCAGGCTTTCCAGCAGCCGCGGCTCGGCGAAGGCGAAGCCCAGGCGCGCACCGGCCAGACCGAAGAATTTACCCACCGAGCGCAGCACGATCAGCCCCGGCCGGCTGGCGCAGCTGGCCACCAGGCTGTGCTCGGGCGTGCAGTCCATGAAGGCTTCGTCCACCACCAGCCAGCCGCCGCGTTCCTGCAGGCGCGCGTGCCACTCCAGCAGCACACCGGCCTCGATGCGCCGGCCGGTGGGGTTGTTCGGGTTGACCACCACCAGCACGTCGAAGCGCTCCAGGTGATGAGGCACTTCCTGGTCGCTGACTTCGCGCAGGATGTGCCCGGCGGCGCGCCAGGATTCGGCGTGCTCGGCATAACAGGGCGAGATCACACCGACCTTGCCCGGCCGGCGCAGGCGCGGCAGCAGCTGGATCGCCGCCTGGCTGCCGGGCAGCGGCAGCAGCTTCTCGGCGCCGTAGTAGCGGCGCGCGGCGGCTTCCAGGCCGTCACTGTCTTCGGGCAGGCGCATCCAGGCCGCCGCCGGCACATTGGGCAGCGCCCAGGGCCAGGGCGAAATGCCGGTGGACAGGTCGAGCCACTCGGAGAGCGGGATTCCGTACTGCTGCGCCGCTTTGCGCAACCGGCCGCCGTGTTCGAGCATCAGAGCACTCCCAGGATAAGGATGACCGCCAGCCACAGCAGCACGCCCTGGCGCACCAGGGCCAGCGCACGCCAGATATCCGTGGCGGTCGGCGCCGGGCCTTCGCCCAGCTGCGGGCGTTCGTGGAGTTCGCCGTGGTAGCGGGCGGAACCACCGAGGGACACACCCAGCGCGCCCGCGCCGGTGGCCATCACCGGGCCGGCGTTGGGGCTGTCCCACTTCGGCGCCTGTGAGCGCCAGCAGCGCAAGGCAAGCCGGGTGTGGCCGAGCAACGCGTAGGTGAAGGCCACCAGCCGCGCCGGAATATAGTTGAGCACATCATCGATCTTCGCCGCGGCCCAGCCGAAGCGTTCGAAGCGTGCGTTGCGGTAGCCCCACATGGCATCGAGGGTATTGCTCAGGCGATAGAGCACCACGCCCGGCGCGCCGGCGATGGCGAACCAGAACAGCGCGGCGTAGACCGCATCGCTACCGTTCTCCAGCACCGATTCGGTGGTGGCGCGAGCCACGGCGGTTTCGTCCAGTTCGGCGGTTTCGCGGCTGACCATGTAGCCCACGCGCAGACGCGCTTCGTTCAGGTCACCAGCGCGCAGGGCCAGCGCCACCGGTTCAGCGTGTTCGCCCAGGCTGCGCAGGCCCAGCGCGGCGTAGAGAACCAGCGCCTGCACGGCCCAGCCGACGTAGGGCAGCAGGCTGAGCAGGAGCGCGATCAGGGTCAACGGGATGACGGCGATGATCCAGGCAGTGACGCCGTGGCTGCGCCAGCCGAGGCCGGGGGTGTCCTTGCCGGCGTCGGCGCGCGAACGGTTGAAACGCCGCTCCAGCCGATCCGCCAGGCGCCCGAAGGCCACCAGCGGATGCCAGCGTTTCGGCTCGCCCAGCAGGGCATCCAGCGCGACACCGAGGACGCTCAGCAGGGCCAGGCTCATGGCTGCTCTCCCCAGTGGTTTTCGTACAGCAGCTCGCCGAGCGCGCGCGGTTGCCGCCAGCCTTCCAGGGCCAGCATCGGCGCCGGGTAGAACTCGCTGACCGGGCCGAGGCAGATCACCGCCACGGCTTCGGCTCCCACCGGCAGGCCGAGCAGCTCGCCCAGCGCGGCAGGGTCGAACAGCGATACCCAGCCCATGCCCAGGCCTTCGGCGCGCGAGGCCAGCCAGAGGTTCTGGATGGCGCAGGACAGCGAGGCCAGGTCCATGTTCGGCAACGTACGGCGACCGAAGACGTGTGCCTCGCGGCCATCCATCAGCGCGGCCACCAGCACCTCGGCGCAGTCGAGCACGCCCTCGACCTTGAGCCGCATGAACTCGTCGGAACGCTCGCCCAGTGCCTCGGCGGTGCGCACGCGCTCCTCTTCCACCAGCCCATGGATCGACTCACGCAACACCGGCGAGGTGACGCGAATGAATCGCCACGGCTGCATCAAGCCGACGCTGGGCGCCTGGTGCGCTGCTTCGAGCAGACGCGCCAGCAGTTCCGGCGCCACCTCGCCGCCACTGAAGTGGCGCATGTCGCGGCGCTCGGCGATGGCGCGGTAGAGCGCGGCGCGCTCTGCAAAGCTGTAGGCGTGTTCGCTCATGGTCTCAGCAGGGCTGCGGCGGCGTCTGGGTCGGACGGCAGGTAGAAGTGGATGTAGGAAGCGGTCAGCCGGCCGCGGCGGAACACCGCTTCGGCCACCGGCTTGTCGTTGGGGCAGACGCCACGGGCGAGCGGCTCCTCGCTGCTGTCCAGCAACGAGTGGTGGAAGGTGTGGCCGCGCAGTGTGCCTTCGGGCAGCGTCACCGCCTGCAGCGCCAGCGCAGCCAGCCGCTTCTGCATGCGCGCCTCGCCCGGCAGCAGGCCAAGCAGTTCTGCACGCTCGCCGGCCACGTCGGTCAGCGCATCGAGCAGATAGAGCATGCCGCCGCACTCGGCGAGGATCGGCTTGCCCATCTCGTGGTGCGCGTGGATGGCCTGGGCCATGGCGCGGTTGCCGCCCAGGGCCTGCAGGTGCAGCTCCGGGTAGCCGCCGGGCAGGTAGAGGCTGTCCACTTCCGGCAGCGACTCATCACGCAGCGGTGAGAAGAACACCAGCTCGGCGCCCAGCTCGCGCAGCAAATCGAGATTGGCCTGGTAGAGGAAGGCGAAGGCGTTGTCCCGCGCCACGCCGATGCGCACGCCATCCAGGCGCGAAGTCTCGCGGCGCGATTCGGGCGCGGCAAAGCTCACCGGCAGCGGCAGTTCGGTACTGGCGCTGGCCGCCAGGGCATCGGCGGCGACGTCCAGGCGAGCGTCGAGGTCGGCCAGTTCGTCGGCCTGCACCAGGCCGAGGTGGCGACTGGGCAACTCCACGGCGGTGTCGCGCGGCAGCGCGCCATACCAGCGAATCCACTCCGGCAGGCTGTCACGCACCAGGTCGCGGTGGCGCTGGCTGCCGATGCGGTTGGCGAGCACGCCGGAGAACGGCAGGTCGCTCTGGTAGGTCGCCATGCCAACGGCCATCGCGCCGAAGGTCTGCGCCATGGACTGGCCGTTGATCACCGCCATCACCGGCACGCCGAAGCGCCGTGCCAGGTCGGCCGCCGAAGGCGAGCCGTCGAACAGGCCCATCACCCCCTCGATGAGGATCAAGTCGGCCGCGCCGGCCGCTTCCCAGAGCAGGCGACGGCTCTCTTCTTCGCCGACCATCCACAGGTCCAGCTGGTAGACCGGCGCATTACTGGCGCGGGCGAGGATCATCGGATCGAGAAAATCCGGGCCGCACTTGAACACCCGCACCCTGCGCCCGAGGCGCGTGTGCAGGCGCGCCAGGGCGGCGGTCACGGTGGTCTTGCCCTGGCCGGAAGCCGGGGCAGCGATCAGCAGTGCAGGGCATTGGCGCGAGGTCATCGGGCGTGCTCCCAATGCTGGGCAAAGAGCACCCTCACCCCAGCCCTCTCCCGGAGGGAGAGGGAGCAGTCAGACGCCCCATGCAACGCTGGCGCGGATTGATCAGCCAGCACGCAGCCAAGTCGCCCGCCAACGATGCCGGCCGGCGAGCGCCGATGTATCAGCGCACGCCGAGCGGCCCCCTCTCCCCCTGGGAGAGGGCTGGGGTGAGGGCAAGCCACGACCATCAGAACTCCACCCCTTTCTGCGCCTTGATACCGGCCTTGAAGGCATGCTTCACCAGGCCCATCTCGGTGACGGTGTCGGCGGCTTCGAGCATCGCCGGCTGCGCACCGCGGCCGGTGGCGACCACATGCTGCATCGGCGGGCGCGCGGCGATATCGGCCAGCACGGTGTCCAGTTCCAGATAGCCGTGCTTGAGGGCGATGTTCACCTCGTCCAGCACCACCAGGCCGACCTCGGGGTCGGCCAGCAACTGGCGCGCCACGTCCCAGGCGAATTGCGCCTTGGCGATGTCGCGCTGGCGGTCCTGGGTTTCCCAGGTGAAGCCTTCGCCCATCACGTGGAAGCTGACTTCCTCGGGGAAGCGGCGGAAGAACGCCTCCTCGCCGGTGGTCGCGGCGCCCTTGATGAACTGCACCACGCCCACCTTCATGCCGTGGCCCAACGCGCGGGCGACCATGCCAAAGGCCGAGCTGCTCTTGCCCTTGCCGTTGCCGCTGTTGACCAGGAACACGCCGCGCTCGCCCTGGGCCTGGGCGATCTTCTCGTCGACCACCGCCTTCTTGCGCTGCATGCGCGAGCGATGGCGCTCGTCCTTTTCCGGGGATTCAGTCATGGGAAATTGCTCCTGAAAGGGATTGCACAGGCGTCAGGCTGCCGGCCGGGCGGCAGCGAACCAGGGAATGGACAGGCAGGGTCGAACCGCCGGCGTGCTGAAACGCCATGCGGCAAAGGCCGCCCAGCGCTGTGGCTGTCGACCTGGGGAATAGGGATTTCACCTGAAGGATTCTCCGCCGCTCTCACCCGCGCGGCACTAGCCAGTCGGGGCAGGCGGAGGACGGCAACGCGCGGCGCAGGCGGCCGGCGTCGGCAGCGCCTCCCGCGATGCCATGCGATGCAGCAGGCCGGTCTCCGGGCTTGCGAGTGGAAACGCCTGGCGTTTCCGATCCAACCGCGCCTTCCCATGCCGATGGCACAGTGGCGAATTGCGGTTCGAAGCTCGCTTACCGTTGCGGGGGCAGCGCCGGAATGGTCGATTGCGCATCGACGTCACCGGCTTCCCTGTTTCACTCGCGGCATGCGCCGAGAGCACCTGAAGCAGGCGCGCAGCTTAGTGGCTGGCGGGCTGGGGCGTCAATTGAACAGGATGTCGCCATTGTCCTCAGCAAAGTCATGCAGAGCGTCTGAAAAGCGCTACACAAGCACACTGGTCGTGCGGACGAACTTCGCTAGAATGCGACTCATGACGACGACCGCCCAGCCCGGCCAGCTTCAGCTCGACACTTCCGCCAGCCCACCGCTGATGCGCGTCAGCGGTGACTGGACGCTTGCGCACTTCGCCACCCTGGAAACCCAGGTAGCCGCCCAGCGCAGTGCCGAATCCCCCGCCGCCCTCGACTTCGCCGGCCTCGGCGCACTGGATACCGCCGGCGCCGCGCTGCTCGCCGAGATCATCGGCGGCGCGCGCATGAGCCAACTGGACCAGTTCGCCCGCAACCTGCCCGCCGAACGCCAGGCGCTGCTGCGTGCCGTGGGCAACGCCATCACCCAGTGCCGGCTGGACGAAAAGGCGCCGCAACCCGGCAACGCACTGGTGGATGTGCTCGAACGCATCGGCATCGCCACCCTGACCTTCCGCGACCACCTGATCGGCGTGCTCGGCTTCATCGGCCTGACCCTGCAGACCCTGGCGCGCAATCTGCTGCGCCCGCGGCGCTGGCGCCTGACCTCGCTGGCCGCGCACATGGAGGAAACCGGGCTGGACGCCGTGCCCATCGTCGCCCTGCTCACCTTCATGGTCGGCGCGGTCGTGGCCTTCCTCGGCGCCACGGTGCTACAGAAGTTCGGCGCGCAGATCTACACGGTCGACCTGGTGGGCTTCTCCTTCCTGCGCGAATTCGGTGTGCTGCTCACCGCCATCCTGCTCGCCGGCCGCACCGCCAGCGCCTTCACCGCACAGATCGGCTCGATGAAGGCCAACCAGGAGATCGACGCCATCCAGGCCCAGGGCCTGGACCCCATGGAGCTGCTGGTGCTACCGCGCGTCCTGGCCCTGCTGCTGACCCTGCCGATGCTGACCTTCCTGGCGATGATCTCCGGCATCTTCGGCGGCGGCGTGGTCTGCGCCCTGAGCCTGGACATCTCGCCACGCATGTTCCTCTACATGCTGCAGAACGACATCGCCGTGCAGCACTTCCTGGTCGGCATCGTCAAAGCCCCGGTGTTCGCCTTCATCATCGCCGTGATCGGTTGCCTGGAGGGCTTTCGCGTCAGCGGCAGCGCGCAGTCGGTGGGCGAGCACACCACTTCCAGCGTGGTCCAGTCGATCTTCGTGGTGATCCTGCTGGATGCAATGTTCGCGCTGTTCTTCATGGAGATGGGCTGGTGAGCGAACCGATCATCGTCGTCCGCGACCTGGCCAACCGCTTCGGCACCCACGCCGTGCACGAACACCTCGACCTCGACGTGATGAAGGGCGAGATCCTCGGCGTGGTCGGTGGCTCGGGCACCGGCAAGTCGGTGTTGCTGCGCAGCATCATCGGCCTGCGCCAGCCCAGCGAAGGCAGCGTCCACGTGTTCGGGCAGAACCTGCCGGCGCTGCCGACGCTGGAACGCTCGAAGCTGGAAAGGCGCTTCGGCGTGCTGTTCCAGAACGGCGCGCTGTTCTCCTCGCTGACCGTGAGCGAGAACATCTGCCTGCCGCTGATCGAGCACGCCAGGCTGTCCCGCGCCGACGCGCAGTTCATGGCCAAGGTGAAGATATCCCTCGCCGGCCTGCCGCCCGATGCCGGCGACAAGTACCCGGCCGAACTCTCCGGCGGCATGGTCAAGCGTGCCGCCCTGGCCCGCGCCCTGGCCCTGGACCCGGACATCCTGTTCCTCGACGAACCCACCGCCGGCCTCGACCCCATTGGTGCGGCGGCCTTCGACCAACTCATCCTGACCCTGCGCGATGCCTTCGGCCTCACCGTGTTCCTGGTCACCCACGACCTCGACACCCTCTACACCATCTGTGACCGCGTCGCCGTGCTCTCGCAGAAACGTGTGCTGGTGGTAGGCCCGCTGGACCAGGTCGCCCGGACCGACGACACCTGGGTGCAGGAATACTTCCACGGCCCGCGCGGCCGTGCCGCGCTGCAGGCCACCGAACACCTGCGGGAGGAAAGCTGAAATGGAAACCCGTGCCCATCACGTACTGATCGGCCTGTTCACCCTGGTGGTGTCGATCGGCGCGCTGCTCTTCGCCCTGTGGCTGGCGCAGTCGAGCAACGACCAGAAGTACAAGATCTACGACGTGATCTTCAACGAGGCGGTGACCGGTCTGTCCGAGGGTGGCACCGTGCAGTACAGCGGCATCCGCGTCGGCGACGTGGTGTCCCTGCGCCTGGACCCGAATGATCCGCGCAAGGTCCGCGCACGCATCCGCGTTTACGACAGCACGCCGATCCGCGAAGACACGCGCGCCAAGCTGGCACTCACCGGCGTCACCGGCCAGGCGATCATCCAGCTGTCCAGCGCCGCCCAGGACAGCCCGCCGCTGGCCAGCAAGGACGGCGAGGTGCCGGTGATCAAGACCATCCCCTCGCCCTTCGCCAAGCTGCTGGCCAACGGCGAGGACATCGCGACCAACATCAACAACCTGATCAACAACGTGAACCGCATGTTCTCCCAGGAGAACGTCGACCGCATCAGCCGCACCCTGGACCACATCGACCAGGCCACCGGCGTGGTCGCCGAGCAGCGCGACGACATCCGCAAGACCGTGCAGGAACTGGCCGCCGCCAGCGAGCAGGCGCGCCTGACCTTCGCCAACGCCAGCTCGATGCTCGAACAGGCCAACCGCACACTGGGCAGCCGAGGGCCAGCGCTGCTCGACGATACGCAGAAGACCCTGACATCCCTGCGCAACAGCAGCGAACGCGTGGAAAAGCTGCTCGACAGCAACTACGACTCGGTGAACGGCGGCCTCAATGGCCTGGGCGAGATCGGCCCGGCGATCCGCGAACTGCGCTCCACCCTGGAAGACCTGCGCGGCGTCACCCGTCGCCTGCAGGAGAACCCCACCGGCTACCTGCTCGGCCGCGAGCGCAACAAGGAGTTCCAGCCATGACCGCCCTTCCCCGCCTGCTCGGCGTCGCCGCCCTGGTCAGTCTGCTGGGCGCCTGCTCGATCCTCCCGGAAGCGGAGAGCCCGGACTTCTACCTGCTGCCGGCCGCCCAGCAACCAGCACGCAGCAACGCGGCGATTGACTGGTCATTGCGCGTCAGCGCGCCCAACGCCAGCCTGGCGCTGGACAGCAACCGCATAGCCGTGGTCCCGCAGGGCAACCAACTGAGCAGCTACCAGGGCGCGCGCTGGAGCAACCGCGCACCGGGGCTGCTGCGTGACCGCCTGCTCGACGCCTTCACCGCCAACGGCAGCGTCCGCGCCCTGAGCAGCGACGAAGCCAGCCTGCAGGCCGACCTCGACCTGACCGGCGAGCTGCGCGCCTTCCAGAGCGAGTACCAGGACGGCAAGCCGGTGATCCACATCCGTTACGACGCCCGCCTGGTGCGCACGCTCGGCCAGCGCATCGTCGCCTCGCGCACCTTCGAAGTCCGCCAGCCGGTGGACGGCAAGCAGGTGCCCGAAGTGGTCAGCGCCTTTGGCAAGGCGGCCGACCAGCTGTCAGCGCAGGTGGTGGAGTGGACGTTGCAGCAGGGAACCCTGATTCACAAACAGGAACAACACAGCCAGTAAATCTCCGGCCAACCGGGTCGAAACCGGGTTGTGCAAAAAAAAGGAAGCGCTCAAGCTCGCAGGTTCCGACTGCAAGGGAATGCACGAATGGACATGAATGCCTGGCTTCGAAAACTGCTCGGGCGCCCGAGCGAGGCGATCGAAACCAATCCCATCCTGCTTCAGGAGCACGCCCGGAGAGCCTGGCCTGCAGACCAGCAGAGCCTCTACGGGTATCTCTCTCACTACGTCGACTACCCCGACGGCCTCCCCGACGATGCGACCACGCTACCGGATGAAGTTCCTGCCGCCGAAGGCGAACTGAGCTGGAGCGCCGGCGCCCTCGATGGCGTGGTCGGCCACCATGGCAATGCCGGGCAGTCCGATGAAGTGGACCAGTTGCTCGGCAAACTCCGGGCGGCGTGCGACAGCCCCAACTCCCTTGCGCCCCATACGCTGTATGAACACCTCTGCCGTGCCTCGCCGCTGGAGTACCTCGATCCGTTGATCGAGCGCCTGCCGGATTACCCCGGAATCAGCAGAGAAAAACTGGAGCCGTTGGCGCTGTGGCTGGCCACCGAAGCGCCCGATCGCGCCCCGGTGAAGTTCGCCATGGCAATGCTGGGGGTTCTGGGAAACAGAGCGCATGTCGACATCCTGACCACCCTCGGCCTGCATGAAGAGTTCACCCTGTACGCCGCAGTGGCCCTGGGCAATCTGCTCGACCCGGAGGAAGCCGAGCAGAAGCAATGGCAACTTGCTCGCAAGGTGCACGCCTGGGGGCGAATCCATCTGGTCGAGCGCCTGGCGCAAACCAGGGACATGCAGATTCGCGACTGGCTGCTGCGAGAGGGCTACCGCAACGGCGTGATGTACGAATACCTCGCGTACAGTTGCGCCGTTGGCGGACAACTGGCCGCCGCACTCTCGGTCCCCGCCGTCGCACTGGATGACGATCTGCTGAATTGCGCGGCGGAGATTCTCTCGGCCTTGCTCTGCGGCGGCCCCGCCCGCGACATTCGTGACTATGCCGATGGCGCCTGGGCTTGCGACAGCTATCTCCTGCAGGTGAGAAATCGCCGGAGCGGCTCCCTGCAATCACTGCAAACCACCGGGCAGATTCTCGAGTTCCTGCAAGGCGATGAAGACTGGGATTCCCTGGCACAGTCCGGCTGGACGCCACAAGCTCGTGAGCTTCTGGCAGCAAGAGCCAAGACCTTCATCGACAACCCCGTCTGGCCGGAAACGGCACTTGCTGCGCTGCAGGAGAGCGACCGCCAGCAGGTCTGGCAGGGCATTTCGGCCGCTCGGCTGCTGGACCTGGACATCTGGGAACCGCTGTTCCTGCGCCAGGCAGAGGGACGCGGTGAACACTGGTACCAGTTGATGCAAACCCGCGACATCGAGCGCCTGCGACGAGTGCTGGACCTAGCGCGACAGCAACTGGACCTTGCCGCCATCGCCAGCGGCCCTGGCGAAACCCTCGGGCTGGGCCCGGCGTACCAGCAGCACAACGACCTCGATTTCATCCTGCAGGATCTCGAACATTTCCCCGGCGAGGGCTGGGACCTTATTCGCGCAGGCCTGAACAGCCCCACAGTGCGCAATCGCAACATGGCACTCAAGGCGATATCGGCGTGGCCACGGGAAACCTGGCCGGAAGACGCACTATCGACGCTTCGCAAATGCCGGCAGGCAGATCCCAACGAAGGTGTCCGGCAGCGCTGCGAAACGCTATTGCAGGACCAGCATTAAACCCGTGGTAATAGCGGGCCGAACCTCAGGCCGGCTTGACTGGCTCAGCGGCACTGATACGGGCTTTCGCCCTCCAGTTCCTGCTCCGATTCCACGTCCTTGATGGTGACGATGGCCTTTGGATAGACCGAGCACAGCGAGTTGCGCACGGTGTAGATGCCGCTGCCATGGGCGAGGAACTTGCCCTTGCTCAGCTCCTTGCCCGATTCATCGTGGGCCGTGACCTCGTAATTGCCGGTCATGGTGATGCAGCCGGCCAGCGCCAGCAGGGAAAGGACAGGGACGAGGAATTTCATGAATTCTCCTTTGACGCGAGGCGCCTGCGAGCGGCGCAGTTGTCGATCCTTGACGTGTTCGCGAGAGCGGGAAGTTGCCAGCCAACCTGGCCCGGCAGATGCGCATACGACCCGGAGCGGGCGGCGCAGTTCAGCCAGCGCACCCGCAAGGGCGCTGGCCGAGGGCGTTTCGGACGAGAGGTCGCCTCAGCGCTTGCCCATGGAGCGACGCGAGCCGCGTGGGTGCGGCGGACGGTACTCGTCCCTGTCGTGGGCCTTGCGGTGCTGGTAGGAGGAATTGGCCTGCTTCTGCGCAGCAAGCGCAGCCTTGGCGAGTTCCGCCAGGGACAACGTGGGTTGTTCCTGCGGAGTTTCCTGGGTGTTTTCCGCGCTATCGTCGCGCGGCGGCTGGGAGGACGTCATGGGGGAACCGGATAAAAGAGTTTGACCGGCGCACATGATAGCTGAAGACGCCCTGCTCCCGCTGCTGTCCGCCTGGAGGAATCTCACAGGCGGCGCACCGTGCTCTGTCAGGTCGGCGGGAAAATGGTGTCCGGTCGGTTCACGTATTCAATGGCCTCCTTCTCCGTAAGCACCCAGACCTGGCTGATCCGGCTGTCCAGCCCGACCTTGATACCGACGAACTTCCCGGTGATCTGCGGCAGCAGCCCATAGACCATGAAGCGGTTGTTCTCGTCGCGGATGCGCACCGAGACCGACAGCGGATAGCTGACCGTCTTGTCATACAGCCACAGGGTCATCACCTGGCGCACCAGGCTGGGCTTGGGGCGCTTCAGGGTGATCACCGGGTACACCGCGCTGTCGACGAAGCCCACCATCATCCCCGAGGGAATGACCCGATCGGCCAGCGCCGGCGCACTCAACCCCAGCAGCAGGGCAAGCCCGCCCACCAGCTGAAGCATCCTGCGTTGCAGCGAAGTGCGTGAAGGTACTGCTGAAGTCATCGGATTTCCCCGCCCTGGTTTTCCTGTTTTCGTTATCTGCCCGGTTATAGACCCGGATCTGAGCGTGGAGCGTAGCGGTTCGCCACGCCGCTGTCCGCACATTGATTCACAGCCTCTGGAGTTTCCCCGCGCGAGATTGCAGATCGACGCGCGACATTCCCGTGCAGGGCCGCGTCACGCGTCTGCCGGCCGCATTGCCGGCGGCCCGCGCGCACTCTATCGTGATGCCTCCCGCTGCCAGATCGAGAACCCGCCATGAGCGCCCTGCGCGAAGCCCTTGCCCGCTTTCCCCGACTCGACCTGGCCGGCGGCCCGACGCCGCTGGACAAGCTGGAGCGGCTGTCCGCACAGCTGGGCCGCGACCTGTATGTGAAGCGCGACGACACCACGCCCTTCGCCCTGGGCGGCAACAAGGTGCGCAAGCTGGAGTTCCTCGCCGCCGATGCCCTGAATGCCGGTGCCGATACGCTGGTCACCGCCGGGGCGATCCAATCCAACCATGTACGCCAGACTGCCGCCGTCGCGGCGAAGCTCGGCCTGCGCTGCGTGGCGCTGCTGGAAAACCCCATCGGCACTGCTGACCGCAACTACCTGAGCAACGGCAACCGCCTGTTGCTGGACCTGTTCGGCACCGAAGTCGAGCTGGTGCCCAACCTCGATACCGCGGACGAGTTGCTGGCGCAGACCGGCGAACGCCTGCGTCGCGAGGGCCGCAAGCCCTATATCGTGCCCATTGGCGGCTCCAACGCGCTGGGCGCGCTGGGTTACGTCCGTGCCGGGCTGGAACTGGCGGAGCAGATTCGCGCCAGCGGCCAGGAGTTCTCCGCCGTGGTACTCGCTTCCGGCAGCGCCGGCACCCATGCTGGCCTGGCCATCGCGCTGGCCGATGAGCTGCCGGAACTGGACGTCATCGGCGTGACCGTCTCGCGTACTGATGCGGCGCAGCGGCCGAAGGTGGAAGGGCTGGTCGAGCGCACGCTGGAACTGCTCGGCCACGGCGCGCCGGCCCAGCCGAAAACCCAACTGTGGGACGAGTATTTCAGTCCGCGCTACGGCGAACCCAATGCCGGCACGCTGGAAGCCGTGCGCCTGTTGGCCAGCCAGGAGGGCCTGCTGCTGGACCCGGTGTACACCGGCAAGGCGATGGCCGGACTGCTCGATGGCATTCGCCGAGATCGCTTCGTGAAACCCGGGCCGCTTCTATTCCTGCATACCGGTGGCTCACCGGCTTTGTTCGCTTATCAGCCGGCGACTTGACGGCACGCGACCAAGAACTAAGCATGTAATTTTTTATTATTTTATTGCATAACGATTCCAGCCCTATAGTCGCCACGCGTTGACTAACCTGCTTAAAACACCAAAAACGGGGACCACCATGACCTTCTCCGCACTGCGACGTCATTTCCTGCTTGCCAGCCTGACCCTCACCCTCGGCGCCAGCCTCTTCGGCCAGGCCCAGGCCGCCGACGACCTGCTCGCCCAGATCAAGGAGAAAGGCCAGGTCCGCGTGGGCCTGGAAGGCACCTACCCACCCTTCAGCTTCCAGGACGAGAACGGCAAGCTGGCCGGTTTCGAAGTGGACTTCTCCAACCTGATCGCCAAGGAGCTGGGCGCCACCGCCAAGCTGCAGCCGACCAAGTGGGACGGCATCCTTGCTGCGCTGGAATCCAAGCGCCTGGACCTGGTGATCAACCAGGTGACCATCTCCGAGGAGCGCAAGAAGAAGTACGACTTCTCCGACGCCTACACCGTTTCCGGCATCCAGGCGCTGGTGCGCAAGGGTGACGAAGGCAAGTACGACACGCCGGAGAAACTCGCCGGCGTGAAGGTCGGCGTGGGCCTGGGCACCAACTACGAGCAGTGGCTGCGCGAGCACGTGCCGCAGGCTGACGTGCGCACCTACGAAGACGACCCGACCAAGTTCCAGGACCTGCGCAGCGGCCGTATCGACGTGATCCTGGTGGACCGCCTGGCCGCCTTCGACATGGTCAACAAGACCAACGGCGCCATGGCCCTCACCGGCGCGCCCTTCGCTCGCCAGGAAGCCGGCATCGCCCTGCGCAAGGGCAACCCGGAGCTGCTCGCGGCGCTGAACAAGGCCATCGAGAAGCTGCGCGCCGATGGCGAGCTGAAACAGCTGTCGGAAAAGTGGTTCAAGGCTGACGTGACCCAATGATCGACGCAAGCCTGCAGCTTGCGCTGGATTCCGCGCCCTTCCTGCTGAAGGGCGCGGTCTTCACGGTAGTCCTCAGCGTAGGCGGCATGTTCTTCGGACTGCTGCTCGGTTTCGTCCTGGCGCTGATGCGCCTGTACGGTTTCACTCCCGTGCGCTGGATCGCGCGCATCTACGTGTCGTTCTTCCGCGGCACGCCGTTGCTGGTCCAGCTCTTCATGATCTATTACGGCCTGCCCCAGGCCGGAATCGAACTCGACCCGCTGCCCGCGGCGCTGATCGGCTTCTCGCTGAACATGGCCGCCTATGTCTGCGAAATCCTCCGCGCTGCCATCGGCTCCATCGACAAGGGCCAGTGGGAAGCCGCCGCCAGTATCGGCATGACCCGCGCCGAGACCCTGCGCCGGGTGATCCTGCCGCAGGCTGCGCGCACCGCCCTGCCGCCGCTGGGCAACAGCTTCATCTCGCTGGTCAAGGACACCGCCCTGGCCGCCACCATCCAGGTCCCGGAACTGTTCCGCCAGGCCCAGCTGATCACCGCGCGCACCTTCGAGGTCTTCACCATGTACCTCGCGGCCGCGCTGATCTACTGGATCCTCGCCAGTATCCTGTCGCACCTGCAGAACCGCCTGGAAGACCGGGTCAACCGTCATGACCAGGAGCACGACGCATGATCGAAGTACACCAGCTGACCAAACAGTTCCGCGGCCAGGAGGTGCTCAAGGGCATCGACCTGACCGTCGAGGCCGGCGAAGTGGTCGCGATCATCGGCCCCAGCGGCTCAGGCAAGACCACCCTGCTGCGCTGCCTGAACCTGCTGGAGGTGCCCAACGGCGGCACCATCAAGGTCGGCGAGATCCTCATCGATGCATCCAGGCCGCTCAGCAGCCAGCAGGGATTGATCCGCAAGCTGCGCCAGCACGTGGGCTTCGTCTTCCAGAACTTCAACCTGTTCCCCCACCGCACCGCGCTGGAGAACGTGGTGGAAGGCCCGATCATCGTGAAGAAGGAGCCGCGCGCCCAGGCCATCGAGCGCGCCCGCCAGCTGCTGGCGAAAGTCGGGCTGGCCGGCAAGGAGGACTCCTATCCAAAGCGCCTCTCCGGCGGCCAGCAACAGCGCGTCGCCATCGCCCGCGCCCTGGCCATGCAGCCGGACGTGATCCTGTTCGACGAGCCCACCTCGGCGCTGGACCCGGAGCTGGTCGGCGAGGTCCTGTCGACCATCCGCGGCCTGGCCCAGGAAAAGCGCACCATGGTCATCGTCACCCATGAGATGAGCTTTGCCCGCGACGTGGCCAACCGGGCGATCTTCATCGACAAGGGCGTGATCGTCGAACAGGGCGACGCCAAGGCCTTGTTCGCCCACCCGAAGGAAGAGCGCACCCGCCAGTTCCTCAGCAAATTCCTCGATCAGGGCGAGAAGCGCACGGCGGAATAGAATCGACTTATTCGATTAATATGCGCCGATATTTGCGCTTTTCTATCGATCAACTGCGCGAGAAGATAGTCCCATGAACCGCGCGGACTGGCCCACCGGCCAGCCGCGCCCCACGAGGACTAAGTCATGATCGAACGCAGACCCTTCCAGCAACTCGGCGGCGCCAACCACGGCTGGCTCAACGCCAAGCACCACTTCTCGTTCGCCGAGTACTACGACGCCGAGCGTATGGACTGGGGCAACCTCCGCGTCTGGAACGATGACGAAATCGCTGCCGGCACCGGCTTCCCGCCGCACCCGCACCGCGAGATGGAAATCATCACCTACGTCCGCCAGGGCGCGATCACCCACCAGGACAGCCTGGGCAACAAAGGCCGTACCGAAGCGGGCGACGTGCAGGTGATGAGCGCAGGCTCGGGCATCGTGCACTCCGAGTACAACCTGGAGAAGGATGTCACCAAGATCTTCCAGATCTGGATCATCCCCTCGGTCCGTGGCGGCACGCCGTCCTGGGGCGCCAAACCCTTCCCGAAGGGCGACCGCGCCGGGCGCTTCGTGACCCTGGCCAGCGGCTATGAAAACGACGGCGATGCCCTGCGCATCCGCGCCGAAGGCCGTATGGTCGCCGCCACCCTGAAAGCCGGCCAGACTGCCGAGTACGAACTGGGCGACCGCCGCGCCTATCTGGTCCCGGCCACGGGCAAGGTCGAAGTCAACGGCATCGAGCTGCTGGCCCGCGACGGCGCCGCCATCGCCGATGAGGCCGTGGTACGGGTCACCGCGCTGGAAGACAGCGAAGTGATCCTGGTGGATGTCGCCTGATTATCGGCGATGGAAACAGAAAGGCACGCCTCGAGGCGTGCCTTTTCATTGGCGCAGGCGGCTGGACTCAGACCTGGGTCATGACGAGTGTCACCGCGTGCCCATGCACACATAGAAGGCGTCGTTGACTTTCCTTATCGAGCCAGCAACCGGCCACGGCGACACCCCATCGCACTCGGCAGACTCTGCAATGGAGTCGACTCGCCACTTTCTCCCGGTTGCTTCCATGAACAGGTCGCCTGCCGCCCAAGGAACCGAGAGAGCTGAGATGTTCAGATCACCATCGATTCTGGAAAGACCCAGCGGGTGCATCCAGGGCGCTCCGACAAGAACCACCGGACTCTCGCTGCCGCCACTGCGAAGCAGCTCCTGGGCAATGCTTCCGGCTGCCCAGGCATCCCATCGATTCAACCTGAGCTGGTCATGGAGCATTGCACTGCTGTGAAATGAAAACCCGGCGGCTGCGATGAAAGTCAGCACCGGAAATGCTCGGTACAACACTCCCACACTGTTGAGATAAACCAGCAACAGCGACATACCCAGCGCAAAACCCAGGCCATACAGCGCCCTGGGAACGGGCCACCACCCTCCGGAAATACTCACCAGAAAGATGCTGCCAAGATAGAAGACCAGCGAAGCCAATGGGATCAGCAAAATACCACGGGGCCGGCGTAACCCGCTCACTGCAAGAAGAATCAGGAACACCGAAAACGCATAGCACTTCACCCCCCATGAAAGGGTCGGCTCATGGCTCAAGAGCAACTTATGCGTCAGGGACAACACCGCTCGCGCTCGCTCCTGCCACTGCTCGTGCCCGACGATCGAGCTCCTGGAATCCAGCGATACACCCGTCGTCTTCTGAATGATCAGATAGATCAAGACATATCCCACCGCTGATAGCAGATACAGCAGCAAGAACCGTCCCTCATCGCTGACCTTCAGCCACTGCCAGGAAAACTGCTTGCCCAGGGCCTGTCGAACCAGGCCGGCGATCAGGAAAAAACCGAGGATCAGGAACACGGTCTGCTGGGTCCCTGCCAGAAGTACCATCAGCACCGACAACAGCGCCCACCGACCCACTTCTACCGGCGCACTCTCACTCCTGGGACACTGCGCCGTGACAAACACCAGGGCGAGCAGCACATACGATGTCCCTTGCGTGATCAATGACTCTCGATAGGTGAAGTACTCCGTCAGGTAGGGATGACTTGCAACTACAGCCCCAACGGCCGCCAGCCCCGAAGCACGCCCCTTGTCCCTGGCGACATACAACACGCCCAGCGTTATCGCCAGGGCCGCGAAGCCGAAGAACAGAATGATAACAGGCCAGGCAATCGAGGTCGGGGTAAGCCCCAGGCTGCTCAACAGCACCTGAATTCCCGCCTGGACGAAGCGCCCCTGCCAAAGATAAAAGAGCGGATTCCTGCCTTGATGCAGGGCACCATAATCGTCAAGCGCCATGCCTGGCACCAGGGCCAACCCCTTGCTCATCAACAGCGCCAAGAGTGTGCAGGCGAAAACTAATGCGAAATCATTCTTTCCCTTGCGGTACATCGTCGCCAATCCATCTTGCAGTAGTCATTCATGGCCGGCATGGCGCACTCACGAACAATCAAGTGGCACCGGCCTGATCATGAGAATCCGGGGCACGACTTCACCCCGATAAGCAGCGGCGAATGGTGACATGTAAGTTCAAGGGCAAACGCAGGAGGAGATACAGGTCAGCGGTTTCAGGCGGCCTTTCCGGTTATTTCCGCCCCTACTACTGTCGCGGGAATACGTGATTTCCGTCCCTGTCAGTACGAACTCTGCCGCCAGCTCCACAGGAAGCCATCCTGCGGGCACCGGAGTGATAAACGACAAAGGCACGCCGATGGGCGTGCCTTTTTCAGAAGAGTGGCGGTATTGCCGGATCAGACGCTGGAGGCGGCAATACCCCAGGCCACCAGAATGCCAACCAGAATCCCGGCCCCGATCTCAATCCGGGTGTGCCCCATCCGCTCACGCAGCGACTTGTGATCGGCCGCCTCTACTGCAAGCCGATTGATCGCCGCAGCATGCCGCCCCACCTGCAGGCGCAGGCTGTTGGCATCGAGCATGACGATGAAGGCCAGGGTCAGGGCGACACCGAATGCCGGCTGATCCAAACCCTGCTTGAAAGCGATGAGTGCCGCCATGCTGCTGACGATGGCACTGTGATTGCTCGGCAGGCCACCGTAGCCAATCAGGCCGAAAGCCGGTTTGCCGGCCTTGATGCTGTTGATCGCGAACTTGCTGCAGCCAGCCACCAGCCACGCCAGAAAGGGCGTCAGAACATATGCATAGGTGCTCATGCAGGCATGCCTGGCCAGAGTGCCCACATACATACCCCACCCCAGGCGACGACGGTGAGCAATAGTTGCCAGTCAGCCAGCAGGGCATCGGTGGGCGACTCACCGCCATCGAGGGCCTCGACTACGTACCAGTAGCGGAACAGGCCGAACAGCACCAGCGGAACGGTCATCACCAGATCCGGCTTCGTCGACATGACGAACATGCTGTAGAAGAGCAGCGCGCCGGTGGCGGAGATTTCCGCATAGCGATCCACCAGCGACAGCGTGTATTTACCGAGCACCTCACGAGCTCCGGCACCGCTCTTGCTCAGTTCCTGACGGCGCTTCACTGCTGCGAGATAAAGGGCCAGGCAGAGCGTAGTGACGAACATCCAGGAGGAAACCGGCACGCTCAGCGCCACCGCGCCAGCATAGACGCGCAGCACGAAGCCGATGGCGATGGTGAAGATGTCGACCACCGGCTGGTGCTTGAGGACGAAGGTGTAGGCAAGGTTCAGCAGCATGTAACCGAAGATCACCGCCACGACCTTGGGGACCATGAGCCAGCCGACGATCAGGAGCGCATAGAGTGCCAGCAACAATGCCACTGCCGCTGCCGGCGAGACGATGCCGGCAGCCAGGGGGCGCGACTTCGATTTGACCGGATGACTGCGATCGCGCTCGATGTCGCGCAGATCGTTGACGATATAAGTCGCGGACGAGGCGAGGCAGAACAGCACGACGGCCAGCAGGGCCTGGAGGATGGCGTCTTTCTGCAGGAACTCGCCGGAAAATACCAACGGGGCGAGCACGAATCCATTCTTGACCCACTGTTTGGGCCGCATGAGCTTGATCAGACCACGTACCTGCCCAGCGGACGAAGCGGCCACAACTGACTCCTGCATGCTTTCCTTTCCTGGCTGATTTTTCTTATGGATCTTGCACGATCACGGAGGATTCCCCTGCAAGGCCGACGATTCTTGCATTAATCGCGCACGGATCAAACCCGAAAACGTGACCCTCTGCTCTCGTCGGAAACTTCAGTCTTCGTCCGAGACTTTAACGCTTGCGACAAAGACTCATCCCATCACCGATCGGCACCAGCGAGTAATCCACGCGCTTGTCCGCCTTCAGTGCCAGGTTGAGCTGCTGGATGGCACGGGTGTCCTCGCTATCCGGGTTGGCTTCCAGCACTCGTCCGCTCCACAGCACGTTGTCGAACACCACCAGGCCGCCCTCGCGCAGCAGAGTCAGCGCACGCTCCAGGTAGAGCGGGTAGTTCGCCTTGTCGGCATCGATGAATACCAGGTCGAAGCTGCCCTGCTGATCGCCGGTCACCAGCGCATCAAGGGTGACCAGTGCCGGCCCGAGGCGCAGCTCGATGCGGGAGTCGACACCCGCGTCGCGCCAGTAGCTGCGGGCGATGTCGTTGTATTCGCCGGGGAGGTCGCAGCAGAGGATGTGACCGCCCTCGGGCAACGCCTCGGCCATGCACAGCGCGCTGTAGCCGGTGAAGGTGCCGATCTCGAGGATTCGTCTGGCGCCGGTCAGTTTTACCAGTAAGGCGAGGAACTGCCCCTGTTCCGGGGCAACCTGCCAGCGCGCGTTGGGCAGGCTGGCGGTCTCGCTACGTAGCCGGGCCTTGACGGCGGAGTCACGTAGGGAGACGTCGAGCAGGTATTGGTAAAGCGAGTCGTCAAGGCTCAGTGTGCGGGTGGTCATGGGCCCTCCTGAGAATCAGGGGTGGAGGGCGAGACTCTGCACGGCGAGGACGCGCTTGGCTTCCAGGAAGGCCTTCTGCCAATAGGCGCTGTCGAGGCTGTCGAGGCGAACGGTCCCGCCCGTTCTGGGCGCGTGAACGAAGCGCCCTTCTCCGACATAGATACCCGCATGGCTGACGCCGCGTCCACCATTGGTGGCGAAGAACACCAGATCGCCACTCTGCAGGGATTCGCGGCCAACGGTGGGCGCGCGCATGGAGATCATCTCGCGGGTCGAACGCGGTAGCGCAAGGCCGGTGGCATCGCGGTAGACATAGCCGATCAGGCCGCTGCAATCGAAACCACTATCGGGAGTGTTGCCGCCCCAGCGATAGGGAGTGCCGACCAGACCAATGGCACGGATCAGGACGTCGTCAGCGGCTTGGGCGTTGTAGACGGGAGCAACGTTCGCGCGGACTACGGGAGGCGGAGCCGGCGGCGTGCGGCTGGCACAGGCGGCCAGTGAGGCGAGAACAGCGAGGAGGATGATGCGCTGAAAAACGAGCATGTGATGGCATCCCGTCAAGGAGTGCCATCACTTTGTACCAACAGTGAGTTAAGCGCAATACTTAAAGTAAAACTTTAAGTTTAGCGACTCACCGTCTTCGGCTCGTAGCCCGGTTCGAGTACGCGCTTGGCTTCCATGAAGCTCAGGCGCCAATAGCTCTCGTCCAGGCGGTCCACCCGCACACCACCGCCACGGCGGCTGGCGGAGTGGATGAACTGGCCATCGCCAATATAGATGCCGGCGTGGCTGACGCGACCGCGACCACGGTTGTTGAAGAAGATCAGGTCGCCCGGCTGCAGGTCTTCTTTCGAGACCAGCGGGACGTCCATGTTGATCATCTCCCGCGTGGAACGCGGCAGGCTGATGCCGGCTTCTTCGCGGAACAGGTAGCCCACGAAGCCGCTGCAATCGAAGCCGGTCCGCTCCGATTTCCCACCAAAGCGGTACGGAGTACCGATCAGCGAGAACGCGCGGTCCAGAATGTCGGATACATGGGCAGTGGAACTGCCGTTATCGTTTTTGGCCCCCTCGTCCTGCGACTCATTCACCAGCGCTATGTTGTGCTGGTTGACCTGGAACGCTGCTCGAGTGGCAGGTGCTGAAGCGACCTGATTCGGCTGCGATTCCGGCGAATGGCTGGCGCAAGCTGCCAGCAGCAGAACGAAACTCATGGGCACGAGGGGTGCTAAGCGTTTAAGCATGGGCACGACCGTGTCTCATTAGCTCCATTTAGTAGCGGGCTAATTTGCCCGCTCAATGGGGGCAATGCAAGTTTTTTATCGCGGAATGTGACTCAGCAGACGCGGCATAATGTCTAAGGCTCGACCCACCATTGTTTCTTCGACCGCTGAACTGAGGTCGGTAAGCCCCGGATTCACCTCGGCGGTAAAGCCTCCCGCGTCCCGCGTGCGCAGCACCGGCTCGATGATATAGGGGAAGCTCGCGGTCGTCCCCACCAGCAGTACGGCATCGAACCCCTTGCGCAATTGCGCATACAGCGAATCGATCGCCGCCTCCGGCAGCATCTCCTCGAACAGCACCACCGGCGGACGCAGGATACCCGCGCAGCGCTCGCACCTGGGCGGCAATGGGCGTCCGAGATGCCCGGCCAGATCAGCGCTTTCCAGACCGCACGACTGGCAATACAACGGTGCCAGCTCCCCATGGATCTCGATCAGACGCTCCGGCGGCGAACCGGCGCGACGATGGAAGCCATCGATATTCTGCGTCAGCACCCAGCACTCCGGCTTGAGCCGTTGCAGTTCGGCGATGGCTTCGTGGCCAGCATTGGGCTGAGCACTCAGGCAAGCCTTGCCCAGCTCAGCCAGGTACTTCCAGCACAAGGCCGGATCCTTCTGCAGCATCGGCCCGGAGAGCGCCGCCTCGATCGGCAGGCCTTCCGCCGTCCTGCCGTTATACAGACCGCCCAGTCCTCGGTAAGTCGGCATGCCGGAATCGGCGGAAACGCCAGCCCCGGTGATCACCAGGATGCGCTCTGCGCGTGCCAGCGCAGCGCCGGTGCGTTCGATAGCCGAATCCATCCGCCCCTCCTCCGCGACCAAGCCGCGCGTCAGTGGTTGACCGTGTACGACAGCATCATCGAGATATGGCACAGAGGACGGCCACTTTGTTCCTGCCAGGTGTTGAAGGCCGCTTGCACCAGGGCGAGGTCCTTCAGGCTGGTGGGCGCCTTGTCGACGATTTCCTGCGCCTTGAGCGCGGCGACCACATCGTCACTGAGGACGAAGGTGTCCTTGCCGGCCATGCGCAGGAAGCGCGGCGCCGACATGCCACCCAGCTGGTTGCCGCGCTTGGCCAGCAGCTTCCACAGGGCAACGATATCGCTGGACGGCCAGTCGGCCAGCAGCTTGCCGAAGCTGCCGTATTCGCGGGCGATGTCGAGGACGAACTGGGCGTTGCGTGGCACGCTCTTGAGCTTGCCCAGGTGGCGGATCAGCCGGGCGTCCTGCATCAGGTTTTCCAGGCGCTCGCCGCCCATCAGCACGACCTTCTCCGGATCGAAGCCGAAGAAGACTTCCTCGAAGGCCGGCCACTTGGCATCCACCAGGCTGTGCTTGAGGCCCGCGCGGAAGATGCGCAGGCTGATCAGCGACAGGTAGCGATCATCGCCGACCGCCATCAGCTCTGCCGCGGACTTCGCCTGCGGCAGGCGAGCCTCCAGCGCTTCGACCGAACCGAAGCGGTTCAGGCAGTATTCGTACAGCCACTGGTAATCGCGCATCGGGCGTCCTTGCGAGGTCTTACAGGTTCATCACGTCGAGGAAGCGCGGAGTGGCGGTCTCGTCGATGCGCAGGCTGTTGAAGTCGAACAGGTTGCGATCGGCCAGTTGCGACGGCACCACGTTCTGCAGGGCGCGGAACATGATTTCGGTACGGCCCGGCGACTTGCGCTCCCAGTCCAGCAGCATCTCCTTGACCACCTGGCGCTGCAGGTTTTCCTGCGAGCCACAGAGGTTGCACGGGATGATCGGGAATTCCTTGAGCACCGAGTAGGCCTCGATGTCCTTCTCGTTGCAGTACGCCAGGGGGCGGATCACTACGTTGCGGCCGTCGTCGGACAGCAGCTTGGGCGGCATGGCCTTGAGGGTGCCGCCGTAGAACATGTTGAGGAAGAAGGTTTCCAGGATGTCGTCGCGGTGGTGCCCGAGCGCCATCTTGGTCGCGCCGATCTCGTCAGCGTAGGTATAGAGGGTGCCACGGCGCAGGCGCGAACACAGCGAGCAGGTGGTCTTGCCCTCCGGGATCTTCTCCTTCACCACCGAGTAGGTGTCCTTCTCGATGATGTGATACTGCACGCCGATGGACTCCAGGTACGCTGGCAGCACGTGCTCGGGGAAGCCCGGCTGCTTCTGGTCCATGTTCACCGCGACGATCTCAAACTGGATCGGCGCTACCTTCTGCAGGTACAGCAGGATGTCCAGCAGGGTGTAGCTGTCCTTGCCGCCGGACAGGCAGACCATCACCTTGTCACCGTCCTCGATCATGTTGAAGTCGGTGACCGCTTCGCCAACCTGGCGGCGCAGGCGTTTCTGCAGTTTGTTCTGGTTGACCGAAAGGGTGCTGGCCATGGTGCTCTGGAATCCGAAGGGCAAGACGAAAAGCCGGTCATTTTACGCGCAAATCGCCAACGACGGACACCAGACCTTCAAGCCACTGATCTAGAAGGTGTTTCCACTCACCTATCGTGGAGGTGTCGAAGGAGTGTCGAAGATCGACAAAACACGGGAAAAACCACGTTGGGATGACATGGCCGACAGCTGACTCTCAACGAAGAAGAAGCAGAGCAGAGGAAAAAGCCACCACCGTAATCAGTACCCCAATCCCAACGCCAAGCAGCAGCGACTTCAAACGATCGTGCTTTGTCCGAAGCATCCCGGCCTGCTGGGTCAAGGAGTGAACTTCATGCTTGTGTCGATTTAATGCTTTCTCGATCAGACCGATCACTCTGGAACCTTCAACCAGTGGAGAAGCTGCGTTTTCTGATGAGGCAGAGTTAGACGGAGATTCGACAATCGTTCTCTCCCCCGCAACCGCAATGATGCTGCCACCAGCGCCGGCACATGCGAGGTTAATGAATGAAGACCAGGTTTCCAGCAGGTTCCTACCCGTATCTAGCCCGTAAGCTGCGTTAGCGCCCAATAGCGTTGAAAACCATAGATCACCATAGGCGAGGGCATCGTTGAACTGGGAAGCGATGCAAATCGTATAAACAAAGGGAGTAACCACACCGAGTGCCACTAGTAGCCCACCTTTCATGACTCTCTTCAACCGTGCCTGAAGGAGTAAAGCGAAAGTCGCGGCGGCAAAAAAAATAAGTATTACTCCCCCGAGAATCGGCTGATGCAGCTTTACGGATACATAACCGGCAAGAACGAAGCCAAGCACACAGATGAACGCAAAAACCCATGAGCAAAAAGGGGAGGAATTTTTTGTCATTGTCTTAAATCTTGGAATGCATGATTGAGATAGTTGAAGTTCGGCATTATCTCATTTTCAAAGCGCTGCGGAGGAACCGTCAAAAATTGAAAGGGGGTTTAGACGTACCGCATCCTGCAAATACTCAGGCGAAAGATGCGCATATCGCATCGTAATGTTCAACGACGTATGGCCAAGAATCTCCTTAAGGGCCAGAATGTTCCCGCCATTCATCATGAAGTGCAACGCGAAGGTGTGGCGCAGGACGTGGGTGCACTGGCCACGCGGCAGCTCGATGTTGCAGCGCTTCACCATGCGGGCTAATGCCTCGCGGCAGAATGGGAAGCGGGTCTTGCTGGCGAAATAGGTTTCAAGCCGATCCTGTAGCTCCGGGGGAGATTGGCACCGTGCATACTCGCTTCGACTTGGTATTACACAGCCGGCGCGACCCCTTGGCCATTGATGACCACTATCGACCACAGGCCAGCAGTTCTTGCGCGCAAAGCGACGCATACCCCAGCCCCTCTATCGGCCTACTGCTAATCTGACAGCATGACGCCCGATCTCGACCCTTCCCTCGACCTTGCCGGCCAGCTCCTGCAGTTGCTGCAGGAAGCGCCTGAAGGAATCTCTGAATTCCAGCTGATCCAGCAGCTCAAGGCGCGCCACTCCACCCACATTCCCAACCTACCGCTGACCGACAAGCTGGTGCTGTTTCGAACTCACTTCCTGGTGTTCAACGCGCTGTATCGCCTGCGCGACCGGCTCTGGGAGGAGAACGCAGCACATCTGGAAATCGGCCCGCTGCAGATTCGTCTCTCTCCTTATATGAGCGGCGTGCAGGCGCTCGGCGAGCAGGACGCCCTACGCGCCTACTATCTGGATGAGAAGCATCTGAAGGAAACCAGCGAGCGCGACGTGGAGAAGCTGCTGGAAAGCTTCTGGACGCGGATGCAGGGCAACGAGGAAAAGGCCGCCGCGCTGGCCCTGTTCGAGCTGGAGGACGGCCCGGTGGACTATGCGCTGATCAAGCTGCGCTACCGCCAGTTGGTCAGCCAGCACCACCCTGATCGAGGAGGCAGCACCACGCGGCTGCAGTCGATCAACAAGGCGATGGAAATTCTGGAGCGCTATTACAGCCGCCCGTGAAACTTCCATTTGCTCTAAACCCACGGACGACGTGGCATGCAGCCATTCCTATACTGCGACTTAAGGTCGCATTAGTCGGCCAGGCACCGGATGACGCTGGCTACGCGTATTGGGCGCCTTGCTGGGGGGCGACCTTCTATAAGAAGAGGAGAATGCTGACATGATCCATCATGTGTGGGGGCTCTTCACCCATCCCGATCAGGAATGGCAGGACATCCGTGGCGAGGAAGAATCCATCAGCCACATGTACCTGACCCACGTCCTGATCCTCGCTGCCATCCCGGTCATTTCCGCCTACATCGGCACTACGCAGGTGGGCTGGGTACTGGGCAACGCGGGACCGGTCAAGCTGACGGCCGCCAGCGCGATACAGCTGACCATCATGACCTACATCGCCATGCTCGCCGGCGTCGCCATCATGGGCGCCTTCATCCACTGGATGGCCCGCACCTACGACGCGTCGCCATCGCTGACCCAATGCATCGTATTCGCCGCGTACACCGCTACCCCGCTGTTCATCGGCGGCCTGGCGGCGCTCTACCCGCACCTGTGGCTGGGCATGATCATCGGCACGGCCGCGATCTGCTACACGGTCTACCTGCTCTACGTCGGCATCCCGACCTTCATGAACATCCACAAGGATGAAGGTTTCCTGTTCTCCAGCTCGGTGCTGGCGGTAGGACTGGTGGTGCTGGTGGCGATGATGGCCCTGTCGGTCATCCTCTGGGGCAGCGGCGTCGGCCCGGAATACACCTGATATCACTCGATGAAAAACAACCGGGCCCGTGTGGCCCGGTTTTGTTTTGCGCGCTTGCCTGAAACTCGCCGCGCTTGCCTGAACCTGCGCCCCGGACGAGCGGCCGCGATAAATCCTCCACCCGCGCTCCGACTGCGGCATAATCTGCCCCCGTCGGAGAACCACTGTATGCCTGAACAGCTCAACGCTCGCGTCGAAGCCTGCTACCAGCAGGCCGAAGCCTTCTTCCAGCGGCGCTTTCCCCGCCCGGAAGTGAGCTTCCGGCTACGCGGCCAGAAGGCCGGCGTCGCCCACCTGGATGAAAACCTGCTGCGCTTCAACCCGCAGCTATACCGGGAGAACTACGAACACTTCCTGCAGCAGACCGTGGCCCACGAAGTGGCCCACCTGATTGCCCACCAGATGTTCGGTCCGCGCATTCGCCCGCACGGCGAGGAGTGGCAGCTGATCATGCGCGGCATCTACGGTCTGCCGCCGGATCGCTGCCACACCTACGAGATCAAGCGCCGCCGCTCCACCCGCTACCTGTATCGCTGCCACTGCGGCGAGGGCAATGAATTCCCCTTCTCCGCCCAGCGCCACAACCTGGTCGCCCAGGGCCGCCGCTACTACTGCCGGCGCTGCCGCGCGACGCTGATATTCACCGGCGAAACCCGCCGCGAGTGACGCGACTCAGGCGATGACATTCGCCGCCTTGAGCGCCGCAACCTGCTCGTCGGTGTACCCCAGTTCCGCCATTACTTCCGCCGTGTGCGCACCCAGCGCAGCACCAATATGCCGTGGCTCGGGCAGACCGGCGGAGAAGCGGATCGGGCAAGCTGCCTGCCGCTGCTCGCCGCCTTTTCCGTTGGGCACCTGGGTGACCACACCGCGCTCGACCAGTTGCGGATGCTCCACCGCCTCGGCCAGCGACAACATCGGCTCGACGCAGGCGTCCAGCGCGGCAAAACGCGTCTGCCACTCGCTGAAATCCTGCTTCTCGAACTCGATGGCGATTTCGCGCTTGAGCGCCTGCTGGTCTTCCGGCTTGGGCGATAGACCGCGCGCGGCCAGCTCCGGACGGCCGATGGCGGCGCAGAACTGCTGCATGAACTGCGGCTCCAGGCTACCCACCGAGAACCAGCGGCCATCGCGGGTGCGGTAGTAGTCGTAGAAGCTGCCGCCGTTGAGGGCGAGGCCTTCCATCTCCGGCTCGACACCCGCCGCGAGATAGCCCGCACCGGCCATGCCATGCAGGCTGAAGGCGCAGTCGGTCATGCTCACGTCGACCTGCTGCCCCTCCCCTGTCTGCTGCCGGTGGATGACCGCCGCCAGCAGACCCATCACGCCATGCAGCGAGCCGCCGCCGATGTCCGCCAGTTGCACGCCCAGCGGCAACGGGCCGCTCTCGCGGCGGCCGGTGTAGCTGGCGACGCCGGCCAGGGCCAGGTAGTTGATGTCATGGCCGGCGCGATCGCGCAGCGGCCCGGTCTGGCCGTAGCCGGTGATCGACACGTAGATCAGCTTCGGGTTGATTGCCTTGAGCGCCTCGTAGCCCACGCCCAGCTTGTCCATGACACCGGGGCGGAACTGCTCCAGCACGATGTCGTATTCCTGCACCAGCTGCTTCACCACTTCCACCGCCGCCGCCTGCTTCAGGTCCAGGGCGATGCAGCGCTTGTTGCGGTTGAGGTAGGCGTGGCTGGCCGAGGTGCCATCCACGTGGGGCGGCAGCACGCGCACCAGGTCCATACGCGTGGGCGATTCCACGCGCAGCACCTGGGCGCCCATATCGGCCAGCAGCAACGAGGCGAAAGGCCCCGGCAGCAGGGTGGAGAAATCGAGAACCTTCAGTGAGGCGAGCGGGCCGTTCATGGGCACTCCTGTTTCGCTCAATCGATGCGTGGGCGCCGCGCCTCAGAGCTTCATGCCGCGGCTGATGATCTCTTTCATGATCTCCGAAGTACCGGCGAAGATGCGCTGGATGCGCGCGTTCGCGTACATCTTGCAGATCGGATACTCCCACATGTAACCCCAGCCGCCGTGCAGTTGCACGCCCTCATCGACCACCTTGCAGAGCAGCTCGGTGGTGAACAGCTTGGCCTCGGCGGCCACTTCGGGGGTGAGCTTCTTCTGGTTGTGGTCCATCACGCAGCGGTCGGTGAAGACCTGCGCCACGTCGATCTGCGTGCGCATCTCGGCGAGCTTGAAGCGGGTGTTCTGGAAGTGCGCCACCGGGCGGTCGAAGGCCTTGCGCTCCTTCACGTAGTCGATGGTCGCGTTCAGCGCTGCCTCGGCGCCTGCTACCGCGCCGCAGGCGTTGGTCAGGCGCTCCTGGGCAAGCATGTTCATCAGGTAGAAGAAGCCGCCCTTGGCGTCGCCCAGCAGGTTTTCCTTCGGCACCTTCACGTTGTTGAAGAACAGCTCGGCGGTGTCCTGGCTCTTCATGCCCAGTTTCTTCAGGTTGCGCCCGCGCTCGAAGCCTTCCATGCCGCGCTCGACCACGAACAGGCCCATGGCGTGCTTGTTGTTCGGATCGGTCTTGGCCGCGACGATGACCAGGTCCGCCAGCAGGCCGTTGGAGATGAACACCTTGGAGCCGTTGAGGACATAGTGGTCGCCCTTGTCCACCGCCGAGGTGCGCATGCCGGCGAGGTCGGAGCCGGCCGACGGCTCGGTCATCGCCACCGCCAGGATGCTTTCGCCACGGATGATCCCCGGGAGCCAGCGGGCTTTCTGCTCGGCGTTGCCGTACTCGGCGATGTAGGGACCGCACAGCGCCGAGTGCAGCGGGATCATGAAGCCCGGCTCGTTGATGGCGGCCAGTTCCTCGCACATGATCTGTTCGTAGCGGAAATCCTTCAGCGCGGTTCCGCCGTACTCCTCTTCCGCCCAGGGCAGCAGGAAGCCCATCTCTCCGGCCTTGCGCCAGACACTTCGGTCCACCACGCCAGCCTCCTCCCATTCCTCCTGGTGAGGCACCACTTCCCTGTCGAGGAAGGTACGGAACGCATCGCGGAACAGGTTGTGCTCGGTCTCGAAGTGATTGCGCAGCATGGTCGACTCCCGGTGGGTTGAGTGCCCGCAGGGTAGGTGCTGGCCGCGCGCGGCCTCAATGACGGGAGCGCTCAGGCTCCATTGACGCAATCGCCCAACGGATGCGAGTGTGAAACTTCCCAAAGCTGCACCGAAGAGCGCCCGCATGCAGATTCGACCTTTCCAGGCGGAGGACTTCCCGCCGTACGAAAGCTGGTTCGCCGACCCGGTGCTCTACGCGCAGCTCGGCCCGATGGATCGCTACTGGCTGGAACAGGTGCTGAGCGATGCAGACAAGGCCCTGTACAGCATCCTGCGCGGCGACCTGCTGGTGGCCGTGGTAGGAGTTTGCCTACCGACCCCGGCGCACCCTTATTACTTCGTCACCGACCTCGCCGTACGCCCGGAACTGCGCGGCACCGGCGTAGGGCGCGCGGTGATGGCGCTGGTGATGAACCGGGCGGAACTGCAGAGCAGCCCCTTGTGGCGGGCCAGCGTGCGGCCGGACAACCGGGGGGCGCTGGCCTTCCTCATCAAGCTGGGCTGGACGCGCCTGGAAATGGGCAACCCGTTCGATGAGCTGCTCGAGTTCGAATTCCGCCGAAGGCCAGCGGGGCCCTTGCTCCGCTGATCCAGCCGGGGCGTAGGAACGGAATTTGTCCGCGATGGCTCACCGCCTACCCCGGGCCCACCCGATCGCGGATGAATCCGCTCCTACGCGAGCGAGAGATTCGGTGTGCGTAGGAAGGTAATTTTCCGACTCGATAAAAAAACCCCGCCGAAGCGGGGTTCACACAAAGGAGTCAAACGGTATTGCTGTAGTTCTTAGAACACGTACTGCAGACGGGTCACGATGCCGTTGCCGTCGTCGTCGCCGTTGGCGTTGCGGATGCCATCGGTGCTGACGTGGACGTAGTCCAGGGAGACTTTCACGGCTTCGTTGGCGTACCAGTTCACACCGACGGTGTTGGTGCTGGCCTTGGTGTCGCCCACGTCGCGGGTAGCGGAAGCCACCACCACGTTCGGGTCATCAACCTTGATGTGGTCGTAACGGTAGAAGACTTCCCAGGCACCGATTTCCTTGTTGGACGGCTTGATGGTGTCGAACTTGGCGCCATCGAGCTTATACACACGGGACTCACCGGTGATGGTGTAGGCCAGTTGGCCGTAGTAGCCGTCAGCCTTGATGTCCTGGAAGGCATCGGCGTCAGCCTTCAGCTTGCGCTTCAGGTATTCGGCCTGAGCGGAGAACGGGCCGATGGCGTAGGCGAATTCAGCACCCCAGGTGGAGTCGTCCTTGTAGGAACCGGCCGGGCTCAGGGTGGCGCCGCCAAAGGTGGCGCGGTTGCCGTTGTCGCCAGCGTCGTTACCGCCGTTGGTGGCGATACCACGCATGCCCAGACGCGGACGGATGCGGGAGTCGAAGGCTACGTCGTCCAGGTCGCGGTAGGCGTAGTCCACACCTACGTGCAGGACGTTGCCGTCGGTGTTCAGCGGAGCGAACACACCACGGAAGTTGAACTGCTTGACGCTGTCGCCGTCGGTGTCGTCGGCGTCCTTGGAGTACACGCCGGCATCCAGGTAAGCCATGTTGCCGATCACGCCGCCAACCTGGGCACCCAGACCGTCCTGGTGGGTGTTGATCCAGTCAGCCAGCTCGTAGGCAGTAGTACGCTCGGTAGCGGTAACCCACTTGGAGCTGGTGGCTTTTTCCAGACCGAAGTCCGGGTCGAAGCGGCCGAACTTCAGGGTAACCGGGCTGAAGCCGGTGTAGCTGAAGGAAGCCTCGTCGAAGTAGCCGTTGTCAGCGTTACCCGAGTTGTGGGACATGTCGTAGTTGATCTGGTATTTCCAGTCTTTGTAGACAGTGCCGCCCAGCTCGATGTAGGCGCGGCGGAAGTAGGCGCCGTCACCGTCGTTGCCGTTCTTGGTGTAGAAACCATCGAAGCGGCTGTAATCCGCTTGCAGACGGCCACCAAGCTTGAAGCTGAATTCCTTGTCGGTGGTGCCGACTTCAAGACCGCCTTTGGTCTTGATCACGATATCGGCGCCATCGGTGGTGACTGTGCCTGCGAAAGCCTGGGCGGAAACGGCCAGTGCCAGGGCAGTGGCGGCGTAACCGGCGAAGTGCTTACGGATCATCGAAGATTCCCCTTAATGGTATTTGCGTTGAACACGCCGAGTGCCTGGCTGCTGCGCGCCCCCCAAGGACTCGCACAGGCCGTTCTGGCGGCCCCCGTTTGTGTTGCTGGGAATCTTGGCGAGGGGTTATTTCAGCGCCGTTGCTCCTAGATAAAACTTTTATTACAGCGGAACTTTTGATTCCCTTGAGTCATAAAGGTCCTAGGCCATGCCAGACTAGGCTCGTAGGCCATTTCGCAGGACTGCTTTGGCGGTATGCTTGCCGCCTTCTTCTGAAAGACCTTTCCTTCAGGCTTTCCCATGAACGAACTGCAACCCCTGATTCAGCAGCACGGCCTGAGCCTGCTGTTCCTCAACGTCCTGCTGGAGCAGTTGGGCTTGCCGATCCCTGCCTACCCGGCATTGATCGTTGCCGGCGCCCTCGCCCTGCAGGGCAACGGCGTGCCTCTGGGGCAGGCGCTGGCGGTCGCAGTAATCGCCTGCCTGGTCGCCGACCTGATCTGGTTCTGCGCCGGCCGGCGCTATGGCGGCTTCATGCTGCGCAGCGTGTGCCGTGTCTCGCTGTCGCCGGACAGCTGCATCCGCCAGAGCCAGAGCCTGTACCTGCGCATCGGCCCGCGCGCGCTGCTGATCTCGCGCTTCCTGCCCGGCGCCAGCGCGCTGACCACCACCATGGCTGGCATGACCCGCACACCGCTGCCGCGCTTCCTCGCCTACGACTGCGCCGGCGCGGCACTCTGGGCCGGCTCCGCCCTGCTGCTCGGGAGCATCTTCAGCAGCGCGGTGGACCGCATCCTCGACCTGCTCACCGAGTACGCCAGCGTCGGCGTCGCGGTATTGCTGGGCGCCTTCGCGCTGTTCATCGCCTGGAAGCTGTGGCAGCGCTTCAGCCTGCTCAAGCGCACTGCGCGGGTCCCTCGCATCAGCGTCGACGAGCTGCGGGCGCGCCTGGACGCTGGCGAGCCGCCGCTGATTCTCGATGTACGGGCACAGTTCGATGACGAGGCAATCCCCGGCTCCATCGCCTTCAGCCTGGACGGCGCGCTGGACGAGCTGCGTGGCAGCCTGGAAGACAAGGACGTGGTGATCTACTGCGCCTGCCCCCACGAGCTTTCCGCGGCGATGCTGGCGGAGCGCTTGCAGGCGTTCGGCCACCCGCGAACGTGGGCGCTGTCGGGTGGGTTGGATGCGTGGCGGGCGCAAGCACCTGCGTCGGTCCTGAATCCGACGTAGGAGCAACTGTCTTCTTCTGAAAATCCTTGCCGGGGGTTTCCCTCTCCCTAACCCTCTCCCTGAAGGGAGAGGGGACTGTACGGCATCAAGCGGAACCCCATGCCTCCCGGCCATACCGAGCGGCTCCCTCTCCCTTCGGAGCGGGGCGCGCAGCCAGGGCGGGGGAGAGGGTTGAGGCCGGCACTGGATTATCCAGGTAGGAGTGGACTCCGTCCGCGATTGGCATCCGCCGTGTAGAAATCGCGGATGAATCCGCTTCTACGCCAACACCCAGCGCGGTAGCGAGCTGAGGCTCAGCGCCGCGCGCTGTCGCGGCGCAGTTCGGCAAGGTGGTCGGCCAGACGTTCCGACTCGGGACGCGGCGGTTCCGGCAGCAGGCGCAGGGTCGCCTGGGCCAGGCGCATCTGCCGCAAGTAGCGCCGGCAGTTGCGGCACAGCAACAGGTGCCGGCGCAGCGCGAGCTTCTCGCGCCAGCCCAGTTGTTCGTCCAGCAGGTCGCTGGAGCGCGCTACCAGATCCTTGCAGGTCAGCATTCCCCGGTCTCCTCGAAGTGCTCCACGGTGGCGAACACCTTCAGCCGCGCACGGTGCAGCAGCACCCGGACATTGGAGAGCGAAACCTCCAGCAGATTACAGATCTCTTCCAGTTCCAGCCCCTGGCGCTCGCGCAGCAGCAATACGCTGCGCTGCAGCTCGGAGAGGCTCAGCAGGGTCTTTTCCAGGCACTGGCGCAGCTCGTCCTCGGCCAGCAGGGCTTCGGGCGAGTCCTCGTGCCAGGCCAGCGGCGCCGGACTCCAGTGGCCGTCGGCGGCGAAACGGGTTTCGTCGAGGCTGCCGTGGGGCGCGGGGAGGTCGTCCAGCGAAACGTCGCGGCGGACCTTGCGCAGGCGGGATTTGGCGGTATTGGCGGTTATGGTCAGTAGCCAGGTCTTGAGGCTGGAGCGCCCCTGGAAACCATCGAGGTTGCGCACGGCGGCGAGCCAGGCATCCTGCACCACTTCATCGGCATGGGCGGCGCCGACAATGGCAATGGCCACGGCGCGCATCGCGCCCTGGTAGGTGGCTACCAGGGTGCGGAAGGCCTGCTGGTCACCGGCCAGCAGGCGCGACAACAGCTCGTTGTCGTCGGCGGGCACGATCAGCGCTTGCGCAGGATCACGCTGCCGATGGAGTAGCCGGCGCCGAAGGAGCTCAGCACGCCGATGGAGCCGGCGGGCAGGTCGTCCTGGTACTTGTGGAAGGCGATGACCGAACCGGCCGAGCTGGTGTTGGCGTAGGTGTCGAGGATCACCGGCGCTTCGTGGGCCTCGGCCTCACGGCCGATCAGCTTGCGGGTGATCAGCAGGTTCATGTTCAGGTTGGCCTGGTGCAGCCAGTAGCGCTTCACGTCGCTGACCGGGATGTCGTTCTGCGCCAGGTGCTCGCCGATCAGCTCGGCCACCATCGGGCAGACGTCCTTGAACACCTTGCGGCCTTCCTGCACGAACAGCTTGTCGCGGCTGCCGATGCCCTCTTCCGCGGCGCGGTTGAGGAAACCGAAGTTGTTGCGGATGTTGTTGGAGAACTGCGTCAGCAGCTTGGTGCTGACCACATCGAACTGGTGCTCGCTAGTGGCCTGGTCGGCACGCTCGATCACCACGGCGGTAGCGGCGTCGCCGAAAATGAAGTGGCTGTCGCGGTCGCGGAAGTTCAGGTGGCCGGTGCAGATTTCCGGGTTGACCATGAGGATCGCGCGGGCCTGGCCCAGCTGCACGCTGTTGACTGCGGCCTGGATGCCGAAGGTGGCCGAGGAGCAGGCGACGTTCATGTCGTAGCCGAAGCCCTGGATGCCGAGAGCGGCCTGCACTTCAATGGCCACGGCCGGGTAGGCGCGTTGCAGGTTGGAGCAGGCGACGATCACCCCGTCGATGTCGGCGGGGGTGCGGCCGGCACGCTGCAGGGCCTGCTTGGCGGCAGCGGTGGCCATCTCGCAGAGGATGCCCCAATCGTCGTTGGAGCGCTCCGGGATGCTCGGCGTCATGCGCTGCGGATCGAGAATGCCTTCCTTGTTCACCACGAAGCGGCTCTTGATGCCGGAAGCCTTCTCGATGAACGCCGAGCTGGACTCGGACAGTGCCTCGACTTCGCCCCTGGCGATGGCTTCGGCGTGCTGCTCGTTGTGACTGCGGACGTAGCTGTTGAAGGATTCCACCAGTTCATCGTTGGAGATGCTGAACGGCGGGGTATACAGGCCGGTTCCGCTGATCACGACTTTATGCACGGTCAATCCTCTTCTCAATCTGCGCCGCCGGGCCGGGCGGCAAGGTTAGGCATCAAGGTGCCCGCCCGCTGGCCGGCACTGGATATTCGTCGCTCCGCGTCCTGGCGCGAAGGCTTCGGGATGGCGATCCCCGCAACCGGGCAGTGTGCCACTCCCACCGACGGTGGGCACCTTCGCCCGCCCGGCGGTTCGCGGTATCACCCCAGGTGCAACCGCTGATCGCTGATTATGCTGCAATTTTCGCCGAAAAGCCGCCGTGCAGGGGCGGCATTTGCGCAAGATGATGGACGCAGATCACGCCGGGCCTGCCCTGAAGCAACGGATTGAAATTTTTCACCGGCACCATAGGCACAGTGTTGGCGCGCCAAAGTGCGCGACTCCTTATCCTTCAGTGCATTCCCGACCTTGCCAAGGAGACTTCAGGATGAGTGCCGAAACCCGCCCGGAAATGGACGAACAGACTCTGGAATTCGCCAATCAGGTGATCGACCTCGCCCGCCAGGGCGATACCCCGCGCCTGACCGAGTTGCTACAGCAGGGCCTGCCGGCCAACCTGCGCAACCACAAGGGCGACAGCCTGCTGATGCTGGCCAGTTACTACGGCCACCACGACACCGTCGGCGTGCTGCTCGACCACGGTGCCGACCCGGACCTGCGCAACAACGCCGGGCAGACGCCCCTGGCCGGCGCCGCCTTCAAGGGCGACCTGGAGATGGTGCGCCTGCTGCTCAGCCGTGGCGCCCAGGTGGAAGGCACCTCCCCCGACGGCAAGACCGCATTGATGATGGCGGCGATGTTCAACCGCCCGGAAATCGTCCGCTGCCTGCTGGAACACGGCGCCGACCGTGAGGCCCGCGACGCCAGCGGCCTGACGGCGCTGGCCGCGGCGAAGATGATGGGTGCGCCCGACACGCAGGCTTTGCTCGAAGCCGCCTGAATCAATCGATGCGCACATGCTCGGCGAGGAAGTCGAGCACCGCGCGCACCCGCGCCGGCAGGTGCCCCGGCTTGCCCAGGTAAAGCGCGTGCATTGGCTTGCGGTCGCCGGGGTTGAAGTCCGCCAGCACCTCCACCAACCGTCCGGCAGCGATATCCTCGCGCACCTGGAATTCCGCCAGCCGCGCCAGCCCCAAACCGGCCAGTGCCAGGTGGCGCACGCTGTCGCCGTCGCTGGCCTGCACGTTGCCGTTGGGCTCGGCCTCCTCCAGCGGCCTGCCGAGGAACGGCCAGTCCGGCTCGATGCGCCGGTAGCTGAACCCCACGCAGTTATGCCGCGCCAGCTCCCGCGGGTGCAGCGGAGTACCGTGCCGCGCCAGGTAGTCCGGCGCGGCGATGACCTTGTGCGCGGACTCCCCCAGCGAACGCGCCACCAGCCGTGAGTCGCGCAGTGGGCCGCTGCGCACGGCCACGTCGGCGCGCACCTCCAGCATGTCCACCACTTCGTCAGTCAGTTGCAGGTCGAGGCTGACGCCGGGGTAGCGCGCGAAGAACAGCGGCAGCGCCGGGATGAGGAACTGCCGGCCCACCGGCAGGTTGCAGTTGATCCGCACCCGCCCCTGCGGCTCGGCGCTGGCCGAGGCCTCGCGTTCGGCCTCGTCCAGATCGGCAAGGATGCGCAGGCTGCGCTCGTAGAACGCCGCGCCTTCGGCCGTAAGCTGCTGGCGCCGGGTGGAACGGTTGAACAGCCGCGCGCCGAGACGATCCTCCAGGCGCGCCACCAGCTTGCTCACTGCCGAAGGTGTCATCCCGCACTGCTGCGCGGCGGCGGTGAAGCCGCCGGTTTCCACCACGCGGATGAAGACTTCCATTTCGCCGAAGCGGTTGACGTCGGGGCGTGCCATGTTGAATTCAATTCACAGGTGATTTGCTCAAAGGCAGTCTATATCAGCAATCCACACAGCGATAACGTGGCGCCCATTCTACGAATCATCCGGGAGATCCCACGTGCCCATTGCCTTGTATGCCTTGACCGCCGGTGCCTTTGGCATCGGCGTTACCGAATTCGTGATCATGGGATTGCTGCTGGAGGTCGGCCATGACTTCGGCGTGTCCATCTCCGCCGCCGGCCTGCTGATCTCCGGCTACGCCCTGGGCGTGGTGCTCGGTGCGCCACTGCTCACCGCCCTCACCGCGCGCTGGCCGCAGCGCCGCACCCTGCTCGGGCTGATGGTGATCTTCACCCTCGGCAACCTTGCCTGTGCCCTGGCGCCGGACTACGCCACGCTGATGGCGGCCCGAGTGCTCACCTCCTTCGCCCACGGCACCTTCTTCGGCGTCGGTTCGGTGGTCGCCACCAGCCTGGTGCCGGCCGAACGCCGCGCCTCGGCCATTGCGCTGATGTTCACCGGCCTCACCGTCGCCACCATCCTCGGCGTGCCGCTGGGCACCTGGCTCGGTCAGCTGTACGGCTGGCGCGCGGCCTTCTGGGTGGTGACCGGCATCGGTGTGCTGGCCCTGGCGATCCTCGCGCTCTACCTGCCGCGCAACAGCGCGCCGCCGGCCGCCGGCAACCTGCGCGACGACTTCCGCGTGCTGAAACGCCCGGCCGTGCTACTCGGCCTGCTGACCACCGTGCTCGGCTTCGGCGGCGTGTTCACCGTATTCAGCTACGTGTCGCCGCTGCTGACCCGCCTTGCCGGCTTCTCCGAAGGCGCTGTATCGCCGGTGCTGCTGGTGTTCGGCGGCGGCCTGGTGCTGGGCAACCTGCTCGGTGGCAAGCTGGCCGACCGCCGGCTGGTGCCCGCCCTGCTCGGCAGCCTGGTGGCGCTAGCGGTGGTGATGGGGCTGATGAGCTTCGCGTTGCAGAACCAGGTCGCCGTGGTGATCTTCATCGCCCTGCTCGGCGCCGCCGGTTTCGCCACCGTGCCGCCGCTGCAGATGTGGGTGCTGGAGAAGGCCCACGGCGCCGGCCAGAGCGTCGCGGCCAGCTTCAACATCGCCGCGTTCAACCTGGGCAATGCCCTGGGTGCCTGGCTCGGTGGCATGACCATCGACCACGGCCCCGGCCTCGCCGCGCTGCCCTGGGTCGGCGCCATGCTGCCGGTGGCGGCCATCATCACCGCGCTGCTGTGCCTGCGCCTGGAGCGCGGACCGGCGCTACCGGCAGCGACCGTCCAGCAGGCCCGGTGAACGATCGGCGAAACCGCACTGTCGAGGAAAGGGGCGCGCACTGTCGCGCCCCTTTCCTTATATCCACAGACGGAGGACTCGCCCACCCATGCTGGTTTCGCTTCAGGCACTGCGGGCACTGGCCGCCTGGCTGGTGGTATTCCATCACTTCATGCAGGTGTTCTTCGATTTCCGCGCCGACAGCCTCGGCGGCAAGCTCCTCTCCACCCGCGGCCAGGTCGGGGTGGACATCTTCTTCGTCCTCAGCGGCTTCGTGATCCACCTCTCCAGCGCCGGCCGGCCGATGTCACCAGTGACCTTCCTGGTCCAGCGCCTGGCCCGCGTCGCCCCGGCCTACTGGCTGTACACGGCGATCACCGCGCTGATCATCTATGCCTTCGCCGACGTGATGCCGGTCTACGGTGTCGGCGGCAAGTCGCTGCTGCTGTCGCTGCTGTTCATCCCGAGCGAGAACCCCGGCGGCTTCGGCCTCTACCCGGTGTTGCCGGTGGGTTGGACGCTCAACTTCGAAATGCTTTTCTACGGCCTGTTCGCCCTGTCCTTCCTGGTCGCCGAACGCTGGCGCCCCTGGCTGGTGACCGCGCTGGTGCTGCTGGTGGCACAGGTGCTGGCGCGCGAGCCGTGGCTGAGCAACTTCTACCGCAACCCGATCATCTTCGAGTTCCTCCTCGGCCTCGGCCTGGCAGCGCTGTACCGGCGCGGCTGGCTGAACTGGCCACGCCCGTTGGCTCTGACGATGGCGGCCGTGGCGGTGACGACCATCGCGCTGTTCCCCGCCGACCACCCCTGGCGCCTGCTGACCTGGGGCCTGCCCGCCGCCGCGCTGCTGGCCGCCTGCGTGGCGCTGGAGCCGCTGTTCGAGCGCAGCCGGGTGCTGCATGCGTTGGGCGACTGGTCCTACTCGGTGTACCTGCTCCACGTCATCGTGCTGTGGCTGGCCGCCTACTGGCTGCATGAACGGCTGGGCCTGACGCCGTACCAGACGCTGAGCATCAGCGTGCCGGCGATTCTGCTGCTGTCCTGGCTGAGCTACGAGTGGGTGGAACGGAAGATGGCGCGGCAGGTGCGCAGCGCCTACGCGCGGATTGCCGAGCCGCTGGCAGCCCGGCGAGCTCAGGCCGGGTCGCTGTAGACCAGGCGGTTGCGCCCCTCGGCCTTGCCGCGATACAGGCGGCGGTCGGTGCAGCGGTAGAGCTCGTCCGCATCCAGCCCGTCGCCCGGCCATTCGGCGAGGCCGAAGGTAGCGGAGATGCGGATGCGCTGGCCGTGGTACATCAGTGAGGCCTCGTCGATCTCCCGGCGCAGCGACTCCACCAGCGGCTTGGCGTCGAAGCGGTCGGTGAACGGCAGCAGCAGGCCGAACTCCTCGCCGCCGAGCCGGCCGATCAGGTCGGTGGCGCGCAGGCGATGGCGCAGGCGCGCGCACAGATGCTGCAGGGCCTTGTCGCCGGCGTCATGGCCGTACTGGTCGTTGATGCCCTTGAAGTGGTCGACGTCGAGCACCACCAGCACCAGCCGCGTCTCGTAGCGCGCCGCCTCCTGGATGCAGCGGCGCAGCGCGCTCTGGAAGCTCTCGCGGCTGGCCACCCCGGTCAGCGCGTCGGTCAGTGCCAGGTGCCGCAGCTGCTTGTAGGCGGCGGCGCGGCGTTCCTCGTAGACATGCATGAAGGCGATCACCAGCACGCCGCAGAAGATGCCGTTGCCGATGTCGATCAGCCCCGGCGCATCCAGGCGCAGGTGGTTGGCGTGCAGGTACATCACCGTGGCGATCAGCATGAACGGCACGGCGAGCAGGAACCCACGCCACTTTCCCAGCAACAGGTAGGCCATCACCGGCATCAGGTAGACCCAGACGAAGGCCGACGCCGAGGCGTTGGGCATGACGATGATGTAGAGGATGAAACAGAAGGTCGGCAGCAGGTAGGCGATGATCCACGGCACCAGCCGGCGGACCCGCTGCAGACGGTGCGCTGCCCACAGCAGCAAGCCGCAGGTGGCCAGCTCGGCGCCGGACAGCCAGAGGTTGCCGGCGAGGAATTGCAGGATCGAGAACAGCCCCAGGGTCGCCCCGGTACAACCGAAGATCAGCCGCATCAGCAGGCGGTGGTCGGCTTCCTCCAGGCCCGTCGGCCCGGCGTTGGAATCGAAAATCCGTTCGGGGTCGCTGTTGCGGTGCATCGCCCTGCTCCTTGGCTCGACCGCCCGGCGGTTCGGCCGATATGGCGGCATCCGGGCACTCCAGCCCGATTCAGGTTTCCTGAAGACTACTCCAATTTCCTACAACGCGTTGCGAACCCGACGGAATCCGGGTGAATGGGCTAGCCTAGGCGCATTGTCCATGGAGGAAGTCTATGCGTTCGATCCTTGCCGTGCTGTCCGTGCTCGCCGTTGCCACTGGGGTACTGTCCGGTTGCGCCTCGTACCAGAGCGATGAAGTCCACCCGGTTCCCGCCGACCGCCTGCTGGGCTACCAGCAGCCGGGCAAGGACAGCGTCAAGGTCGACGTGACCCGCGACGTCGGCTACATCGGCGGCGGCTGCTACGTCGCCCTCACCATCGACCACGAGATCGCCGCGCGCATCGGCAAGGGCGAGGCGGCCAGCTTCCACGTACCGGCCGGCAAGCACGTGGTCGGCATCATCGGCGACAAGGATGGCGACGGCCTGTGCAGCAAGGCCATGCTGCGTCGCGAACTGCTGGTACCGCTGGAGCCGGGCGGCAACAACGCCTTCCGCATCGTCAGCGACAACCGTACCGGTTTCGACATCAAGCCGGCGGTCGAGTAAACCCCGACCGCACGGGCGCGCCTCAGCCGTTCAGGCGAGCAACGAGGCGCGCCTGCAGCTTCTCCAGCTCCAGCGCATCGGCCTTGTTCGCCGCGTGAATGCCCAGGCCTTCGCCGGCATAGCGCGGGACGATGTGCACGTGGATGTGGAACACCGTCTGCCCGGCCGGGGCGCCGTTAAACTGGGCGACCTGCACGCCATCAGGGTTGAGCTCGTCGACGATCACCGCGGTCAGGCGCTGCACCACGCGCATCACCTTGGCCAGGGCGTCCGGGTCGACTTCGAGGATATTGCGCGCCGGGGAGTTCTTCGGGATCACCAGCGCGTGGCCGTAGGACTGCGGGAACAGGTCGAGGAAGGCGAGCACATCGTCGTCCTCGTAGAGCTTGTAGCAGGGGGCGTCGCCCTTGATGATCTGGGCGAAGATGTTCTGCGGATCGTAGGTGCCGTGCAGGCTCATGCTGGGTTCCTTGTCTGTTGACCGCGTCGGGGGCCATTGGCTTGTCTATGGGCCCGCACCATACCGGGTTGTCGCGCGCGGGTCATGACCGGCGGCGCGCGGAGGGCTATCCTGAGGGCCGACTCACGATCCTGCTCACCTGACCGGAGTATGCATGTCAGACCTTTCCGCGTTCCCCATCACCCGCAAATGGCCCGCCGAACACCCTGACCGCCTGCAGCTGTATTCGCTGCCCACGCCCAACGGCGTGAAGGTGTCGATCATGCTGGAAGAGCTCGGCCTGCCCTACGAGCCGCACCTGGTCAGCTTCGAGCGCAACGACCAGCTGTCCCCGGAATTCCTCTCGCTGAACCCGAACAACAAGATCCCGGCGATCCTCGATCCCAACGGCCCCGACGGTAAGCCGCTGGCGCTGTTCGAATCCGGCGCGATCCTGGTCTACCTCGCCGACAAGACCGACTCGCTGATCGCCCCCGGCGCCAGCGGCCGCTACGAAACCCTGCAGTGGCTGATGTTCCAGATGGGCGGCATCGGCCCGATGTTCGGCCAGATCGGCTTCTTCAACAAATTCGCCGGCAAGGACTACGAGGACAAGCGCCCGCTGCAGCGCTACGTGGACGAATCCAAACGCCTGCTGAGCGTGCTCGACCGCCACCTCGAAGGCCGCGACTGGATCATGGGCGAGCGCTACACCATCGCCGACATCGCCACCTTCCCGTGGATTCGCAACCTGGTCGGTTTCTACGAGGCCGGCGATCTGGTGGGCTTCGACAACTTCCACAACGTCAAGCGCGTGCTCGAGCGCTTCCTCGCGCGGCCGGCGGTGCAGCGCGGGCTGAACATTCCCAAGCGCGACTAAGGCTGCTAGCCCAGCGCGCGGAGCACTTGCTCCGTGCGCTGCTCCAGCGTCCCGCTCAACAGCTGGTAGTCGATGCCGCGCCGTTGCAGCTCGGCGACGTACCAGGCCTGCTGCCAGCGGCGGAAATCCTCTTCGCGCCGAGTGCCGTCCTGCACGAAGGGAAAATCATCGGCGCAGAGGAACACCCGCGCGTAAGGTCGCTCGGCCAGTCGCTGCAACGCCTCCTCGGCGCGACCGAACATCGACTGGCAGTAGAGCAGCGTGGTCAATGGCGAGGTATCGCAGAACAGGTAGCGCGACGCCTTCGCGCACGCCTCGGTTTCACGCGCCACCTGGGTTTCGGCGATGTGCAGCAGGTCGTCGTAGACCAGCGCCCCGCCCTTCTCTTCCCACAACTCACGACCGTACTCGGCCACGTATTGCGTTCCCGTGACCTGCGCCAGCCGCTGGCTGAGGGTGGACTTGCCGGTGGACTCGCCGCCGAGAAAAACCACACGCTCGACGAAATCCGCGTAGACCGACGGCGCGAGGAAATCGCGCAGTGCGTGCACATCGCCACGCAACGCCGTGCCCGAGACCGGCACCGTGACGCGCAGGCGGTCGACACTGACATGCCGCACCGGATGGCCGAAGCTCGCCGCCAGATGGGCCGCGAAGCCATCGCCGTAGTCTTCGCTGGTGAACACCGCCTGCACGGTCTCGCCGATCACCTCCCGGCAGAAGTCGGCGACGAACTGCCGGTGCAGGCCTTCCGCCGCGTCGTTCTCCGGTAGCTCCGGCAGCTCCTTGCCTGCTGCGCGCCAGGCCGCCACTCGCGCGGGGGTAATGACCCAGCTGGGCAGCTCGGCGTAGCGTTCGCGCAGCCACTTCTCCCGTAGCGACGCCGGGCAGCCGGGCATTTCCGGCAGCGAATAGCACAGCAGGTAGAGGCGCCGGCACTGCTGCTGCGCCTGTAGGATCAGGTGTTCATGCCCCCGGTGCAGCGGCGAGAACTTGCCGACGATCAGCCCGGCCTCGACCATCAGGCCGGCGCTCCTGCCGCGACCACGGGCCGGCCTTGCAAACGCAATTCGGCGCGCCAGCGATACAGGCCGTACCAGGCGTTAAACCAGAACAACAGGTAAAGCGCCGCCGTCAGATACAGGCCGCGCGAGGCATACAGAGGTACTGCGAGGCTGTTCACCAGCAGCCAGATGAACCAGTTCTCCAGACGCCGGCGCATGAGCAGGAACTGCGCCAGCACGCTGAATGCCAGCACCAGCGAGTCGACCCACGGCGCGTAGGCATCGGTGAAATGGTGCAGCAGCAGTGCGTAACCCGACGCCACCAGCACCGCCAGCGCCGCCATCGCCAGCAGGTCGCGGGAGGCGGTGCGACTGATCGGCAGCGCCGCACCGGCATTGCCGCGCAGCCAGGCCCAGCAGCCCATCAGGCTGGTGACGACGAAGAAGCCTTGCAGCAGCACGTCGGCGTACAACTGCACGGTGTAGAACATCCAGCCGAACAGCAGGCAACCGACCACGCCCAGCGTCCAGGTATGGACGCTGTTGCGCGCCGCCAGCAGTACCGCCAGCAGGTTGACCAGGTTCGCGGCTATCTCGAGATTCGACGGCATGGCTTCATCCTTGTGCCAGGGCTCGGAGCATCAGGCCTCGACCTGGCTCCACTGTTTCGCCAGGCGCTTGTCCGACACCGGCACCTTCGTCCCCAGTTGCTGGGCGAACAGCGAGACGCGGTACTCCTCCAGCATCCAGCGGTACATCACCAGCTCCGGATCGCGCTTGCCTTCCTGGGCGTGCTTGGCCAGGCGCGCCGAATACTGCTCCCAGTAGCCGGCCATCTCGCCGCTCCACACCCGGTCGCGCTGGACCTGCCCGGCGACCTTGTCCAGGCGCTGCTCGACTGCCTTCAGGTAGCGCGGGTATTCCTTCAGCCATTCCAGCGGCGTATCGCGGACGAAGCCGGGGTAGACCAGCTTGGCCAGCTGCCCCTTCACGTCGTTCAGCGGCACCGTCATGGCGAGGTCGACCTTGCCCTTGAAGCGCTTCTGCAGGCCGTGCCAGAGCTTGAGGATTTCCAGGGTCAGGCGGGCGATGCGCTCGGCATGTTCGGTCCAGGCGCCGCGCTTCCTCTCGGCCAGGGAGGCGAGCCCGGCGCCATCGCGCGGCAGGTTGCTTTCACCATCCAGAATGGCGCTGTCCAGGCTGGCCAGCAGGATGTCTTCCACCAGCGACTCGACGCGGCCCAGCTCGCGGTAGAGCAGGCCCATGTCGGTCTGCCCCGGCAGCTTGCCCCGGAGGAACTTGGCCGGCTCCGCCAGCTGTTGCAGGAGCAGGCGCTGCAGGGCGCGGCGGTGTTGGTAGTCGGCTTCGGCCTGGGTCGGGAAGCGGTTCTCCTTCACCACGCCGGCCTCTTCCACCAGCGCCGGGTAAACCGTCATCGACAGCCCGGCAACCTTCTGCTGGAGCTTCTCGGCGACTTCGCCGAAGCCTTTGGCTTCCACTGGTTTCTGCGGTTTGTCCGCCTGCGGGATCGCCAGCGCGGCCTGGCTGGCCTCGGCGAAACGCGCGGTGAGTTCGGCCAGATCGCGGCCTTCGCCGAGGAACTTGCCACGGGCGTCGACCACTTCGATGTTCATCCGCAGGTGGCTTTCCACCTGGGTCTCGGCTTCCGCCCAGGCCTCTTCCGGCACGCGGCTGCCGGTCATGCGCTGCAGCTCGCGGCCGAGGGACTCGGACAACCCGCCCTCGGCGAAGACCATCTTGCCCAGCGCGGCGCGGACGAAGTCCGGTACCGGCACGAAGTTCTTGCGAATGGCCTTGGGCAGGCTGCGCACCAGCTCGATGCACTTGGCCTCCAGCAGCCCCGGCACCAGCCACTCCAGGCGCTGCGCAGGCAGCTGCGGCAGCAGCGGCGCCGGCACGCGCACGGTCACGCCGTCACGCACGTGGCCCGGTTCGAAATGATAGGTGAGCGGCAATTGCAGGTCGCCCAGGCGCAGGCGGTCCGGGTAGAGACCGGCGGTGACTTCGCTGGCATCACGGGCGAGGACGTCTTCCTCGCGCATGATCAGCAGGTCCGGCTGCTGCCTGTGCTCGCGCTCGTACCACTTCTCGAAGCTGGCGGACTGATAGATGTCCGCCGGCAGGCGCTCGTCGTAGTAGGCGAACAGGGTTTCCTCGTCGGCGAGGATGTCGCGCCGGCGCGCCTTGGCTTCCAGCTCGTCGAGCTTTTCCAGCAACTGGCGGTTGGCCGACAGGCACTTGGCGCGGCTGTTGATCTCGCCACGCACCAGCGCCTCGCGGATGAACATCTCGCGGGACACCGGCGCGTCGATGGGCCCGTAGTTCACCGGGCGGCGGCCGATGATGATCAGGCCGTAAAGGGTGACCTGCTCGTAGGCCACCACCTGGCCACGGCGTTTCTCCCAGTGCGGCTCCAGGTAGTTCTTCTTCACCAGGTGTCCGGCCAGCGGCTCCAGCCAGTCCGGCTCGATCTTGGCGACCATGCGGGCGAACAGCTTGGTGGTCTCCACCAGCTCGGCGGCCATGATCCACTGCGGCTTCTTGCGGCCGATCACGCTGGAGGGGTGAATCCAGAAACGCCGCTGGCGCGCGCCGAGGTAGTCGCCCTCCTCCGCCTTCTGGCCGATCTGGCTGAGCAGGCCGGAGAGGATCGCCTTGTGCACGGCGGCGTAGTCGATGTCGCGCGGCTTAGTGTCGGGCTCGCCGCCCTTGTAGGAGCGAGCTTGCTCGCGAACCGGCTTCGCACCTTTATCGACGGCGGGCTGGCGGCCTTTGTTGTCCTGGGGTTTCGCAGCGTTTGGCTGTTCGCGAGCAAGCTCGCTCCTACGAGAAGCGTCGGGCTTGGTGAACGGCAGCTGCAGTTCGCGGCAGATCAGCGTCAGTTGGCGGTGCGCATCGCGCCACTCGCGCAGGCGCAGGTAATTCAGGAAGTTCTTCCGGCACCAGTTGCGCAGCGGGTTGGAGCCCAGCGCCTGGCGCTGCTCCTCGAAGCCGCGCCAGAGGTTGATCAGCGCGGCGAAGTCCGAGTCCGGGTCCTTCCACTGCGCGTGGGCCTGGTCGGCGGCCTGCTGGCGGTCCATCGGCCGCTCGCGCGGGTCCTGCACCGACAGCGCGCTGGCCACGGTGAGCACTTCCGGCAGGCTGCCCAGCTGCGCCGCTTCCAGCAGCATGCGGCCCAGCCGCGGGTCGACGGGCAGGCGCGCCAGCTGGCGGCCCAGCGGCGTCAGCTGGCCCTCGCGGTTCACTGCCGAGAGTTCCTGCAGCAGGGTGAAGCCGTCGTTGATTGCCTTGCTGTCCGGCGGCTCGATGAAGGGGAAGGCCTCGATGTCGCCCAGGCGCAGGTGGAGCATCTGCAGGATCACCGCCGCCAGGTTGGTGCGCAGGATCTCCGGATCGGTGAAGGCCGGGCGGCCGTTGAAGTCTTCCTCGCTGTACAGGCGCACGCAGATGCCCGGCTCGACCCGGCCGCAACGGCCCTTGCGCTGGTTGGCGCTGGCCTGCGAGACGGCTTCGATGGGCAGGCGCTGGACCTTGGCGCGGTAGCTGTAGCGGCTGATGCGTGCGGTGCCGCTGTCGATCACGTAGCGAATGCCCGGCACCGTCAAAGAGGTTTCCGCGACGTTGGTGGCGAGCACGATCTTGCGCCCCGGCATCGGCGCGAAGATTTTCTGCTGCTCGGCCGGCGTCAACCGCGCATACAGGGGCAGCACTTCGGTGTGGCGCAGGTTGGCCTTGCGCAGCATGTCGGCGGCGTCGCGAATCTCGCGCTCGCCGGGGAGGAACACCAGCACGTCGCCGGGACGCTTGCCGATTTCGCGCTCGTGGGCGGCGATCTCGTCCAGCGCGCGGAGGATGCCCTGGTCCACGGAGAGGTCGTCGAACAGCGCTTCGCCGTCCTCGTCCACTTCCGCCGCCAGCGGGCGGTACCAGGTGTCCACCGGGTAGGTGCGCCCAGAGACCTCGACGATGGGCGCATCGCCGAAGTGTTTGGAGAAGCGCTCCAGGTCGATGGTCGCCGAGGTGATGATCAGTTTGAGATCGGGCCGGCGGTGCAGCAGGGTCTTCAGGAAGCCGAGCAGGAAGTCGATGTTCAGGCTGCGTTCGTGGGCTTCGTCGACGATGATCGTGTCGTAGCGTTCCAGGTAGCGGTCATGCTGGGTCTCGGCCAGCAGGATGCCGTCGGTCATCAGCTTGATCAGCGTGCTGTCGTCGCTCTGGTCCTCGAAGCGCACCTGGTAGCCGACCAGCGAACCCAGCGGCGTGCCGATCTCCTCGGCGACGCGGGTCGCCACGCTACGCGCGGCCAGCCGGCGCGGCTGGGTATGGCCGATCAGGCCGTGGGTGCCGCGGCCCAGCTCCAGGCAGATCTTCGGCAACTGGGTGGTCTTGCCCGAACCGGTCTCGCCGGCGATCACCACCACCTGGCTCTTTTCCAGCGCGGCCTTGATCTCGTCGCGCTTGGCGGCAATCGGCAGGCTGTCGTCGTAGCGAATCTTCGGGATGCTTGCGCGGCGTGCTTCAGCCTTGGCGCAGGAGGCCTGGAAGCGCTCGGCCCACTGGGCCAGCTTGGCTTCGTCAGGGTGCTTGCGCAGTTCGTGGAGCTGCCGGCGCAGGCGATGGCGGTCGCGGATCATCGCGTGATCCATGCGCTGCAGGAGCTGTTCGGGGGTCGGCGTACTGTCTGTGGTCATCGGCTTCGCGGGCATCAGGCGGGAGCGGCGCAAACAGGTGCGGAGCCGGTCCCGGAAATGGGCTGTCATGGCGACAATGGGGGAATTGTCGCAAAAGACCGGCACGGGCCGCCATGCCGATTACCAGGCTGCCCGGATTGACGGGGCGTTGCGCCCCGCCGGATCAGATACGGAACTGGCCCACGAGCTGGCGCAGGCGCTCGCCGAGGCCGTTGAGTTCAGTCGCCGTGCGTGCGCCCTTGGCGGCGTCATCCGCCACGCTGTCCACGCCGCCAGCGATCTGGTGCACGCTGCGGTTGATCTCCTCGGCCACCGCGGTCTGCTCCTCGGCGGCGCTGGCGATCTGCGCGTTCATCGAGTTGATGGTGCCGATCAACTGGGCGATGGCGTCCAGCGACTGGCCGGCCTGGTTGGCCTGGCCGCGGGTGCGCTCGGCCATGTCGCTGGCGCGCTGCATGGCGCTTACCGAGCCGTCCGTGGTGCTGCGCAGGCGGTCGATCATCTGCTGGATTTCCCCGGTGCTCTGCTGGGTGCGGCTGGCCAGGGCGCGAACTTCGTCGGCGACCACGGCGAAACCACGCCCGGCCTCGCCAGCGCGGGCCGCTTCGATGGCGGCGTTGAGCGCCAGCAGGTTGGTCTGCTCGGCAATGGAGCGGATCACCTCCAGCACGCCGACGATGCCCTGCACGTCCTGGCGCAGGGTGTCGAGGGAGTCGCTGCTTGTGCGCACCTCGCCCGCCAGGTCGTTGATCTGCGCGACGCACAGGTCCACTTCGCGCTTGGCCGCCTGGCCTTCGCGGTCGGTCTGCTGGGCGGCGTCGGCGGCCTGCTGGGCGCTGCGCGCCACTTCCTGGGCGGCGGCGGTCATCTCGTTGATGGCGGTGGCAACCTGGTCGGTCTCGTGGCGCTGGCCGTCCATCGCACGCTCGGAGCGCTGCGCCTGCTGGGCGACGTCGCCCACCAGCCCGGACAGCTGCTGGGTGGTGCCAGCGACCTGCTGGACCAGCACGTGAATCTTCTCGACGAAACGGTTGAACGAGCCGGCCAGCTCGCCCAGTTCGTCGTGGCGACCGAGGTTCAGGCGGTGGGTCAGGTTGCCGTCGCCAGCGGCCATGTCGTCGAGGTTGTCGCGCACCTGCACGATGGGCTGGACGATGGTGCGGCTGAACAACCCGGCAAGCAGGCCGATCACCACCAGCAGCGCCAGCGCCGCGCCGCCCATGAGCAGCAGCAGGTTGTCGATCTTGGCGTCGAAGGCGGCGCCGGCTTCCTTCACTTCGCGCTCGACGTCGTCGAGGTTCAGCGAGGTGCCGAACACCAGGTTCCACTTGGGCAGGAAGTGCGCGTAGCCGATCTTCGGCACGACGGTGTTGCCGCCCGGCAGGGTGAAGCTGTAGCGCACGTAGTGCTGGCCGCTCTGCCCGGCCGCCACCAGTTCACGGATCGCATAGACGCCGTTGGGGTCGCGGTAGGTGCTGAAGTCCTCGCCCAGGCGCTCGTCGCTCAGGCCCTGGAAGACGCGCACGGAGCGGGTGTCGTAGCCCCAGAAGTAGCCACCCTTGCCGTATTCGAGGCGCTTGAGGATGGCCACGCCCTGCTCGCGGGCCTGGGCATCGCCCTGGGCGGCGGCCTGGTAGACCGGGCCGACGGCAGCCAGGGCCACGTCGACGAAATTCTTCAGCTGGGCTTCGCGGTCCTGGGTGAGGTTCTCGCGGATCTGCGCTTCCTGCTGGGTTGCCAGCTGCTTCAGGGCAACGGTGGAAATGGCGCACAACAGCAAGGTGAGGAGAAGGATCGGCACGATGGCCAGGAGCAGGACCTTGGCGCGCAAACGGAGGGCAGTGTTCAAGGCGTTCACCTCAGGCGGATAAGGGACTGGCTTCCTTGCCCCATCAAAAAACCCGCCTTGCGGCGGGTTTCTTGTTTATCGGCTTAAGCCCTGATTTTCTTGAGCTCTTCGTCGCGCAATTCGCGGCGCAGGATCTTGCCGACGTTGGTGGTCGGCAGGCTGTCGCGGAACTCCACGGACTTGGGACGCTTGTAGCCGGTGAGGTTGTCGTGCATGTGCTGCATGACTTGCTCCTTGGTCAGGGTGACGCCCGGCTTGGACACCACGAAGACCTTGATCGCCTCGCCGGACTTCTCGTCCGGGATGCCGATAGCGGCGCACTGCAGCACACCCGGCAGGGTGGCGAGCACGTCTTCCAGCTCGTTGGGGTACACGTTGAAGCCCGACACCAGGATCATGTCCTTCTTGCGGTCGACGATACGCATGTAGCCGTCGTCCTGGATGATCGCGATGTCGCCGGTACGCAGCCAGCCGTCCTTGTCGAGGATTTCGTCGGTGGCTTCCTGGCGCTGCCAGTAGCCCTTCATCACCTGCGGACCCTTGACGCACAACTCGCCACGCTCGCCCAGCGGCAAGTCCTGGCCGTCATCGCTGATGACCTTGCACAGGGTCGACGGAACCGGGATACCGATGGTGCCGATCTGGATGTTCTGGAACGGGTTCACCGACACCACCGGGCTGGTTTCGGTCATGCCGTAGCCTTCGCAGATGGCGCAGCCGGTGACGTCCTTCCAGCGCTCGGCAGCGGCCTGTTGCAGGGCCATGCCGCCGGAGAGGGTCAGCTTCAGTGCGGAGAAGTCCAGCTTGCGGAAGCCTTCGTTGTTGCACAGGCCGACGAACAGGGTGTTCAGGCCAACGAAACCGGTGAACTTCCACTGCGAGAGTTCCTTGACCATGCTGGCCAGGTCGCGCGGGTTGGTCACCAGGATGTTGTGGTTACCGGTGAGCATCATCGCCATGCAATGGAAGGTGAAGGCGTAGATGTGGTACAGCGGCAGCGGGGTGATGAGGATCTCGCAACCTTCGTTGAGGTTGGCGCCCATCAGTGCCTTGCACTGCAGCATGTTGGCGACCAGGTTGCGGTGCGTCAGCATCGCGCCCTTGGCCACGCCGGTGGTGCCACCGGTGTACTGCAGCACGGCGACGTCGTCGTTGTGCGGCGAGACTTCCTTCACCGCCTTGCCACGGCCCTTGGCCAGGACGTCGGTGAGCTTCTGCGCGTTGGGGATGTTGTAGGCCGGCACCATCTTCTTGATGTTGCGGACCACGAAATTGACGATGAAGCGCTTGAGCGGCGGCAGCATGTCACCCACTTCGGTGACGATGACGTTGCGGATGCCGGTCTTGGGCAGCACTTCCTCGGCCAGGTGCGCCATGTTCGCCAGGCACACCAGCGCCTTGGCGCCGGAGTCGTTGAACTGGTGCTCCATTTCCCGCGCGGTGTACAGCGGGTTGGTGTTGACCACGACCAGGCCAGCGCGCATGGCGCCGAAGACCACGACCGGGTACTGCAGCACGTTGGGCAGCTGCACGGCGATGCGGTCGCCGGGCTTCAAATCGGTGTTCTGTTGCAGGTAGGCGGCGAAGTCCCCGGAGAGCTTGTACATCTCGCCGTAGGTCAGGGTCTTGCCCAGGTTGCTGAAGGCAGGCTTGTCTGCAAAACGTTGGCAGGATTCTTTGAGTACCGCGAGGATGTTCGGGTACTGGTCAGCGTTGATCTCGGCAGCGATCCCCACTGGGTATTTGTCCTTCCAGAAATTGTCGGTCATGGAAGCCCACTCCTAAGCAACAGCTCATCTTTACCGCGTTCGCGGTTCTTTGTTGTGTTTATGTCGCGTTCCCCTGGCTCGGGGAGCGAAAAGCGGGCCGAGATTATCAGCTTTGAGAAACAGCGACCAGCACCAAACACAGCCTCGCCCGTAAGAAAAATGACCGGAGACAGGCTTTCCGGTCACCAACCACCCGTTCGTCGGAAATGCCCGTCCCAGAAGGCTTGCAGCCTTGTTGGATTGTCCGACAAAGTGGATTTCAGGGAGATGAAACCGGAAAAAAGAACGGGAAATGCTCCTCGGGCCGGCGGCCATGACAGGGTATATCGTCGAAGTTCGATCCGGCGATTCCGTCCCGCTCCACTGGGCGTCTTCAATGATCTGCCTCAACACTCTGCGGATCGGGATCTCGCAAAGTGCTACTGCACTCTCCTGGAGAACCCTCATGTTTCCCGAATACCGCGAAAAGATTACCCGCCTGAAAGCCGAAGACCCGCATTTCGCCAAGCTCTTCCATAGCCACAACGATCTCGACCAGGAGATCAAGAACATGGAAGCCGGCATCACCCCTGCCTCCCACGACACCATCGAGGCGTTGAAGAAGCAGAAGCTGCAGCTCAAGGACGATCTCTACGAGATCCTGCGCAAGAAGAACAGTTGCTGCGGCGGCTGTGGTGGTTGATCGGCGCTGACCACCGGCAACCAGGACATCCGGCAATAAAAAAGGGGGCTGATCGCGGATCAGCCCCCTTTTTCGTTTACGCCCGGCTTACGCGGTTTCGCGCAGCTCGCGGCGCAGGATCTTGCCCACCGGGGTCATCGGCAGGGCGTCCTTGAGCACGATGTGCTTGGGCACCTTGTAGCCGGTGAAGTTTTCCTTGCAGTAGGCCTTGAGCTCCTCGACGGTCACGCCGCCTTCGCGGGGCACCACGAACAGCTTCACCGCCTCGCCGGACTTCTCGTCCGGCACGCCGACAGCCGCGCAGTTGGCGACTTTCGGGTGGGCCATGACCACGTCCTCGATCTCGTTGGGGTAGACGTTGAAGCCGGAGACGATGATCAGGTCCTTCTTGCGGTCGACGATGCGGGTGAAGCCGTCCGGGTCGATCACCGCGATGTCGCCGGTGCGCAGCCAGCCTTCGGCGTCCAGCACCTCGGCGGTGGCGTCCGGCCGCTGCCAGTAGCCTTTCATCACCTGCGGGCCCTTCACGCACAGCTCGCCGCGCTCGCCCAGGCCGACGTCATTGCCGTCGTCGTCGATCACCTTCAGCGCGGTGCCCGGCACCGGCAGGCCGACGGTGCCCAGGCGCGCCGCATCACCATAGGGGTTGGTGCTGACCACCGGGGAAGTCTCGGTGAGGCCGTAGCCTTCGACCACGGTGCAACCGGTGGCGGCCTTCCAGCGCTCGGCGGTGGCGGTGACCAGCGCGGTACCGCCGGAGTTGGTGACCTTCAGGTTGGAGAAGTCGATCTCCTTGAATTCCGGGCGGTCCATCAGGGCGACGAACAGGGTGTTCAGGCCCAGCAGTGCGGAGAAGCGCCACTGCTTGAGTTCCTTGATGAAGCCGGGGATGTCGCGCGGGTTGGTGATCAGCACGTTGTGGTTGCCGTTGACCATCATGCACATGCAGTTCGCGGTGAAGGCATAGATGTGGTACAGCGGCAGCGGCGCGATCATCACCTCGTTGCCGACCTGCATCAGCGGCTTGCCGTCCGGGCCGTGCTGCTGCAGGCAGGCGTGTACCTGCTGCATGTTCGCCACCAGGTTGCCGTGGGTGAGCATGGCGCCCTTGGCCACGCCGGTGGTACCGCCGGTGTACTGCAGCACGGCGATGTCTTCCAGGCCGACCTTGACCGGCTGCAGGCCATGGCCGCGGCCCTGACGCAGGGCGTCCTTGAAGGCGACGGCCTGGGGCAGGTTGTACTCCGGGACCATCTTCTTCACGTGCTTGACCACGGTGTTGACCAGCAGGCCCTTGAGCGCCGGCTGCATGTCACCCATGCGCGCCTCGATCAGGTACTCGATGCCGGTGTCGGGCAGCACTTCCTGCACCAGCTTGCCGAACAGGTTCACGTAGACCAGCGCGCGGGCGCCGGAATCCTTGAACTGGTGGCGCATTTCGCGAGCGGTGTAGAGCGGGTTGGTGTTGACCACGATGAGGCCGGCGCGCAGGGCGCCGAACACGGCGATGGGGTATTGCAGGATGTTCGGCATCTGCACGGCGATGCGGTCGCCGGGCTTGAGGTCAGTGTGCTTCTGCAGGTAGGCGCCGAAGGCGGCGGACAGGCGGTCCAGCTCGGCGTAGGTCAGGGTCACGCCCATGTTGCTGAAGGCGGGACGGTCGGCGAATTTCTTGCAGGAGCGCTCGAAGACTTCCACCACCGACTTGTAGGCGGTCAGGTCAATGTCGCTGGGCACGCCGGCCGGGCGTTTGTCGTTCCAGAAATCAGGTTGCATTTATTCTTGTCCTCGTACCTGAGCGAAACCGAACCGCCATTGCGGTCATTCGACGGAAGCTAGCAGGTCCTCCGGTCATCGCAAAGACTCCGGCAAGCGTCATAGACTGCGTGAATCTTGCGCCACCATCCCGGCATGGCGCGGGATAGAGCCGACGGCCGCCTAGGACGGGCCCTACGCGGCGGCGACCGGGCGCTGTCGGCAATCCATACAGAAGATGTCCTGGCGTGGCAGAATCGCCGCGTCCGGCCCGTTCCATGGCCCCATTCCAACAAGAATCGACGAACAACAAGCAGGATGGACCCCATGCCCTACGCCGCCTACTGGCTTGCCGCCAGCGACGAGACACCGCTCTATACCCGCCATTGGGCGCCGGAAGGCCCGTCCCGCGGCGCCCTGATGCTCTCCCACGGCATGGCCGAGCACGCCGGCCGCTACGAGCGCCTGGGGCTTGCGCTGAACGCTGCCGGCTACCACCTCTACGCCATCGACCAGCGCGGCCACGGCCGCACCGCCGAGAACGGCGAACTGGGCCACTACGCCGACCGCGGCGGCTGGGGCAAGGTGATCGGCGACCTGCACAGCCTGAACCAGCATGTACGCGAAGAGCACCCGGACCTGCCGATCATCCTGCTCGGCCACAGCATGGGCAGCTACATCGGCAGCGCCTACCTGCTGCAGCACAGCGCCAGCGTGCAGGCGGTGGTGCTGTCCGGCTCCAACTACCAGCCAGTAGCGCTGTACAAGAGCGCCCGCCTGATTGCCCGCTTCGAACGCTGGCGCCAGGGCCCGCTGGGGCACAGCGCGCTGATCGACTTCCTGTCCTTCGGCTCGTTCAACAAGGCCTTCAAACCCAATCGCACCGCCTTCGACTGGCTCAGCCGCGACCCGGTCGAGGTCGACAAGTACGTCGCCGACCCGCTCTGCGGCTTCCGCTGCAGCAACCAGCTTTGGGTGGATCTGCTCGGCGGCCTGGCGGATATAACCCCCGTGGAACACCTGTCGCGCATCCGCAGCGAGCTGCCGGTGCTGGTCATCGGCGGCGAGCGCGACCCGGTCAGCCAGGGCAGCCGCCTGCGCGATCTCGCCCAGGCGATGACCCGCGCCGGGGCTCGTGACGTCCAACTGAAGATCTATCCCGACGCTCGCCACGAGTTGTTCAACGAGAGCAACCGCGACGAGGTCACCACCAACCTGATCGACTGGCTGGGCGTGCACTGCTCCGTCCCGCAGGTCGAGAAATCCGAGGAGCCCCTATGACTAGCGCTACACAGAACATGGTTCAAAACGTCCCCTACGACGAACTCGAAGTCGGCCAGAAGGCCAGCTTCCAGCGCAGCGTCGGCGAGCGCGAAATCCAGCTGTTCGCCGAGGTTTCCGGCGACCGCAACCCGGTGCACCTGGATGCCGATTACGCCGCCACCACCCAGTTCAAGGAGCGCATCGCCCACGGCATGTTCACCGGCGCGCTGATCAGTGCGGCCATCGCCACCACCCTGCCCGGCCCGGGCACCATCTACCTCGGCCAGAACCTGGCGTTCACCCGCCCGGTGAAGCTGGGCGACGAACTGACCGTGGAGCTGGAAGTACTGGAAAAGCTGCCGAAGAACCGCGTGCGCATCGGCACCGTGGTGCTCAACCAGGACGGCAAGGCCGTGGTCAAGGGCGAAGCCGAGGTAATGGCGCCCACCGAGAAGCTCAACATCGAGCTGCCCGCCCTGCCGCCGATCACCATCGGCTGACGCGCATTCCGGGGCCGGCCGTTCGGCCCCGGAAACTTGTATACAGTTTCCCGCTCGACTACCCTGCCCCCGTCACACCACAACCATCTGGGATAACCGAAGGCGTCGTGCCCGAAACCCCTCACCGGGAATCGGAGCCGCCATGGACCTTCGACTGCTATTGCTGTCCCTTTGCACCTTCGCCGCGGGCCTCGCCGAGGCCATCCTCACCGGCATCCTGCCTTCGCTCGCCGCCGACCTGCACGTCTCCCTCAGCCTTGCCGGGCAGCTCACCAGCCTGTTCTCCCTGAGTTTTGCCATCGCCGCGCCGCTGCTCGGCTGGCTCACCCGTGGCGCCGACTGCCGCCGGCTGCTGGCCATCACCCTGCTGGTGTTCGCCGCGTTCAACGCCGGCGCAGCGCTGAGCCCCGGTTACGTTGCCCTGCTGCTGATGCGCATCGGCATGGCCGCCTGCTGCGGGCTGCTGATCATGCAGGCCAGCCTGCTGGCGGTGGAGCTGGCGCCGCCGGAACAGCGCGGGCGCGCCATCGGGCTGATCTTCATGGGCATCAGCGGTTCGCTGGTGTTCGGCGTGCCGGCCGGCGTGCTGGTCAACGACTGGTTCGGCTGGCGCTGGATCTTCGCCGCCATCGCCCTGTATTCGCTGCCGCTGGCCGCCCTGCTGCGCATCGCCCTGCCCCGCCGCACGCTGGGCAGCCCGGCCAATGGCGCGGCCTACCGGCGCCAGCTGCGCAATCCCGCGCTGAACCTGGCGCAGCTGGTGTCGATCCTGCTTTTGGGCGGGCACTTCACCCTGTTCGCCTACATCACCCCCTGGTTCCAGCAGGTCGCCGGGATCACCGACAGCCAGGGCATCGCCCTCACCCTGCTGCTGATCGGACTGGCGGCCATTGGCGGCGGTTACCTGGGTGGCTGGCTGAGCGACCATCTCGGCCAGCGCCGCGCGCTGCTGGCGGTGCCGGTGCTGTTCGCCCTGGCGATGCTGGCGATCCCGCTGAGCGTCGGTCACCCGTGGCTGCTGCTGGGCGCGCTGATGGTCTGGAGCACCATCAGCTGGATGATCTCGCCGGCGGTACAGAGCTACCTGCTGGCCAGCGACCCGGCCAGCGGCAGTGCCGGGGTGGCGCTTAACACCTCGGCCATGCACCTGGGCGTAGCCCTCGGCGCAGCGCTGGGCGGCGCGGTGATCAGCCTGGCGGGCATCGCCTGGGCGCCCTGGGTGGGCATCTCGCTGGTGGTCGCCGCCATTCTCTGCGCGGCGCTGTCGTGCTGGCTGCAACGCGAACGGGCGAGCACGCCGATCACTGCCTGACGGTGACGCTGGCGGTCATCCCGGCGCTCAGGTGCACGCCCTCCGGCACCTGGTCCAGGCGAATGCGCACCGGGATGCGCTGGGCCAGGCGCACCCAGTTGAAGGTCGGCTCGACGTTGGCCAGCAACTGGCTGTCGGGGATGGCGTTGCGGTCGGTGATGCCGCTGCTGATGCTCTCCACCGTGCCGTCGATCGGGGTATCACCACTCATCAGCACCACCTGGGCCTTCTGCCCGACGCGGATGCCGGGCAGCTTGGTTTCCTCGAAGTAGGCAGTGACGTAGAAGGACTTCTGGTCTACCAGCGCCATCATCGCCTGGCCGGCCTGGGCGTAGTTGCCCTGGGCCAGGCGCAGGTTGGTGACCTGGCCGTCGCGCGGCGCGCGCATCTCGCTGCGGGTCAGGTTGAGTTGCGCCAGGCGTACCTGGGCCTGGGCCTCGTCGAACTCGCTCTTGGCGATGGCGGCGTTGATCTGCGCGGTTTCCTTGTCCTCGGCGCTGATCGCGGCGATGCCCAGCTTGTTGCGCCGCGAGGCTTCGCTCAGGCGCAGGCGGTATTGCTGCTGGCGCGTCTCGGCCACCGCCTTGGCCTGTTCCAGGTTGGCAGCGTAGCGCTCGTGGTCGATGCGCATGATCAGGTCGCCGGCCTTGACCTGCTGGTTGTCCTGCACGGCGAGGTCGGTGACCCAGCCGGAGACGTCCGGCGCTATCACCACCACGTCGGCGCGCACGCGGGCGTCGCGGGTCCAGGGTGACAGCATGTAGTAGCGCCACAGCCAGGTGCCGGCCAGCACGGCGGCAATGACCAGGATGATGGTGACCGCTACGCGAAGATATCCGCGCATACCGCTTCTCCTCTCAAGGTGCCGCGCTCAGGGCCCAGGTCAGGCCGCAGAGGATGAGCACGAACAGCGAGCAATCGAACAGGGCTTCGTGCCAGATCCAGCGGCCGAAGGGGGTTGCCTGCAGCAGCAGGCGCAAGACCACGGTGAGGCCCAGGGCCAGCAGCGCGTAGATGAACAGCGGGCTGATGTACACCCCGCCCCAGCCGAACTCATGCAGCCCCATGGGGTTCCTCCAGCCGGCACCACTGCCGCCAGGTGTGACGCAACTGCGCCAGCGCCGCGCGGGCCAGGCGGTTGGGTTCATTGTCGCCCTGCAGGTCGTGGGCCAGGGCTTCTTCCAGCGGCGGGCAGAGGCTTTCCAGGCGCTGTTCGCGGCCCTGGGCCGGGCCTTTCTCCAGCACGCCGGCGAGGGAACCGAGGAACTGGTCGCGACGCTTGCGCAACTGGCCCTGGGCGCCGCTCAAGCAGGCGCGCAGGTGGATCAGCTCGTTGCCCAGGTCCAGCGCCAGCAGGCCGTCCTGCCAGCGCCGCTGATCCTCCTTCGGCAGCAGGGTGTAGTGTCGCGCCAGGCGGATCAGGCGGTCGGCCATGCGCCCGCCGAACCAGCTCTCTGCCTCGGCCAGCGAGCGCCGGGTCAGGCGCCCGAGGTCGTCGCAGGTGGCCTGGATCAGGCGGCGGTTGAGCCAGTCCGCCGGCAGGGTCAGCAGGCGGAACACCAGCACCGCGAAGCCCACGCCGATGACGATGCCCTGGGCGGAGTTGAGCAGGTTGGCCAGGTCGTACTTCATCACGTTGCTCGGCGCCACCAGGGTGATGAAGTGGATCGAGAAGGACGTCGCCGTGCCAGCCAGCGCCGGCGTGGCCATCGCCAGCAGGGCGAAGAACAGCGGTACCCCCAGTGCCAGGCAGAGCAGCGGGAAGCCATTCCACTGCGGCAGCAGCCACTGGCTGACGATGGCCGACGCCGGGATCGCGTAGAGGATGCCGCGCAGGAAACCCAGGCCGATGGTGACGGCATTGTCGCGGTTGGCGAACAGGCTGCAGATCACCGCCGCCAGCAACATGCCGCCGGTTGCGGCGGGCCAGGCGGTGGCCATCCAGAACGCCGACATGCCCAGCAGCGCCAGTGCGCTGCGCGAGCCATAGAACAGCGCCATCAGCCAGTCGCGGTGCCAGGACAGGGTGCCGGTGGCCGCATCGTCCACCCGCCCGTCCGCTACCGCGCGCATGGTGCTCTCCGAGTTCAGCGCCTTGAGCAGCAACAGTGAGCAGCGTGTCAGGCAATAGCGCAGGTCGTTGGAGTAGCTCTCCTCCAACCCCGCCAATTGCAGGCGCTCCTGCAGGGAGCGCATGGCATCAACCTGGGGATCGTCCAGCACGGCGCGCAACTCCTCGAACCAGGGTTGCAGGCGTGCGCGATCTTCGCCATCCAGCACGCTGCGCTGGCGGGCCACGCCACGCGCGGTGCGCAGCAGGCTGAGCAGGTCGCGGGAAAGAATCCGCAGCGCCCGCGAACGCATCCGCCCGCGGTAGCCCTCGAACCAGGCATGGTCGCGCTGCACATCGACTTCGACGATCTTGCCCAGCGCCTGCAACAACCCCTTGATCTGCCGCGCATCGGCATCGATCTCGCTGCGCGCGGCCTGCATGCCCGTGAGCCACGTGGCGTGGGCCTGCTTGTCGAGGTTGGCCTCGACCCGGCGCGGCCAGAGGATGGCGCTGATGGCCGAGGCACAGAGAATCCCCAGGCAGATTTCGGTACTGCGCGCCACGGCCTGGTCGAACACTTCCAGCGGGTGGCTGATGGCTGGCAGGCAGATGATCGCCACGGTGTAGCCCGACAGCACGAAGGCGTAGGAAACGTGGTTGCGCAGCGTGGTCGAGGCCGCCGTGCAGAGGCCGAGCCAGAGCGAGATGGCCAGCAGGAACAGCCAGGGGGTCTGGGCGAACAGCGCCATCATCACCACCGACATGACGGTGCCGACCAGGGTGCCGATCAGGCGGAAGATGCCCTTGGCCACCACCATGCCCGACAGCGGCTGGGACACGATGAACACCGTCATCAGCGCCCACTGCGGCTGCTCCAGGTCGAAACGGAAGGCGCACCATAGCGCCAGGCCGCCGGCCAGGAGCGTCTTGATCGCGAATTTCAGCGCCAGCGTATCCGGCGCGAGGAATGCCTGCAGCGTAGGTCGCACGCGGTCTCTCAAAAGGGTCCGGGTCTATCGCTTAAAGATAGTCGGCCACGGGGATGACGGAATAGTTGCCGATCATATTATTAGCAAGCTAACGATATGTCATCCCGACTTTCGTCGAGGCAAAAAAAACGGGCGACCTAAGTCGCCCGAAGTGCCTTGCGTGCTCTGTGTATCTGTAAGGATCAGCTCTTCTTGTGGCTGTCCTTCCAGATGAAAATTCCGACCCCACCGAAGAACAGAACCATGAGGCCAACGGTAAGGACGCCTGCTAGAACCACTTCGTCGATGAACATGATGCTGGCCTCCTGTTGCCTACATCGTCTGGGGATGTGTGCAGATTACCGGCGGCCGGGCGGAGCAAATTGACCTGGATCAATGGTCGACAAGGCGCTTTCCGGGGAGGGCCGGAGCACTGACGCAGGTCAAGTTTCAGAGGGGCTTGGGTGCGGCGGGACGCCGCGCAGGATGGGCCCTGACGGCGTAAATCGGGGTTTTGCGGGTTATTGCAGGAAAAGTCTTCAGCGTTTCTTCGGCTTGTTCTTCGGCTTCTTGCGCGGTTTGCCCATCGGCAGCGCCTGCTCGAAGGCCTTGCGCACGTCCTGCAGGCGCTTTTCGTGCACGTCGTGGATGCGCTTGTCGCGCTCGGCGGTGAAGTCGATCAGCTTGTCGTCGTTGCTCATGGCAGGGCGTGCACCAGGCGGAAGGTCAGATTCAGGCGCGGCGCAACCGGACGGCGCGTCTTGGCAACCTGATGCTGCCAATAATGCTGTGTCGCGCCGGACATGACCAGCAGCGAACCGCCGGACAGCTCGATGGAATGTTCGATTGTGTTTCGCCCCTTGCGGCGCAGGTCGAAACGCCGGGTGCCGCCCAGGTTCAGCGAGGCGACCACCGGATTGCGCCCCAGCTCCGGCTCGTCGTCGCTGTGCCAGCCCATGGAGTCCTGGCCGTCGCGGTAGTAGTTGAGCAGCACGCCGTTGAAGCGCTGGCCGGCGGCCTGCTCCACCTCGTGGCGAATTTCCGCGAGCAGCGGCGTCCAGGGCAGCGGCGCGTGGGTCTGGCCGGAATAGGTATAGAAGGCCTCGGGGTCGCCGTACCAGTTGACCAGGCGCGGCACCGGGTAATCACGCCCGTGCAGGTGGACGACGGTCTGTTCCCAGGGCGTCTGTTCGAGCAACTGCTCCAGCCACTGGGCGGCGCGCGGCGGCGGGCACCAGTCGGGGATCAGGCGCAGCTCGGCATCGGGGAGGATCGGGGCGTCGTCGAACAGCATGGACAGCTCGGGATTGCGGCAGTGCAAGCAGTCTACCGCGCTGCGCGCTCAGACCTCGACATCGATCCACAGCCCCTTGCGCTGGGCGGCCTGCACGTCCTCGCCGAGTTCCTCGACCTCCTCCAGCTCCTCCAGCGCCTCGCCCTCGGGAGTGCCATCGGCCAGTTGGCGGCGTTTGCGCCGACGCTGGTACTCCTCGCGCAGGGCCTGTTCGTCGGGACGCCGCTCCAGCTCCACGCCGGCGTTCCCCGCGCTGGGGGCAGGCGGGGTGACCGGGGCGACATCGGGTCGCGGCCTGAGCACGTCCTGCTGGGCAGTGACGGGTTGCAGACTGTGGGGAATCGGCGGCAGCATCGGTTGATCCTGGGGCAAGCCCTGTGGGGAATTCCGGCGACAAGTCCTCTGGTCAGGCTATCGGCCGATGCACTACAGACTTGAGAGCGCCTCGCTACACTTTCTTCGATTCGCGAGGCGATGCCTTGGATTCGCGAAGCGCGGTGACCTCCGGCCGGATTCTGCCGACGTTTCGCACGACCGAAGGCGCGGACGGCCATCGCTGAACGCTGCGCGTTCCGGTACCATAGCCGGCTTTTTTTGGGAGGTGTCCATGGCGCAGTATCAACCCGGTCAACGCTGGATCAGCGACAGTGAAGCGGAACTTGGGCTGGGAACCATCCTTGCGCTCGACGGACGCCTGCTCACGGTGCTCTATCCGGCCACCGGCGATACCCGCCAGTACGCCGAGCGCAATGCGCCGCTGACCCGCGTGCGCTTCGCGCCGGGCGATCAGATCACCCATTTCGAAGGCTGGAAGATGACCGTCCGCGAAGTGGACGAGGTCGACGGCCTGCTGATCTACCACGGCCTCACTGCGCAGAACGAGCAGCACACCGTCCCGGAAACCCAGCTGTCCAACTTCATCCAGTTCCGCCTGGCCAGCGACCGCCTGTTCGCCGGGCAGATCGACCCGATGTCCTGGTTCGGCCTGCGCTACCACACCCTGGAACACCGCACCCGCCTGCTGCAGTCCTCCCTCTGGGGCCTGGGCGGCGCCCGCGCACAGCCCATCGCGCACCAGCTGCACATCGCCCGTGAAGTCGCCGACCGCATGGCGCCGCGCGTCCTGCTGGCCGACGAAGTGGGCCTGGGCAAGACCATCGAAGCGGGCCTGGTGATCCACCGCCAGCTGCTTTCCGGCCGCGCCAGCCGCGTGCTGATCCTGGTGCCGGAAAACCTGCAGCACCAGTGGCTGGTGGAAATGCGCCGGCGCTTCAACCTGGAAGTCGCACTGTTCGACCGCGAGCGTTTCGTCGAGAGCGATGCCAGCAACCCCTTCGAGGACACCCAGCTGGCCCTGGTGGCGCTGGAGTGGCTGCGCGAGGACGAGAAGGCCCAGGACGCGCTGTTCGCCGCCGAGTGGGACATGCTGGTGGTCGACGAAGCCCACCACCTGGTCTGGCACCCGGAACAGGCCAGCCCCGAATACCAACTGGTCGAGCAGCTTTCCCAGGTCATCCCCGGCGTGCTGCTGCTCACCGCGACCCCGGAACAGCTGGGCCTGGACAGCCACTTCGCGCGCCTGCGCCTGCTCGACCCGGACCGCTTCCACGACCTGGAAGCCTTCCGCAGCGAAAGCACCCAGTACCGTCCGGTCGCCGAGGCCGTGCAGGAGCTGGTGGACCAGGGCACCCTCTCCCCTGCCGCCCGTGAAGCCATCCACGGCTTCCTCGGCGCCGAAGGCGACGAGCTGCTGGCCAGCGTCGAGGCCGGCAATGAAGACGCCCGCGCTCGCCTGGTGCGCGAGCTGCTGGACCGCCACGGCACCGGCCGCGTGCTGTTCCGCAACACCCGCGCCGCCGTGCAGGGCTTCCCCGAGCGCCAGCTGCACCCGTACGTGCTGCCCAACCCGATCGAGTACATGGAACTGCCGCTGGGCGACCACCCGGACCTGTATCCGGAAGTCAGCTTCCAGGCCCAGGCCGAGGACGGCGACGAGAACGCCCGCTGGTGGCGTTTCGACCCGCGCGTCGACTGGCTGATCGACACCCTGAAGATGCTCAAGCAGTACAAGGTGCTGGTGATCTGCGCCCACGCCGAGACCGCCCTCGACCTGGGCGACGCGCTGCGCGTGAAGTCCGGCATCCCGGCCAGCGCTTTCCACGAGGGCATGAGCATCCTCGAGCGCGACCGCTCCGCCGCCTACTTCGCCGACGAAGAGTTCGGCGCCCAGGTGCTGATCTGCTCGGAAATCGGCAGCGAAGGCCGCAACTTCCAGTTCGCCCACCACCTGGTGCTGTTCGACCTGCCGGCCCACCCGGACCAGCTGGAGCAGCGCATCGGCCGCCTCGACCGGATCGGCCAGAAGCACACCATCCAGATCCACGTCCCGCATCTGGAGAACGGCCCGCAGGAACGCCTGTTCCAGTGGTACCACCAGGCGCTGAACGCCTTCCTCAACACCTGCCCCACCGGCAACGCCCTGCAGCACCGCTTCGGCCCGCGCCTGGTGGAGCTGCTCGACGGCGGCGACGACGATGCGTTCGAAGCCCTGCTGGCCGAAGGCACTGCCGCCCGCGAAGCGCTGGAAGCGGAAATGCACAGCGGCCGCGACCGACTGCTGGAGCTGAACTCCGGTGGCGCCGGCGAAGGCGAGAAGCTGGTGGAGGACATCGAGGAGCAGGACGACCAGTTCGCCCTGCCGATCTACATGGAGAAGCTGTTCGATACCTATGGCATCCACAGCGAAGACCACTCCGAGAACGCGCTGATCCTGCGCCCCAGCGAGAAGATGCTCGACGCCAGCTTCCCGCTGGGCGACGACGAGGGTGTGACCATCACCTACGACCGCGGCCAGGCCCTGGCCCGCGAGGACATGCAGTTCCTCACCTGGGAACATCCCATGGTGCAGGGCGGCATGGACATGGTGCTGTCCGGCTCGCTGGGCAACACCTCGGTGGCGCTGATCAAGAACAAGGCGCTGAAGCCCGGCACCGTGCTGCTGGAGCTGCTGTTCGTCAGCGAAGCCGTGGCGCCGCGCAGGCTGCAGCTGGGTCGCTTCCTGCCGCCGGTGGCGCTGCGCTGCCTGATGGACGCCAACGGCAACGACCTGTCCGCGCGCGTGTCGTTCGACACCCTGAACGACCAGCTGGAAAGCGTGCCGCGCGCCAGCGCCAACAAGTTCGTCCAGGCCCAGCGCGACGTCCTGGCCAAGCAGTTCTCCCAGGCCGAGACCAAGATAACCCCGCGCCATGCCGAACGCGTCGAGGCTGCCCGTCAGCAACTGACCGCCACCCTGGACGAGGAACTGGCGCGCCTGACCGCACTCAAGGCCGTCAACCCGAGCGTGCGCGACAGCGAACTGGACGCCCTGCGCAAGCAGCGTTACGACAGCCTGGCCCTGCTGGACAAGGCCTCGCTGCGCCTGGAGGCGATCCGCGTGCTGGTCGCTGGCTGATCCCACCGACGCGTCATTAAGAAGCCGCCAGCGGGCATCCGCTGGCGGCTTTTTTCATGGGTGTCGTTCCACCCGGCTGCGTAGGAGCGGACTCCGTCCGCGATGTTCGACCGGCCACCTCGGAGCTGCCGGCAAGCGATCGCGGACAAAGTCCGCTCCTACGTATAGGCAAGCTCCGCATTCAGCAACGTAGGCCGCATAACCTGGAACAGGTTATCCGCCGGTTACCGCGCGGCAGATAACGCTGGCGCGTTATGCGCCCTACCAGGACTGCGTAAGAGCAACTGTCTTCTTCTGGGGAGTCCGTGCCGATGCATCCCCCTCACCCCAGCCCTCTCCCAGAGAGAGAGGAAGCAGATTGTACCGGCTGACGCTGTAGTTCCATCCTGCACCGAACGGTCCCCTCTCCCCCTGGGAGAGGGTTAGGGTGAGGGCCAACCCGAGCGCAGATGTATCTCGTAGGAGCGGACTCCGTCCGCGATCGTTTCACCCACGCACCGGGCCTACCCATCGAGCCGCCGATGAGCGATCGCGGACGGAGTCCGCTCCTACGTACAGGCAAGCTCCGCAATCAGCGAAACAGCCCGCTCTATTCCCGGCACGTTCAGACACACCGACTACCATTGACGCTGCGCAAGGGATTCTCGCCCATGGGGGGATAGAGTTTCCTTACCAAGCCACTCATTGAGGGAAAACACCATGTACGAGCGCATCCTGGTAGCAGTGGACGGCAGCCCGGTTTCCGACCGTGCCCTGGTCGAAGCGGCCAAGCTGGCCCAGCTGAGCGGAGGCGAACTGCGCGTGATCACCATCGTCGACAGCCCGCTGCGACACCTGCCCGATTACGCCGTTTACTACAATCCCGAGCCGCTGCGCGAAGCCGCGCTGAAGGCCGCCGACGACATCCTCGGCAAGGCGAAGGAAAAGATTGCCGAGTTCCCGGTCAAGTCCAGCTTCGAGCGGGTCTGCCAGGAACGCGCCAGCGAGGAGATCGCCGAGCGCATCGAGATCGAAGCCGAAGCCGCCAAGGCCGACGTGATCGTCATGGGCACCCACGGTCGCCGTGGCGTGCGCCGCCTGATGCTGGGCAGCGTGGCCGAAGGCCTGCTGCGCGTCAGCAATCGCCCGGTACTGCTGGTACGCGACAAGTAAGCGCCAGCGCAAAGACAAAAGGCCCTGCGGTGCAAACCGCAGGGCCTTTTTCATGCCTTGCCGTCAGGTTACTGGGCGGCGGTCACGTCGCGTTTGCAGGAGTGAAAGATGTCCAGGCCCGGCTGGTACAGGCTGGTCTTCACGCCGTAGACGCCGAGCACGGTGTGGAACAGGTTGTCGTGGCTCAGCTCGCCGCCGTCAGCCTTCTTCTCCAGGCAGCCGCGGTCCACGCCCATGCCGCCCAGCGCGCCGTTGCCGAACCACATCACCATCGGCACGTGGGTCTGCGCCTTGGGTGCGATGGCGTAGGGCGCGGCGTGCAGGTACACGCCGTTCTCGCCCAGCGATTCGCCGTGGTCGGAGACATAGAGCATCGAGGTGGCGAAGCGCTCCTCGTTGTGCTTGAGCAGTTCCACCACCTTGGCCAGGAAGAAGTCGGTGTAGAGGATGGTGTTGTCGTAGACGTTCACCAACTCCTCGCTGCTGCAGCTACCAAGCTGGTTGGTATGGCAGACCGGAGTGAAGCGCTCCAGCGACTTCGGGTAGCGGTCGTAGTATTCCGGACCATGGCTGCCGTCGGCGTGCAGGACGATGATGGCGTTGTCCTGCAGGCCGTCGATGTAGGCCTGCAGGTCCTGCAGCAGGGCTTCGTCGAGGCAGCGGTTGCCGTCGCAGAACGGGCCGGGCTGAGTCTTGGGAATGTCGCGGTTGGGCACGCGCAGGCAGGTGCCCTTGCAGTCGCTGTTGTTGTCCAGCCAGAGCACCGAGACGCCGACGCGCTGGAGGATATCCAGCAGCCCCTGGTTGGTCTTGCCCTTCTTGTCACTGTAATCCTCGCGGGGAAACTTGGATAACATGCAGGGCACGGAGACAGCGGTGGACGTGCCGCAGGAGCTGACGTTGGTGAAGTTGACGATATCGAGCTTCTTTAGCTCCGGGTTGGTCTCGCGGGCGTAGCCGTTGAGGGAGAAGTGATCGGCACGGGCGGTCTCGCCGACCACGAAGATCATCAGCGACTTCTTGCCGTCGGCGCGCACCTTCTGCGGCATCACTGCATCCTCGCCGATGGGCTGCACCACCAGGTTCTCCTTGATGCCCAGGCGCTGCTTGGTGAACTTGCTCACCGCATAGATGTAGTTGGTCGGGTTAATGAAGTGGGTCAGCTTCTCTTCCTGGCGGAACACCGGAGCGTAGGTCGAATAGAAGGCGCCGACGCACACTGCCACCACCACCAGGCAGCCGAAGATCACCAGCACCTTGTTCAGCAGGCCGCGGAAGAACGGGCTGTAGCGCACCGGGGTCAGCCAGATGATCGCCGCCGGCAGTACGCCGAGCAGCAGCAGGTAGCCGACCAGGCGCGCGCTGAACAGCGCAGTGGCCTCGCCGGGGTTGGTCTCGATGATGTTCTGCACCATCACGGTATCGATCACGACACCGTAGGTATTCATGAAGTACGCCGCCGCGGCTGAAACCAGCGCCACCAGGGTCAGCGCCGGCTTGAGCAGTGGGCGGAACGACACCAGGGTCAGCAGCAGGCTGAAGGCAGCCCAGAGGAACAGGCCGAACGAGGCGAAGAACGCCACGCCCCACACGCCCTCCATCGGCACCAGGCTGTTCAGCGCGCGCCAGGTGGCGAAGTTGTAGAACAGCACCAGGGCCAGGGAAAACAGCAGGACCAGTCGTGTCGGACTGACCCAGGGAAAGAGGCGGCGCTTGCCCTCGAACATCGAGCGCACTCCTTAGATCGGATGGCAAATGGAATCGGAATGGCCAGCCTTCCCGGCCGGCGGCGACACTCTAGCCGGCAGTTAGTCAAAAAAGTGTCAAGTTTGCTACAGGGGATTGCCACCTCTTTCGGGTGGGAAGCTGGTAGCATTTTGGCACTACCGTACATCGTTTAAGGACACCCATTCTGTCGGAAAGGGCTGTCCGTCCTTGCCAGTGGTAAGCGACTTTCTAGACTCACACCAAAGTGATATCAATTTGCTCCTATCCTCCCTCCACACCCGGAGCTTCCCGCCCATGGAATGGCACCAGGACGCTTTACCCGACGCTGTGCTGCTGGAGTGCTCCCACAATACCGGGTTGGTCCTGCTGGCCATCCTGATCGCCTGCGTTTCCAGCTTCGTCGCCCTCAGCATCACCGGACGCATGGTTCGTGCGCCGCAGCACGCCCACCGCTGGCAATGGGTTGGCGGCATCTGCCTGGGCAGCGGCATCTGGTCGATGCACTTCGTCGCCATGCTGGCATTCCACTCCTCGGTGCCCCTGCACTTCAGCGGCGGCCTGACGCTGCTGTCGCTGGTGATCGCCATCGCCATCTGCGTGATCGCCATGCGCCTGCTCGCCCACGCCGGGCTGAGCCCGCTGCAGTACCTGCTGGCGGCCTGCTGCATCGGCACGAGCATCGCCGGCATGCACTACACCGGCATGGCCGCCATCGAATCGCCGCCGATGCAGCACTACGACCCGCTGCTGGTGACGCTATCGGTGCTGCTGGCGATCCTCGTCGCCTTCGTCGCCCTGGTCCTGGCGCCGGTGCTCAACCGCCAGCCAGCCAACCGCCAGTGGATCTACCAGGTCGCCGCCAGCCTGCTGCTGGGCGCGGCCATCTCCAGCATGCACTTCACCGGCATGGCGGCGATGACCCTGACCCTGCCGACCTGGGTCGTGCCGGTAGCCGACGTCGGCCGCAACAACGCCATCCAGCTCGGCCTGATGGTCGGCCTGCTGGCACTGGCGGTGGTGCTCGCCGGGCTCTGGGCGGCCTGGATCGAGGACAGTATGCAGAGCAAGGAAACCGAGCTGAGCCGGGTCAACGCCCTGCTCAACCAGCTCGACCACGCCAACGCCTCGCTGCAGCAGCTGGCGCGTTTCGACGGGCTGACCGGCCTGCACAACCGCAATGCACTGAACGAGGAGTTCGCCGCCCGCCTGCAGCGCAACCGCGAGAAGGGCCAGGGCATGGCGGTGATCCTGCTGGACGTGGACCACTTCAAGCGGGTCAACGACTCCCTCGGCCACGCCGCCGGCGATGAACTGCTGTGCATCGTCTCCGAGCGCCTGCGCAGCGCCCTGCGCGGCAGCGACCTGCTGGCGCGCTTCGGCGGCGACGAGTTCTGCATCCTCGCCGACCTGGGCGAGGACCACGAGGCGCGCATCCTTTCCCAGCGCCTGATGCAACGCATGAAGGAGCCGATCAGCACCGCCGGGCGCAACCTGGTGATGACCATGAGCGTGGGCATCAGCCTGTTCCCCAACGACGGCGAACAGCCCGAGGAACTGCTCAAGCACGCGGACCTGGCGCTGTACCAGTCCAAGGGCAACGGGCGCAACGTCACGCACTTCTTCAGCCCGCACCTGAAGACCAAGGCGACCCAGGAACTGCAGCTGGAAGAGGAGTTGCGCAAGGCGCTGTGGGACGACGAGCTGGTGCTCTACTACCAGCCCATCCTGCGCATCGACCACGGCGAGGTGGAGCAGCTGGAAGCGCTGGTGCGCTGGAAACACCCGAACCACGGCCTGCTGACACCGGATCGCTTCATCGGCCTGGCCACCGCCAACGGCCTGATCGGCGCGCTGGACTCCTGGGTGCTGCGCCGCGCCTGCCAGGACCTACGCCAGCTGCATGACATGGGTTACCCGGACCTGCGCGTGGCGGTGAACTGCTGCGCCAGCAACCTCACCCGCGACAGCCTGGTGGACGAAGTGCAGCACACGCTGAACGAGTTCGGCCTGGCCGGCCGCTTCCTGGAGATGGAAGTCACCGAGAATGCGGTGATGGCCAACATCGGCCAGGCCATCCCGCTGCTCAATCGCCTGCGCGAGCTGGGCGTCAGCCTGTCGATCGACGACTTCGGCACCGGCTATTCGTCACTCTCCTACCTGCGCCAGCTGCCGCTGGATGCACTGAAGGTGGACCGTTCGTTCATCCGCGACGTGCCGCAGTCGCAGCGCGACAGCGAGATCGCCCAGGCGATCATCGCCATGGCGCAGAAGCTGCACCTGAAGGTGATCGCCGAGGGCGTGGAGCATGCGCAGCAACTGGCGTTCCTGCGCGAGAACCATTGCGAACTGGCCCAGGGCTACCTGTTCAGCCGCCCCCTGCCGTTCTCCGCGCTGGTGGACTTCCTCCATGCCTACCGCGAGGACAGCGACTCGGCGCTGCTGCGTAGCCAGGCCTGAACCCCGAGAGGCTCAGAAATCGAACTTGCCGGCGCGCCAGCGCGGCAGCCAGCGCAGGGAGTCGGCGGTGGTGCCGGTGGGGCGGTACTCGGCGCCCAGCCAGCCGTCGTAGCCCACGTCGTCGAGTACCTGCAGCGGCACGCCGAACTCCATCTCGCCCGAGCCCGGCTCGCCGCGCTCGGGGTAGTCGGCGAACTGCACGTGGCCGATCTGGCCCATCAGCGCGTAGATGCAATCCACCAGCTCCAGCCCCATGCGTGCCATGTGGTAAAGGTCCAGTTGCGCGCGCAGGTTTTCCCGCGCCACGCGTTCGAGCATGTCCTGCAGATGTTCGGGGGTGTTGAGCAGGAAGTCCTTCATGTCGTGGCAGTTGATGGCTTCCATCAGCACGTCGGTGCCGCTGCCGGCGAAGGCATCGCAGGTGGCGCGCAGGCGCTCGGCCAGGGTCTGCAGGGCAACCTCGCGCTCCTCGCCTTCAACCAGCCGGCCAGCCAGCACGTTGACGTGCTGCGGCTTGACGATGCTCGCGTAGTCCAACGCCTTGGCCAGCGCGGCCTCGAACTCGGCAGCGCGATCCGGCACGGCGGCGATGCCCGGGCCGCCCTGCATCAGGTCACCGGCCGGCAGGTTGATCAGCACCAGCGGCAGGCCGGCGGCGTCCAGCGCGGCTTTCAGGTCCGGGGCGGGAACGTCGTAGGGGAACTGGATTTCCACGCCCTCGAAACCGGCCTTGGCGGCGGCGTCGATACGCTGCAGCAGCGGGACTTCGGTGAACAGCAGGGACAGGTTGGCGCAGAGTTTCATGCGGGGAATTCCTTCGACTGACGGTATTGCTCGACCAGGGTAGCCGGGTCGCGTTCGAGATTGCCCTGGCTGCCGTGCAGGCGCATCAGCTGCGCGGCGAGGCCGCTCATGGGCGTGGCCGAGCCTTCCTCGCGGGAAAGTTTCACGGCGGTGTCCAGGTCCTTGAGCAGCGTGCGCACGTGCCACTTCACCGGTTCGAAGCGGCTTTCGGCCATCTGCGGGGCAAGGATCTGCAGGGGTTTGGAGTCAGCAAAACCGCCAGCCAGGGCCGGGGCGATCAGGCTGGCGTCGACGCCGGATTTCTCTGCCAGCGCCACCACCTCGGCGATCACCAGGGCATTGCAGGCGACGATCATCTGGTTGCACACCTTGGTCACCTGCCCCGCGCCGACATCGCCCATGCGCGTCAGGCGCTGGCCGAGGTGGGCAAGGATCGGCCGCACGCGCTCGATGTCCTCGACGCGGCCGCCGGCCATGATCGCCAGGCTGCCGGCTTCGGCGCCCGGCGTGCCGCCGGAGACCGGCGCGTCGACCCAGCGCATGCCGGTGCGCGCCTCCAGCTCGGCGGCCATCTCGCGGGTGGCGGCCGGCTCCAGGCTGGAGAAGTCCACCAGCACCTGGCCGGCGCGGGCGCCTTCAACAATGCCGCCAGCGCCAAACACCACCTCGCGTACGGCGGCGGTATCGGCCAGGCAGAGCATGACCACCTCGGCCTCGGCGCACAGCTGCGCAGGGGTTTCCACAGCCCTGGCGCCTTCGCCGGCGAGCAGCTCGCGCTTGCCGGCGGAGCGGTTCCACACGCTCAGCGGGTAACCGGCGGCGAGCAGGCGGCGCGTCATGGGCACGCCCATCAGGCCGAGGCCGGCGAACGCGAGGGATGGCAAAGGGGACGACATGGGGTGATCTCCAGTTCGACAACAGGACGGGCACGGGGAGCGGCATTCTAGCAGGCAGAAAGTTGACCCGGCGGACCATGCCGCAGCTGCCAAACAGCCGCGCCATCACTATACTGCCGAGGTTTTTTCCGCCATTGAACCGGAGAACTCTCCCCATGCTGAAACGCACCCTGGCGCTCGCCGCCGGCTTTGCCCTGTCCCTGTCCGCCGTAATCGCCCACGCCGATACCCTGAAGGAACTGAAGGTCTCGGCCATTCCCGATGAAGCCCCCACCGAACTGCTGCGCAAGTTCAAGCCGCTGGGCGCCTACCTGGAAGAACAGCTGGGCATGCCGGTGAAGTTCATCCCGGTGTCCGACTATGCCGGCGTCGTCGAAGCCCTGGCTTCGGACCGCCTCGATATGGCCTGGCTGGGCGGCTTCACTTTCGTCCAGGCACGCCTGAAGACCGGCAACGCCATCCCGCTGGTACAGCGCGAGCAGGACCAGCAGTTCACCAGCAAATTCATCACCGCCGACCCGAACGTGAAATCGATCCAGGATCTCAAGGGCAAGACCTTCGCCTTCGGTTCCGTGTCGTCCACCTCCGGCAGCCTGATGCCGCGCTACTTCATGCAGAAGGACGGCGTGGTGCCCGAGCAGTTCTTCTCCCGCGTGGCCTACTCCGGCGCCCACGACGCCACTGTGGCCTGGGTGCAGGCCGGCAAGGTCGACGCCGGCGTGCTCAATGCCTCGGTCTGGCAGAAGCTGGTGGACAGCGGCAAGGTCGACACCAACAAGGTGAAGGTCTTCGCCACCACCCCGACCTACTACGACTACAACTGGACCGTGCGCGGCAACCTCGACCCGGCCGTGGCCGAGAAGATCAAGAAGGCCTTCCTCGCCCTCGACCCGAGCAAGCCGCGGGACAAGGAAATCCTCGACCTGCAGGCGGCCAGCCGCTTCATCGAAACCAAGCCGGAGAACTACACCGGCATCGAGGAATCGGCCCGCGCCGCCGGCCTGCTGAAGTGACCCTGAAACTGACCGGCGTGGAGCACATCCACGCCAACGGCCAGCGCTCGCTCGCCGGTATCGACCTCAGCGTCGCTGCCGGCGAGCGGGTGGCGATCATCGGCCCTTCCGGCGCCGGCAAGACCACCCTGCTGCGCGTGCTGGCCACCGCCCTGAAACCCGCTTCCGGCAGCTATGAACTGCTCGGCGCCCAGCCCTGGGCGCTGAGCGGCTCCGAGCGCCAGCGCCTGCGTTCGCGCATCGCCCTGATACACCAGGCGCCGCCGCTGCCGCCGCGCCAGCGCGTAGTCACCGCCGTGCTCGCCGGCCGCCTCGGCCAGTGGCCGCTGTGGAAAAGCCTGGCCAGCCTGCTCTACCCCGTCGACAGTGCCGGCGCCCGCAGCGAACTGCAGCGCCTGGACCTGGCCGACAAGCTCTTCGAACGCTGCGACCAGCTCTCCGGCGGCCAGCTGCAGCGGGTCGGCATTGCCCGCGCGCTGTACCAGCAAGCCGAAGTACTGCTGGCGGACGAACCGGTCTCGGCCATGGACCCGGTGCTCGCCGGCCACACCCTCGGCGTGCTCACCCGCGAAGCGCAGAGCCGCGGCGTAACGCTGCTCGCCAGCCTGCACGCAGTGGACCTGGCGCTGGAACATTTCCCGCGCATCGTCGGTGTTCGCGACGGCCACATCGCCTTCGACAAGCCGGCGCACGACGTCACCCCGGAAGACCTGCGCGCGCTCTACGCCAACGAGCAGCTCGGTCGGCAGGATGCTGCCTCGCCGGTGGGCCAGCCGGTGGTGGTGCAGATTCCGCGATGCTGAACCCAGCGCTGTCGAAGAACCCACCCCGCGACCCGGCGGCGCTACCGCGCCTGCTGCTCACCCTGCTTGCCCTGGCCCTGCTGTGGCCTGGGCTGCGCCTGTCCGAACTGGACATCGCCGGCCTGTTCAGCGGCGACAACGCCCGGACCATGGCCAACTTCCTCGGCGGCTTCTGGCCACCGGCCCATGACGACGAGTTCCTCGCCCTGCTCGGCCGCGCCACCCTGGAAACCCTGGCCATCGCCACTGCCGGCATGGCCCTGGCCTGGCTGATCGCCTTCCCCGCGGCGCTGCTGGCGACCCGCGCGCTGTCGATCTCCGCCCTGCCGCGCAACGGCCTGCCGGCCTGGTGGGCACGGGCGCTGCGCTGGCCGGTGCGCGGGCTGCTGATCCTGCTGCGCAGCATCCCGGAAATCGTCTGGGCGCTGCTGTTCGTCCGCGCCGTGGGGCTCGGCCCGACTGCCGGTGTGCTGGCCATCGCCATCACCTACGGCGGCATGCTCGGCAAGGTCTACGCGGAAATCTTCGAATCGGTGGACCCACGCCCGACCCGCGCGCTGCTGCTGGGCGGCAGCTCGCGCTTGCAGGCGTTCGCCTACGGCGTGCTGCCCTCCGCGGCTGCGGAGCTGATCTCCTATACCGTCTACCGCTGGGAATGCGCGATCCGCGCCTCGGTGGTGATGGGCTTCGTCGGCGCCGGCGGCCTCGGCCAGCAGATCGACCTGTCGCTGCGCATGTTCGCCGGCGGCGAGGTAGCGAGCATCCTGCTGACCTTCCTGGTACTGGTGCTGGGTGCCGACCTGCTCAGCCGCTTCCTCCGCGGGAGGCTCGAATGACCGGCCTGCTGCGCAGCCTGGGCTGGCTGCTGCTGATCCTGCTCGCCATCGGCGCGTCCTTCGCCTACCTGGAGATGGACACCGGCGGGCTGTTCGACGCCCGCGGCCTCGGCCAGATGCTCGACTACGGCCGCGACTTCCTCTCGCCCGACCTGACCTCGGCGCACCTTGCCGCGGTCGGCCACGGCGCCCTGGAAACCCTGGCCATGTCGGCAATCGGCACGCTGCTCGCAGCGCTGCTGGGCATGCTCCTCGCCCTGCCGGCGGCGGGCCGTTTCGGGCGCATCGCCCAGAGCCTGTCGCGGCTGCTGCTCAACGCCCTGCGCGCGGTGCCGGAGCTGGTCTGGGGCGCACTGATGGTACTGGCCGCCGGGCTCGGCCCGAATGCCGGCACGCTGGCCTTGGCGCTGCACACCGGCGGCGTGCTCGGCCGACTGTTCGCCGAAGCGCTGGAGAACACCCCGACCGCACCGGCCGAAGCCGTGCGCCTGGCCGGTGGCGGGCGCGTCGCCGCCTTCGCCTACGGCACCCTGCCGGCGGTCTGGCCGCAGCTGGTGGCCTACATGCTCTATCGCTGGGAGAACAACATCCGCATGGCCAGCGTGCTCGGCTTCGTCGGCGCGGGTGGCCTGGGGCAGATGCTGTATTTCAGCCTCAGCCTGTTCCAGCAGGCGCAGGCGGCCACGGTGATCATCGCCATGCTGTTGCTGGTGCTCTGCGTCGACAGTCTGAGCGCCTGGGCGCGGCAGCGCTGGGTGAGCCACTGACGGGCCTTACCTGCAGGAGCGAGGGGGACGCCATCGTTAATGCTCGCGAACCGCTTCAATGCTCAGCCAGCCGGGAACTTCGTTCGCGAGCAAGCTCGCTCCTACAAGAGCCGCACTGGCAAGGTGGGTAGCTACAGGCAACAAAAAGCCCGGCACATTGGCCGGGCTTTTCATTGAATGCGCCGCTTACGGATCGCCGCGAACCACCTTGTCCAGGTCGATCGGATCGCCGGAGTGGGTGCCGAGTTTCTGGCGGATGTCCTCGAACATCGCGTCGTATTCCTTGTGGTTGCGCACCACGGCGCCGAAGCGCGGGTGCAGGCCATGTTTCTGGGCGATGCGGGTGGCGTCGCTGGCGAAGTTGAAGGCCTGCTCCTTGGGCATGTCCCACTCCTCGCTGAAGGCGTTGCGGTCGATCTCGCCTTTCATGGTGAAGTGAACGTAGCTGCCCTTGCCCGCGTCCTGGCGGATTTCGTAGTAGATGTGAGCGTCGATTTCCTGCTGGTCCAGCCCTGGCATGGCCTGGAGGTGCAGATGGCCCGGTTCGAACATGGCGAATCTCCTTCGATGGAATCCGGTCAGTCTAGCCGTGCTTTGGGAATTGGAAATCGCCCTGTGTCAGTGCAGGACGTCCTTTCGAACTCTTTCTTGCACCAGTACCCAGGGCGCGATGACCACTGCCCAGAGTTCCGGATCGCGCTGGTGGAAATCCTCCGCCAGAGTTTCGTCGACCTTGGCCAGGTCGCCGCTGGTGAGCCAGGCCGCAACCTTCGCCTTGTCGTCCTCGGCCACGCCCATCGCGACCTCCACCAGATCGGCGGAACCCGCGACCTTGAGCAGGTTGCCGCGGGCGAAGAAGGGCGCGAGTTCCGCCCAGGAAATCTTCGCGGTTTCGCCAAGCAACTTGGCATAGAGGGTGCTAGCTTGTTCAGTCATGGATCTCACCTGGTAAACGAACGGCGCCATGATAGCGCCGGGGCCGCGCCAGGCAAGGTTCGGACGGCGTTTTCCATGGTGACGGAAAACCCACGGGGAGAAGTCCGAAGGCGCCGTTTTTCTGTACGTTTGTTTCAATCTTGCGACATACCCACGATCGGCTCGCCGCCCCCCGCTTTTCAAGCGGTCAGGCGGCACTCTACACTGTACCGGTACAGTTGCCGGTGGGTTTGTCCGGGGCAATCCCGGTCCTCATGCCTTCGGCAACCAGGACTACAAAAACGAAAACACAAGAAGAGTGGAGCATTATGAAAAAGGGTACTCAGCGTCTTTCCCAGCTGTTCACCGCCATGGCCCTCGCCGGCGTTGCCAGCTTCTCCATGGCCGCCGACACCATCAAGATTGCTCTGGCCGGCCCGGTGACCGGCGCAGTCGCCCAGTATGGGGAGATGCAGTTCATTGGCGCGAAGATGGCCATTGAGCAGATCAACAAGGCCGGCGGCGTCGACGGCAAGCAACTCGAAGGCGTGGTCTACGACGACGCTTGCGATCCGAAACAAGCCGTGGCCGTTGCCAACAAGATCGTCAACGATGGCGTCAAGTTCGTCGTTGGCCACCTGTGCTCCAGCTCCACTCAACCGGCTTCGGACATCTACGAAGACGAAGGCGTGATGATGATCACCGCCGCTTCCACCAGCCCGGACATCACTTCCCGTGGCTACAAGCTGATCTTCCGCACCATCGGTCTGGACAGCCTGCAGGGCCCGACCGCCGGCAAGTTCATCGCCGAGCACATCAAGCCCAAGACCGTGGCCGTGATCCACGACAAGCAGCAGTACGGCGAAGGCATCGCCACTGCCGTGAAGAAGACCCTGGAAGACGCTGGCATCAAGGTCGCCCTGTTCGAAGGCATCAACGCCGGCGACAAGGACTTCTCGGCGATGATCGCCAAGCTCAAGCAGGCCAAGGTCGACTTCGTCTACTACGGCGGCTACCACCCGGAGCTGGGCCTGATCCTGCGTCAGGCGGCCGAGAAAGGCCTGAAAGTCGGCTTCATGGGCCCGGAAGGCGTGGGTAACAAAGAGATCTCCGCCATCGCCGGCCCGGCTTCCGAAGGCCTCTACGTGACCCTGCCGAAGTCCTTCGACCAGGATCCGAAGAACCAGGCCCTGGTTGACGCCTTCAAGGCGAAGAACGAAGACCCGAGCGGTCCGTTCGTGTTCCCGGCCTACGCCGCCGTCCAGGTCATCGCCGAAGGCATCAAGAAAGCCGGCAGCGAGGACACCGACAAGGTAGCCGCCGCCCTGCGCTCCAACACCTTCGCGACTCCGACCGGTGACCTGGCCTTCGACGAGAAGGGCGACCTGAAGAACTTCAACTTCGTGGTCTACCAGTGGCACAAGGACGGCACCAAGACCGAAGCCAAGTAAGCCACCCGCCGCCACACAAAGCCCACTGCCCACGGCAGTGGGCTTTGTTTATTCGAGTATTCCGGGGGTCCGTCGCGCCACAAGCGCCGCTTCACGCGACGCCCGAGGAGTTAGGTAATGCCTGAGCTCTATCACTACCTGCAACAGCTGATCAACGGCCTCACCGTCGGCAGCACCTATGCCCTGATCGCCATCGGCTACACCATGGTCTACGGCATCATTGGCATGATCAACTTCGCCCATGGCGAGGTGTACATGATTGGCTCGTACGTGGCCTTCATCGTGATCACGGGGCTGGCGATGATGGGAATCGTGAGTCTTCCTGTCGTCATCATCTGCACCTTCGCCGCGGCGATCATCGTCACCAGCGCCTACGGCTATACCATCGAGCGCATAGCCTATCGGCCACTGCGCGGTAGCAACCGGCTGATTCCGCTGATCTCCGCGATCGGCATGTCGATCTTCCTGCAGAACGAGGTTCTGCTGGCCCAGGATTCCAAGGACAAGGCAATCCCCAACCTGCTGCCGGGCAACTTCGTGATCGGCGCCGACGAAATGACCGGCGTGACCATCTCGTACATGCAGGTGCTGATCTTCATCGTCACCCTGCTGACCATGTACGGGCTGTCCATGTTCATCTCCCGTTCCCGCCTGGGTCGCGCCTGCCGCGCCTGCGCCGAGGACCTGAAGATGGCCAACCTGCTGGGCATCAACACCAACAACATCATCGCCCTGACCTTCGTCATCGGCGCCACCCTGGCCGCCGTGGCCGCGGTGCTGCTGGGCCTGCAGTACGGCGTGATCAACCCGCACATCGGCTTCCTCGCCGGCATCAAGGCGTTCACCGCCGCGGTGCTGGGCGGCATCGGCAGCATTCCGGGCGCCATGCTCGGCGGGCTGGTGCTGGGCGTCGCCGAAGCCTTTGGCGCCGACGTGTTCGGTGACCAGTACAAGGACGTGGTGGCCTTCACCCTGCTGGTGCTCGTCCTGCTCTTCCGCCCCACTGGCCTGCTCGGTCGCCCGGAGGTGGAAAAGGTATGAGCCAGAAACTCAAGACCGCACTCTTCAGTGCCCTGCTGGTCATGGCCGTCGCCTACCCGGTGCTGGGCGTGAAGCTCAGCGTCATCGGTATCGGCCTGCAGCTGGAGAACGTCAGCCCCGCGCGGCTGTGGACCATCGGCGCGTGCGCCGTGCTGATGTTCGTCTGGCAACTGGTGCGTGATCGCTTCGCCTTCGGCGGCAGCGTGAAACAGGCCCTGTCGCACCCGCACACGCGGCTGGCCGAACGCCTGACCCACGCCTCCGTGCAGCGCAAGATCATCATGGTGCTGATCCTCATCGCCCTCGCCTGGCCGTTCTTCGGCTCGCGCGGCGCGGTGGACATCGCCACCCTGATCCTGATCTACGTGCTGCTGGGCCTGGGCCTGAACATCGTGGTGGGCCTGGCTGGCCTGCTCGACCTCGGCTACGTCGGCTTCTACGCCGTGGGCGCCTACAGCTACGCGCTGCTGTCGCACTACTACGGCCTGGGCTTCTGGGTATGTCTGCCGCTGGCTGGTCTGATGGCCGCGCTGTTCGGCTTCATCCTCGGCTTCCCGGTATTGAGGTTGCGCGGCGACTACCTGGCCATCGTGACCCTGGGCTTCGGCGAGATCATCCGCATCCTGCTGCGCAACATGACCGAGCTGACCGGCGGCCCCAACGGCATCAGCAACATCGAGAAGCCGACGCTGTTCGGCCTCACCTTCGAGCGCCGCGCCCCCGAGGGAATGCAGACCTTCCACGAGTTCTTCGGCATCGCCTACAACTCGAACTACAAGGTCGTGTTCCTCTACCTGGTCGCGCTGCTGCTGGTGCTGCTGGTGCTGTTCGTGATCAACCGTCTGCTGCGCATGCCCCTGGGCCGCGCCTGGGAAGCCCTGCGCGAAGACGAGATCGCCTGCCGCGCGCTGGGCCTGAACCCGACGCTGATCAAGCTCTCCGCCTTCACCCTCGGCGCCTGCTTCGCCGGTTTCGCCGGCAGCTTCTTCGCCGCGCGCCAGGGCCTGGTCACCCCGGAGTCGTTCACCTTCATCGAATCGGCCATCATCCTCGCCATCGTGGTGCTGGGTGGCATGGGTTCCCAGCTCGGCGTCATCCTGGCGGCCGTGGTGATGATCCTGCTGCCCGAACTGATGCGTGAGTTCAGCGAGTACCGCATGCTGATGTTCGGCGCCCTCATGGTGCTGATGATGATCTGGCGTCCGCAGGGGCTTCTGCCCATGCAGCGCCCGCACCTGGAGTTGCGAAAATGAGCCGACCGATTCTTGAAGTAGCCGGCCTCACCATGCGCTTCGGCGGGCTGCTGGCCGTCAACAACGTGGCCCTGAAGGTCCAGGAAAAACAGGTGATCTCGATGATCGGCCCCAACGGCGCCGGCAAGACCACCGTGTTCAACTGCCTGACCGGCTTCTACGCGCCCACCGGTGGCGAGATCCTGCTGCGCGGCGAGCCCATCCAGGGCCTGCCGGGCCACAAGATCGCCCACAAGGGCGTAGTGCGGACCTTCCAGAACGTGCGGCTGTTCAAGGAGATGACCGCGGTGGAGAACCTGCTGGTGGCACAACACCGGCACATCAACACCAACTTCCTCTCCGGCCTGCTCAAGACCCCGGCCTTCCGTCGCGCGGAAGCCGAGGCCCTGGACTACGCCTCGCACTGGCTGGAAATCGTCAACCTCAAGGACATCGCCAACCGCCCGGCAGGCACCCTCGCCTACGGCCAGCAGCGCCGCCTGGAGATTGCCCGCTGCATGATGACCYGTCCGCAGCTGCTGATGCTGGACGAGCCGGCGGCCGGCCTGAACCCGCGGGAAACCGAGGACCTCAAGGCGCTGATCGCCATGCTGCGCTCCGAGCACGGCGTCACCGTGCTGCTCATCGAGCACGACATGAAGCTGGTGATGAGCATTTCCGACCACATCTACGTGATCAACCAGGGTACCCCGCTGGCGGACGGTACCCCGGAGGAAATCCGCGGCAACCCGGATGTGATCAAAGCCTATCTGGGGGAGTCCTGAGTCATGCTGAAGTTCGACAAGGTTTCCACCTTCTACGGCAAGATCCAGGCGCTGCACGACGTCAGCATGGAAGTCCAGCAGGGCGAGATCGTCACCCTGATCGGCGCCAACGGCGCCGGCAAGTCAACCCTGCTGATGACCCTGTGCGGCTCGCCGCGCGCCTCCTCGGGCAGCATCACCTACATGGGCGAGGAGCTGGTCGGCAAGGAATCCGCCGTGATCATGCGCAAGAGCATCGCCGTCGTGCCGGAAGGCCGTCGCGTGTTCGCCCGCCTGACCGTGGAGGAGAACCTCGCCATGGGCGGTTTCTTCACCAGCAAGGGTGACTACCAGGAGCAGATGGACAAGGTCCTGGCACTCTTCCCGCGTCTGAAGGAACGCTTCAGCCAGCGCGGCGGCACCATGTCCGGCGGCGAACAGCAGATGCTTGCCATCGGCCGTGCGCTGATGAGCAAGCCCAAGCTGCTGCTGCTTGACGAGCCGTCGCTGGGCCTGGCGCCGATCATCATCCAGCAGATCTTCGACATCGTCGAACAGCTGCGCCAGGAAGGCGTGACCGTGTTCCTCGTCGAGCAGAACGCCAACCAGGCGCTCAAGCTCGCCGACCGCGGCTATGTGCTGGAGAACGGTCGCATCGTCATGCAGGACACCGGCGCCAACCTGCTGGTGAACCCCAAGGTACGCGACGCTTACCTCGGCGGCTGATCCTCGCGCTGCACTGAAAACGGCCCTTCGGGGCCGTTTTTCATGGCGAGGGAAATGTACGGCTCTTGCAGGAGCGAGCTTGCTCGCGAACCTCTCCCCACGATTGAGCTGACGGGATTCCTTTCGCGAGCAAGCGCGCTTCTACTGTCCTGCAACTTCCTCAGCTTTTTCCGTTCCGGCCCGCGACCGATCCGACAGACAACGCACCAGAGCTCGCCAAGCATCAGCGGATATAACAAGGAGATCCGCCATGCACGCCGACCACGCCACTGAATCGCTAGCCGTACTGCGCAAGCTGGCCCACGGCATCGACCCTCGCCACGACGCGCCCCTGGCCGTAGATGACCCTTGCCAGGCGCCGGAGGTGATCCGCGCGCTGTTCCACGCCATCCATGCCCTCGAAGCTCCAGCGCCCAGGCCACGTTCCCTGCCGCAGCAGGCCGGCAAGCCCTGGCAGGCAGAGGAAGAGACCGTGCTGCTGCAGCACTTCGAGGCTGGCGAAAGCATTGCAGCCATCGCCCGCGAACATGGCCGCACCACCGGTGGTATCCGCTCACGGCTGAAGTACCTGGGCAAGCTCTAGGCGCTGTCTCGGCAACACAAACAAGAACGCCGCCCAGTGGGCGGCGTTTTCGTTAAGGGTCGTCGATCAGGTGCCGTAACTCATCACCTGCGCACGCTGGCGCAACTGGGAAACTACGTCGTCCTCCATGCGACCCTCGGAGATCAGCAGGTCACGGCGGATGGTCTGTACCGCCGTCTCGCTCTGTTCATGGTCGGCCAGGTGCTGGCCTTCGATGACGCGCCGCAGGATCACCTCGCCCTCATCGTTGGTGAGGGTCAGGATACGGCCGCCATCAGGGCGTGCCGGCCCCAGGGACGGAGCGTAGGGAGCGAAGGTCTCGGTCAGCAGGGCGCTCAGCCGGTCCATGTCGTATCTCCTTGTTGCGAAATGAAAAACACGCAGCAAAAGACCGCACGTTCGGCGATAAAGTTCGCCAGTTTCAGCACCGTTGGTCATGACGGCATGTTTCAAAGCCGCTTCTGCAGGCATGAAAAAGCCCGCCATGAGGCGGGCTTTTTCCAACGGCGATCCGCGCTTTAGAGCGGCTTGCCGCGGTTGCCGTGGGCGCTGACGAAGGCCTGGACCTTGGCCAGGTCGTTCGCCAGGACGGTGCAACGCTCGTCACGCTCGAACAGGTCGGCCAGGTGCGCCGGCAGTGCCGGAACCGCCTCGATGCCGGCCTTCTCCACCGCTTCCGGGAACTTCACCGGGTGCGCGGTACCCAGGGTCACCATGGGCACGGACAGGCTGCGGCGGCACTCGCGAGCGGCGCGCACGCCAATGGCAGTGTGCGGGTCCAGCAGCTCGCCGGACTCGGCGAACACCTGGGAGATGGTCTCGCAGGTTTCCTCGTCGCTCACCGCCAGGGAATCGAACAGGCGGCGGGCTTCGGTCCAGCGGTCATCCTCGACGGCCAGCTTGCCGGTGGCCTTGAAGTTGTCCATCAGCTCGGCGACGGCCTTGCCGTTGCGGCCGTGCAGGTCGAACAGCAGGCGCTCGAAGTTGGACGAGACCATGATGTCCATGGACGGCGACAGCGACGCGTGCAGGGTGTCCTTGTCGTAGCGGTTGCCGGACATGAAACGGTGCAGGATGTCGTTGCGGTTGGTCGCGACGATCAGCTGGCTGATCGGCAGGCCCATGTTGCGCGCCAGGTAGCCGGCGAAGATGTCGCCGAAGTTGCCGGTGGGCACCGAGAAGGCCACGGAACGGGCCGGTGCGCCGAGCTGCAGGGCGGCATGGAAGTAGTAGACGATCTGGGCCATGATCCGCGCCCAGTTGATCGAGTTCACCGCCACCAGACGGGTGCCTTTCAGGAAGCCCTGGTCGGCGAAGCTGGCCTTGACCATCTCCTGGCAGTCGTCGAAGTTGCCTTCGATGGCGATGTTATGGATGTTCTCGCCGAGGATGGTGGTCATCTGCCGGCGCTGCACCTCGGACACACGGTTGTGCGGGTGCATGATGAAGATATCGACGTTCTCGCAGGCCTTGCAGCCTTCGATGGCGGCCGAGCCGGTGTCGCCGGAGGTGGCGCCCATGATCACCACGCGCTCGCCGCGCTTGGTCAGCACGTGGTCGAGCAGGCGGCCGAGCAGCTGCAGGGCAAAGTCCTTGAAGGCCAAGGTCGGGCCGTGGAACAGCTCCAGCACCCACTCGTTGCCGTTGAGCTGGCGCAGCGGCGCCACGGCGTTGTGGGCGAAGACCCCGTAGGTCTCTTCGAGGATCTTCTTGAAGTCGGCGTCGGCAATGCTGCCGGCAACGAACGGGCGCATCACGCGGAAGGCCAGCTCGTGGTACGGCAGGCCGGCCCAGGAGGCGATCTCCTCGACGGTGAAGCGCGGCAGGTTTTCCGGCACGTAGAGGCCGCCGTCGCTGGCAAGACCTGCCAGCAGCACGTCTTCGAAGTTCAGCGCGGGCGCCTGGCCGCGGGTACTGATGTAGCGCATGTTCAAAACCTTCGGTTTTGGCTTCAGGCCTCGGGCCTCAGGCTTCAGGCTGTTTCGCCTGCCGCCTGCCGCCCATGGCCTGCAGCCCGATTAATTCAGTTGTTCGACGCGGATGCGTACGACATTGCCGACGACGTCATCCAGCGCTTCCAGCGCGGCGATGGCTTCGATGATGCGGGACTCGAGCACGCGGTGGGTAACCAGGATCATCGGCACCAGACCGTCATGCTCTTCGACTTCCATCTGCATGATCGATTCGATGTTGATGCCGCGCTCGGAGAGGATGGTCGCCACCTGGGCCAGTACGCCCGGATGGTCCTTGGCCTGGATGCGCAGGTAGTAGGCGCTTTCGCAGGCGTCGATCGGCAGGATCGGGTGGTCGGAGAGTGCGTCCGGCTGGAAGGCCAGGTGCGGCACGCGGTTCTCCGGGTCGGAGGTCGTGGCGCGAACCACGTCCACCAGGTCGGCGACCACCGAGGAAGCGGTGGGCTCCATGCCGGCGCCAGCGCCGTAGAACAGCGTGGAACCAGCGGCGTCGCCGTTGACCATGACCGCGTTCATCACGCCGTTGACGTTGGCGATCAGGCGGTCGGCCGGGATCAGGGTCGGGTGTACGCGCAGCTCGATACCCTTGTCGGTACGGCGGGCGACGCCCAGGTGCTTGATGCGGTAGCCCAGTGCCTCGGCGTAGTTCACGTCGGCGGTGGTCAGCTGGGTGATGCCTTCCGTGTAGGCCTTGTCGAACTGCAGCGGGATACCGAAGGCGATGGACGCCAGGATGGTCAGCTTGTGCGCGGCATCGATACCTTCGACGTCGAAGGTCGGGTCGGCTTCGGCGTAGCCCAGCGCCTGGGCTTCCTTCAGGACGTCAGCGAAGGCGCGGCCTTTCTCGCGCATTTCGGTGAGGATGAAGTTGCCGGTGCCGTTGATGATGCCGGCCAGCCAGTTGATGCGGTTGGCGGCCAGGCCCTCGCGGATCGCCTTGATCACCGGGATGCCGCCGGCCACGGCGGCTTCGAAGGCGACGATGACGCCCTTCTCGCGAGCCTTGGCGAAGATTTCGTTGCCGTGCACGGCGATCAGCGCCTTGTTCGCGGTGACCACGTGCTTGCCGTTCTCGATGGCCTTGAGCACCAGCTCATGGGCCAGGGTGTAGCCACCGATCAGCTCGATGACCACGTCGATTTCCGGGTTGTTCGCCACGTCGAAGATGTCGGCAGTAATGGGGGTACTACCGGTTTCACACTTCGGATTGGGGCGACGGGCGGCAATCTGCGCAACCTCGATACCACGCCCGGCACGGCGGGCAATCTCCTCGGCGTTGCGTTTGAGTACATTGAAGGTACCGCCACCGACGGTCCCCAACCCACAGATTCCCACTTTCACCGGTTTCACGCTGAAACTCCCCATGATTACAGCATCGGGGCGCCTGAGACGCCGATGCCCGCAACGAGGCGGGCATGGGAGCAGGCACCATGTAAGAACAGGCGGTCTGCCTGTCCCCTAGTCAAAAGGAACCGAACATTACGAAGCGGTTCCGTATTAGTCAATCAGAGCGCAAGCCGCGGCTTACTTGGCTTCCAGAGCCAGCTTGGCGATCTGGCCGGCCGGCTGGTAGCCCGGCAGCATGGTGCCGTCGGCGAGGATGATCGCCGGGGTGCCCTGCACACCGACCATCTGGCCCAGGGCGAACTGCGAGTCCACCGGGTTATCGCACTTGGCTGCCTTCACTTCCTTCTCGTGGAACATGTCGCTCATGGCCGACTGGCGGTCCTTGGAGCACCACACGGCCTGCAGCTGGGCATCGCCCGGCGAGTTCGGGCCCTGACGCGGGAAGGCCAGGTAGCGCACCTCGATACCTTGCTTCTGCAGCTCCGGCACTTCGGCGTGGAGCTTCTGGCAGTAAGGGCAGGTGGTGTCGGTGAAGACGGTGATGTGCGCCTTGGTCTCGCCCTTGGCCGGGAACACCACCATGTCTTTGGCGGCGATGGCATTGATGGTCTTCGCCACGCCGGCACTCTCGGCCTTCTCGGTCAGGTTGGTCGGCTTGCCGTCCTTCACCTGGTAGATGTTGCCCTGCACGACGAACTGGCCGTCTGCGCTGGCGTAGAGCACACGGCCGCCCTTGAGCTGCACCTGATAGATGCCTTCCAGGGGGCCCTTGGAGATGTTCTCGATAGGCAGGTCAGGCTGCAGGGATTGCAGGGTGGTGCGGATCGCCTGGTCCGGTTCGGCGGCCAGGACGAGGGTGCTGGCGAGGCCAAGGGCCGCGGCAGCCAGAAGTCGGGACAAACGCATGGAAAACTCCTGATGTCAGTCGGCGAAGACTATCACACCGGGCCGGCGAGGCCGAGCCACAGGCTGTAGCGGGAAGCTTCGACGGCTGTTCTGTAGGAGCGAGCTTGCTCGCGATCCGCACAACCGGGAAAGATTCGGCGAAATGCGCTCGCGAGCAAGCTCGCTCCTACATTGATCAGCTCACCCACGAGGATGATGCTGCGCGTGCAGATCCTGCAGCCGCGCACGGGCGATATGCGTGTAGATCTGCGTGGTGGAGAGATCGCTGTGGCCCAGCAGCATCTGCACCACGCGCAGGTCGGCGCCATGGTTGAGCAGATGGGTGGCGAAGGCATGGCGCAGGGTGTGCGGCGACAGGCTCTTGCCGATGCCGGCGACCTTCGCGTGCAGCTTGATGCGGTGCCAGAAGGTCTGCCGGGTCATCTGCTCGCCGCGCAGGCTGGGGAACAGCACGTCGCTGGGGCGGCCGGCCAGCAGGTCGCCGCGCGCCTCGCGCACGTAGCGCTCGATCCAGCGGATGGCCTCCTCGCCCAGCGGCACCAGGCGCTCCTTGCTGCCCTTGCCGAGCACGCGCACCACGCCCTGGCGCAAGTTGACCTGCTCCAGGGTCAACCCGACCAGTTCGCTGACGCGCAGCCCGCAGGCATAGAGCACCTCCAGCATGGTGCGGTCGCGCAGACCGAGCGGATCGTCGGTCTCCGGCGCCGCCAGCAGCGCCTCGACATCCGCCTCGGACAGCGACTTGGGCAACGGCTTGCCCAGCTGCGGTAGGTCCACCAGCAAGGTCGGGTCTTCGGCGATCAGGCCCTCGCGCAGGCAGTAGCGGTAGAAGCCGCGCAACCCGGAGAGGAAGCGCGCCGTCGAGCGCGCCTTGTAACCTTCCCCCAGGCGCCAGGCCAGGTGATCGAGGATCACATCGCGCCCGGCAGACTCCAGCGCCACGCTGCGCTCACCGAGCCAGCCATTGAACAACGCAAGGTCACTGCCATAGGCGCTGCGGGTGTTGTCGGACAGGCCTTTCTCCAGCCAGAGGGCGTCGAGGAAGCGATCGATCAGAATATGGGGAACTGGGGTCATTTCAGGCCAGAGCGAAGGAAATTACGGCGCGGGTAGTCTTTCATATCCTCCATCACCCTCACCACTCTCGCACAGGATGTCGCCGCTCCATGGATGAACACAGCACCTACTACGCCCTCGCCGGTATCGGCGGCGCCGCGCTCCTCAGCCAGTGGCTGGCCTGGCGCCTGCGCCTTCCGGCCATCCTGTTCCTGCTGCTGACCGGCATCCTGGTAGGACCGATCCTTCACCTGTTGTCGCCCGAAGCACTGTTCGGCCCGCTGCTGTTCCCCCTGGTATCGCTGGCGGTCGCCCTGGTCCTGTTCGAAGGCAGCCTGACCCTGCACCTGGATGAATGGAAGGAAATCGGCACGGTAGTAAAACGCCTGGTGACTGTTGGCGCCCTGCTCACCTGGGGTGTGATCGCGCTGGCCACCCACTACCTGCTGGGCTTCACCTGGGAGATGGCGCTGCTGTTCGGCACCCTGACCCTGGTCACCGGCCCGACGGTGATCGTACCCATGCTGCGGGTGGTGCGCCCCAACGCCACCATCGCCAACATCCTGCGCTGGGAGGGCATCGTCATCGATCCCATTGGCGCCCTGCTCGCCGTGGTCGTCTATACCTTCATCGCCGCCAGCGACAGCGGCACGGGCTGGATCGACAGCCTGCTGACCTTCTTCAGCGTGATCGGCACCGGCATCGTTGCCGGCCTGCTGGGCGGCCAAGCACTGGGCGTGGCGCTGCGCCGCCACTGGCTGCCGGATTACCTGCACAACCTGGCATCGCTGTCCGTGGTACTGGGCCTCTTCGTGTTCTCCAACACCCTGATGTCGGAATCGGGCCTGCTGGCAGTGACCGTCATGGGCCTGCGACTGGCCAACATGCAGGGCGTCGACGTCCGGCAGATACTGCACTTCAAGGAGAACCTCAGCGTCCTGCTGATCTCCGGCCTCTTCGTGCTGCTCGCCGCACGCCTCGATCTTGCAGCGCTGCTGGGACTGGGCCCCATCGCCCTGCTGGTCCTGGCGCTGATCCAGTTCGTCGCCCGCCCGCTGAGCGTGCTGGTCTCCACCGCCGGCTCCTCGCTCAACTGGCGTGAACGCGCACTGCTGAGCTGGATAGCGCCACGCGGAATAGTCGCGGCGGCGGTCTCGGCGATCTTCGCGATCCGCCTGCAGGAAGCCGGCCACGCCCAGGCGGGGGTGCTGGTGCCGCTGACCTTCCTGGTGATCATCGGCACGGTAATCCTGCAGAGCGCCACCGCGCGGCCGCTGGCACGCCTGCTGAAGGTCGCCGAACCGGTACCCACCGGCTTCCTGATCATCGGCGCCAATCCGGTCGCCCGGGCCATCGGCACCGGGCTGCAGAACGCCGGGGTGAAGGTGCTGCTGACCGATTCGAGCTGGGAGAACACCCGTGCCGCACGCATGGAGCACCTGCCGACCTACTTCGGCAACCCTGCCTCGCAGCACGCCGAAGCCCACCTGGACCTGATCGGCCTCGGCCATCTGCTGGCGCTGTCACCCAATGCCGAACTCAACGCGCTGATGTGCATGAGCTTCCGCCACGAATTCAACCCGCGCCATCGCTACATCCTGCCGACCAGCCAGGACAGCCGGCGCAGCGAGAAGCACCGGGTCAGCGACCGCCACCGCGGCCACCCGCTGGGCCAGAGCCTCGTCACCTACCCGCAGATGGCCGGCCTGATCGCCCGTGGCGCGGAAGTCCGCGCCACCCTGCTCAGCGACAACTTCGGCTGGCCGCAGTACCAGGCCCAGCACGGCAGCCGCGCCCTGCTGCTGTTCGCCCGCGATCCCAACGGCCGGCTGCATATCGCGTCGCCCGACCAGCCACTGGCGCCAGCAACCGGCTGGACGGTGATCTCGATGATCGAGGAGGCCCCGGAAGACACCCTGGGTACGAACGAAACTGCCCGCAGCCTGGCAACCTGACGACCGGCTATGTCAGCCTATCTTTAGGCTGGTGACAGAATGTGTCTGACAGACAATGATTGCACCACGCCATCATTGCGTCCCCACGAAGCCCACGCCATGTCCAGTCAACAGAACTCCCGCCTCGGCCAGATCCTTGTCAGCAAGGGCCTGATCACCTCGTCCCAGCTGGATAAGGCCATCCAGCTCCAGCTCACCAACGGACTGCGCCTGGGCGAGACCCTGATCCAGCAGGGCTGGATCAGCGAACGCCAGCTCGGCCGCGCACTGAAGAAGCAGAACAACCTGCGCCTGGCCGCTACCCTGGTCGCTGCCCTGCTCAGCCCGTTCCAGCTGGCCAGCGCCGATGTGCAGCGCCAGGCGCCGACCAGCATCACCCGCCACGAGGCACCCAAGGGTCTGAAGCCGCTGAGCGACAGCGAGATGAGCGACGTCAGCGCCCAGGGTTTCGACGACACCCTGCAGAGCCTGCTGGTCAGCGCGGAAAGCGGCGATGGCGTCGGCGCCATCAAGCAGCTGACTCGCCTGGTGATGCCGGTGGTGGACAGCCTGGACGCCGAGACCTCGCTGCAGGACGTGAAGTACGACACCCTGCACGCCTCGTCCTCGCTGAATGCCGACGGCACCATCAACGTGCGCCTGCCCAGCTCCATCGGCGAKRTGCGCTTCGACAACATCCGCGTGGCCGGCGCGCCCAAGACCCAGAGCATGGGCAGCCTGAGCCTGCAGAACATCGACCTGTCCCAGGCCTCGCTGAAGATCAGCCTGCGCCACTGAAACGATTGACGAGCTTTTTGTAGGAGCGAGCTTGCTCGCGAACGCTCTTCACCGACGGTTTCGGTGCCGTGCCGTGCCGTGCGGTTCGCGAGCAAGCTCGCTCCTACAAGCACGGATCAGCAAAGGCGCCCGCGGGCGCCTTCTTTCGTTTCAGCCCTCGAAGCCGGGCAGGACCGGCACCGGGCGCTTCTCGTCGTCGATGGCGACGAAGCTGAACAGGCCGTGGATGGCCTTTTCGCGGCCGTCAGCGGACATGCTCTCGACGAACACCTCCACCTCGACCTTGAGGCTGGTGTTGCCGACCTTCACCACCCGGCCGATCAGCTCGACGATGGAGCCGGCGGGGATCGGGTGCTTGAAGTCGATACGGTCGGTGGACACGGTCACCAGCGGCAGGCGACAGAAGCGCGTCGCGGCGATGAACGAGACCTCGTCCATCCAGGCCAGCGCGGTGCCGCCGAACAGGGTGTTGTGGTGGTTGGTGGTGGGCGGGAAGATCGCCTTGGTCACGCGGGTTTCGGAAAGCTCCGTGCGGCGGAGGATTTCCTGATCTCTGGGGCTCATGCCACTGCTACCTGATGCAATGAGGGTGGCTGCCGGTGCTGCGGATGTTGTGTTTCTAATGCGCTGCCGGGGCAGTTAAGAAAAATCACGGGCAAGAAAAAAGCAGCCCGTGGGCTGCTTTTTTCGGGAACAACCGGCGAATTAGGCCAGTTTTTCCTTGATACGAGCTGCCTTGCCGGACAGTTCGCGGAGGTAGTACAGCTTGGCCTTGCGCACGTCGCCGCGACGCTTGACGCTGATGCTGTCAACCAGCGGGCTGTAGGTCTGGAAGGTACGCTCTACGCCTACGCCGTTGGAGATCTTGCGAACGGTGAAAGCACTGTTCAGGCCGCGGTTACGCTTGCCGATGACAACGCCTTCGAAGGCCTGCAGACGCTGACGGTCGCCTTCCTTCACTTTAACCTGGACGATTACGGTGTCGCCGGGGGCGAACGCCGGAATCTCTTTGCTCATCTGTTCAGCTTCGATCTGCTGAATGATCTTGTTGGTCATTTCGTGCTCCTAAGACCTGCGCTCGGCGCGGGCCATCGATACGTTAACTATCGTTCCGCTGGCGGATGTATTCCTCCAGCAGCTTTTTCTCTTCTCCAGAAAGCGAGCGGCAATCCAGAAGATCGGCACGTCGTTCCCAGGTCCTGCCTAAGGACTGCTGCAAACGCCAGCGCCGGATGTGTTCGTGGTTGCCGCTGAGCAGCACCTCAGGAACACGTTTGTCTGCGTACACCTCAGGTCGGGTGTAGTGCGGACAGTCGAGCAGGCCATCCGTGAAGGAGTCCTCCTCGGCGGAGTCCACGTGGCCCAGTGCACCGGGCAACAACCGCGTGACCGCGTCAATCAACACCATGGCCGGAAGCTCACCCCCGGACAGGACATAATCGCCAACTGACCATTCCTCATCGACATGCTCTTCAATGAAGCGCTCGTCGATGCCTTCGTAACGCCCGGCGATCAGGATCAATCGTTCCTCGTTCGCCAGTTCCTTCACGGCCGCTTGCGTCAGCTTGCGACCTTGCGGCGAGAGGTAGATCACCTTCACCGGTCCGCCTGCGGCTTGCCGGGCATCGCCCAGTGCGCCTTCGAGCGGCTTGATTTTCATCACCATGCCGGGACCACCGCCGAAAGGCCGGTCATCCACCGTCTGGTGACGGTCCTCGGTGTTGCTTCGCGGGTTGAAGCACTGCAGCTGAATCAGCTCCTGCTTGACCGCGCGACTCGTGATGCCATAGTCGCTGATGGCGCGAAACATCTCCGGAAAGATGCTAATGACTCCAATCCACATGGGCTAGAAGTCCGCGTCCCAGTCCACCCGCATCTCGCCGGCTTCCAGGTCCACCGATTGCACGCACTGATCCGTATACGGGAGCAGGCGTTCACGGTCGTCCAGGCTGCCTGCGCAGGGCTTGACTACCATCACATCGTTGGCGCCGGTCTCCAGCATGTGGTCGAGAATCCCGAACAGTTGCCCGTTCTGGTCGATCACCTTGAGACCTTCCAACTGGCTCCAGTAGAACTCGCCATCGTCCAGCACCGGCAGCTCGCTGCGCGGGACCAGGATTTCGAATTCAGCGAAGGTGCGGGCGATCTCGCGATCTTCCAGTCCCTTCAGCTTCACGACCAGGACATTGCCCTGTACGCGACCTTGAACCAGCTCAGCCTGTCGAACCTCGTTGCCACGCTTGAGCGTCCAGCGGCGATAGTCCAGCAGGTTGTCCAACGGATCGGTAAAGGAATACACCTTCACCTCACCACGAATACCGTGCACCGATACGATCTTGCCGAGAACAACCATCTCCTCGGCGGGAGCAGTATTCGTGTTCATCGATCTCAGGCAGCCTTGGCGGCTTCCTTGATCAGCTGAGCAACACGCTCAGACGGTTGAGCACCTTGGCTCAGCCAGTAGTTCAGACGCTCCTGGTTGACCGAGAACTTGAGCTCAGCGCCAGTGGCGACCGGGTTGAAGAAGCCGACGCGCTCGACGAAACGGCCGTCACGAGCGTTGCGGCTGTTGGTCACGGTCAGGTGATAGAACGGGCGCTTCTTGGAGCCGCCACGAGCCAGACGAATGGTTACCATGCGTACGTTGTTCCTATGGTTTGCTTGCAAAAAAGAAATGCAGCCCTCGGGCACATAGCCCGAAAGGCCGCATATTCTATGAGCTAAAGCCCCGCGCCGCAAGCCGCAGCGCGTCCAGCCCGCCGGGCGGCGAGCCGCCTGGGCTTACATCTTGGGCATGCCGCCGGGGAACATGCTCCCCATGCCGCGCATCATCTTGGCCATACCGCCCTTGGCGGTGACCTTCTTCATCATCTTCTGCATCTGCTTGTGCTGCTTGATCAGGCGCCCGACGTCCTGCACCTGGGTACCCGAACCCATGGCGATGCGGCGCTTGCGCGAGCCGCTGATCACTTCCGGATCGCGGCGCTCGCCCGGAGTCATGGAGTTGATGATCGCCTCCATCTGCTTGAACTGCTTCTCCGCCGCGTTCTGCGCGTTGCCCATCTGCGACAGGTTGACGCCGCCGAGCATCGGCAGCTTGTCCATCAGGCTGCCCAGGCCGCCCATGTTCTTCATCTGTTGCAGCTGATCGCGGAAGTCTTCCAGGTCGAAGCCCTTGCCCTTCTTGATCTTCTTCGCGAGTTTCTCGGCCTTCTCGCGGTCCATGCCCTGCTCGGCCTGTTCGATCAGGCTGAGCACGTCGCCCATGCCGAGGATGCGCGAGGCCACGCGGTCGGGGTGGAACGGATCGAGCGCTTCGCTCTTCTCGCCCATGCCGAGGAACTTGATCGGCTTGCCGGTGATGGCGCGCACGGACAGCGCGGCACCGCCACGGGCGTCGCCGTCGACCTTGGTCAGCACCACGCCGGTCAGCGGCAGTGCGTCATTGAAGGCCTTGGCGGTGTTGGCGGCGTCCTGGCCGGTCATGGCGTCGACCACGAACAGGGTCTCCACCGGCTTGATCGCCGCGTGGACCTGCTTGATCTCGTCCATCATGTCGGCGTCGATGTGCAGACGGCCGGCGGTGTCGACGATCACCACGTCGATGAATTTCAGCTTGGCTTCGCGGATCGCCGCTTCGGCGATGGCGACCGGCTTCTGGCTGGTGTCGGACGGGAAGAAGGTCACGTCCAGGTCGTTGGCCAGGGTTTCCAGCTGTTTGATCGCCGCCGGACGGTAGACGTCGGCGGACACCAGCAGCACGGACTTCTTCTTGCGCTCCTTAAGGAAGCGCGCCAGCTTGCCGGCGGTGGTGGTCTTGCCCGCGCCCTGCAGGCCGGCCATCAGGATGACCGCAGGCGGAGCGGCGGCGAGGTCGAGGTCCTCGTTGGCCGCGCCCATCAACTCGACCAGTTCGGCCTGGACGATCTTCACGAAGGCCTGGCCCGGGGTCAGGCTCTTGGAAACCTCGGTGCCGACCGCGCGATCCTTGATCTTGGCGACGAAGTCCTTGACCACCGGCAGGGCCACGTCGGCCTCCAGCAGGGCCATCCGCACTTCGCGGAGCGTGTCCTTGATGTTGTCCTCGGTCAGCTTGGCCTTGCCGGTGACGTGGCGCAGCGTTTGCGAGAGGCGATCTGTAAGGTTTTCGAACATGCGCGTTCCTAATCAGCCCGGTCGGGCCTGGGTTTGGCTTGTCAGCAAGCGGCCGATTATAGCGAAGTGCGGCCAGCGCCAACACCGCCGATGATCCCGATGTGACGGACCGCGTCGCAGGCCGGCGGCGAACTGGCCCCGGCGGCTTTCTAGGCGCAAGCGATCTGTGCCAAACTCCCGACCTTTCGGGTCCCCTTTCGAAGGACTGTTCCAAGGACTTATGCAACCTCTGCTGCCCAGCCTGATCGCCGCCGTCCTTTATATCGGCACCACCGTCTACCAGGGCGCAAGCCTGGCCCGTCGCGTCCCGCCGCAGAAACCGCTGCTCCTCCTGCTGGGCCTGGTCGCCCTGCTCTGCCAGGCCTTCAGCCTGAGCCAGGAGCTGCTGACGCCGGCCGGCCTGACGCTGGACTTCTTCAATGCCGCCAGCCTGATCTCCGCCGCGGTCACCGCCCTGACCCTGCTGGCCTGCCTGCGCATCCCGGTGCACAACCTGCTGATCTTCCTCTATCCGCTGGGCGCGCTGACCACCCTGCTGGCCGCGCTGATGCCCCACGGCACCATCGAGCCGATCAACGAACAGCCGGGCATCCTCGCCCACATCCTGCTGTCGATCCTGGCCTACGGCCTGCTCACCATCGCCGTGGTCCAGGCGCTGCTCCTGCTGGTCCAGGACCATCAGCTCAAGCACAAGCACCCGTCGGGCCTGATCCGCAACTTCCCGCCGCTGCAGACCATGGAAAGCCTGTTGTTCGGCTTCCTCTGGGGCGGCTGGTCGCTGCTTTCGCTGTCGCTGATCTCCGGCTGGCTGTTCGTCGACAACCTGTTCGCCCAGCACCTGGCGCACAAGACCATCCTCTCCTGCTTCGCCTGGGTGGTGTTCGGCGTGCTGCTGTGGGGCCGCCACCAGCTCGGCTGGCGCGGCCACAAAGCGATCCGCTGGACCCTCGCGGGTTTCTGCCTGCTGATGCTGGCCTACTTCGGCAGCAAGCTGGTCAAGGAATTCATCCTGCACATCTGACGCTAACGGCGGCGCCCGAGCGCCGCTGAAGGACCTGCGCGCATGGAAGAGATCCACCCCGGCTACCTGATCGGCCTGCTGGTCTTCCTGATCCTCTGTTCGGCATTCTTCTCCAGCGTCGAGACCGGCATGCTCAGCCTCGACCGCTACCGCCTGCGCCACCTGTCCAAGCAGGGCAATCGCGGCGCGCGGCGCACCAGCTGGCTGCTGCTGCGCACCGACCGGCTGCTGGGCACCATCCTGATCGGCAACAACTTCGTCAACATCATCGCCTCGTCCCTGGCCACCCTGCTGGCCCTGCGCCTGTGGGGCGAAGCCGGCGTGGCGATCACCACGGTGGCGCTGACGCTGATCCTGCTGATCTTCGGCGAGATCACCCCCAAGACCTACGCCGCCCTGCGCCCCGAGCGCGTGGCCTTCCCCGCCAGCCTGCCGCTGATCTGGATGCAGAAGCTGTTCAGCCCGCTGCTCTGGCTGATGACCGGCATCAGCAACCTGCTGCTGCGCCTGGGCGGCCTCGACCCGACCCAGCGCGGCAACAAGCCGCTGAGCAACGACGAGTTGCGCAGCGTGGTCACCGACTCCAGCGAGAAGCTCACCAACAACCGCCAGGACATGCTGCTGAGCATCCTCGACCTGGAAAAGATCACCGTGAACGACCTGATGGTGCCGCGCAACGAAGTCCAGGGCATCGACCTGGACGACGAGCTGGAAACCATCATCGGCCAGCTGCGCAACACCACCCACACCCGCCTGCCGGTGTTCCGCAACGACATCAACCAGGTCGAGGGCGTGGTGCACATGCGCCAGATCGCCCGCCTGCTGACCCACAACCAGCTGACCAAGGAAAGCCTCAAGGCCGCGTGCCTGGAGCCCTACTTCGTGCCCGAGAGCACGCCGCTGTCGACCCAGCTGATCAATTTCCAGAAGCAGAAGCGGCGCATCGGCATCGTCGTCGACGAGTACGGCGAGGTGATCGGCATCATCACCCTGGAAGACATCCTCGAAGAGATCGTCGGCGAGTTCAGCAACCAGAACACCCTGCGCAACCCGGACATCCACCCGCAGGCCGACGGCACCTACGTCATCGACGGCTCGGCCAACCTGCGTGACGTCAACCGCGCACTGGGCTGGCAGCTGCCCAGCGACGGGCCGAAGACCCTCAACGGCCTGATCACCGAAGCGCTGGAGCAGATTCCCGACAGCACGGTGTGCCTGAAGATCGGCCGCTACCGCCTGGAAATCCTGCAATCGGGCGAAAACCGGGTGAAAAGCGTGCGCGCCTGGCTGCCCGGCGCGCCGCCCCGCGAAGCACCCTACACCGACGAGCTTGCCTGAGGCGCCCCGCCCGCCCCTATAATCCGGACGGCTTACCCAGCCTCCCGCCTGCGCCCGTCGCTACCCGCGACGCCGCGCCGGCCAGTCAATCGCACGCCCCGCCGAGCCTCGACCCCACGTCGTTGCCTTGCGAAGCAGCCGGCCTCGCCCTGACCCACCGCGAGCCGCGCCCACCCTGCCCCGATCCCGGGCCGCGCTCGCACTCGCGCCATGGCGATGCCTCAAGAAACGTCGGACACGACCGCCAGAGTCGTCGCCGCGCCTGACTGCCAGGGATATTCCCCGTATGACCAGTGCCACCCTCGAAGCCGCACAACCGGCCGCACAGACCAACTCCACCACCCGCGTCGCGGTGGCCAGCTTCATCGGCACCGCCATCGAGTTCTACGATTTCTACGTCTACGCCACCGCCGCCGCGCTGGTGATCGGCCCGGTGTTCTTCCCGCAGACCTCCGGCACCGCCCAGGCGCTCAGCGCCTTCATCACCTTCGGCATCGCCTTCCTCGCCCGTCCGCTGGGCTCGGCGCTGTTCGGCCACTTCGGCGATCGCATCGGGCGCAAGTCGACCCTGGTGGCCTCGCTGCTGCTGATGGGCATCTCCACCACCCTCATCGGCCTGCTGCCGGGCTACGACAGCATTGGCGCCTGGGCGCCGATCCTGCTTTGCGTGCTGCGCTTTGGCCAGGGCCTTGGGCTGGGTGGCGAATGGGGCGGCGCCGCGCTGCTGGCCACGGAGAACGCGCCCAAAGGCCGCCGTGCCTGGTTCGGCATGTTCCCGCAGATGGGCCCCTCCATTGGCTTCCTCGCCGCCAACGGCCTGTTCCTCTGCCTGGCCATGCTGCTCAGCGAAGAGCAGTTCCGCGCCTGGGGCTGGCGCATCCCGTTCGTCCTCAGCGCCGTGCTGGTCCTGGTCGGGCTCTATGTACGCCTGAAGCTGGTGGAAACCCCGGTATTCGCCAAGGCCATGGAACGCCACGAACGCTCCAGCCTGCCCATCGCCGAACTCTGCGCCAGGCACTGGCGCCCGACCCTGCTGGGCGCCCTGGCGATGGTGGTGTGCTACGCGCTCTTCTATATCTCCACGGTGTTCTCGCTGAGCTACGGGGTCAGCACCCTGGGCTACAGCCGCGAGGACTTCCTCGGCCTGCTCTGCATCGCCGTGCTGTTCATGGCAGCTGCCACGCCGGTTTCCGCCTGGCTCAGCGACCGCTTCGGGCGCAAGCCGGTGCTGATCGTCGGCTGCGTTGCCGCCATCGCCTCGGGCTTCGCCATGGAGCCCCTGCTGAGCCAGGGTTCGTCGGTGGAAGTGGCGGTGTTCCTGTCGCTGGAGCTGTTCCTCATGGGCGTGACCTTCGCCCCCATGGGCGCGCTGCTGCCGGAACTGTTCCCCACCCACGTGCGCTACACCGGTGCTTCGGCTGCCTACAACCTGGGCGGCATCCTCGGTGCATCGGTGGCGCCGTATATCGCGCAGAAGCTGGTGGGCATGGGTGGCTTGAGCTGGGTCGGCGGCTATGTCTCGGTCGCGGCGGCGCTCAGCCTGCTGGCCGTGCTGTGCCTGCGCGAAACCCGCGGGGATGACCTGAACGATATCCGCTGAGGCTTGAACGACCTGTAGGAGCGAGCTTGCTCGCGAACCGCCCAACGCCAGAGCAACCGGATACGACTGTTCGCGAGCAAGAACTAGGCGTCCCCCTCGATCCTACAAAGAGCCGTGCCCCCCGAACGGCTGCACCAGCCACTCGGCCAGATGCTCGCCCCAGACCTGATAGCCCAGCGCCGAAGGGTGATAGCCATCGATGGCGAGGAACTGCGGCTGCATCTCCAGGCTTACTCCGCAATAGCCCGCGCCCTGCGCCATGGCCAGGGCACCGAGCTGCCGATCCAGCAACGCCCCGCGCCAACCGAGCAACTGCCGCAACAGCCAGGGCAAGGCGGTGAAGTGCTGCAGCGGCGGTACCGCCGTGCATACCACCCGCGCGCCACGGCCGCGGAAATGTTCGATCAGTTTCTCCAGGGCGCCCAGCCAACGCTGGCTGGAGCTGAAATGCGTGGTGTCGTTGACGCCAAACACCAGCGCCACCAGGTCGTAATCCTGCCCGGCCACCAACGGCAGGAGGCGCTCACAGGCCTCGCTGGCAGTAATGCCGTTCTCCCCCGCTGCACGCCAGACGACCGGCCGCTGCAGACGAGTGGAGAGCGCCAGGGCCAGTCGACCGGCCAGGGCGAAGTCCAGGCAGGACGCCCCGACACCGGCAACGGTGGACTCACCCAGCAGCAACAGACGAAAGGGTTCGCCAGCAAACTCCACCCCCGCTACACCTTCGCAAGTGCCCGCGGCAGGAGCCAGGCGCAAGGCCGTGCGCCGGGTGCGCACGGCCATGGGCAGGGCCAGCGGCAGCAGCGGCACTGCCGCCGCCCACCACATCAGCCCCGCCCAGCGGCTCACAGCTCGACTTTGACCGCCTGGGCCGAACGGGTGGCCTTGGCGCGGGCGGCGTCGATCGACTCGTCGCGTGCCAGGGCAACGCCCATGCGGCGCTGGCCATCCACTTCCGGCTTGCCGAACAGGCGCAGCGCGGTGTCCGGCTCGCTAAGGGCAGCGCCGACGTTGCCGAAAGACACCTGCTGCGACTTGCCTTCCACCAGGATCACCGCCGAGGCGGAATCGCCCAGCTGGCGGATCACCGGGATCGGCAGGCCAAGGATGGCGCGGGCGTGCAGGGCGAATTCGGAGAGGTCCTGGGAGATCAGGGTGACCAGGCCGGTGTCGTGCGGGCGCGGCGAGACTTCGCTGAACCACACTTCATCGCCCTTGACGAACAGCTCCACGCCGAACAGGCCGCGACCGCCCAGCGCTTCGGTAACCGCCTTGGCCACGCGCTCCGACTCGGCCAGTGCCTTCGGGCTCATGGCCTGGGGCTGCCAGGACTCGTGGTAGTCGCCCTTCACCTGGCGGTGGCCGATGGGCGCGCAGAAGGTGGTGCCGCCGATGTGGCGCACGGTCAGCAGGGTGATTTCGTAGTCGAAGTCGATGAAGCCCTCGACGATGACGCGGCCCTTGCCGGCGCGGCCGCCTTCCTGGGCGTAATCCCAGGCGGTCTTCAGGTCGGCATCGGACTTGAGCACGCTCTGGCCCTTGCCCGAGGAACTCATGATCGGCTTGACCACGCACGGATAGCCCACGGCGGCGACGCCCGCGGCGTAGTCCTCGTAGGTGTCGGCGAAGTGGTAGGGCGAGGTCGGCAGGCCCAGCTCTTCGGCGGCCAGGCGACGAATGCCCTCGCGATTCATGGTCAGCTGCGCGGCACGGGCGGTGGGGATCACGGTGTAGCCTTCGTTCTCCAGCTCGACCAGGGTCGCGGTGGCGATGGCTTCGATCTCCGGCACGATGTAGTGCGGCTTTTCCTGCTTGATCACCGCGCGCAGGGCAACGCCGTCGAGCATGCTGATCACGTGGCTGCGGTGCGCGACCTGCATGGCCGGCGCGTTCTCGTAGCGGTCCACGGCGATGACTTCGCAGCCCAGGCGCTGCAGCTCGATCGCCACTTCCTTGCCCAGCTCGCCGGAGCCACAGAGCAGTACGCGGGTCGCGCTCGGCGACAGGGGGGTTCCAATACGGGGCATTGCGGGAAACCTCGGGGAAACTGGAGTTGGAAAAAGAGTTCGGTGCGCGCTAGATCAGCACGCCCTGTTCGCGGGCGCGCTGCTCGCAACGCCGGAGCACTTCACGGCGCTCGGCGTTGTCCATCAGGCCCCAGCGGGTGATCTCCGCGGAGCTGCGCTGGCAGCCCAGGCAGATGTCGGCGTCGTCCAGCGCGCAGACGTGCACGCAGGGCGAGGCGACGGGACGTTCTTCAGTCATCTTCCTGCTCGGCCAGATCGCGGGCATAACGCTGGGCGTTGTGCACATAGTGGGCGGCGCTGGCCTCGAGCATCTTCTTCTGCGGCTCGCTGAGCTCGCGCACCACCTTGCCGGGCGAGCCCATGACCAGGGAACCGTCGGGGATTTCCTTGCCCTCGGGGATCAGCGCGTTGGCGCCGATGATGCAGTACTTGCCGATCTTCGCGCCGTTGAGGATCACCGCGTTGATGCCGATGAGGCTGTAGTCGCCCACCGTGCAACCGTGCAGCATGGCGTTGTGGCCGATGGTCACACCCTTGCCCAGGGTCAGCGGGAAGCCCATGTCGGTGTGCATCACGGTGCCGTCCTGGACGTTGCTGTGCTCGCCGATGTGGATCAGCTCGTTGTCGCCGCGCAGCACGGCGTTGAACCACACGCTGGCGCCGGCGTCGAGGCGCACCTTGCCGACCACCGTGGCGTTGGGGGCGATCCAGCTTTCCGGATGGGTTTCGACTCGGGACGAGCCCAGGCGGTATTTCATGGGTATCTCCTCAGGCGGGGGCCGCTGTTCTTATAGGGAAGCATCAGCTGAGCTTGATGAACTTCGCGGGCGGCTGGTGCAGGTCGATGCCGCTGTCGTACAGCAGGTTGAGCAGCTCGACCAGCATGATCGCGGACAGGCCCCAGATCTTGTAGCCCTCGAACAGATAGCTCGGGACATACCAGCTGCGGCCGAAGTAATCGATGCGGTGGGTGGTTTCCCGCGGGTCGCCACGGAAGAAGTCCAGCGGCACCTTGAACACGGCGTCGATCTCGCCGTCGTTGGGCCGGTACTCGACGAAATCCGGGACGAAACCGACGAACGGTTTGACCAGGATGCCGTGGCGCGAGACCAGGGTGCTCAGCGGCCCGACCACTTCCACCAGCCCCGGCGGCAGGGCGATCTCCTCGTGAGCCTCGCGCAGGGCGGTGTGGATCAGGTCCACATCCTCCGGGTCGCGGCGCCCGCCCGGAAACGCCACTTCGCCGCTGTGGGTCGACAGACCGGTCGCGCGCAAGGTGAGCACGAGCTCTTCCTGGGGAGTGATGGGGAGCAGGACCGCCGCTTCAGGGAAGCTGTGGTCCGTTTCGAGATCGCTTGGCGTGTGCGCCTGTATGCGTTGGCGCAGCTGGTCCAGCATGCGGAACATCCTGCGGGAAATGGCCGATTCTTTTAATTGAAGAATCATGGCACGAAAGACGCCCCTGCCCAACCCCCGCCCCTTGCTGCACGCCCCGCGCAGCGCGCAAGATTGCCTCAATACATAACAAGGAAGCGGCATGAATTTCTGCAGCCAGTGCGGCGCCAGCGTGAGCCTGCGCATCCCCAGCGGCGACAATCGCCCGCGCTACGTCTGCGACCAGTGCCAGACCGTGCATTACCAGAACCCGCGCATCGTCGCCGGCTGCCTGCCGGTCTGGGACGGGCGCATCCTCCTCTGCCGCCGGGCGATCCAGCCGCGCCAGGGCTACTGGACACTGCCGGCGGGCTTCATGGAGAACGGCGAGACGCTGGAACAGGCCGCCGCCCGCGAGACCCTCGAAGAGGCCAATGCGCGAGTACACGGCTTGCAGCTTTATACGGTCTTTGATCTGCCGCATATCAGCCAGGTTTATATCTTCTTCCGCGCCGAACTGGCCGACCTGGACTTCTCCGCCGGCGAAGAAAGCCTGGAAGTTCAACTCTTCGAAGAATCCGACATACCGTGGGATGAGCTGGCTTTCCCCACCGTGGGCCGTACCTTAGAATATTTCCTTGCGGATCGAACCATTCAGAGTTTCCCGATACGCAACGAGGGAATTCTCCCAATGCTTGCACAGAAAAAGAACTAATAGACTTGTTTACCGCCTCTAAGGCTTTAGGAACTACCGGGGAACACCACTTGAAGCGCTGGTTGATTGCCGTACTTTGTCTGACCTTCGCAGCGTTCTCGCATGCCAACGCGCTGCCCACGCTCGACGGTCGTATCGACAAGATTCTCGTGCTCAAGTCCGAGCGCAAAATGAACCTGATCAGCAACGGCAAGGTTCTCAAGACTTATCGCGTGTCCCTGGGCAAGCGCCCGCAAGGCCCGAAGCTGGCCGAAGGCGACAACCGCACGCCGGAAGGCTTCTACTGGGTCGACTGGCGCAAGACCAGCGACAAGTACAACCTCTCCATGCACATCTCCTACCCCAACGCCCGCGATGTGGCCAAGGCACGGGAAAAGAGCCTGTCGCCAGGCGGCATGATCATGATCCACGGCACGCCGATGGATGACGACTATCCGGAGTGGTACTTCTCCACCCTGGACTGGACCAACGGCTGCATCGCCATGACCAACGCCGACATGCGTGAGGTCTGGAGCCTGGTCAAGGACGGCACGCTGATCGAGATTCGTCCGTAAGCGGACCCGCAAGAAAAAAGGCGCCTGCGGGCGCCTTTTTCATGTCTGCTCAGAACACCATGTCCGACAGCCGCCAGACCTCGTAGGCCGGCGTCTCGTAGGGATGGGCCTGCTTCAGCGCCTTCACCGAGTCATGTATCAACTCGTCGGCCACCACCATCTCGACCTTCCATTCAGCGACGTGCTCGACGCTGCCGGCCTGGCCGATATAAGGGCTGCTGCCCTGCAGTGGGCGGAACTGTCCCTGTCCGAGCGCCTGCCAGCAACAGCTGTCGTAGGCACCGATGCGTCCTGCACCGGCGGCGAACAGCGCCTTCTTGACCGGTTCCAGATGGCTTTCCGGAACGTAGAAACACAGTTTGTACATCGGAGACTCCGATCGAAACAGGGACACGACCGTGGCAAAGAGCGCCACGGCTGACAAATGCTGCCACAAATAGTGGCACTTTGCCTCCTGTGACTTGCTGGTCATCGTGCAAGTTCGACCGTCCGGTTCCTGGCTTGTTCGCCGGGCGCGGACTTTGTCTGAAATCTGTGACCGACTTCGAGCTCAGCCGCCGGTGAAACGCCGCCAGCGCTCCTTCAAGCCCGGTGCCGCCGGCGCGTGGGAGCCGTCACAGAATGGCAGTCTAGCCGACAGGCCGCAGCGGCAGAGCAGCAGGTGACGCTCGCGCCCGACGGTCAGTTCGAGCACCTCCGCGCAGTCTGCCGCGGCATCCGGCAGGCTGGCGCAGCGCCCGCAGCGACAAAGGCGCAGCACCTGCCCCGGCTCGACCGCACGCACTTCAGGAAGCACTTCGCCGTCAGCCAAGGTGTTCCCCCACGCAGGCTGAACAAAGAAAAAGGGGAAAGCCGAAGCTTTCCCCTTTCGCGTGTTGCATCGCAGCGAACTCAGCCGACCCAGACGCGGGCATTGCGGAACATGCGCATCCAGCCGCCGTCCTCTTCCCACTCCTCAGGACGCCAGGAGTTCTGCACAGCGCGGAACACCCGCTCCGGGTGCGGCATCATGATGGTGACGCGGCCGTCGCGGCTGGTCAGGCCAGTGATGCCACGCGGCGAGCCGTTCGGGTTGGCCGGGTAGCTCTCGGTGACCTTGCCCAGGTTGTCGACGAAACGCAGGGCCACGGTGCCGGACAGGTCGGCTTCCAGCAGCGCTTCCTCGCTCTCGAACTCCGCATGACCTTCGCCGTGAGCAATGGCGATCGGCATGCGCGAACCGGCCATGCCCTGCAGGAAGATCGACTGCGACTCCTGCACCTGGACCATCGCCACGCGCGCTTCGAACTGCTCGGAGCGGTTGCGCACGAAGTGCGGCCAGAACTCGGTGCCGGGGATCAGCTCGTGCAGGTTGGACATCATCTGGCAACCGTTGCACACACCGAGGGCGAAGCTGTCCTTGCGCTCGAAGAAGGCCTGGAAGCCATCGCGGGCACGGGCGTTGAAGAGGATCGACTTGGCCCAGCCTTCGCCGGCGCCCAGCACGTCGCCGTAGGAGAAGCCACCGCAGGCCACCAGGCCCTTGAACTGCTCCAGGCTGATACGGCCGGAGAGGATGTCGCTCATGTGCACGTCGACCGCAGCGAAACCGGCGCGGTCGAAGGCCGCAGCCATTTCCACCTGACCGTTGACGCCCTGCTCGCGCAGGATGGCGATCTGCGGGCGCACGCCCTTCTTGATGTAGGGCGCGGCGATGTTGTCGTTGACGTCGAAGCTCAGCTTCACCGACAGGCCGGGGTTCGCTTCTTCGAGCAGGCCGTCGAATTCCTGATCGGCGCAGTCGGCGTTGTCGCGCATGCGCTGGATGCGGTAGCTGGTCTCGCTCCAGATGCGCTGCAGGTTGCGGCGCTGGGCGCTGAAGACACGCTCGCCATTGAAGGACAGCTCGATCTCGGCGCCCTTGGCCGGCTGGCCAATGACCGCGACGCAGTCTTCCAGGCCGGCGGCGCTGAACTGGGCCAGCACTTCCGGAGTGGCGCCGCTGCGAACCTGGATCACCGCACCCAGCTCTTCGTTGAACAGGGCGGCGGTCAGTTCGTCACGGCTGTCGGCCAGGGCGTCGAGGTTCAGGTCGAGGCCGCAATGACCGGCAAAGGCCATTTCCACCACGCTGGCCATCAGGCCGCCGTCGGAACGGTCGTGGTAGGCCAGCAGGTGGCCGTCGGCGTTCAGGCCCTGGATCACGGCAAAGAAGGCCTTCAGGTCTTCGGCGTCGTCGACGTCCGGAGCGGCGCGGCCGATCTGGCCGTTGACCTGGGCGAGGATCGAGCCGCCCATGCGGTTCTTGCCACGGCCGAGGTCGATCACGATCAGGTCGGTCTCGCCCTGGTCCAGGCGCAGTTGCGGGGTCAGGGTCTTGCGCACGTCGTTGACCGGGGCGAAGCCGGAGATGATCAGCGACATCGGCGAGGTGACGCTCTTCTCGGCGTCGCCATCCTGCCAGCGGGTCTTCATGGACATGGAGTCCTTGCCCACCGGGATGGTGATGCCCAGCGCCGGGCACAGCTCCATGCCGACAGCCTTGACGGTGTCGTACAGGCGCGCGTCCTCACCCGGGTGGCCGGCGGCGGCCATCCAGTTGGCGGAGAGCTTGATCTCGGAGATCTTGTCGATGCTCGCGGCGGCCAGGTTGGTGATGGTCTCGCCGATCGCCATGCGGCCGGAGGCCGGGGCGTCGATCACGGCTAGCGGAGTGCGCTCGCCCATGGCCATGGCTTCACCGGTGTAGACGTCGAAGCTGGTGGCGGTGACGGCGCAGTCGGCCACCGGTACCTGCCACGGGCCGACCAGCTGGTCGCGGGCCACCAGGCCGGTGATGGTGCGGTCGCCGATGGTGATCAGGAAGTTCTTGCTGGCCACGGCCGGGTGGCGCAGCACGCGCTCGGTGGACTCGGTCAGGTCCAGGCCGGCAGCGGCGAAGTCATCGCCCAGTTCGGCTTCGCGGGTGACCGAACGGTGCATGCGCGGCGGCTTGCCGAGCAGCACTTCGAGCGGCATGTCCACCGGCTTGTTGCCGAAGTGGCTGTCGGCGACGGTCAGCTGCAGCTCTTCGGTGGCTTCGCCGACCACGGCGAACGGGCAGCGCTCGCGCTCGCAGATGGCCTTGAAGGTCTCGAAGTCGGCGGCGTCCACCGACATCACGTAGCGTTCCTGCGACTCGTTGCACCAGATTTCCAGCGGGCTCATGCCCGGCTCGTCGTTGGGCACGTTGCGCAGTTCGAAGCGGCCACCACGGCCACCGTCGTTGATCAGTTCCGGCAGGGCGTTGGAGATGCCGCCTGCGCCCACGTCGTGGATGAACTTGATCGGGTTGTTCTCGCCCATCTGCCAGCAGCGGTCGATGACCTCCTGGCAACGGCGTTCCATTTCCGGGTTCTCGCGCTGCACCGAGGCGAAGTCCAGGTCAGCGGCGGAAGCGCCGGTGGCCATGGAGGAAGCGGCGCCGCCGCCCAGGCCGATCAGCATGGCCGGGCCGCCGAGCACGATCAGCTTGGCGCCGACCGAGATCTCGCCCTTCTGCACGTGGTCTTCGCGGATGTTGCCCAGGCCGCCGGCGATCATGATCGGCTTGTGGTAGCCACGGACTTCCTCGCCACGCGGGGTGGCGATGGCCTGCTCGAAGGTACGGAAGTAGCCGGCCAGGTTCGGGCGGCCGAATTCGTTGTTGAACGCGGCGCCGCCCAGCGGGCCTTCGATCATGATGTCCAGCGGGGTGACGATGCGCTCGGGCTTGCCGTAGGGCACTTCCCAGGGCTGCTCGAAACCGGGGATGTTCAGGTTGGAGACGGTGAAGCCGACCAGGCCGGCCTTGGGCTTGGCGCCACGACCGGTGGCGCCTTCGTCGCGGATCTCGCCGCCGGAGCCGGTGGAGGCGCCGGGGAACGGAGCGATGGCGGTCGGGTGGTTGTGGGTCTCCACCTTCATCAGGATATGCACCGGCTCTTCGCTGGCGGCGTACTCGCGGGTCTCGGCGTTCGGGTAGAAGCGGCCGGCGACGTAGCCCTTCATCACGGCGGCGTTGTCCTTGTAAGCGGACAGCACGCCTTCGCGGTGCATTTCATAGGTGTTCTTGATCATGCCGAACAGGCTCTTGTCCTGCGACTGGCCGTCGATGTCCCAACTGGCGTTGAAGATCTTGTGACGGCAGTGTTCGGAGTTGGCCTGGGCGAACATCATCAGCTCGACGTCGTGCGGGTTGCGGCCCATCTCGACGAAGCTCTTCACCAGGTAGTCGATCTCGTCGTCGGCCAGGGCCAGGCCCAGTTCGAGGTTGGCCTTCTCCAGCGCGGCGCGACCGCCGGCGAGGATGTCGACCACGGTCAGCGGCTTGGGCTGGGCGTGGCTGAACAGGGCCGAAGCCTCTTCGAGCTGGCTCAGCACCAGCTGGGTCATGCGGTCGTGCAGGCGGGCGGCGACGGCTTGCGCGTCGGCCTCGCTCAGCTCACCGGTGACGTAGTAGGCGATGCCGCGTTCGAGACGCTCGATCTTCGCCAGGCCGCAGTTGCGGGCGATGTCCGAGGCCTTGCTCGACCAGGGCGAGATGGTGCCGAAACGCGGCAGCACCAGGAACAGACGACCGGCGGGCTCCTGCACGGGCACGCTCGGGCCGTACTTCAGCAGGCGCGCCAGGACTTGTTCTTCCTCGGCGTTGAGGGCTCCGGTGACCTCGGCGAAGTGCGCAAACTCGGCATACAGCCCGGTGACGGCGGGTACATGCTGGGTCAGCAGGTCGAGCAGTTTGCCGTGGCGGAAAGCGGAAAGGGCGGGAGCACCGCGCAGGATCAGCATTGTCGGAACAGCCTCTGGAGACGGGGAAGTGTGTGGGGCCGGACGGGCCGGCCCACAGAGGCCGTGCATTCTACCGTAAAGCGTTGCCCGGCGGCAGCTTTCAAGCGCCTTCCTTACCACTGCTCCCGCGGAAAATACCTTTCATCTTCGAAGGCCTTCGAGCGTCCTAGGAAAAATCCCCGTCCGCCGGCCTTCACCGCGAAAATTGCCGACGAACGGCGCTCCAGCTAGCAGAGATGCAGCAGGCTGTCGAGATATGGCGCCGAGCGGCCTTTGCGTATACTGCCCCGATGCTTGCCCTGACTGTGTCCCGCGTGCGCTGCACCGCCTGGATCTTGGCGACCTGTATCTTTCTGCTGCTTTCCGGCTGTAGCGAGGCGAAAGCCCCGACGGCCCTCGAGCGCGTGCAGAAGGACGGCGTGCTGCGCGTGATCACCCGCAACAGTCCGGCCACCTACTTCCAGGACCGCAACGGCGACACCGGTTTCGAATACGAACTGGCCAAGCGCTTCGCCGACAGCCTGGGCGTACAGCTGCAGATCGAAACCGCCGACAACATCGACGACCTCTACGACCGCATCAGCCGCGACGGCGGGCCGAACCTCGCGGCGGCCGGCCTGACCCCGGGCGGCGAGCGCGATACCCAGGTGCGCTACTCGCACTCCTACCTCGACGTCACCCCGCAGGTCGTCTACCGCAACGGCGCCCAGCGCCCCACCCGCCCGGAAGACCTGGTCGGCAAGCGCATCGTCGTCCTCAAAGGCAGCAGCCACGCCGCGCAACTGGCCGAACTGAAGAAGCAGTTCCCCAAGCTGGAATACCGCGAGTCCGACGCCGACGAGATGGTCGACCTGCTGCGCATGGTCGATGTCGGCGAGACCGACCTGACCCTGGTGGACTCCAACGAGCTGGCGATGAACCAGGTGTACTTCCCCAACGTGCGCGTCGCCTTCGACCTCGGCGACGCCCGCGGCCTGGCCTGGGCACTGCCGGCCGGCGAGGACAACAGCCTGCTGGAGAAGGTCAACACCTTCCTCGACAAGGCCAAGCAGGACGGCCTGCTGCAACGCCTGAAGGATCGCTACTACGGCCACGTCGACGTACTCGGCTACGTTGGCGCCTACACCTTCGCCCAGCACCTGCAGCAGCGCCTGCCCAAGTACGAGCAGCACTTCCGCCAGAGCGGCACCAAGCTCGAAGCCGACTGGCGCCTGCTGGCCGCCATCGGCTACCAGGAATCCATGTGGCAGCCCGACGCGACCTCCAAGACCGGCGTGCGCGGCCTGATGATGCTGACCAACCGCACCGCCCAGGCCATGGGCGTGTCCAATCGCCTGGACCCGAAGCAGAGCATCCAGGGCGGCAGCAAGTACTACACCCAGATCAAGGACGAACTGCCCGACAGCATCAAGGATCCGGACCGCAGCTGGTTCGCCCTGGCCGCCTACAACATCGGCGGCGCGCACCTGGACGACGCGCGCAAGATGGCCGAGCAGGAAGGCCTGAACCCGAACAAGTGGCTCGACGTAAAGAAGATGCTGCCGCGCCTGGCGCAGAAGCAGTACTACCGCAAGACCCGCTACGGCTATGCGCGCGGCGGCGAGACCGTGCACTTCGTGCAGAACGTGCGCCGCTACTACGACATCCTCACCTGGGTGACCCAGCCGCAGATGGAAGGCGGCCAGCTCGCCGAAAGCGGCCTGCACCTGCCGGGCGTGAACAAGACCAAGCCTGATGATGAGGATGGGCGGGATCAGAAGCTCTGAGGCAGTCCTTCAGAGCACCTCCCGTGTAGCCCCCCTCCATACGAATCCCCACCGCCGGCGCAGCCGCGTCCGCGCAAAGCACGCGCCTCACTGTGACGTGGGTTTGTTGGTGATGGATTTCGCGGACAAGGTCCGCTCCTACGGGTAGGCAGCGGTGCCGTGCGGTTCGCGAGCAAGCTCGCTCCTACGAAGAGCCAATGCTCCGCCCGCCCCTGGCTTTAGCATTGGCTTTGGCTCTTGAGGACTTCCAGGGAAATATCCGCGCACGCCGAATGGCCCCTTTCAGGAGGCCTCGTTGAATTGGAATTTCAGGGGTTGAGCGACATGGATGTCGCGAGAGCCGCGATGGGCCAGGGATGGCCCTTCGCGGCGTGCCCCTGAAATTTCGATTCAACGAGGGTATTTTTCGCCTAGGCGAAAAACCGGATGGAGGGGCAAGACCTTTTGGTTCCTTTTGGGGCGCTTGCCAAAAGGGACTCGCCCGAGGGGGCGAAACACGAAGCTCACGCATACGCCCAGAGCGGCGCAAAAACACCCAAGCCGAAGCCGCCGATCAAGCCGCCCGTAGTACAACGCGCCGCACCACCAGGGAAGAATTGCTCAGCCCTTGCGCCGCGCCTTGAAGAACGCCGACAACATCGCACTGCACTCCTCCCCCAGCACCCCACCCTCCACCAGCACCCGGTGATTGAGAAAGTCCTGCTCGAAGAAGTTACCCCGACTGACCACCACCCCGGACTTCGGCTCGGCAGCACCAAACACCACCCGCTGAATGCGCGAATGCACCAGCAGGCCAGCGCACATGCTGCAGGGTTCGAGGGTCACATAGAGCGTACTGCCAGGCAGCCGATAATTCTGCGTAGCCGCAGAGGCCTCGCGGATCGCGACCATCTCGGCATGGGCACTGGGATCATGGGAAGTGATCGGCCGGTTGAAGCCGCGGCCGACGATCTTCCCGTCCAGCACCAGCACCGCGCCCACCGGCACTTCACCCAGGGCCGCGCCCTGTTCGGCCAGTGCCATGGCCTCGCGCATGAAGGGGATGTCCTGGCTGCGGTCGATGACCGGCATCAGCCCCTTCACCGTCGGATGGCCCTTGCTGTTGGTCAGCCGCACCATGCCTCGCCCACCGCGATGGTTCCCATCAGCCCGGTCTCCATGTGATCGATCACGTGGCAGTGGAACATCCACAGGCCAGGGTTATCCGCCACCAGCGCCACGCGTGCCGTCTCATTCTTGCCCAGCAGGTAGGTGTCGGTGAAATACGGGATGATCTCCCGACGGTCGGAGTCCAGCACCTTGAAGGCCATGCCGTGCAGGTGGATCGGGTGCTGGTACTGGGTCATGTTGCGCAGCACGAAGATATAGCTGTTGCCTTCCTTGAGCTTGGCCAGCGGCGGAGCGTTGTGCTTGTGCTCCTCGCCGCCCTGCCAGGCCACGCCGTTGATCTGCCACAACGAGGGCTGCGCCTGCTCCTTGGAATAGTCGGAACTGGCGCCGACCCACTCGAACTTGAAGTTGATGGTCTCGGCGTTCTTCAGATCCGGCTCGGGCACCGGGTTGTGCGGCAGCGGCGCCGGCCATTTCGCTGTGGGCGCCTTCGGGTTGGCAACGCCACGAATGGTCGCCACGCGCACCGGGCCATTGCGCAACGACAGCTCCGCGCCTTCCTCCGGTCCACGCACGCCCAACTCCAGACGCATACCCGGGCCGATCCAGTACTGGTCCTTGGGGCCCTTGCCGAAATCGCGCGGCGTCACCGGATGGCCATCCAGCGCATAAATCTTCGCATCAGCGCCGGGCAGGTTGAGCCGGTAGGTCACGGTACTGTCGAGGTTGAGGATGCGTACCCGGACGATCTCGCCAGCCGGCAACTCGATCACGGGCGTAGGCACGCCGTTGACCGTCGACAGACGCCCACGCGTGCCCTCGCGCGCCGCTTCGCGGGGAATGCTGAAGGGCGTGAAATTGCCCTCCTCGTCCACGTGCCAGGTCTTCAGGTTGAGGATCTTCTCGCTGGTGAACTCGCTCGGCTCGCGCTCGTCGATGATCAGCGGCCCGACCAGGCCACGACCCAGCTGCTCGCTGCTCATCAAGTGCGGGTGGTACCAGTAGCTGCCGGCGTCCGGCGTCTTGAACTGGTAGATGAAGCTTTCGCCCGGCTGCACCGGCGGCTGCGAGATGTAGGGCACGCCGTCCATCTCGATGGGCAGGCGGATGCCGTGCCAGTGGATGGTGGTCGGCTCGTCCAGCTTGTTGGTGAAACGCACACGCAGCCAGTCGCCCTGGCGCGCGCGGATCTCCACGCCGGGAGCCTGGCCGCCATAGCCCAGGCCCGGGGTCTTGTGGCCGGGCACCAGTTCCAGGTCGAGCGGGGCGGCGATCAGTTCGTAATCGTGCTCGGCGGCGACTTCCGGACGCGCCAGCCAGATGCGCGCGCCACCGGCGCCCAGGCCGAGCACGGCCAGGCCGGCGATACCGCCGAGTACTTGTCTACGGGTAAACGACATGGGTCCAGACTCCTAGAACAAGGGACTTGCGACCCCATCGGCTTTCACGGAGGTAGGCGCATTTCGCGCCTGGCGCCAGGCTCTTGCGGCCGGCTGCACGGTCCTGCTGGTTGAAACGCAAGCAGGAAGCAACTCTGCATGAAGAGGCAAACGCCTCTCATGCGCCAGGTCAAGGACGGGTATTCCCGCCCTTGCCTGCGGAAGAAAGCGGCGAGCTTGCCGCCTTCTCCGTTAAGGAAACGTTAAACGTCTCCGATCATTCCCACTCGATGGTGGCCGGCGGCTTGCTCGACACGTCGTAGGTGACGCGGGAGATGCCTTCGATCTCGTTGATGATGCGGTTCGAGACCTTCTCCAGCAGCTCGTAGGGCAGGTGCGCCCAACGAGCGGTCATGAAGTCGATGGTTTCCACGGCGCGCAGGGCAACGACCCAGGCGTAGCGACGGCCATCACCGACCACACCGACGGATTTCACCGGCTGGAATACCACGAAGGCCTGGCTGGTCTTGTGGTACCAGTCGAAGTTGCGCAGCTCTTCGATGAAGATGTGGTCCGCGCGACGCAGCAGGTCGGCGTATTCCTTCTTCACTTCGCCGAGGATGCGCACGCCCAGGCCCGGGCCCGGGAACGGGTGGCGGTAGACCATGTCGTAGGGCAGGCCCAGCTCCAGGCCGATCTTGCGGACTTCGTCCTTGAACAGCTCGCGCAGCGGCTCGACCAGTTCGAACTGCATGTCTTCGGGCAGGCCGCCGACGTTGTGGTGCGACTTGATCACGTGGGCCTTGCCGGTCTTGGCGCCAGCCGACTCGATCACGTCGGGGTAGATGGTGCCCTGGGCGAGGAACTTCACGTCCTGCAGCTTGGTGGCTTCCTCATCGAAGACCTCGATGAAGCTGCCGCCGATGATCTTGCGCTTCTGCTCCGGGTCGCTGACACCGGCCAGGCGGCCCAGGAACTTCTCCTCGGCGTTGGCGCGGATCACCTTGACGCCCATGTTCTCGGCGAACATGGCCATCACCTGGTCACCCTCGTGCAGGCGCAGCAGGCCGTTGTCGACGAAGACGCAGGTCAGCTGGTCGCCGATGGCCTTGTGCAGCAGGGCTGCGACCACCGAGGAGTCGACGCCGCCGGACAGGCCCAGCAGCACCTTGGAGTTGCCCACCTGGGCGCGCACGGTGGCGATGGCGTCGTTGACGATGTTGGACGGGGTCCACAGGGCTTCGCAGCCGCAGATGTCCAGCACGAAGCGGGAAAGGATGCGACCGCCCTGCTTGGTGTGGGTCACTTCCGGGTGGAACTGCACGCCGTAGTAGCCGCGGGTGTCGTCAGCCATGGCGGCGATCGGGCAGCTCGGGGTGCTGGCGAGGATGTGGAAGCCGGCCGGGATCTCGGTGACCTTGTCGCCGTGGCTCATCCACACGTCGAGGCCGAATACGCCGTCAGCACCCACGTAGTCTTCGATGCCGTCCAGCAGGCGGGCCTTGGCGACCACGTCGACGCGGGCGTAGCCGAACTCGCGCAGGTCAGAGCCCAGAACCTTGCCACCCATCTGCTCGGCCATGGTCTGCATGCCGTAGCAGATGCCGAACAGCGGCACTTTCAGGTCGAACACGGCCTGCGGCGCGCGCGGGCTGTTGGCTTCGTGCACCGACTCCGGGCCGCCGGCCAGGATGATGCCACGCGGGGCGAAGGCGCGAACGTCTTCGTCGCTCATGTCGAACGGATGGATTTCGCAGTACACGCCGATCTCGCGGACGCGGCGGGCGATCAGCTGGGTGTACTGGGAGCCGAAGTCGAGGATCAGGATCCGGTGAGCGTGAATGTCTTGGGACATGGCCATCTCTCGTAGCGAAATTCTTAAACGACACGGGGCTGTATCAACCAGCCCCGTGTCCGACTCATTTACCGGAGAACCCTCAACCTACGCGGTAGTTCGGGGCTTCCTTGGTGATCTGTACATCGTGGACGTGGGACTCGGCCATGCCGGCGCCGGTGATGCGCACGAACTGCGGCTTGGTGCGCATGTCCTGGATATCGCCGCTGCCGGTGTAGCCCATGGCGGCGCGCAGGCCACCCATCAGCTGGTGGACGATGGCAGTCAGCTGGCCCTTATAGGGCACGCGGCCTTCGATGCCTTCGGGTACCAGCTTCTCGGCGCCAGCGGAGGCGTCCTGGAAGTAGCGGTCGGAGGAACCGGTGGAGCCGGCCATGGCGCCCAGCGAGCCCATGCCACGGTAGGACTTGTAGGAGCGACCCTGGAACAGCTCGATCTCGCCCGGAGCCTCTTCGGTACCGGCGAACATCGAACCCATCATCACGCAGTAGGCGCCAGCCACCATGGCCTTGGCCAGGTCGCCGGAGAAGCGGATGCCGCCGTCGGCGATCAGCGGAACACCGGTGCCTTCCAGGGCCGCGGCGACGTTGGCGATGGCGGAAATCTGCGGCACGCCGACGCCAGCGACGATACGGGTGGTGCAGATGGAGCCCGGGCCGATGCCGACTTTCACGGCGTCGGCGCCAGCGTCAGCCAGTGCCTTGGCGGCTTCGCCGGTGGCGATGTTGCCGCCGATGACCTGTACCTGCGGGAAGGTTTCCTTCACCCAGCGCACGCGGTCGATCACGCCTTTGGAGTGGCCGTGGGCGGTATCGACGACGACTACGTCAACGCCAGCGGCGACCAGGGCGGCAACACGCTCGCCGGTGTCGGCGCCAGTGCCGACAGCTGCGCCGACGCGCAGGCGGCCTTCGTCGTCCTTGGAAGCCAGCGGGTAGGTCTTGGCCTTCTCGATGTCACGGAAGGTCACCAGGCCGGTCAGACGGAATTTCTCGTCGACCACCAGCATCTTCTCGATGCGGTTTTCGTAGAGGGCAGCCTTGATCTCTTCCAGGGCGGTGCCTTCGCGGGCGGTGACCAGCTTTTCCTTGGGGGTCATGATCGCGGAAACGCTGTCGCCGACGTTCGGCTTCACGCGCAGGTCGCGACCGGTGACGATGCCGACCAGCTCACCCTCTTCCACCACCGGGAAGCCGGAGAAGCCGTATTCGCGGGCGATCTGCAGCAGCTCGATGATCTTGGTCGACGGGGTCACGGTGACCGGGTCGCGAACGATGGCGGTCTCGTGCTTCTTGACCTTGCGGACCTCGGCGGCCTGCTGCTCGATGCTCATGTTCTTGTGGATGATGCCGATGCCGCCTTCCTGCGCCATGGCAATCGCCAGGCGGGCTTCGGTCACGGTATCCATCGCGGCGGACACCAGCGGGATGTTCAGCTCGATGCCTCGGGTAAGGCGGGTCTTCAGGCTCACGTCCTTGGGTAGAACTTCCGAATAACCCGGAATCAGGAGGACGTCGTCGAAAGTGAGGGCTTCTTGGCTGATGCGCAGCATGGCGGGGGCTCCCGATCGGGAAAAATGGAAGCGCGGCATTATATCTCAGCTAGGCCCCTCGGCTCAACGCAACCGGACGATCTGAATGCAGCCTTTATGAACCTCGTGCGCTGGCCCCGGTCCGCAGGCGCGCTTATCATCCTTCGCCATGCAGAAAGATCCCTTCCAACGGCTGGGCCTCGACCGCGAGGTTCTGACCGTCAGCCAGCTCAACCAGCGCGCCCGCCACCTGCTGGAGGACGTGTTCCCGCAGGTCTGGGTCGAGGGCGAAATCTCCAACCTCGCCCGCCCGGCGTCCGGCCACATGTATTTCACCCTCAAGGACAGCAACGCCCAGGTGCGCTGCGCGCTGTTCCGGCAGAACGCCCTGCGCGTGCGCCAGGCCCTGCGCGACGGCCTCGCCGTGCGGGTGCGCGGCAAGGTTTCGCTGTTCGAGGGGCGTGGCGACTACCAGCTGATCGCCGATACCGTCGAGCCGGCCGGTGACGGTGCCCTGCGCCTGGCCTTCGAGGCCCTGAAGGAAAAGCTCGCCGCCGAGGGTCTGTTCGCCGCCGAGCGCAAGCAGGTACTGCCTGCCCATCCCCGGCGCATCGGCATCGTCAGCTCGCCCACCGGCGCGGTGATCCGCGACATCATCAGCGTGTTCCGCCGCCGCGCACCGCAGATCGAGCTGACCCTGATCCCCACCGCCGTGCAGGGCCGCGAGGCCATCGGGCAGATCGTCCGCGCGCTGAAGCTGGCCGACGCCCAGGGCTTCGACGCGCTGATCCTGGCCCGTGGCGGCGGCTCGCTGGAAGACCTCTGGTGCTTCAACGAGGAACCGGTGGCCCGTGCCATCGCCGCCTGCGTGACGCCCATCGTCAGCGCAGTAGGCCATGAGACCGATGTGTCCATCAGCGATTTCGTCGCCGACGTGCGCGCGCCCACGCCCTCGGCCGCCGCCGAACTGCTGGCGCCCCACAGCGGCGACCTGCAGCAGCGCCTGGACAGCCTGCGCCGCCGGCTGATCCTGCGCATCCAGGATCGCCTGACCCGCGAACGCCTGCGCCTGGAAGGCACCGCCCGACGCCTGCGTCACCCCGGCGAACGCCTGCGCCAGCAATCCCAGCGCCTGGACGACCTGGACATGCGCCTGCGCCGCGCCTTCGAGCGCCAGCTGCAGATTCGCCAGGAACGCGTCGCCCGGCTGGACACCCGCCTCGCCGCACAACACCCTGGCCGCAACCTGGCCCTGCTGCGCCAGCGCCTGGAAAACCTCAGCGCGCGGCTGCCACGTGCTACTCAGGCGATCCTCCGCGAGCAGCGCCAGCGCTTAGGCAGCCTGATGCAGACGCTGCACATCGTCAGCCCGCTGGCGACCCTCGGCCGTGGCTACAGCATCCTGCTGGACGACAAGGGCCAGGCCATCCGCAGCGCCGCGCAAACCAAGAACGGCCAGCGCCTCAAGGCCAGGCTGGGCGACGGCGAGCTGGAAGTGCGGGTGGAGGACAACCACCAGGCGCCTGTCACCCTTTCCCTGCTGGACTGATTGCCGATGACCGACCTGCTCGCGCCGATCCTCCCGCAACCCGATCCCGACTGGGCCGAAGCCTTCCGCGTACCCATCGTCGAATGCGACCAGCCGCTGCAGGCGCTGGGCATCGCCACCGCCTTCGCGGTGTGGCCGGCGTATCACCGCCTGGGCGTGCCGAACGCGCAGCCGGAGTGCTATGCGCGCACCGAAGTCTTCGAGCGCCTCCTGCACGCCGCGAGCCTGCTGCCCGATGGCATCCGCCTGGTGATCCTCGATGCCTGGCGGCCCTTCGCGGTGCAGCAGCACCTGTACGACACGCTCTACGACATCCTCCGACAGCACGAGCCGGACGCCGATCCGCGCGAGCTGACCCGGCGCACCCGTGAATTCGTCGCGCCACCCAGCACCCGCGCCGAATCCCCCAGCCCGCACCTCACCGGCGGCGCAATCGACCTGACCCTGTGCGACAGCGAAGGCCGCTGGCTGGACATGGGCAGCCTGTTCGACGAGGCGACGCCGCGATCCTACACCCGCCACTACGAACAGATCGCCCAGCCCGACGAGGCCCAGCGGCGCGTGCGCGACAATCGGCGGATGCTGTTCAACGCCATGCTGGCGGCGGGTTTCAGCAACCTCTCCAGCGAGTGGTGGCACTACGACTACGGTGACCAGCTGTGGGCCGCGCACCTGGGCAAGCCCCACGCCATCTATGGTCCGGCGCAGGTGCTAGCGCTGGAACAACTGTGGCGCCAGCAGCTCGAAGGCCTGCGCCGGTAGCTGTTTGCTCTTGTAGGAGCGGACTCCGTCCGCGATGTCCAACCGGCCAGCTCGGAGCCGCCGGAAGTCGATCGCGGACGGAGTCCGCTCCTACGACGTCTGATAGCTCGCAGCGAGAGCGCCCCCCTTTTGTAGGAGCGAGCTTGCTCGCGAACAGCCCCGCTGCGAAGCCTGGTTCGCGAGCGAGCTCGCTCCTACGAAGAGCAACCCGCCAAGGTGTTCTGCTTTCGACGAAATCGCCCCGCCCGACCGAAAGGCCCGTGTAGACTGCCCGCTTCATCCGCCGACACGTCCACGGATAGCGCCATGCTTCGAATTTCCTGCCTGCTCGTCACCGCCCTGTTCACCCTGACCGCCCACGCCGAAGGCTTCATCAGCCGCACGCTGAACAAGCCGGTGCCCGGCGGCGTTGCCGTCGTGCAACTGGGCCAGGACGCCGCCGTGCCCACCGCCACCTACCAGGGCAAACCGGTGCTGGTGGTGCGCGAGAAAGGCCGCGACTGGATCGCCGTCGTCGGCATCCCGCTGACCGCCAAGGCCGGCAGCCAGCAGATCGTCGTGAAGCAGGCCGGCGCCAGCCGCAACCTTGGCTTCAACGTGGGCAGCAAGCACTACAAGGAGCAGCACATCACCCTGAAGAACACCCGCCAGGTGAATCCGCTGCCCGAGGACCTCAAGCGCATCAACCGCGAACTGGCCGAGCAGACCGCCGCCTACCGCAGCTTCAGCGCCGGCACACCGAGCAACCTGGTGCTGGACAAGCCGGTCAACGGCCCGCTCTCCAGCCCCTTCGGCCTGCGCCGCTTCTTCAACGGCGAGGAGCGCAATCCGCACTCCGGGCTGGACTTCGCCGTACCCGCCGGTACCCCGATCAAGTCGCCGGCCGCCGGCAAGGTCATCCTCATCGGCAACTACTTCTTCAACGGCAACACCGTGTTCGTCGATCACGGCCAGGGCTTCATCAGCATGTTCTGCCACATGTCGAAGATCGACGTGAAGGTCGGCGATGAAGTCTCGCGCGGCGGCGTGGTTGGCCGTGTCGGCGCCACCGGCCGTGCCACCGGGCCGCACATGCACTGGAACGTCAGCCTGAACGACGCCCGCGTCGATCCGGCGATCTTCATCGGTGCGTTCAAGCCCTGATGCAACTTCGTTTCGATGGTCGCAGCGCGCTCTTCGCGCTGCTCTGGTTCGCCGTACTGGTCTGGCTGGCCACGGCCGGAGCGAACCTCGGCTGGCTGCGCGGCTTCGGCGGCGACGTGCTGGCGGTCATCTGGCTGTATTGCCTGCTGCGCGCAGCTATCGATGCACCGGCGCACTGGCTGGCCGCTGCGGCTCTGAGCTGCGGGTTGCTCATCGAATTCGGCCAGTACCTCGCCGCGACCTTCCACTGGCAGATCGGCAACCGCGCACTGCGCATCGTGCTCGGCGCCACGCCGGACTGGCTGGACGTGCTGGCCTACTGCATCGGCTTCGCGCTGATCCTCGCGGCGCGGCAGACGCGCCTGGCCCTCAGGCCAGCGGGTAGCTGAAGAACAGCGCCATCTCCCCGGGCAGCACCTGCGCCGGGTCGTAGAGGTCGGTGGATAGCCCGCTGAGGGCGAAGCCACGGGAGCGGTAGAAACCCACTGCCGGCAGGTTGAGGTTCTGGGTCTCCAGCCACAGGTGGCGCGCCTCAGTGCTCCGGGCCCAGTCCAGGCAGCCTTCCAGGAGTTGCCGGCCGACGCCCTGGCCGCGCGCGTCAGCGAGGACGAACAGGTCGTCCAGCACCGCGCGGCGATTCCAGATTTCGTAGCGGGCGATGGCGAAGCCCAGGCGCTCGCCCTCCTCGTCGACGACCACGGCGGTCCAGTCGGCCGCCGTGACGTCATCCTTCAGGTCGGCGAAGGGATAGCGCTTGGTCTGCGGCTCGGTCAGACGCTCCTCGCGCAGGATGAAACCGTCGGCGGCGCTCTCGATCCGCAGGATCGAGTCGCTCGAGTAGCTGCCGTCGAAACTCAGCAGCCACTCGCCGTCTTGCGCCCACACCAGCGGGCGCAGGAGCCGGTCGCTCATCAGTTCATCTGCATGCCGTGCATGTCGTGACCCATGTCGGTGCCTTTCGGTGCTTCCTTCTGCACCGCGACCTCGACCTTCACGTCGCCGGCCTTCTGGAAGTGCAGGGTCAGCGGGAAGCGCTCGCCGTCAGTGAGCGGCTTCTTCAGGCCGAACAGCATCAGGTGGTACTGGCCGGGCGCGAAGACGATCTTGCCGCCGGCGGGGATGTCCACACCCTCGACCTTCACCATCTTCATCATGCCGTCCTTCTCGATGTGCTGGTGCACCTCGGCGCTGGCGGCGCGGTCGGTGTCAGCACCGAGCAGGCGGTCCGCCTCCTTGCCGTGGTTCTGCACGATGAAGTAGGCGGCACCATTCACCGAGTTGGCCGGCAGCAGCAGCGACCAGGGGTGGTCGATGTGCAGGTTGCCGGCCTCGTACTCGTGGGCCATGGCGGCGCCGGAGAAGCCCAGCAGGACAGCGAAAGCGAGCAGGGTTTTACGCATGTTCGTGACTCCAGTTGGCTTGTGATCAGGTCCGCCGCAGCGGCGGGAATCCAGCGGGCCGCGGACGCAACGATCGCGCCGCAGCATAGCCTGCCTCGCGGCAGGCGTCAGGGTAAAACAGCGCACAGATCAACCCAGGGCCGGGCTGCGCGGCTTGATCCGCGACAGCACCACCCAGTCCAGGGCCAGTACTAGCAATAGCGACGCGCCCACCAGCGGAAAGGCGACACCGAGGATGACCATGATCGCCACCCCGCCCTTCCACACCGGCAGCGCATGGGGCATCGGCGGCACGCCGAGGCGACCCTGCGGGCGGCGCTTCCACCAGATCCACAGGCCGCTGACTGCGCTGAGCATCACCAGCAGGCAGACGCCCAGCATGAGCAGCTGGTTGAACAGGCCGAACATCTTGCCTTCGTGCAGCATCACGCCGGACTCGACGCCCTTGGCCACCAGCCCGTAGTCCTTCCAGCGCACGTCGGCGAGCACCTTGCCGGTGTACTGGTCGATGTGCAGGGTGGCGTCGTTGCGCGAATCGTCGGCGAACACCGAGACGGTGAACACGCCCTGCTCGCCCTTGGGCAGGGCGACGGCGTAGCCCGGCGTCACGCCGGCCTTGTCCGCCGTATCGACCACCTGCTGCAGGCTGATCTGCGGCATAGCCATGCCTCCGGAACCGTGGGCCATGTGCTCGGCGTGGGCGCCGCCGGACATCGGCATCGGGGTGTTTTCCATGGCCCAGGGGATGGTCTGGCGGTGCGCGTCGTTGAGCGTGCGCGCCTCCAGGTCCGACTTCGGCACTTCATTCCACATGGGCGCCGGGAAGCGGTTCCACACGTCGGCGAAGGTCTTGCCCCAGAAGCCGGTCCAGGTCATGCCGGTGAGCAGCATGAACAGCATCAGCAGCGAGCCCCAGAAGCCCACCACCATGTGCACCTCGCGCCACAGCGCACGGCCACGACGCGACAGGTCCGGCCACAGCAGCACCCGCAGCGAACGCTTGCGCGGCCACCACAGGTACAGGCCGGAAACCACCAGCACGATGCCCCAGCCGGCGGCCAGTTCGATAAGCCGGTCACCAACGGTGCCGATCATCAACTCGCCGTGCAGCGCGCGGGCCATCGCCTGCAGGTTGGATTTGCCGTCCTGCAGGCCGAGCAGCTTGCCGCTGTAGGGATCGACGAAGGCATTCACCTCGCGCCCGTCCAGCTGCGCAACGAACTGCGCGCTGCGGTCGGCTGCCGGCGCCGGCAGGTACTGGCTGACCTGCAACTGCGGGTTCTGGTGATGCAGGTGCATCAGTTGCTCGTCGGCGGACAGCCGCACCTCGCCCGGCTTCACCTGCAGCAGATCGCTGTACATCAGCGGGTCGAGCTGCGGCTTGAACAGGTAGATGATCCCGGTGATCGACAGCAGGATCATGAACGGTGCGACGAACAGCCCGGCATAGAAATGCCAGCGCCAGGCCAGGTTGTAGAAATCGAATGTCTTCTGCTGCATTCGTTGATCTCCTCACGCAAGGAGGCCCCCGACTGGCGGGGGCCGGTCGGGCTTAGAAGCTGAAGTCCACTTTGGTCCAGAACGTACGTCCTGGCTCGTGGATCGATTCGGGATCGTTGGCCGGGTAGCCGAAACCGGCGTTACCCGCCAGGTTCAGGTGCTCGGCGTAGTCCTTGTCGAACAGGTTGTCGACGCCGGTACTGACCTTGAGGTTCTTGCTCAGCTTGTACGCGCCGTTGAGCGAGAACACGGCGAAGCCGGGGCTTTCGTCGAAGTCGTAGCCGACCACGTTGCCCTGGTCCTGGGCGATCCGGCCCTGGTGCGCGACCACGCGCCAGAGTCCGCCGGCGCTCCAGTCACCTTCCTCGTAGCTCAAGCCGAAACGCGCTTCCAGCGGTGGCATCTGCGGCAGCGCAGTGTCGTCGGTGGTGTTCTTGCCCCAGGCGTAGGCCAGGGTGCCGTCGGCGGTCCAGTTGCTGGTCAGCGCGTAGGCCGCGCCCAGTTCGCCGCCCATGATGCGGGCATCGACGTTCCGCGCCTGGGAGGTGCGGCCCATCATGCCGCCGGTCTGGTAGTCGAACAGGATGTAGTCGCGGATCACCCCGACGTAGCCCGAGGCCCAGGCCTTGAGCTTCTCGTCCTCGTACTGCGCGCCAAAGTCCAGCTGGGTGGTCTTTTCCGGCTTGATGCTATCGAAGGCGTTGACCGAGCCGGTCGGCCCCTTGTCCGGGGAGAACAACTCCCAGTAGTCAGGGAAGCGCTGCACGTGGCCGAGGCCGACGTAGAGGGTGGTCGGCGTGTCGGCCAGGTCGTGCTCGTAGCGGGCGAAGCCGCTGGGCAGGGTGTCGGCGCGGGTGTCGTCGGCGGTGGGGTTGGGCATCGCCATCATCCCCGAGCCGCTGCTCTGCCGGTAATCCTTGACCGAGGCGCGGTCCAGGCGCGCGCCGGTGATCACGCGGTCGCGGTCGGCGGCGTACCAGGTCAGCTCGCCAAAGGCGCCGTAGTTGTGGAACACGGCGTCCTTGTCCCACGGCTGCTCGTCATAGGTGTTGATCCCCATGCCGCTGCGTTCGCGGTGTTCGTTGGTCTGCGCATCGACCCCGGTGATCAGCTTGAAGTCGTCCCAGCGCCAGGTCGCGGCGAGGCGTCCGCCGAGGGTGCGGCGGTCGACGTTGGCGGCCATCGGGCCGGCCATCATGCCGGTGCCAGAAGGCGTGCGCAGGCTGTAGTTGTCCATCACGTGGTCGGCGTAGTTGTAGTAGACCTGCGCCTCCAGCTTGTCGAGCACGCCGCCGATGTTGGACTTCTCGAAGCGCAGGCCGAGGCTTTCGCGCTTGAACTGCGAGCCGTCCATGCCGCGCCCGGCGTAGCGGGCCTCGCCATCGCCCTTGCCGGCGGTGAGCTCGACCAGGGTGTCGGCGTCCGGCGTCCAGCCCACGGCCACGTCGCCGTTCCACTTGTTCCAGCGCGAGGGCACGGTGTTGCCGCCGCCATCCTCGTAGTCATCGGACTGCGACTTGTTGCCGGTGAAGCGCAGGTAGCCCTCGGGGCCACCGGCGGCGGCATCCAGCACGCGGTCGAAGCGGCCGTTGGAGCCGGCGGTGAGGCTGCCGTTGACGCGCATGCCCAGCTCGCCGAAGCGCTCCGGCTCACGGTCGAAACGGATGGTCCCGGCCGAGGCGCCGGGGCCCCAGATCACCGTCTCCGGGCCTTTCACCACGGTGAGCTTGTCGTAGGTTTCCGGGGAGATGTAGGAGGTGGGCGCATCCATCCGTGCCGGGCAGGCGCCGAGCATGGTGCTGCCATTGGTGAGGATGTTCAGGCGCGAACCGAACATGCCGCGCAGCACCGGGTCGCCGTTGGTGCCGCCGTTACGGATGGCGGAGAAGCCGGGGATGGTCTTGAGGTAATCGGCGCCGTCGCTGGCGGGGATCGGCTGGCGCGGCTGCTTGGGGTCGGTAACCACGGTCAGCGGCGAACTCTGCGCCACGGCGGTGATGACGCTGGGGGCCAGTTCGGCGACCGACGCGTTGGTGGAGTGCGCCGAGTGATCTTCTTCCTCGGCCAGCACCGGGACGGCAGTGAAACCGCCAAGGGCGGTCAGCGCGCACAGGGCGCGCAGGCCGACGGCAGTTTGCCGACGGCGCAGGGGCATGCGGGTCATTCCATGAATTCCATGATCGGTGATGACGCCCGCTCCACGCGTACTCACACGGCGCGCAGGCCAATGCAGGCAGCAACGCCGGGGTCGGGGAGTCGGGATTGCGGGTCAGCCGATCAGGAACGGGGGTGCGCGGGAGCGGGCGCCGGGGAAGACCGGCGAGGCGGGAACATCGGAAGAGACGAACTGCGCGACGGGCGCGCCGACGGCGGGCAGGCCGTGGTCGATCACCACCGGCGGCGGCGTCAGCGGCGGGCTGTGGATCAGCAGGCTGCAGTAGCCGCACTTCTCCATTAAGGCATCGGCGGTGAGCGGCTGCTTGCCGTGGGAAACCGTAGCGGCATGCTGGTCCGCAGCGCGCTGGCCGTCGGAGCAGTGCATGTCCTGCATGCCGGCCATGTCGTGGGACATGGCCTTGCCGTGGTCCATGGCAGCGCCATGCTCCATCGGCATCAGGTGATCCATGGGCATGGCGTGATCCATCGGCATCGACTGGGAGACCAGCGGGCCGACATAGATCATCAGCATGGCGAACAACGCCAGCCAGGTGCCTACGCCTTGTCGTGTACGACGGATCACGAAATGTCCTTGCGGATGGAAGGTCCCCGCCTGAGGCGGGTGCGCAATGATCGCACGGAGTTACAAAGCTCCGCTGCGGCACGAAGACGCAGAATCAGTTAAGCACAGCGCTAAGCTTCAGGATAAATTGCTGATATACGCCATTTTCGACAATTATCTATCTCAAAAGCCATGCGGAAGACTTTTCCTACCAAATTTCCTCAAATGCTTGCCATTGGTCTCCCAGGCCATTAGCTTGGCAGTCATGAAAACCGCACACACCCTCATTCTGCTTCGCCAACACGCCTGCCTGCGCCTGGTCAGCCCGCGACTGCGTGGCTGAGCCCCCCCTCCCCCGGTTTCGCCTCATTCAGATTTTTATGCGCAGGCCCCGCAGGCCGCAGAGAACAAGGATTCCGCTCATGAGCATGTTGAAAGACCCGTCGAAGAAATACCGCGCCTTCACCCAGATCACCCTGCCCGACCGCACCTGGCCGGACAAGATCATCGACAAGGCGCCGATCTGGCTGTCCACCGACCTGCGCGACGGCAACCAGTCGCTGATCGAGCCGATGGACGCCGAGAAGAAGATGCGCTTCTTCAAGTGCCTGGTGCAGGTCGGCCTGAAGGAAATCGAAGTGGGCTTCCCGTCCGCCTCGCAGACCGACTTCGACTTCGTTCGTGAGCTGATCGAGAACGACCACATTCCTGATGACGTCACCATCCAGGTACTGACCCAGGCCCGCGACGACCTCATCGAGCGCACCTTCGAGTCCCTGAAGGGCGCGAAGAAGGCCATCGTCCACTACTACAACGCCTGCGCACCGAGCTTCCGCAAGATCGTCTTCAACCAGGACAAGGCCGGCGTCAAAGCCATCGCCGTGGCCGCTGGCCAGACCATCAAGCGCCTGGCCGACGCCGCGCCGGAAACCCAGTGGGGCTTCGAGTACTCGCCGGAAGTGTTCAGCTCCACCGAGACCGACTTCGCCGTCGAGGTGTGCAACGCGGTGATCGACGTGTTCCAGCCGACCCCGGCGAACCGCCTGATCCTCAACCTGCCCGCCACCGTCGAGTGCGCCACCCCGAACAACTACGCCGACCAGATCGAGTGGTTCGGCCGCCAGATCAACAAGCGCGACAGCGTGCTGCTGAGCCTGCACACCCACAACGACCGTGGCACCGGCGTAGCCGCCTCGGAACTGGCCCTGATGGCCGGCGCCGACCGCGTCGAAGGCTGCCTGTTCGGCAACGGCGAGCGCACCGGCAACCTCTGCCTGGTGACCATGGCGCTGAACATGTACACCCAGGGCATCGACCCCGAGCTGGACTTCTCCGACATCGACGCCGTGCGCAAGGTGGTGGAAGAGTGCAACCAGATCCCGGTGCACCCGCGTCACCCGTACGTCGGCGACCTGGTCCACACCGCCTTCTCCGGCTCCCACCAGGACGCCATCCGCAAGGGCTTCGCCCAGCAGCAGGAAGACGCCGTGTGGGAAGTGCCGTACCTGCCGATCGACCCGGCGGACATCGGCCGCAGCTACGAAGCGGTGATCCGTGTGAACAGCCAGTCCGGCAAGGGCGGCATCACCTTCCTGCTCGAACAGGAATACGGCATCAGCCTGCCGCGTCGCATGCAGATCGAGTTCAGCCAGGTGGTGCAGAACGAGACCGACCGTCTCGGCCTGGAAATGACCGCCGAGCAGATCTACACCCTGCTGCAGACCGAGTACCTGCAGGCCGTTTCCCCGTTCGGCCTGAAGAACTACCGCCTGCAGGAAGAGAACGGCGTCTGCGCCATCGATATCGACGTGACCCACAAGGGCGAGCAGCATCGCTGGCACGGCAAGGGCAAAGGCACCCTGGAGGCCCTGGTCGCCTCGCTGCCGGTGGAAGTCGAGATCATGGACTACAACGAGCACGCCATCGGCGCCGGCACCAATGCCCGCGCGGCCGCCTACATCGAACTGCGTGTCGAGGGTGGTCGTTCGCTGCACGGCATCGGCATCGATGAAAACATCACCACCGCGAGCTTCCGTGCGCTGTTCAGCGCGCTGAACCGCGCCGTGACGCTGGGCCACGCGAAAGCCGCGTAAGCCTTAAGCTAACCTGTAAGTCCCTTTGCCCCGGACGCCTCGTGCGTCCGGGGCTGTTTTCGACGGAGTGAAAACATGACCACAGCACCGCAGGACAATCCTTTCCAGACACCCGCCGCCGCACTGCAGGACGGCCCCGGCGTCGCCACCGGCGAGCCGCTCTACCGCCTGGCCGCCGCCGGCATCGCCACCTTCTTCGGCACACCCGTGGCCGGCAGTTGGGTGATCGCGCAGAACCTCAAGCGCCTGAACCGCCCGCAGGAAGTGCAGAAAGCCTGGATGGTCGGCATCGGCCTCAC